>NZ_JAJNRO010000013.1:0-189553 GCF_021083605.1 Nocardioides sp. cx-169
GCCCCACTCCCCTCAGATGGGTTGTTGGGCGCCCCGTCGGGGGTCGGGGCGGTGGGGGGCCCGCACGCCGATCGGAGCAGTGCCCCGGCGATGGCCGGGACGTTCTTCAGGTCAAGCGGTCAGGAGATCCCGGCCTCGGTGCACATCGCGGCGTACTCGCCCGAGCACACATCCTCCATCTTCTGGCCACCGTCGGCGATCACGTCGCCCACGTTCTCCTTGGTGATGGACTGCGGCTCCAGCAGGATCGAGGGGACCTCGCTGTCGTCGGAGGAGTCGACCGTGGTGCCGGTGGTCTCGGCCTCATCGCCGTTGACCAGGGCGATGGCGGTCTCGGCGAGGGCGTTGGCCTCCTGCGTGGCGGACTTGTAGACCGTCATGCACTGGGTGCCCGCGAGGACGTTCTGCAGGCCCTCGACGGTGGCGTCCTGACCGGTGACCGGGACCTTGCCGGCCAGGCCGTTGCCCTCGAGGATGCCGATGGCGGCGCCACCGAGACCGTCGTTGGCCGCGAGCACGCCGTCGACCTTGCCGTCAGCGGCGGTGTACAGCTGCTGGAAGATCGTCGCCGCCTGCTCGTTGTCCCAATCGGGGACGGCCTGCTCGCCGACGACCTTGAAGTTGGTCATCTCGTCGAGCACGCTGTGCGCGCCCTCGGCGAAGAGCGTGGCGTTGTTGTCCGTGGGCGAGCCGTTGAGGTAGACGATGTTGGCCGCCTTGTCACCGAGGCAGTCCGCGAGGCCCTGACCCTGCAGCTCGCCGACCACGGTGTTGTCGAACGACACGTAGTACTCCGCGGAGCCGCCCAGCGTGAGGCGGTCGTAGTCGATGGTCGCGACGCCGGCGGTCTTGGCCTTCTCCTGGATGGCGGCGCCGGACTCGGAGTCGAGGTTGACGATCGCCAGCACGGTCACCCCGTCGCCGATCATGGTGTCCGCGATCTGTGTCATCTTCCCCGCGTCGCCCTCGGCGTTCTGGATCACCGCGTCGACGCCGGCCTTCTTGAAGGCGGCCTCGAGGGCCGGGCGGTCGGCGGTCTCCCAGCGGACCGACGACTCGGTGTCGGGCAGGATCACACCGACCTTGCCCTCGGCGGCGCTGCCGCCCCCGCCACCCCCGCTGTCGTCCGAGGCCTCGTCGTCATTGCCGCACGCCGACAGGGCCAGGGCGACGCCCATGAGACCTGCGACTACCACACTGTGCTTTCGCTTCACGCGAACCGCCTCCTCGCGGTGTTGCGGCGCGGTCTCCCGCAAAGAAGTTGCGCCTGTTTGTTGTTCCGCACAACATAAGCAGTGACGCCGGTCACGTCTACCCGGTCGCAGAAATGTGTCCTGTTTGTGTCCGGACGCGGCGGAGGACTGGTCTGGACCACGCTGGCGCGGTCAACTGTCGTCAGCTAGCGAACCGAGTTTGTTGTCTGGTACGCCGTTGGGCCGGGGGTGCCGGGTCGCTCAGCGCGACGCGTACAGCGTGGTGCGCTCGCGGACCGGGCGGCCGATGCCGGCACCGATCTCCTCCAGCTCGGCCACGGTCTTGGCGGAGCCGTGCTCGGAGCCCGCCATGCGGGAGATGGTCTCCTCCATGAGGGTCCCGCCCAGGTCGTTGCACCCGGCGTTCAGCATGGCCTGCGTGCCCTCGGTGCCGAGCTTGACCCAGGAGGTCTGGATGTTCGAGATCCGCCCGTGCAGCAGGATCCGGGCCATCGCGTGCACCGCCAGGTTGTCGCGCATCGTGGGCCCCGGGCGGGCCACACCGGCGAGGTAGATCGGGGAGGAGGTGTGCACGAACGGCAGCGGGACGAACTCGGTGAACCCGCCCGTCTCGTCCTGGATCCGGGTGAGCACCCGCAGGTGGTTGACCCAGTGGCGCGGATTGTCGACGTGGCCGTACATCATCGTCGAGGTGGTCGGGATGCCGACGCGGTGCGCGGTGGAGACCACCTCGATCCAGGTCCGGGTGGGGAGCTTGCCCTTGGTCAGCACCCAGCGGACCTCGTCGTCGAGGATCTCCGCGGCGGTGCCGGGAAGCGATCCGAGGCCGGCCTCGCGCGCCTTGATCAGGAAGTCCTCGATCGACAGCCCGGTGCGCGCGGTGCCGTTGACGACCTCCATCGGGGAGAAGGCGTGCACGTGCATGTCGGGGATGCGGCGCTTGACCGCGGCCACCAGGTCGACGTAGGCCGTCGCGGGCAGCTCGGGGTCGATCCCGCCCTGCATGCAGACCTCGGTCGCGCCCAGGTCCCAGGCCTCGGCCGCGCGATCGGCGACCTCGTCGAGGGACAGCGTGTAGGCGTCCGCGTCGGTGCGGCGCTGGGCGAAGGCGCAGAAGCGGCAGCCGACGTAGCAGACGTTGGTGAAGTTGATGTTGCGGTTGACGACGTAGGTGACGGTCTCGCCCACCGCCTCGCGGCGCAGGTCGTCGGCGAGCCGGGTGACCTGCTCGAGCAGCGCTCCCTCGGCGCTCATCAGCGTGTAGGCGTGCTCGTCGGAGAGGTTGCCGGGGTCTGCCTCCGCGGCGGCCATCGCCTCGCGGCCCTCCGCGTGCAGCACCGCCGGCGCCCCGGTCGTCCCGGCGGCCTCCTTGATCGAGCCCCAGTCGCCGTAGACGTCGGCGAAGTCGGAGCGGCGGTCCTCGCTGCGGCCCCCGCCGGGTCCCTCAGCGTCGACGGCGACATGAAGATCGGTGCGCCCCACGCTCGCGAAGCCCCCGTCGGGCTCCTGCCACGGCAGCCCGACGGGCCGTACGCCGGGGCGCGCGAGGCCGTCGTCGGTCGCCAGCGCGGCGACGTGGGCCGAGATGCGCGGGTCCAGCCACGGCTCGCCCGCGCGGACGTACTCGGGGTGCACGGTGAGCCGGGCGCGCAGGTCGAACCCGCACTGCGCCGTGATCTCCCGCAGCCGCTCGAGTGAGGGCCAGGGGCGCTCGGGGTTGACGTGGTCGGGCGTCAGCGGCGAGACCCCACCCCAGTCGTCCACCCCGGCGTCGAGCAGTGCCCGGCACTCCGTGAGATCGACGAGGTTGGGCGGCGCCTGGACCCGCGCCTTCGGTCCGAGCACGAGGCGGGTGACCGCGATGACCGCGCGGTACTCGTCGAGCCCGAGGTCGTCGGCATGGCGCATCGCGGTGTCGGGCTTGGCGCGGAAGTTCTGGACGATCACCTCCTGCACGGCTCCGAACTGGGTGGCGACCTTGCGCAGCGCGAAGATCGTCTCGGCCCGCTCCTGGAGCGTCTCGCCGATGCCGACCAGCAGCCCGGTCGTGAACGGGATCGAGAGCCGGCCGGCGTCCTCGAGGACTCGCAGGCGCACCGCGGGGTCCTTGTCGGGCGAGCCGTAGTGGGCCTCGCCCTTGGTCTCGAACAGCCGCCGGCTGGTGGTCTCGAGCATCATCCCCATCGACGGCGAGACCGGCTTGAGCCGGTTCATCTCCTCCCACGACATGACGCCGGGGTTGAGGTGGGGCAGCAGCCCGGTCTCCTCCAGCACCCGCACCGCCATCGCGCGGACGTAGGCGAGCGTGGAGTCGTAGCCCTTGGAGTCCAACCACTCCCGCGCCTCGCGCCAGCGGTCCTCGGGTCGGTCGCCCAGCGTGAACAGCGCCTCCAGGCACCCCAGCTCGGCGCCCTGATGCGCTATGTCGAGGATCTCGTCGGGGGACAGGAACATCTCGTGGCCGGCCCGGCGCAGCTGGCCCGGCGACTCCACGAACGTGCAGTAGTGGCAGCGGTCGCGGCACAGCTTGGTGACCGGGATGAACACCTTGGGGGAGTACGTGACCACCCCGCGCCCGTCCGCCTGGCGTCCGGCCGCGACCAGGCCGGCGTCGCGCACTCGCCCGGCCGCCGCGGTCAGCCGGTCGAGGTCCTCGCCCCGTGCCGCCAGCAGGACCGTCGCCTCCGCCACGTCCAGCGCGGCCGCCCGCTCCGCGCGCGCGAGGGCGCGACGGATCTGCTGGGGGGTCGGCTGCTGGGTCACTGCGCCCAGGATAGGCACGCGCGGGCCGGGGGAGACCCCCGGCCCACCGGGTGGAACCGGGCGCCACGCGCCCGTCGTTCAGACCGGGACCTTCTCCGTCGCGCCCGGCGCCTCGGCGGGGCTGACCTCGTGGCCGGCTCGGTCCAGCGTGCTCGGCCACCAGATCCTGCCGCCCAGGTCAAGGTTGATGGCGGTGACCAGGACCGAGCGGACGATCATGGTGTCCAGCAGGACCCCGAGGGCGACCGCCACCCCGAGCTGGGCCAGGAAGACCAGCGGCAGCGAGCCGAGGACCAGGAAGGTCGCCGCGAGCACCACGCCGGCGGAGGTGATCACCCCGCCGGTCGAGGCGAGGGCGATCAGCGAGCCGCGTCTGGTCCCGTGGTTGACGGTCTCCTCGCGGACCCGGGTCATCAAGAAGATGTTGTAGTCGATCCCGAGGGCGACCAGGAAGACGAAGGCGAACAGGGGGAACCCTGGGTCGGCGTGGGCGAAGCCCTCGTTGACCTCGAAGAGCCCGATCCGGGTGAACACCTCCGAGAAGATCAGGGCGGAGATCCCCAGGGCGGCGCCGAACGACAAGATCACGGTGCCGATCAGGATCAGCGGCGCGACCAGGGCCCGGAGCAGGATCATCAGGATCAGCAGCACGACGGCCAGGACGATCGGGATGATCACCCGGTTGTCGCGCTCGGAGGCGATCTTGGTGTCGAGGTAGAAGGCCGAGCCGCCGCCCACCAGCGCGTCGGCCCCGTCGATGCTCGACGCGGCCTCGCGCGCCTCCTCCACTGCGTCGAAGGAGGCGGTCGAGGACATGTCGCTCTCCAGCGTGGCGGTGAAGAACGACCGCCCGTCCCCGATGTCCTGGGGCTGGCCGGCGTCGCCCAGCCCGTCGACGTCGGACAGGGCCTGCGCCACATCCGGCGCCCGGTCGCTGTCGGCGACGACCTGCACGGTGTTGGAGGTGTCAGCGAGGCCGTGCTCCGCGAGCAGCTGCTGGCCGGCGATGGAGTCGAACTCCTGGGTGTACTGCTCGTCCTGGGCGAGTCCCGACGGGTCGAGCTTGAACAGGCCGAGGCAGGCGAGCAGCAGCAGCCCCGTCGTCACCATCCACACCCGGCGGGGGTGGGGGCGGATCCAGCGGCCGACCCTGGCCCAGAACCCGGTGCCCGTGGGCTCGGCGGAGCCGAAGGTGGGCCGTCTCGGCCAGAAGATCCACCGGCCGCAGATCACCAGGAGGGCCGGCAGCAGGGTCACCATGACCAGGAAGGTCACCGACACCCCGACCGCCAGCACCGGACCGAGCCCAGCGGTGGAGTTGAGGTCGGAGAACACCAGGCACAGCAGGCCGATGACCACGGTGGCGGCGCTGGCCAGGATGGCCGGCGTGGCCCGGTGAAGGGCGACGGCCATGGCCTCGTGGCGGTCCTCGTGGCGGCGCAGCTCCTCGCGGTAGCGCGCGACCAGGAGCAGCGCGTAGTCGGTGCCGGCGCCGATCACCAGGATGCCGAGGATGGCCTGGCTCTGGCCGTTGACCGTGAGGTCGGCGTACTTGGCCAGCAGGTAGACCACCCCGCCGGAGATCATGTAGGCGAAGACGGCCGAGATGATCGGCAGCAGCCACAGGACGGGGCTGCGGTAGGTGAACAGCAAGATGACGACCACCACGATCAGGGTGGCGAAGATCAGGTTGGTGTCGATGCCCTCGAAGGCCTCCGACGCGTCGGCGGCCTGCCCGCCCGAGCCGGCGAGGTGCACCGTCGCCCCGTCGAGCTGGGCGATGTCGCGCACCTCCGCCGCGGCGTCGGGCATCTTCATCCAGCCGTCGTCGCCGAAGTTGAACGTGAAGGCCAGGTTGGCGACCTCGCCGTCCTCGGCGACCAGCTGGACGGGCACGCCGGCCTGCTCGGCGGTGTGGGGGGAGAGCACCCCCGCGTCGGTCACCCCGTCGATCTCGGCGATCTCGGCCGCCTGCTCGTCCATCGCCGCGAGGTCCTCGTCGGTGAGCCCGCCCTCGCGGTGGTAGACGACCAGGGTCTGGATGTCGTTGGGGTCGACCGTGCCGGTGAGCTCCTCCAGCACCTTGGTCGACTCGGCCGACTCGGGGAGCCAGGAGGAGGCCTCGTTGTTCTGCACGTCGACGAGCTGGGCGTTGAGCGGGGCCATCAGCCCGACGATGACGACTGCTCCGGCGAGCACGATCCACTTGGTGACCTTGCTGGTGAGCCTGCCGGCGATCTGACGATGCATGAGGGGGAGCCTCTCAGTGGGCGCGGACGGTCCGCATCAGGGATGTCCCCGATCAGACTCCGGGGTCGCCGCCAACTCATCGGCGACCCCGCGTGTGACCTGCGGTTGCTCTCCTGACCCCGGGGCGGTCACGCTGTGACCCGCCGGGCGCACTGGTCTGGACCAGTCGGGCACTCAGTCGTAGAGGCGCTCCAGCACGTCGGAGTACTTCTGGTTGACCACCCGACGCTTGAGCTTGAGGGTCGGGGTCAGCTCCTCGGACTCCGCGGTCCACTCCACGGGCAGGAGCTCGAAGGCCTTGACCTGCTCAGGACGCGAGAGCCGCTCGTTGGCGGAGTCGACGGCCGCCTGGGCCATCGCCAGGATCTCCGGCCGCTGCGTCAGGTCGGCCAGATCCTGGAACTCCACGCCGAGCTGCTGGGCCACCGCCGGTGCCACCTCGGAGTCCAGCGTGAGGATGGCGACGACGTACGGCCTGGCGTCGCCGACCGCCATCGCGTGGCCGATGATCGGCGACTCCTTGAGGTAGTTCTCGATGTTGGACGGCGCGATGTTCTTGCCCGCGGAGGTGATGATCAGCTCCTTCTTGCGATCCACGATCGAGAAGAACCCGTCCTCGTCGACGGTGCCGATGTCGCCGGTGTGGACCCACCCGTCGTCGTCGATGAGCGCGCGCGTCGCCTCCTCCTGCCGGTGGTAGCCGGAGGTGTTGACGGGGCCGCGGACCAGCACCTCGCCCTCGTCGCCGAGGCGGAGCTCCATGCCGGGCGTGGCCCTGCCGACGGTGCCGAGCTTGAAGCCGCTGGGCCCGTTGGCCGTGACGGCGCCGCAGGTCTCGGTCATTCCGTAGACGTCGTAGACCTTGAGCCCGAGGCCGGCCATGAACCTGGCGACCTCGAGCGGCATCGGAGCGGCTGCGGAGGCTGCCCAAGTCACCTGGTCGAGGCCGAGCAGCAGCTTGAGGAAGCCCAGGATCGCGGCGTCGGCGGCCTGGTAGGCCTCTTCGATCTCCGGGGTCATCGTGGCGCCGTACTCCTGTGCCTCCACCCAGGCCAGCGCGGCGGCCATCGACTCCTGGACCATCTTCACGTTGGCGGGGTCGGGGTCGGCCGCGAGCTTCGCGGACAGGCCGGTCTTGATCTTCTCCCACACCCGCGGCACGCCGAAGAACGCCGTCGGGTGCACCTCGCCCAGGGCGGCGAGGAGCTCGCTGGGGTCGCCGATGCAGTGGATGTGGCCGCCGACGACCTGGGGTCCGTAGATGCCCAGAACCCGCTCGGCGATGTGGGCGAAGGGCAGGTAGCTGACCTGGCGCTGACCGCCTTCCAGTCCGGCCGCCTCGAGGGTGCTGAGCGCCTCGTAGAGCACGTTGAAGTGGCTGAGGACCACGCCCTTGGGGTGGCCGGTCGTGCCCGAGGTGTAGAGGATCGTCGCCGCCGAGTCCGGGGTCAGCTCGCCTCGGCGGGACTCGACCTCCTCGGCGTGGTCGGCGCGGTAGGCGCGCCCTGACGCGACCAGGTCGGCCCAGGTCGTGAAGCGGTCACCCTGGGGCGCGGCGGCGGCGTCGATCACGACCACCTTGCGCACGCTCCCGGACTCGTCGAGGGCGCGACCCCAGCGGGCGAGGTGGTCGGCGTTCTCCAGGATCACGACGGTCGGCTCGGCGTGGCCGGCGACGTAGGCGACCTGCTCGGCGGAGAGCGTGTTGTAGATCGACATCGGGGTCGCGGCGGCGTGCACGCTGCCGAGGTCGGCCAGCACGTGCTCGATGCGGTTGGTCGCCATCACGGCGACGGTGTCGCCGGGGGCGACGCCGAGCTCCATCAGGCCGGCCGCGACGTCCAGGGCGGCCTCGTGGACCTCGCGCCACGTCAGCGTGCGCCAGGCCTCGTCGCCGACCCGGTGGTGCCGGTCGGAGTACGCCGGCTGGTCGGCATGCTCCGTCACCGTCCGCAGGAGGGCGTCGGCCAGGGTCTGGCCGGCGATGGCCGCCTCGATGCGGGCGCGCTCGGCCAGGACGTCGTTGCTCATCGGGTCTCCTCGGGGTCGGCTGCCGCCAGTGTGGCGTGGGCCACACTCCCGGACAAGGCCCGGCGACGAACCCCGCTCAGATGCCGAGGCTGCGCCCGATGATCTCCTTCTGGATCTCGGTGGTGCCGCCGTAGATGGTCTGGATCCGGCTGTCGACGAAGGCCCGGGCGATCGGGTACTCCATCATGTAGCCGTAGCCGCCGTGCAGCTGGACGCCCCGGTCGACGATCTTGGTCTGGAGCTCGGTGGTCCACCACTTGGCCATCGAGGCCAGCGTGGTGTCGACGTCGCCGGCGTTGAGCCGCATCACGCAGTCGTTGACGAACACCCGGGCGATATGGGCCTCCGTCGCCATCTCCGCGAGCATGAAGCGGGTGTTCTGGAACTTGCCGATCGGCCTGCCGAAGGCCTCGCGCTCCTTGGCGTAGTCGAGACACAGCCGCAGCACGTGCTCGCAGGCCGCCACCGCCATCGTGGCGATGGAGATCCGCTCCTGCGGCAGGTTCACCATCAGCGAGATGAACCCCGAGCCCTCCTCGCCGAGGAGGTTCTCCTTGGGCACCTCGACGTCGTTGAAGAACAGCTCGGCGGTGTCCTGCGCCTTCATGCCCACCTTGTCGAGGTTGCGGCCGCGCTCGAAGCCGGCCATGCCCCGCTCGACCACGAGCAGGCTGATGCCCTGGTGCCCGGCCTCGGGATCGGTGCGGCAGACCACGATCACCAGGTCGGACAGGATGCCGTTGCTGATGAACGTCTTGGAGCCGTTGAGGACGTAGTGGTCGCCCTTGTCGACGGCACTGGTCCGGATGCCCTGCAGGTCCGAGCCGGCACCGGGCTCGGTCATCGCGATCGCCGAGATCAGCTCACCGCTGACCAGGCCCGGCAGCCATCGCCGCTTCTGCTCCTCGGTGCCGAGCTGGCTGATGTACGGCACGATGATGTCGGTGTGGACCGGGAAGCCGGGTCCGCTCGCGCCGACGCGGCACATCTCCTCGGCGACGATCATGTTGTAGCGGAAGTCCTTGACCCCGGCGCCGCCGTACTCCTCCTCGACGTCGAAGCAGAGCAGCCCCTGCTGGCCGGCCTTCGCCCACACCTCACGGCTCACCTGGCCGTCGCGCTCCCACTCCTCATGGTGGGGGACGACCTCCTTCGCCAGGAAGGAGCGCACGGTGGCGCGGAAGTCCTCGTGCTCCTGCTCGCAGATGGTCGGGCTGTCGGGCATGAGGCCTCCGTGGCGTGGCGGGTGGGTCGTCTCGTCCCGGCTTACTGTGACACCATCACTGTCACGATTCAAGGGCGCGCTAGGCGCGTGGGTCAGCTGATCCACTCCTTGACCTGGGCGATGGTGGCGGCCGGATCGTCGGAGGCGGGGGAGACCGAGAGGCTCGTGACGCCGGCCTCGGCGAAGGCGGCGACGCGCTCCTTGACGTAGGACGCCGGGCCGACCAGGTTGCCGGCCTCGAGCCACTCGAGGGGCACCAGGGCCTCGGCGTCGCGCTTGTGGCCGTCGAGGTAGAGGTCCTGGATCTGCTTGGCCTCCTTCTCGTAGCCGTACTGGCAGGCGAGGTCGTTGTAGAAGTTCTTGCCGCGGGCGCCCATGCCGCCCACGTACAGCGCGTACATGGGGCGCATGAAGTCGAGCATCCCCTTCACGTCGTCGCCGATCGCGACCATGCCGCCCGCGTTGATCTGCAGCGGGCCGAGCTCGGGGGAGCGCTTCGCCGAGCCCTTGGCGAGGGCGTCACCCCAGACGTCCTTTGCCTTCTCGGGGTGGAACAGGAACGGCAGCCAGCCGTCGGCCACCTCGGCGGCCATCGCGACGTTCTTGTCACCCAGTGCCGCCACCCACAGCGGGACCGAGGGCCGCTCCGGCCGGTTGAGGAGCTTGAGCGGCTTGCCGAGACCGAGGCCCTGGTCCGCGGGGAGGGGGAGCGTGAAGATGCCGTCGTGGACGAGGGCCTCGCGTCGCAGGCCCATCCGGATGATCTCGATGATCTCGCGGGTCCGTCCCAGCGGCTTGTCGTAGGGCAGCCCGTGGAAGCCCTCGATGACCTGCGGGCCGGAGGCGCCGAGGCCGATGACGGCCCGGCCGCCCGACACGTTGTCGAGACCTGCCGCGGTCTGCAGCAGCGCCCCCGGCGTGCGCGAGTAGACGTTCAGGATGCCCGCGCCGATCTCGACGGTCTCGGTCTTGGCCGCCAGGTAGCCCATGAGGGTGGGCGCGTCGAAGCCGTAGGGCTCGGCCACCCAGATCGTGTCCAGCCCGGCCTTCTCCAGCGACGCCACCTGGTCGGCGGACTCGCGCGGGTTGCCGGCGTAGACGAGCGGCATGGACAGCTTCATGGGGTCCCCTGGGGTCGGCGTGGATGACACCGCCACTGTGACAAGGCCGTTGTCACCAAGGCAAGCGGGGGTCGTCGCCGGCATCCGAGGGCCGACCACGCGGCGGGGGCGGACCGGGCCGGTGAGATAGTGCTGACCCACCCGTTCCGACCCCGAGGAGTCCTCCCGTGTCGACCTACCGCATCGCCGTGATCGGCGGCACCGGACCCCAGGGCAGGGGCCTGGGCTACCGCTTCGCGCGCCACGGGCACACGGTCGTGCTCGGCTCGCGCGCCGCCGAGAAGGCCGTGCCCGTCGCCGAGGAGGTCGCCTCGCGCCTGGTTGGCGTCGAGGGCGCGGGCGAGGTCACCGGGGCGGCCAACGCCGACGCTTGCGCCGCGGCCGACGTCGTCCTGCTCGCCGTGCCGTACGACGGTCACGACGAGCTGGTCGCAACGCTGCCCCTGGCCGGCAAGGTCGTGGTCTCCTGCGTCAACCCGCTGGCGTTCGACAAGCAGGGCCCGCACGGGCGGATCATCGACGACGGTGCGGGATCCGCGGCCGAGTCGGCCCAGCGGATCGCTCCCGACTCGACCGTGGTCGGTGCGTTCCACCACGTCTCCGCGGTGACGCTCTGGGGAGACCGGGAGGTCATCGACGACGAGGACGTGCTGGTGTGCGGCGACTCCGCCGACGCGAAGGCGGTGGCCATCGAGCTGGCCCGCAGCGTGACCGGCCGCGACGGCATCGACGCGGGCGCGCTGCGCCTGGCGCGGCAGCTGGAGCCGTTGACCGCCGTTCTGATCTCCATCAACAAGCGCTACAAGGTGCACTCCGGGATCCGCATCTCCGGGCTGTCGGGTCACGCCTGACCTGACGTCGTCGCCCCGATCGGGCGTCAGTGCCGCCCGTTCCAGCTG
The DNA here is from genome assembly GCF_021083605.1 of Nocardioides sp. cx-169. Lineage (NCBI taxonomy): Bacteria > Bacillati > Actinomycetota > Actinomycetes > Propionibacteriales > Nocardioidaceae > Nocardioides > Nocardioides sp. cx-169. Next base: position 11,504 of record NZ_JAJNRO010000013.1, read on the forward strand.
TCCCACAGCGCGGCGTACGAGCCGCCGGCCGCCACCAGCTCGTCGTGCGAGCCCAGCTCGGAGACGACGCCGTCCTCGACGACCGCGACCCGGTCCGCGTCGTGCGCGGAGAACAGCCGGTGCGCGATCGCGATGACCGTGCGGCCCTCGAGGACGGCCGCGAGCGAGCGCTCCAGGTGCCGCGCCGCGCTGGGGTCGATCAGCGACGTGGCCTCGTCCAGCACCAGCGTGTGGGGGTCGGCGAGCACCAGCCGGGCCAGGGCGATCTGCTGTGCCTGGGCCGCGCTGACGGGCCGGCCGCCGGACCCGACGACCGTGTCGAGCCCGTCCGGCAGGGCCTCGACCCAGTCCAGCGCGTCCACGGCCGCGAGCGAGGCCCGGATATCCTCGTCGCTCGCCCCCGGGGGTGCGGCCAGGGCGAGGTTCTCGCGCAGGGTGCCGACGAAGACGTGGTGCTCCTGGGTCACCAGTGCGACGTGGCCGCGCAGCTCCTGCAAGGGCAGCTCGACGAGCCCGACACCGCCGACGGTCACCGATCCGGTGCGGGGTGGGTGGATGCCCGCCAGCAGTCGGCCCAGCGTCGACTTGCCGGCGCCCGACGGACCCACCATGGCGATCCGCTCGCCGACACCGACGCGCAGGTCGACGCCGTGCAGCACGTCGCGCCCTTCGACGTAGGAGAACCGCACGTCCCGCGCCTCCAGCTCCTCGCCGTCGGGGCGCGCACCCGAGACCGTGCGGTCGTCGGGCACCTGCGCCACGCCGAGCAGCCGGGCCAGCGAGGCGGCGCCCATCTGCAGCTCGTCGAGGATCGAGACGATGCGGTCGACCGGGTCGATGAGCATCTGCACGTAGAGCGTGGCCGCCGTGACGTCACCGAGGGAGACCTGCCCCTGGGTGTAGAGGTAGCCGCCGAAGAGGAGCGTGGCCACGGTCGGGATCAGGTAGCTGATCTCCATGGAGGGGAAGAAGACCGTTCGCAGGTGCAGGGTGTAGCGCTCGGCCTCGTAGGACTCCGCGATGTCGCGGTCGATGGCAGAGATCCGCTCCTCGCCCAGGCCCAGGGCCTCGACGGTGCGCGCGCCCTCGACGGTCTCGGTGAGGGACGCGTTGATGGCGGAGTACGACGCGCTCTCGCGCAGGTAGCCGTCCTTGGCGCGGGCGAGGTACCAGCGCAGGCCGATGACCAGTGGCGGCACGCCGAGCAGGCACGGCAGGGCCACCCACCAGCCCACGCTGATGGCGGCGGCGAACGTCAGCACGGCGGTGACCACGGCGATCGTCCACTCCGGCAGGGCCATCCGCACCGACCACCCGAGCTGCTCGACGTCCCGACTGGTGCGGGTGAGCAGGTCGCCGGACCCGGCCGACTCGACGACGCCCACCGGCAGGGCCAGGGCGTTGCCGACGAAGTCCTCGCGCAGCTCGGCGAGCACCTGCTCGCCGAGGACCTGACTGACGTAGCGCGCGAAGCGCGTCAGCACCGTCTGCAGGATCAGGAAGCCCGCCAGCAGCGCGACGACCCGGTCCACATGACCGACGGTGGTGCCCTGCTCGACGGCCTCGACGAGGTCGCCGAGCAGGCGCGGTGCGGCCAGCGCGGCGGCGGCGGCCAGGACGTGAAGGGAGAGCGCACCCCAGACCAGGCGGGGGTGGCGGCGCACCAGCGCCCGCACGTAGCGGCGCATGACGCCGACGCCCGCGACGGGCAGGGTGGTGCCGGCGCTCATGGCAGGCCGCCCGCGACGACGAGCTCGGTCTCGCGGGTGACCACGGCCCGGTAGCGGGCGTGGGTGCGCAGCAGCTCGCCGTGGGTGCCGGTCGCGACGACCACGCCGTCCTCCAGGAAGGCCACCTCGTCGACGGCGTCGAGCATGAGCGGGCTGCTGGAGGTGACGACGGTGGTGCGGCCGGCCCGCTGCTCGCGCAGGCGGCTCGCGATCCGGGCCTCGGTGTGCGCGTCCACCGCGGAGGTCGGCTCCACGAGCACCAGGACCTCCGGGTCGAGGGTGAGCACCCGGGCCAGCACCAGGCGCTGTCGCTGACCTCCAGAGAAGCTGCGACCGCGCTCGGTGACGACCGTGTCGAGCCCCTCGGGCAGCGCCGCGAGGATGTCGTCGGAGGACGCCGTCGCCAGCGCTCGCGCGAGCTTCCCGTCGTGTCGCGCGGTCCCGGTGAGGTCGAGGCGGTCGGCGAGGCGCCCGGAGAAGAGCGTCGCGCCCGTGTCGGACACCACGATCCGGCGGCGTACGTCGGTCCGGCTGAGGGCGGTCAGCGCGACGCCGCCGAGGCTGACGTCGTCGTCGACCTCGGCCGCGCAGAGGCCCAGCCGGTCGGCGAGCGCCGCCGAGTCGTCGGGCTGCTCGCTGACGACGGCGACCAGCGAGCCGGGGCGCACGCGCAAGCCGCTGCGGCGGTCGTGCAGCTCGCCGCCTGGAGCGGGGGGCTGCGCCGGCACCTCGGGCTCGACGACCTCCGGGGTCAGCGCCAGGACACGGCACACCCGGCGGGCGGAGACCCGCCCGCGGATGAACTTGTTGGCGTACTCGGTCGCCGTGCGCAGCGGGATCATCAGGAAGGCGGAGTAGCCGTAGAACGCCACGAGCTCGCCCGGCGTGATCGTGCCCGCCACGGCGTACCGGGCGCCGATCGAGACGATCACCACGACGAACAGGCCGGGCAGGAAGACCTGCAGGGCCTCGAGCACCGACTGCAGTTTGGCGACCTCGACGCCGGCGCGGCGGGTGGTCTGGCTCTCGCGGCGGTACCGGTCGTGGAAGACCTGCTCGCCGCCGATGCCGCGCAGGACCCGCAGCCCGCCGACGATGTCGGTGGCGGTGTTGGACAGGTGGCCCATCAGCTCGCGCTGGCGGGTGCTGCGCCGCTGGAGGGGGGCGAGCAGCGGTCCGACCAGGAGCATCAGCAGCGGCACACCGAGCAGCACGACCAGCCCGAGCGTCACGGAGGTCTGCAGGAGGATCACCGCGACCAGGAGGAAGGAGACGACGGCGCCCGCGAAGCGTGCGCTGACGTCCATGACCTGGCCCAGGTGGGAGATGTCGCTGGTGCCGATCGCGACGACCTCACCGGTCGAGACCTTGCGGGGCAGCGTGCCCCCGAGATGGACGGTGTGCCGGGCGACCAGCTGGACGGTCGTGTAGGCGGCGGTGAGCCAGTTGGTCACCGCGAACCGGTGTCGCATGATGCCGGCGGCGGCCTGCACCAGGCCGATCAGGGCGAGCAGCCCGGCGTAGCGCAGGAGAGCGTCGCCGTCGCCGTCGGCAACCCCGCGGTCGATGGCGCGGCCGATGACCGCGGGCATGACCGCCTGGGCGCTCATCGAGACGATGCCGAAGGCCATGCCGCCGGCGAGGGTGCGCCACTGGCTGTGCGCGAGCCACCACAGGAACCGGTCGGGAGACCGATGATCCGCGATCCCGGGATGGTCGAGGGGGAGGCGGCGCACTTACCGGAGAGTACGGTCCGCGAGGCCCCCTCCGCGAACCGAAAGACCGCTGTCAGCGTGCGAGGTCCGTCACTGTCTCCGCGCCGGGCAGCAGGGCCAGCAGCTCGCCGGGCAGCAGCAGCTTGGAGCCCCTCGTCCCGGAACCGATGACGGCCGTCTCGATCGCGGTCGCCCGCTCGTCCACGAGCACCCGCCATGCCTGCGGCAGGCCGAGAGGAGTGATGCCGCCGTACTCCATGCCCGACTCCGCGACCGCGCGCTCCATCGACAGGAAGGAGCACTTGCGCACACCGAGCAGCCGGCGCACGACGTTGTTGATGTCGGCGCGGGTGTCGGCGCGCACGACGCAGGCCGCCACCCGCTCGGCCCCGTCGCGACGTCCGGCCACGACCACGCAGTTGGCGCTGGCCTCGGGCGGGACGCCGTAGGCCTCACCGAAGGCCGCGGTGTCGGCCAGCTCCGCGTCGATGGGCGTGACCGCCAGCGAGCCGGCATGGGGCCAGGCCGCCAGCGCCGCCGCCACCGGGGGAGCGAGCAGGTCGGGGTGGTCGGCGGCAGGCAGGGGCCGCAGGGTTCCGAGGGTCGGCAGGGTCACGGGCCGATCCTGCCAAGGCCTCCCTAGTGGCCGCCATCCTCGGGCGCCACCCAGCCGGTCTGGCGGACGGCGTGACGGCGCCGGCCGGTGACGGCCACGGCGGCCAGTCCGGCCGCTCCCGCCACCACCCACGGGACCGGCAGGAGCCAGCGCACGTCGGCGCCCTCGACCACGTCGTTGGCGATCAGCGACCAGACCAGCGCGAGGCCCAGGAAGGCGATGCCCATGACCAGGTGCCCGACGTTGACGGGGTGCCGACCGGACTCGGCGGGCTCGTGGATCTCGCTCATCGGATGCTCCTGCGGGTGTCGACCACGATCTCGCCGAAGGTGACCTCGGCGTCGATGTGGAGAAGGGGGGCGTCGTCGCCGCCGTCGTGGAAGTGGCTGTCGGAGCCGTCCCGGTCGTCACCGAAGAGGGCGGTGCGTCCCCCGGCGTCGATGACCGCGTCGGCGTCGACGTCGAGGCCGTCGGGCACGATCACCTGGATCCGACCGAAGGTCGACTCCAGGTCGATGGTGCGCCCATCCAGGGCATCGAGGTCCTGGACCTCGCGCAGGTCGAGGACGATCTCGCCCGCGGTGGTCTGGTAGCGCGCGTCGACCTGGGCCGCGGTCTGCGGGGTCTCGCGGAGCCGGCCTCCCTCGAGCTCCTCGGCGACCGTCGACCCGGCCGTGACGAGCGCCGCCACCAGGCCGACGGCGATCAGCCCACCGGCGCGGCCGTAGAAGGCGCCGAGGAGCAGCATCGCGCCGGTGATCGCCAGCGCGAGCGCCGGGTAGCTGGAGTCGGTGACCGTCGCGCCGGCCAGGTCCACGATCCCCAGCACCCCCTCGGCGAGGGCGATCAGGGCCAGGGTGAACCAGAACAGCAGCGGGCCGCGTCGGCGCGGGCGAGGCGGCACGGGCGCCGGGACGTACGTCGGGTACGCGGCGGTGGGGTAGCTGGGGGCGGGCGCGCCCGGTGCGGACCCGGGTGCGGCGTAGGGAGTGGTCCCCGGGGCGGTGGCGGGTGCGGCAGAGGGCGGCGGGGAGACCGGTCGGTCCCCGCGCAGGGCCATGACGGCCACCGCGACCAGGCCGAGCACCGCCAGCGGCCACGGGAAGCCCCAGCCACCGAGCGAGTCGCCCACCAGGGCGAGGGCGGCGACGAGGCCGGCGACCCACAGCGCGAACGTGCGGCTGCGCTCGTCGAGCCGCACGGTCGCGTCCTGGGTGCGCTCGTCGGGCACCAGCAGCCAGCACGCGCCGTACCCGATCAGGCCGGCGCCGCCGAAGAACGACAGCACGACGAACGACACCCGCAGGATGGTCGGGTCGATGTCGAGGTGGCGGGCCAGCCCGCCCGCGACCCCGGCGATCTTGCGGTCGTAGGCGGAGCGGCGCAGGCGTCCCAGGTCGCGGATCTCGTCGCGGGTGACGCGCGGGCCCTCCTGCGCGCCGGGGTCGCCGGGTCCCGAGGGGGCGACGGGTGGTGTCGTGGTCATGGCTCCAGCCTGCTCTGGGTCCGGACTCCCCGCCATCGGGGACGACCCTGATCCTGGCACGCCGTGGACCCTGCGGCCTCAGGGTCGGACCGGGGTCGAACCTCATGTGCCGGGGCCGCCGCCTGTGTGACGATGAATCCACGATGAGCACCGCCCCTGCGCCGCCCCGGCCCGAGCTCCGACCGGAGGTCCGCCGCGCCTTCCGCGACACCCACGAGCCGGTCATCGGCGGCGTGGCCGCCGGTCTGGCGCGCCACCTCGCGATGCCGGTGCTCTGGGTGCGCGTCGCGTTCGTCGTGACCGCGGTCATGGGCGGCCTCGGCATCTTCCTGTACGCCGGCCTGTGGCTGATGCTGCCGGCCGAGCCCCACTTCACCTCGCAGGCGCCCGGGCTGGAGAGCGCGACCCGAGGCGGTCGGCGCCCCCACCGGATCCGCCGCCTCACCGACGTCGGCCCGGTGATCGCGCTGTCCGCACTCGGGCTCGGCGCCATCCTGGTCGTGCAGGCGGTGTTCGGCGACGGGGCCGTCGTCTGGCCGGTCGCGATCGGGATCGTCGGGGTGGCCCTGCTGTGGCGCCAGGCCGACGAGGCGCAGCGCGAGCGGTGGCAGGACAGCACCGGCCGGGTGGACCCGCTGCGGGTGATCTTCGGCAACGGCGGCTGGGCGTCGTACGCGCGGGTCGGCGCCGGCGTCGTCCTGCTGCTGTCCGCGTTCTTCATCTTCGGCTTCGACAACGGCTCTCTGCAGCAGGCCCGCGGCGCCCTCATCGCGGGCGGGCTCGGCGTGGTCGGGCTGCTGCTGGTCGTGGGTCCGTGGGTCTTCCGGCTGGCCTCGGAGCTCACCGACGAGCGCACCGAGCGGATCCGCACCCAGGAGCGCGCCGACGTCGCGGCCCACCTGCACGACTCGGTGCTCCAGACCCTCGCGCTCATCCAGAAGAACCCCGGCGACGCGGCCACGGTGGCCAGGCTGGCGCGCGCCCAGGAGCGTGACCTGCGGGCCTGGCTCTACGCCGGTGAGGCCACCGACGAGCGCAGCCTGGCCAGCGCCCTGCGCGGCGTGGCCGCCGAGGTCGAGGATGCCCACGGCATCTCCGTCGACGTCGTCAACGTCGGCGACTGCGACATGGCCGAGCCGCTGCGGCCCGTCGTCGCCGCGGTCCGCGAGGCGCTGACCAACGCGGCCAAGCACGCCGGGACCCCGCGCGTCGACGTGTACGCCGAGGTCACACCGGGCGCCGTCGACGTGTTCGTGCGCGACCGCGGCCCGGGATTCCACCCCGACGCTGTCCCCGAGGACCGCTACGGCGTACGGCACAGCATCATCGACCGCATGCAACGACACGGTGGCACCGCCGAGATCCGCTCCGGCGACGCCGGCACCGAAGTCCGGCTGCACCTGCCTCGCCCCGTCCAGGAGGAACCCGATGCTTGACCCGACCCCCGTGCGCGTCGTGATCGTCGACGACCACGCCATGTTCCGCAGCGGCGTCCGCGCCGAGCTGGTGGGGGTCGGCGCCGGCCAGGTGGAGGTGCTCGCCGAGGCGGCCGACGTCGACGAGGCCATCGCGGCGGTCCTCGCCCACCGGCCCGATGTCGTCCTGCTCGACGTGCACCTGCCCGGCGGCGGCGGCGTGGAGGTCATGCGCCGGCTCGCACTCTCCCCGGCCGCCCCGACCACCGAGGCCTCCGAGGCGCGACCGACCCGCTTCCTCGCGTTGTCGGTCAGCGACGCCGCCGAGGACGTCATCGGCACGATCCGCGGTGGCGCGCGCGGCTACGTCACGAAGACGATCACCGGCGCCGAGCTGGTCTCCGCGATCCGGCGGGTGGCGGACGGCGACGCGGTGTTCTCCCCGCGGCTGGCGGGCTTCGTGCTCGACGCCTTCGCGGGCTCCATCGAGGTCGCGGCCGTGGACGAGGACCTGGATCGCCTCACCGAGCGTGAGCGCGAGGTCATGCGGCTGATCGCGCGCGGCTACTCCTACAAGGAGGTCGCCAAGGAGCTGTTCATCTCGATCAAGACCGTCGAGACCCACATGTCGTCGGTCCTGCGCAAGCTGCAGCTCTCCTCGCGCCACGAGCTGAGCCGCTGGGCCTCGGAGCGCCGGCTGCTCTGAGCGACGCGGAGCCCCGATCGCCACCGGGGGTTTGGGGGACGAGCGGAGGGGTATGGGGGCTTGACGCATCGCCCGAACCAGGAGGCCCCTGTGAGCACTGCGAGTCCTGACACCACGGCAGAGCCCGAGGGCGACGAGGAGCTCAAGCGCACCATCACCGGTCGCCTCCTCTTCTTCTACACCCTCGGCGACGTCCTCGGCTCGGGGATCTACGTCCTCATCGGCCTGGTCGCCGCGGCGGTGGGCGGCGCCTTCTGGATCGCCTTCGCCATCGGGGTGTCGGTCGCCGCGATCACCGGGTCGGCGTACGCCGAGCTGGTGACGAAGTACCCCCGGGCGGCGGGCGCGTCGCTCTACGTCAACAAGGCCTTCGGCAACCGCCCGCTCACCTTCCTGATCACCGTCTCCTTCCTCGCCGCGAGCATGGCGGCGTCCGGCTCCCTGGCGGTGGGCTTCGCCTCCTACTTCGACACGCTCTGGTCCGGCCCGCCGGCCCTGATCGTGTCCCTGGTGTTCGTGGCGCTGCTCGTGGTGGTCAACTTCATCGGCATCACCGAGTCGGTGTGGATGAACATGCTGATGACCTTCGTCGAGGTGGGCGGCCTGCTGATCGTGCTCCTCATCGGCATCGTCTACATCTTCCAGGGCGACGCCGACTTCGGCGTGCTCACCCAGATCGACACCTCCGGCGACTACGGCAACTTCGCGCTCGCGATCCTGGCCGGCATCTCCTTCTCGTTCTTCGCGATGACCGGCTTCGAGAACACCGCCAACGTCGCCGAGGAGACGGTCGACCCCTACAAGGCGTTCCCGCGCTCGCTGGTCGGCGGCATGATCGTGGCCGGGCTCGTCTACGTCCTGGTCTCGATGGCCGCCGCCCTGACCGTGCCGACGGAGACGCTGGCCACGTCGGACGCCGCGCTGCTCGAGGTGGTCGAGGCCGGCATCCTGCCCATCTCCACCAGCTTCATGAGCACGCTGTTCTCGGTCATCGCGCTGATCGCCATCACCAACACCACGCTGGTCACCATCGTCACCCAGCCCCGCGTGCTGTACGGGATGGCTCGTGAGGACGTTGTTCCAGCGGTGTTCGCGAAGGTCCACCCCACCCGGCGCAGCCCCTGGGTGGGCCTGATCTTCTCCGGTGCCGTCGTCGGCGCGCTGCTGGTCATCGGAACCCTGGTCACCGAGGCCGGCGGCGGCATCGACCTGGTCGGTCGTCTTGCCACAGTCACGGTCGTCCTGCTGCTGGCGATCTACGCCCTCGTGATCGTCGCCTGCCTCAAGTTGCGCGGGCGCGACGAGGACGGACCGTTCTTCCGCGCCAACACCCCCCTGCTGGTCTTGGGGCTGATCGGCAACCTGGCGATCCTCTACTTCACGATCTACGACGACCCCGGCTCGCTGATCTGGTGTGCGGGCTTGCTCGGAGTCGGCCTCGTGCTCTTCCTTGCGGAGTACTTCTTCGGCAATCGGGACCGACCGAACGACATCGAGCCCGGCTCCGCCGCGGCGGATAAGGAGATCTGACATGCATGTCATCGTCGCCACCGACGGGTCCCGCCAGTCCTTGGCCGCGGCCAAGCACCTCAAGTCGTTCGCCGACCCCCAGAAGATCACCACGATCTCGGTGGTCGCCGTGATCCGTCCCTACGCCGCCGTCGCGTTCGCCGACGACCTGGCTCCTGTCGGCAAGGGGGGCGCGACGTTCGACTCGCTGTCGTTCCGGGCCGCTGCCGAGAGTGCTACCGAGGGCGTCGCGAAGGTCTTCGAGGGGTGGGGCCCCAAGGTGCAGACCCGTATCCGCAGCGGCTCGCCCGCGGCCGAGATCATCAAGGCCGCCAAGCAGTACGAGGCCGGCCTCGTCGTCGTCGCCGCAGGCAGCCGCGGCCTCAGCGACACGGTCCTGCTCGGCAGCACGGCCCAGCGCGTCCAGCACTCCGCGCCCTGCCCGGTGCTCGTCGTACGGCCGGCTCCACGCAAGCGGAAGAAGTAGCGCCGGCCGTCGCCCTTGACGTGGGTCACGCGGCGGGGCGGCGCAGAGGGAGCCGCCGCCCGGCGGCCGCGGCCGATCACTAGGGTTCGGGCATGGAGACCTTGCGCCAGATCCTTCTGATCATCCACCTGCTCGGGTTCGCCGCGCTCTTCGGCGGTCTCATCGTGCAGGCGGGCTCCGCGACCAAGGTCGTCAACGGGGCCATGCGCGACGGCGCCGGCACCGCCTTCCTCGCCGGCCTGGCCCTCGTCGGCGTCCTCGAGGCCGGTGACGGCGACGTCAACCACGCCAAGGTGGGGGTCAAGCTCCTCATCGGCCTGGTCGTGCTGATCCTGGTCATGGCCAACCTGCGCAAGGAGCGGATCCCCCAGGGCCTCTGGCTCGGCCTCCTCGCCCTCTCCGTCGCCAACGTCGCCGTCGCCGTCCTCTGGTCCTCCGCGCACGCATAGTGCCGGGTGGCCCCAGCGCATGTCATGCGTTGTCGGTTGCTCTTCCACGTCGAAATATCAACGTGGAAGACCTCGCCATGACGTGTGACCTGCCCCGGACCGCCGCCGACACCAACCCCGGGGGTGCGCGCACGTAGGCTGGGCGCAGGATGAGTACGCCGTCGTCAGCAGCAGCCCAGGCAGCCCAGTTCGCGTTCCCCGGCATGGACCGGCACACCGCGGAGGAGGCCCGCACCTCCCCTCGTGGACCGTCGCGCGAGGAGCTGCTCGAGGGGCTCAACGAGCCGCAGCGCGCGGCCGTCACCCATGCCGGCAGCCCGCTGCTCGTGGTGGCCGGAGCGGGGTCGGGCAAGACCCGCGTGCTCACGCGCCGCATCGCCTGGATCATCTCCGAGCGCAAGGCCCACCCCGGCTCCATCCTCGCGATCACGTTCACCAACAAGGCCGCGGGCGAGATGAAGGAGCGCGTCGAGGAGCTGGTCGGCAAGCGTGCGCGGATCATGTGGGTCAGCACCTTCCACTCCGCCTGCGTCCGGATCCTGCGCAAGGAGATCGACAAGCTCGGCTTCAAGTCGAGCTTCTCGATCTACGACGCCGCCGACCAGAAGCGCCTGATGAGCCTGGTCATCAAGGACCTCGACCTCGACGCGAAGAGGTTCCAACCTGGCCCGGTGCTCCACTGGGTCAGCAACCACAAGAACGAGCTGCGCGACCCCGAGGAGGTCGCCAAGGACACCCACAACCACGTGGAGGAGCAGTACGCCGCGGCGTACGCGCTCTACCAGCGACGCCTGCGCGAGGCCAACGCCCTCGACTTCGACGACCTGATCATGATGACGGTGCACCTCCTGCAGGCCTTCCCGGAGGTCCGTGAGACCTATCGGCGCCGGTTCCGCCACGTCCTGGTCGACGAGTACCAGGACACCAACCACGCCCAGTACGCCCTCATCCACCAGCTCTGCGCCGACAACCCGGAGCTGGTGGAGGGCGAGGAGCGGGTCGAACCGGCCGAGCTGATGGTCGTCGGCGACGCCGACCAGTCGATCTACGCGTTCCGCGGCGCCAACATCCGCAACATCATGGACTTCGAGCAGGACTTCCCCAACGCCACCTCCATCCTGCTCGAGCAGAACTACCGCTCCACGCAGACCATCCTCACGGCCGCCAACTCCGTCATCGGTCACAACAAGGGACGCAAGCCCAAACGGCTGTGGTCCGACGCCGGAGACGGCGAGCGGATCGTCGGGTACGTCGCCGACGACGAGCACGACGAGGCGCGGTTCGTGTCGGAGGAGATCGACAAGCTCGTCGACGCGGGCGGCCGGGCCGGCGACGTGGCGGTGTTCTACCGCACCAACGCCCAGTCGCGGGTGTTCGAGGAGGTGTTCATCCGCACCGGCCAGCCCTACAAGGTGGTCGGGGGAGTGCGCTTCTACGAACGGCGCGAGGTCCGCGACGCCCTCGCCTACCTGCGGATGCTCGCCAACGCCGACGACCAGGTGTCGCTGCGCCGGATCCTCAACACCCCCAAGCGGGGCATCGGCGACCGGGCGGTCGCCTGCGTCAGCCTGCTCGCCGAGCGCGACGGCCTGACCTTCTGGGAGGCGCTGCGCCGGGCCGACCGGGCCCCGGGGCTCGCCACGCGCTCGCTCACCAACATCAAGGCCTTCGTGGCGATGGTCGAGGAGCTGCAGTCGATGGTGGAGGCCGGCGAGCGCGCCGACGTCATCCTCGAGTCGGTGCTCGCCCGCTCCGGCTATCTTGCCGAGCTCGAGGCCTCCGACGACCCCCAGGACGCGACCCGTCTGGAGAACCTCGCCGAGCTCGTCGCGGTCGCCCGCGAGTTCTCCGACGACCCGGTGCCCGGTCCCTCCGCCGACCCCGCCGACGTCGATGCCGGTCTGGTCGCGCCCGGACTCGTGGACTTCCTGGAGCGCGTCGCGCTCGTCGCCGACACCGACCAGATCCCCGACGACGACGGAGACCAGGGTGTGGTGACGCTCATGACGCTCCACACCGCCAAGGGCCTGGAGTTCCCGGTGGTCTTCCTGACCGGCCTCGAGGACGGCGTCTTCCCGCACGCCCGCTCGCTCGGCGACCAGCCCGAGCTGGAGGAGGAGCGGCGCCTGGCCTACGTCGGCGTCACCCGCGCGCGCGAGCGGCTCTACATCTCCCGTGCCGTGGTCCGCTCCGCCTGGGGTGCCCCCTCGCACAACCCCGGCTCCCGGTTCCTCGACGAGCTGCCGGTCGACCTGGTCGACTGGCGGCGCACCGAGGCGGCCCAGAGCCGCTGGGGGCGGCCCAACCTCGCGGAGGGCTCACGGGCGAGCATGAGCTCGCCGACCGCGGCGGGCCGGCGCAACTTCTCCTCGGCCGCCGCCCGTGCCGACGCCGCGTCCAAGGCCAAGCCCGCCCGGGAGATCCCCTCGCTGGAGCCGGGCGACCGGGTCGTCCACGACTCCTTCGGCATGGGCACCGTCGTCGCGCTGGAAGGCAGCGCCGACAAGGCCGTGGCCTCGATCGACTTCGGCTCCGAGGGCGTCAAGCGGCTGCTACTGCGCTACGCGCCCGTCGAGAAGCTGTGACCGTGCCGAGCCTGCGAGGCACGGGCACAGCTTGATGGTCGTCGAGCGAGCCGCGCGACCGAGCCTGCGAGGTCGCGACCGGCGTGTCGAGACGCCGTAAGCCGAAGGGATCGATCCCCGGAAGGACGTCAGAAGGTCGCGCCGTGGACCAGGAAGGCCTGGTACGGGTCGACCGGGTCGCCGCCGCCCGGGCGGACCTCGACGTGCAGGTGCGAGCCGGTGACGTGGCCGGTGGTGCCGACCGTCCCGATGGTCTCGCCGGCGCGGACGACGTCGCCCTCGCTGACGACGATGTCGGTCTGGTGGCAGAACCAGATCTCGGTGCCGTCCTCGAGCGTGAGCACGGTCTTGTTGCCGTAGGCGCCGTCGTAACCGGTGGACGTGATCACGCCGTTGGCCACCGCGTAGATCGGGTCACCGGTCTCGCCGTTGAAGTCGAGGCCGGTGTGGTAGCTCGACCAGAGGCCGTACTCGCCGTAGCGGGCCGTCAGGCTGATGTTGTCGAGCGGCATCACCCAGCGGTTGAGCGCGATCTCGCCGGCGCGGGCCTCGGCCTGCTTGGCGAACTGCGCGAGGGCGGCGTTGCGCTGCTTGGCCTGCTGCTCGGCAGCGGCCACGAGCTCGTTGTCGGCGGTGTCGGCGAGGGCGTCGCGGCGCGAGTCACGGCTGACCTGCTGCTCGCGGTCGCCGAGGAACACGCTTCCGGTGCCGCTGGCACCGGACAGGGCGCTGGCCTGACGTACGCCGGTGTCGGCGCTGGCGGTCAGGTCGGGACCGGTCGAGGTGAGGGCCCCGCCCACGGCGACGGCCAGGGTGGCGACGCCGACCAGCACCGGCACCGAGGGGAGGCCCTTGTACAGGGGGCCACGGGAGCCGGCGTGCTTGACGGCCTTGCGGGACCCGGGCGCTCGGCGGACCACCACGACGGGGATCTCGGCGGTGCGCGCGGCGGCGGCCTCGACGGCCACGGACTCGAGCACCTCGGTGCGGGGCTCGGCCTGGGCGACCGGCTCGACCGGCCGCGCGACGCGGCGACCGACGTAGGTGCTGGGCCCGTCGACGGCCTGCGACTCACCAGACTGGCTCCGGGAGTGGCTGCTGGAATGACTCGTGGGAGTCGCCGAGGGTCGACGGCGCGAGCCGCTTCGATCCGCCCGGTGGCTACCCATGAATAGTCGCTCCGTGTCGTTGAGGGGTGTCGCGCTCGGTCATCGGCGCGCGCCTGATGGGGCCCGGCGAGCGCGGAAGCCAGAACTGTAACGGATGGGTCAGGGACCCGAAAATCCCGCCGGGACCAGTGTGGAGAACTCTCGGCGTCCTGTCTGGAGAACGGCGCAGCCGGTGTCTTGTTACCCGTCGGTCGTATGCCCCGCATCACGTCGGGCGGGCTCGTCGTAGGCCCGGGGGCGGGACTAGGGTGCCGGGGATACCCCAAGCACGGCGAGCAGCCGGCCAGGCTACCCGCTCACATACGAGGACACGGTGGATCAGTGGATCTGATGGAATTTCAGGCGAAGGAGCTCTTCGCCAAGCACGACGTCCCGGGCACGCCCGGCATCGTCGCCACGACGCCGGCCGAGGCACGCGAGGCCGCCGAGAAGCTGGGCGTCTGCGTCGTCAAGGCCCAGGTCAAGGCGGGCGGTCGCGGCAAGGCCGGCGGCGTCAAGCTCGCCAAGACCCCCGACGAGGCCGAGGAGCACGCCACGGCGATCCTCGGCATGGAGATCAAGGGCCTCACGGTGCACCGCGTGCTGATCGCCCCGGCCGCGAGCATCCAGGAGGAGTACTACTTCTCCTTCCTGCTCGACCGCGCCAACCGTCAGTACCTGTGCATCGCCAGCGTCGAGGGCGGTGTCGAGATCGAGGAGGTCGCGAAGACCAACCCCGACGCCGTCAAGCAGATCCCGATCAACGCCGGCACCGGCGTCGACGAGGCCAAGGCCCGCGAGATCGTCGCGGAGGCCGGCTTCCCCGAGCCGCTCGTCGAGCAGGCCGTGACCACGGTCCTGAACCTGTGGAAGGTCTTCGTCGAGGAGGACGCCACCCTGGTCGAGGTCAACCCGCTCGCCCGGCTCGAGGGCGACGTGCTGGAGGCCCTCGACGGCAAGGTGTCGCTGGACGAGAACGCCGAGTTCCGCCACGAGGACCACGCGCAGTTCGAGGACAAGGACGCCGCGGACCCGCTCGAGGCCAAGGCGAAGGCCAAGGGCCTCAACTACGTCAAGCTCGACGGCGAGGTCGGCATCATCGGCAACGGCGCGGGCCTGGTCATGTCGACCCTCGACGTCGTCGCGTACGCCGGTGAGGGGCACGGCGGCGTCAAGCCCGCCAACTTCCTGGACATCGGCGGCGGCGCCAACGCACAGGTGATGGCCGACGGCCTGGACGTGATCCTGAACGACTCGCAGGTCAAGAGCGTGTTCGTGAACGTCTTCGGCGGGATCACCGCCTGTGACGAGGTCGCCAACGGCATCAAGGGCGCGCTGGAGATCCTCGGCGACGAGGCCACCAAGCCGCTGGTCGTCCGGCTCGACGGGAACAACGTGGAGGAGGGCCGCCGGATCCTCGACGAGCTCAACCACCCGCTGGTCACCCAGGTCGACACGATGGACGGAGCGGCCGACAAGGCCGCCGAGCTCGCGAACGCGTAAGGACGAAGACATGTCTATCTACCTCAACAAGGACTCCAAGATCATCGTCCAGGGCATGACGGGCGGCATGGGCTCCAAGCACACCACCCTGATGGTCCAGGCCGGCTCGAACATCGTCGGCGGTGTCAACGCGCGCAAGGCCGGTACGTCGGTCGAGCTCGCCGGCCAGGAGCTGCCGGTCTTCGGCAGTGTCGCCGAGGCCATGAAGGAGACCGGCGCCGACGTGTCGGTCGTCTTCGTGCCGCCGGCGTTCACCAAGGACGCTTGCATCGAGGCCATCGACGCGGGCATCGGCCTGCTCGTGGTCATCACCGAGGGCGTGCCGGTGCAGGACACGGCCGAGGTGTGGGCCTACCTGGACGGCAAGTCGACGCGGATGATCGGTCCCAACTGCCCGGGCATCATCACCCCCGGCGAGTCGCTGGCCGGCATCACCCCGCACACCATCGCGGGCACCGGCCCGGTCGGCCTGGTGTCGAAGTCCGGGACGCTGACCTACCAGATGATGTACGAGCTGCGGGACTTCGGCTTCTCCACCGCCATCGGCATCGGCGGCGACCCGATCGTCGGGACCACCCACATCGACGCCCTCGCGGCGTTCGAGGCGGACCCGGACACCAAGGCGATCGTGATGATCGGCGAGATCGGCGGCGACGCCGAGGAGCGCGCCGCGGCGTACATCAAGGACAACGTGACCAAGCCGGTCGTCGGCTACGTCGCGGGCTTCACCGCCCCCGAGGGCAAGACCATGGGCCACGCCGGCGCCATCGTCTCCGGCTCCTCGGGCACCGCGCAGGCCAAGAAGGAGGCCCTCGAGGCCGTCGGCGTCAAGGTCGGCAAGACGCCCTCCGAGACCGCCCAGCTCATGCGGGACATCCTGCAGAGCCTGTAGCACCCGACCAACCCGCTGACCCGTCAGAGACTTTCTGACGGGTCAGCGGCATTTCGGTGAGGTGGTGACGGGTCAGCAGCCGGCGCGGGTGAAGGCGCACAACGCGGCAACGACCTCCAGGAGCCCGGTGGGTCGCTGCGCGACGCCGGGCGCCTCGTACCCGCTGAAGGTCGATGCGGCCAGCAGCGTGGGTCCCACCCGGCGCCGGTGGCGCTCGCCGAGGCGCCGCACCTCGGCGGGCGGCAGGGGGTTCCGGGGGGCTCCCGGGTCGAAGCTCTCGAGCTCGTCGATGGGGTCACGCACGGGTCACTCCCTCCTCGAGGCCGCCGGAGCCGTGTGGCTCGTCGGCGAGCAGCGCCACGGTGCGGACCCACGCCTCCGCCGCGCCGTCTCGAGCTGGCGACGATGTGCCCAGGCCCGGACGAAGGCCTCCTGGACGCACTCCTGCGCCTCGTCGCGGTCTCCGATCATCGCGTAGAGCTGGGCGGTGACGCGCGTGAACGACGCGGTATCGAGGTCGTCGAACTCACGCTCGTCCATCGACTGTCCCGTCTCGCGCTGCCTGGTGGTGCGGTCGGGAGGGATACGCCCTCGGAGCCACCACGGTTGCAGGCCGGCCCGGTGAGTCTGCCGATCAGGTGCGGTCGGGGGCGGGCAGCCGGCCCAGGCGGTCGAGCGCCCGCTCGGCCAGGCCGACGAAGGTGCCGTCGGCCATCTGGGCTCCCTGCGCCGGGACGAAGCCGAGCTGGGCGACCGCGGTGCCGTGGCGCAGGACGGCCATCCAGTAGGTCACCGACTCGGAGTCGGAGATCTCCGTCGTGAGCTGCCACACCGACAGGTCGGTGGTCGAGGTGTCGCGGTGGGCCACCCGGGTCACGTCGGTGCCGAGGTCCTCGTCCGGGCAGGCCGCCAGCCGGGTGCGGATCCGCTCCACGAACCTCTCGGCCCGCTTGAGCGGCAGCGCGCCGATGGTCTCGGTCAGGCCGAAGCGGTCGGGCAGGCCGGCCTTGGGGATCACGAACGTGCGAGTGGCGGTGTTGCTGAACTTCGCGCCCTCGAACGCGCCGGTGAAGCGGGCACCCTCGCACCTGGTGGCGGCGGGGTTCTCGTCGGCGCGCACGGGCGGGGTGCCCGCCCAGGGCCGGTTGACGCCGCCGACCGGCGGCAGGTCCAGCTCGGCCAGCATCGCGGGCAGCCTGCCCATCGGCAGCGGCGGCACCGGGACCAACCGCGCCCGCTGCGTGCACGCGCCGGCCTCGGGCAGCGCGCACAGTCCGCTGACGGCCGATCCGAGCAGCCGGGCCCCCGCGTTCACGTCGGGGCGGGCGTCGTCGCGGACCCGGGAGGAGGTCGTCGTCACGTAGCGTCCGGTGCGGGCGACGCCGACCGTGACGGTCTCCACCGGCCGCGCCCACGAGCGCAGGGTGAACAGCATCGCCTGGTCGCCGACGCCCTCGACGCGCCGCGTGGAGAGCAGCTGGACGCGCTCGACCTGGCAGCCGGCATACCAGCCGAGCGCCGTGCGGTAGGCCGCGACGGCGGCCCTGGGGGAGCGCGACGCCTCCGCGACCTGGACCACCGAGGTCGGCGGCCGCTTCTGGGTGCGTGGGGCGGTGAACGTGCGCACCAGCGTGGCCCGGCCGCGGGGGTCGGCGTAGCGCTCGCGCTGGCACAGGGTGGCCATGCCGGTGCCCTCGGAGTTGTCCGTGGTCTCGCCCTCGGTCCAGCTGCGGCCCTCCTGGCCCACGGAGGCCTGGGCGACGGTGAGCAGGCTCTCCTGGGGCAGCACCACCTCCGGTGGCCCGCCGCTGAGGAGGGGTCGGTCGGGGCCCGCTGCGGCCGTGCGGTCGAAGTCGAGCGAGGGACGCACGCCGGTGGCGTCGGTGATGAGGGAGCCGCTCAGCAGGAACGCCGCGACGAGGGCGACGACGCCGGCGGTCGTGTGGGTGCGCCGCCGGGCCGCACCTGCCCGCCGTACGATCGGGGCGCGCGGGAAGCGCACCGCGCTCACGATCGGTGCGAGGCCCTGCAGCATCAGGGGGATCTCGCCCGCGGCGACCTCGCGCGCCAGCGCGAACTGCGCGGCGCCGCTCTGCAGCTCCCGCTCGGCCTGCTCGAGCGGTACGCCGATCTCGCGGGCCATCTGGGGCATGGACACGTCGGCGAGCTGGGTGAGCAGGAGCGCCTTGCGCTGCAGGACCGTCAGCGTGGCGAGGGCGTCCAGGGTGGCGCGCACCTCGGGGTCGATCTGCTTGTCGCGGTGCCACAGCCGCGCGGTGTGGCGGCGCTGGGCGTGTCGCCACGCGTGCGGGCGGACGGCCGCCTCCGGGTCGTCGAGCTGGGAGATCTTGCGCCAGTGATGCCAGGCCACGATGTAGGAGTCGCGCACGGCCGTGCGGGCCGCGGTGAGGTCGCCGGTCAGGGCGTACGTCTGCAGCAGCAGTCGCTCGCCGGTCTCGCGGTAGAACGCGTCGAACGCGTCAGGGTCCCTCATCGCCGGACAACCGTACGCGAGGCCAGGTGGCCCGCCAAAGTGCCCGGGGTCGGCGTGGGAGCGCGGTACGCCGTGGCGCCCGCGTGATGATGAAACGGCCATGACCTCACTGCTGCCCTCCACGCGAAGCTCCTCGACCCGGGACCGCAGACGCTCCGAGGCCGAGGTCGCCCGCGACCTGGCGACCCGCCGGCCGCTGGTCCTGCTGGCCGCGCTGGGCGGGATCGCCGCCGCCGTCAGCACCCTCCTGGTGTGCCTCGCCGTCGGCGTCGTCGGCTGGTTCCTGACCGACGCCGGGGCCCATGGCACCCCGCGCGACGGGCTGCGCTCCGGCGCCCTCGGCTGGCTGCTGGCGCATGGCTCCGGGGTGAGCGTCCAGGGCGCGGCCGTCACCATCGTGCCGCTCGGCGTCACGGTGCTCTGCGCCTGGGCGATCTGGCGGGTCGGGCACCGCGTCGGGGAGTCGGTCTCCGGGCACGGCCCGGACGCCACCCGGATCGCCGACGGCGAGCGCGACCTCACCGTCCCGGTGGCCACCATCGTGTTCGCGCTGGGGTACGTCGCGACCGCGCTCGTCGCAGTCCGGCTGGCCGGCACTCCGGCGACCTCGCCCGACACCGGCCGGGTGGTCCTCTGGTCGCTGGTGCTCACCGCGCTCGCCGGGGGGTGCGCCATCGCCGTCGGCTCGGGACGGGCCGCGATCTGGGCCTCGTTCGTTCCGGCGTGGGCGCGCGCGGCGCTTGCGGGCTGCCGGCGGATCCTGGTCACCTGGCTGGTGGTCTCGCTGGCGACGTTCGCGGTGGCGCTGGTCCTCGACTTCAGCACGGCCGTCAACGTCATGTCGCAGCTGCACACGGACGCCGGCGACGCCACCCTGTTCACGCTGCTCAGCGCGATGCTGCTGCCCAACGCCACGATCTTCTCCGGTGCCTACCTGCTGGGACCCGGCTTCACCGTCGGCGTCGGCACCCTGGTCTCGCCGGGGGCCGTCGTCGTGGGGCCGCTGCCGATGTTCCCGCTGCTGGCCGCCCTGCCCGACGCCGGGCCGCCGGCGGGCTGGACGACCTACCTCGTGGCCGTGCCGGTCCTGGTCGCCGCGCTCGGCGCCGCCTGGGCGCAGCGTCGGGTGCCGACCCTGCGCTGGGAGGAGGGCGCCGTGCGCGGCCTCGCCGGCGGCGTTCTGGCCGGGCTGGTCTTCGGCCTCCTGGCGGCCGTCGCCGGAGGCGCAGCGGGACCGGGCCGGATGCGCGACGTCGGCCCGCTCGCCTTCGACGTGCTCGTCTACGCCGTCGCGGCCTTCGGCATCGGCGCGCTGCTGGGCGGACTGGCGACGACCTGGTGGCAGCGCCGCGGGGCGGACGCCGACGAGCAGGCCTGAGCCCGGCGCTCTAGGATCGGGCGCGTGCCCGCCCCCGCCCGTCTTGTCGTGCTCGTGTCGGGCTCCGGCACCAACCTGCAGGCGCTCCTCGACGCCTGCCAGGATCCCGCCTACGGTGCGCGGGTGGTCGCGGGCGGCGCCGCCCCCGACGACAACGAAGGTGAGGCCCGCGCCGCCCCCGCCGGCGGCCCCACCCCCCGCCCCGGGGGGGGGGGCGCCCGCGGCCGCCCCCCCCCGCCACGACATCGAAGGTCTGGCCCGCGCCGACCGCGCCGGCGTCCCGACGTTCGTCAAGCGGGTCCAGGACTTCTCCACGCGCGAGCACTGGGACCGCGCCATGGCCGAGACCGTCGCCGCCTTCGAGCCCGACCTCGTGGTGCTCGCCGGGTTCATGAAGCTGGTGGGCCAGGAGTTCCACGACCGCTTCGGTGGGCGCGTCGTCAACACCCACCCCGCGCTGTCGCCGTCGTTCCCCGGGATGCACGGTCCCGCCGACGCCCTCGCGTACGGCGTCAAGGTCACCGGCTGCACGCTGTTCGTCGTCGACGACGGGGTCGACACGGGCCCGATCGTGGCGCAGCGCGCCGTGGAGGTGGCCGAGGACGACACCGTCGAGTCGTTGCACGAGCGGATCAAGGGCGCGGAGCGGAGCATGCTGGTGGAGGCGGTGGGCCGGATGGCGCGCGAGGGCTTCACCGTCGACGGCCGCGCGGTGCGGTTCGGCGCCACGGCCGCGTCCCGATAGGCTGGGCCCACACGACTGGCGCGGGTGGGCAACCACCGGGGAGTGATCGTGGTACGGCCATCGTCCGCCTGGGTGGCCCTCCTTTCTCTCGACCGAGGAGTGCACCCTGTGAGCGACGACCTGCAGATCCCGATCAGGCGGGCCCTGGTCTCCGTCTACGACAAGTCCGGCCTCGAGCAGCTCGTCCGCGGGCTCCACGACGCCGGCGTGGCCCTGGTCTCGACCGGCGGCTCCGCGGCGCTCATCGACGGCCTCGGCCTGCCGGTGACCAAGGTGGAGGACCTGACCGGCTTCCCCGAGTGCCTGGACGGCCGGGTCAAGACCCTGCACCCGCGCGTGCACGCCGGCATCCTCGCCGACCGCCGCCTGGAGTCCCACGTCGCGCAGCTCGCCGAGCTCGACGTCGAGCCCTTCGACCTGGTCGTGGTCAACCTGTACCCGTTCCGCGAGACCGTCGCCTCGGGCGCGTCGCCCGACGAGGTCGTGGAGCAGATCGACATCGGCGGGCCCTCGATGGTGCGCGCGGCGGCCAAGAACCACCCGTCGGTCGCCGTCGTCACCTCGCCCTCCGCCTACGGCGACGTGCTGTCGGCCGTCGCGACCGGCGGCTTCACGCTCGGCCAGCGCAAGCGGCTCGCGGCCGAGGCCTTCGCCCACACGGCGTCCTACGACGTGGCGGTGGCGAGCTGGTTCGCCTCCGGCTACGCCGGCAGCGACGACGCCTGGCCGGCGTTCGCGGGGGAGACCTGGACCCGGTCCGCGGTCCTGCGCTACGGCGAGAACCCGCACCAGGGCGCGGCGCTCTACGTCGACGGCACCGGCGGCCTCGCGGGCGCCGAGCAGCTGCACGGCAAGGAGATGTCCTACAACAACTTCGTCGACACCGACGCCGCGCGACGTGCCGCCGCGGACTTCGACGAGCCCGCGGTGGCGGTCATCAAGCACGCCAACCCGTGCGGCATCGCGGTGGGGGCCGACGTGGCCGAGGCGCACCGCCGTGCGCACGCCTGCGACCCGGTCTCGGCGTTCGGCGGCGTGATCGCGGCCAACCGCCCTGTGTCCGTGGCGATGGCCGAGCAGGTGGCCGAGGTGTTCACCGAGGTGATCGTGGCGCCGGCGTACGAGGACGGCGCGGTGGAGGTGCTGCAGGGCAAGAAGAACATCCGGATCCTGGTCTGCGAGCAGCCCGCCGGCGAGCGGCGCACCGAGCTGCGCCAGATCAGCGGCGGCATGCTCGTGCAGGAGCGCGACCACGTCGACGCCGACGGCGACGACCCGGCCGCCTGGACGCTCGCGGCCGGCGAGGCCGCCTCGCCGGCCCTGCTGGCGGACCTGGCCTTCGCCTGGAAGGCCTGCCGCGCGGTCAAGTCCAACGCCATCCTGCTGGCCAAGGACGGCGCCTCGGTCGGCGTCGGCATGGGGCAGGTCAACCGCGTCGACTCCTGCCGCCTCGCGGTCGAGCGCGCGGGGGAGCGGGCCGCCGGCTCGGTCGCCGCCTCAGACGCGTTCTTCCCGTTCGAGGACGGGCCGCAGGTGCTGATCGACGCCGGCATCACCGCGATCGTCCAGCCCGGCGGGTCCGTGCGCGATGAGCTGACGATCGAGGCGGCACGCGCCGCTGGGGTCACCATGTACTTCACCGGCACCCGGCACTTCTTCCACTGAGACGTGCCCGAGGAGGGTGCCCCCGTCACCGGGTCTCGACACGGCGGTCGCGCCCTCGTTCCTCGGTCGCGCGCCTCGCTCGACCACCGATATCGGGTCCGCTGACGCGTCCCCGATGATGCAAGGATGTGACAGATGACCGCACAGCGACTGGACGGGTCCGCGACCCTCAAGGTGATCAAGACCGAGCTGACCGAGCGGGTGCGCCTGCTCAACGACCGGGGCGTCTTCCCCGGCCTCGGCACGGTGCTGGTCGGTGACGACCCCGGCTCGCACTGGTACGTCGGCGCCAAGCACAAGGACTGCGCCGAGATCGGCATCGAGTCGATCCGCCGCGACCTGCCGGCGACCAGCACCCAGGCCGAGGTGGAGGCGGTGATCGACGAGCTCAACGCCGACCCCGCCTGCACCGGGTTCCTGGTGCAGCAGCCGACCGGTCTGGACGAGTTCGCGCTGCTGTCGCGGGTCGACGCCGACAAGGACGTCGACGGCCTGCACCCGCTCAACCTCGGCAAGCTGGTGCTGGGGGAGTCCGGCTCGCTGCCGTGCACGCCGATCGGCTGCATCGAGCTGCTGCGCCGCCACGGCGTGGAGCTCAACGGGGCCGAGGTCGTCGTGGTGGGGCGTGGACTGACGGTCGGCCGGCCGCTGGGGCTGCTCTTGACGCGGCGCTCGGAGAACGCCACCACCACGCTGTGCCACACCGGCACCCGCGACCTCGCCGCGCATGTCCGGGGCGCCGACGTGGTCGTCGCGGCCGCCGGCGTACCGGGGATCATCACCGCCGACATGGTCAAGCCCGGCGCGGCCGTGCTCGACGTCGGGGTGTCGCGCGTCGACGGCAGGATCGCCGGCGACGTGGCCGAGGACGTGTGGGACGTCGCGGGCTGGGTCTCGCCCAACCCCGGGGGCGTCGGGCCCATGACGCGCGCCATGCTGCTGACCAACATCGTGACGATGGCCGAGAAGGCTGCCGGGCTGTGACCCAGGGCCCGCTCCCCGACGACCGCCTCCCGCAGGAGCCGGTCGACGCGGACGAGCCCCCAGCGGCATCCGACGAGCGCCGCTATCCATCGACGATCGGCGGCGCGTTCTACCTCGTGATCCTGCTGACGACCGCGGTCGGGTTCGTCATCGTGGTCACCGGCGACTGGCGGGTGGGCATCCGGTGGCTGGCCCTGTCGCTCGTCGCCGCATCGGCGGCCCGGCTGGTGCTGCCCGAGCGCGACGCCGGCATGCTCGCTGTACGGGACCGCTGGTTCGACTGCGTGCTCCTGGCCGGCGTCGGCGCCGCGCTGCTGTTCCTCGCGCAGACGATCCCCGACCAGCCTGTCTGACGGCGGAAGGCGTGAGTTTCACCGGGTGCCCGGTGAAACTCACGCCTTACGGTTGTAACATAGGTCGGGGGGCTCCCGATTAACCGGGGGCCCGGGGCCTCTCGGGGCGCGTGGGTCAGATGAGACCCAACTCGGTGACGGCCTTGCGCTCGTCGTCGAGCTCGGCGACCGACGCGTTGATGCGTCCGCGCGAGAACTCGTCGATCTCGAGGCCCTGGACGATCTCCCAGTTGCCGTCCTTGGTGGTGACGGGGAACGAGGAGACCAGGCCCTCCGGGACACCGTAGGAGCCGTCGGAGACGACGGCCATGGAGACCCAGTCGTCGGTGGCGGAGCCGAGCAGCCAGTCGCGGGCGGCGTCGACGGTGGCGGAGGCGGCCGAGGCGGCCGAGGACGAGCCGCGGGCCTCGATGATGGCCGCGCCGCGCTTGGCGACGGTCGGGATGAAGTCGTTCTCGATCCAGGCCTGGTCGCCCACGACCTCGGCGGCGTTGCGGCCGCCGACCTCGGCGTGGAACAGGTCGGGGTACTGGGTCGCCGAGTGGTTGCCCCAGATCGTCATCTTCTTGATGTCGGTGACGGCCGCGCCGGTCTTGGCCGCGAGCTGGGAGATCGCGCGGTTGTGGTCCAGGCGGGTCAGCGCCGAGAAGCGCTCCTGCGGGATGTCGGGGGCGTTCTTCAGCGCGATGAGGGCGTTGGTGTTGGCCGGGTTGCCGGTCACGCCGATGCGCACGTCGTCGGCGGCCACGGCGTTGAGCGCCTTGCCCTGGGCGGTGAAGATCGCGCCGTTGGCCGACAGCAGGTCGCCGCGCTCCATGCCCGGGCCGCGCGGGCGGGCGCCGACCAGGAGGGCGAGGTTGACGCCGTCGAAGATCTTCTCGGCGTCGTCGCCGATCTCGATCCCGGCGAGGTTCGGGAAGGCGCAGTCGTCGAGCTCCATCACGACCCCCTCGAGCGTCTTGAGGGCGGGCGTGATCTCGAGCAGCCGCAGCTCGATCGGGCGGTCCCCGAGCAGCGAGCCGCTCGCGAGACGGAAGAGCAGGCTGTAGCCGATCTGGCCGGCGGCACCGGTGACGGCGACCTTCAACGGGGCTGAGCTCACAGGGACTCCTAGGCGAGGACGAGGAAGGGGAACCCTTCCGACGCTAGCAGCGGTGAGGCGCCCCGAGTGACCGGGGTCGCAGCCGTGAGAGACGATGGCGCCATGACTCGCGCGGCTCCCCGACACGCCGTACGGCGCACGCTCGCGACCGCGGTGTCCCTGGCCGCGCTCGCCACCGTGGGACTGGTCTCCGGCTGCAGCAGCGCCTCACCGTCCAGCCCGCCGGCCGGCGTGGACGAGCTCACGGTGCCCACGCCGAGCCCTGATCCGCGCGACTTCGTCGACGTGATCGACAACCCGTGGCTGCCGCTGGAGCCGGGCGCGCAGTGGTCCTACGACCTCGTGGACGGCCCGGGCGGAGTGCTGGTGCGGGTGGCCGAGGAGCGCCGCACGGTCGCCGGGGTCGCCGCGACGGTGGTCGAGACGGTGGCGACCCTCTCCGACGATCCCGACGGCTCCGGCTGGAGCACGCCCACCAGCACCGACTACTTCGCCCAGGACGACGCCGGCAACGTGTGGTGGCTCGGCCGCGAGGGGGAGTGGCTGGCAGGTGAGGCCGGCGCCGAGGCCGGCATCGCGATGCTCGCGACCCCGCGGCTCGGCGACGGCTACGCCCAGGCCCGTCCGGGCCCGCTGGCGGAGGTGGTGGACCTGGAGGGCGAGGCGCGGGTGCCGGCCGGAGCCTTCGAGGATCTCGTGGTCGTCGAGACCACGGAGCCTGGTGGACGGGTGCTCCGGTCCGCCTACGCACGGGGCGCCGGCCTGGTCTCCGTGGAGACCGAGACCGGCGCCCCGGACGCGTCACTCGAGCTGGTGGGATGACCTGGTCATCCCCATCGGGATCGCTCCCGGTCGGCTAGACCCCGTCGGGCGGGCGGACCTGGGTCTGACCGCCGCCGGCGTCGGGGTTGGGCCACTGAGCCTGCGGGGCCTGGGGCGCCTGCTGCTGGGCCGGGATCCACTGCTGGGCCTGGGGGTCCCACTGCCAGCCGTCCTGGATGATCGGCTGCTCCCCCCAGCCGCCCTGCTGGGCGGAGGCCTGCTGCTCGGCCGCCGGCGCGGCCGCGTGGGCGGCCGGGTAGGCGGGGTTCTGCTGGTTCCACTGCTGCTGGTACTGGTCGGGCATGCCGTAGCCGGGCACGGCCGCCACGCCGGGCCGGCCGAAGTTCAGCCCGGAGCCGGGGACCGGGTCGGTGGCGCGCCCGAAGATCGCGGGGTAGAGCAGGCCGGCGGCCGCGGCGCCGAGGAGCGGGCCGAGGATGAAGACCCAGACCTGGATGATCGGGTCGGTGCCGGAGAAGAGGGCCGGGCCGATGGAGCGGGCGGGGTTGACCGACGTACCGGTGGCGGGGATGGCGACGAAGTGGATGGCCGCCAGCGTCAGGCCGATCACCAGCGGCGCCATGCCGGGGTGCTCGTTGCGCTCGTCGGTGACGGCGAGGATGACCAGCACGAAGATCGCGGTGAGGACGAGCTCGATCAGCAGCGCGGCCCACAGCGCGTAGCCGGTGCCGTCGTCACCCCAGCCGTTGGCGCCAAGGCTGGTGTCGAAGGCCTCGAAGCGGTCGAACCCGAGGCCGAAGACCAGCAGCACACCGCCCGCGACGATCGCCCCGAGCAGCTGGCCACCGATGTAGACGGGGGTCTGGCTCCACGCCATGCGGCCGCTCAGGGCGGCGCCGACGGTGACGGCCGGGTTGAAGTGGCCGCCGGAGATGCGGCCGAAGGCGTAGATCATGACGGCCACCGCGAAGCCGAAGGACAGGCCGATGGAGGTGATCAGCAGCAGCGACGCGTCGGCGAACTCGGAGCCGTAGCGCTGGCTGGCGATCAGGAAGGAGCCGCAACCGAAGAGGACGAGCACGAAGGTGCCGAGCGTCTCCGCGGCGAACTTCTGGCCGGTCGTCGGGGGTGCGGGAGCTGGGGGTGCGTCGGTCTGTGACATGGCGGTGTGTTGCCCTTCAGCGGGGTGGTCGAAACCTGCGGATCGATCCACTCTAGACCGGCCGAGTGCCAGCGCGCGGCCTCGCCGTTGCCGCCCGAGGCCCGTGGTGCGAGGCTGGCCGGGTCCGACGACGGTCGCCGCGTCAGGTATCTTGACGTCAAGGAACTTCCGTCCCACTCGCCACCGTTCAGGAGCCGCAGGACATGGCCAAGATCATCTACACCCATACCGACGAGGCGCCGCTGCTGGCGACGTACTCCTTCCTGCCGATCATCGCGGCCTACGCCGCCAAGGCCGGGGTGGACGTCGAGACGCGGGACATCTCCCTGGCGGGCCGGATCCTCGCGCAGTTCCCCGACCGCCTCACCGACGAGCAGCGCGTCGACGACGCCCTCGCCGAGCTCGGCGAGCTGGCCACGACGCCCGAGGCCAACATCATCAAGCTGCCCAACATCTCCGCCTCCGTGCCGCAGCTGAAGGCCGCGATCAAGGAGCTGCAGGAGCAGGGCTACGACATCCCGGACTTCCCCGAGAGCGCCGACTCCGACGAGGACAAGGCCGCGCGCGCCGCCTACGACAAGGTGAAGGGGTCCGCGGTCAACCCGGTCCTGCGCGAGGGCAACTCCGACCGCCGGGCTCCGGCTTCGGTGAAGAACTACGCGAAGGCGCACCCGCACCGCATGGGGAAGTGGAGCCCCGACTCCAAGACCAACGTGGCCACGATGGGCAAGGACGACTTCTTCTCGAACGAGAAGAGCGTCGTCGTCGAGAAGGACGACACGCTGCGCATCGAGCACGAGGCCGCCGACGGCACCGTCACGGTGCTCAAGGAGTCGGTGCCGGTGCTGGCCGGCGAGGTCGTCGACGGCACGTTCATGAACGTCGCGGCGCTGCGCCGCTTCCTGACCGAGCAGATCGCGCGGGCCAAGGCCGACGACGTGCTGTTCTCGGTGCACCTCAAGGCCACCATGATGAAGGTCTCCGACCCGGTCATCTTCGGCCACGCCGTGCAGGCGTTCTTCCCCACGCTGTTCGAGCAGTACGGCGAGCAGCTCGCCGCGGCGGGGATCTCGCCCAACGACGGTCTGGGCGCCCTCCTCGACGCGACCGCCTCGCTGCCCGAGGCCGAGGCCATCAAGGCCGCCGTGCAGCAGGGTCTCGCCGACGGCCCCGCGATGGCGATGGTCGACTCCGACAAAGGCATCACCAACCTGCACGTGCCCTCGGACGTCATCATCGACGCCTCGATGCCGGCGATGATCCGCCAGTCCGGCCACATGTGGGGCCCAGACGGCGAGGAGGCCGACACCCTCGCGGTGATCCCGGACTCCTCCTACGCCGGCGTCTACCAGACCGTGCTCGACGACTGCCGCGCCCACGGCGCCTTCGACCCCTCCACGATGGGCTCGGTGCCCAACGTCGGCCTGATGGCCAAGGCGGCGGAGGAGTACGGCTCCCACGACAAGACCTTCGAGGCGCCCGCGGCCGGGACGATCCGGGTCGTCGACGGCTCCGGCACCACGCTCATCGAGCACACCGTGGAGCCCGGCGACATCTGGCGCGCCTGCCAGACCAAGGACGCCCCGATCCGCGACTGGGTCAAGCTGGCCGTCACCCGCGCCCGGGCCACCGGCTCGCCGGCCATCTTCTGGCTGGACGAGAAGCGCGCCCACGACGCGAACCTGATCGCCAAGGTCAAGGAGTACCTCGCCGAGCACGACACCGAGGGCCTGACCATCGAGATCATGCCGCCGGCCGAGGCGACGGCGTACTCCCTGGAGCGCATCCGCCGGGGCGAGGACACGATCTCGGTGACCGGCAACGTGCTCCGCGACTACAACACCGACCTCTTCCCGATCCTGGAGCTCGGCACCTCGGCCAAGATGCTCTCGGTCGTGCCGCTCATGAATGGCGGCGGCCTGTTCGAGACCGGCGCCGGCGGCTCCGCACCCAAGCACGTCCAGCAGCTGGTGAAGGAGAACTACCTGCGCTGGGACAGCCTGGGCGAGTTCTTCGCGCTGGCCGCGAGCCTGGACCACCTGGCCGACTTCGCCGACAACAAGGGCGCCAAGGTGCTCGCCGCGACCCTCGACAAGGCGACCGAGACCTTCCTCAACGAGGACAAGTCCCCGACCCGCAAGATCGGCGGCATCGACAACCGCGGCTCGCACTTCTACCTCGCCCTCTACTGGGCCCAGGAGATCGCGGCCCAGACCGAGGACCCCGACCTGGCCGCGGTGTTCAAGCCGTTCGCCGAGTCGCTGGCGGTCGACGAGGAGAAGATCGTCTCCGAGCTCAATGGCGTCCAGGGCAAGCCCGCGGACATCGGTGGCTACTACCGACCCGACGACGCCAAGGCCGAGGCCGTCATGCGTCCGTCCGGCACCTTCAACGAGGCCCTCGCCGCACTCTGAGAGCCGCTTGCGGCACCCTCGGGAGCCTCGCACCACCGCTGACCCGTCAGAGACTTTCTGACGGGTCAGCGTCGTTCGCACCCGGTGGCGGGACCGTCCCGGCTTGAAATGCGGTGGCCGGCATGCACAGGGTGGGGGCATGACCACCGACGGAAAGATCACTGTCCAGCGCACGATCGACGCCTCCACGAGCGCGGTCTTCGACGTCTTGTCGAACCCCGCCCGGCACGCCGAGCTCGACGGGAGCGGCTTCGTCCTCAGCGACGAGCGCAGCGACCGGATCACCGCCAGCGGCCAGAAGTTCCGGATGAACATGACCGGGGAGCACATGGGCGGCGACTACCAGACCGACAACCTGGTGACGGCCTACGACCCGAACAAGATGATCGGCTGGCAGACCGCGCCGGCCGGCCAGGAGCCTCCGGGCTGGGAGTGGCTGTGGGAGCTTCAGGCCCAGGGCGCCGACAGCACCGAGGTACGCCTGACCTACGACTGGAGCAAGGTCACCGACCAGGCGCTGCTGCAGAAGGTCGGCTTCCCGCTCGTCTCCCAGGCCCAGCTCGAGGACTCGCTCGGCAACCTCGCCTCCGCGGTCGCCGGGTGAGGATGCGGGCCGCCGGGGCGGCTCTGGCCGCCGCGCTGTCCCTCGTCCTGGCCGGCTGCTCGGACGTCGAGGACGCCGCCAAGGACGCCGCCGGGGACGCGGCGTGCTCGGTGGCTCGGCAGGCCATGGACGAGGCCGCCACCCAGGCGGAGCAGGCCGTCGGCGACCTCGGGGCCGACCCCGCGGCCGCGAAGCGTGAGCTGACCGCGCTGCGCGACGCGCTGAAGACCCTGGAGGGACGCGTCGACGGCGAGTCCGGCGGCAAGGTCACCCAGGCCCGCAAGGCGCTCGATCGCCTGGTGACCCAGGCGGACGTCGCCCGCGCCGGGACCCCGGTGGACCAGCAGGCCGTCGACGACGCCCAGTCGGACCTGGACTCGGCGGTCGAGGACTTCCGCGACGTCTGCTGAGGAATAGGCGTCCGCCGGGGGCGGGTTGGACAATGAGTGACGATGACCAGCACCCTCGGCGCGACGCCGCCCGACGCCCCGCCCCGGGCCACGCACGCCGGTCTGGCGCTGCTCGCGCTGGCGATGGGCGGCTTCGCCATCGGGACGACGGAGTTCGTCACGATGGGGCTGCTGCCCCAGATCGCCGAGGGCGTGGACGTCTCGATCCCGACCGGGGGGCACCTCATCTCGGCCTACGCCCTGGGCGTGGTCGCGGGGGTACCGGTCCTGGCGCTCTTCGGCGCCCGGCTGCCGCGGCGAGGCCTGCTGGTCGGGCTGATGGCCGCCTACGGGCTGTTCAACGTGCTGACCGCGGTGTTGTCGAGCTACGAGCTGGTGCTCGTGGCCCGCTTCCTCGACGGGATGCCGCACGGCGCCTACTTCGGCGTCGCCTCGCTCGTCGCCGCCAGCCTGGCTCCTCCGGGCCGTACCGGGCGCTGGGTCGCGGCGGTGATGCTCGGACTGTCGTTCGCCAACGTGCTCGGCGTGCCCGCCGCGACCTGGCTGGGGCAGCAGGCCGGCTGGCGGGCCGCGTACGCGGCCGTGGCGGTCATCGCGGCCGTCACCGTCGCCATGATCCTCGCGTTCGTGCCGTCGTGCCCCGGTGACGCCGAGGCGACCGGACGCCGCGAGCTGTCGTCGTTCATGCGCAACGGTCAGGCCTGGCTCACCCTGCTCGCCGGCGCCATCGGCTTCGGCGGGCTGTTCGCCACCTACTCCTACATCGCGCCGATCGTCACCGACGTCGGCGACCTCGGCGAGGGCACGGTGCCGGTCTTCGTGCTGGCCTTCGGCCTCGGGATGGTCGCCGGCACCTGGCTGGCCGGCGAGCTCGCCGCCTGGTCGGTGTTCGGGTCACTGATCTGGTCGGGCGTGGGCTCGGCGGTCGTGATGCTCGTCTTCTGGCTGGTGGCGCCCTACGGCTGGTGGCTGCTGCCGGTCGTCTTCTCGGTCACCGCCCTCGGCTCGATCCTCGTCGTCAACCTGCAGCTGCGGCTGATGGACGTCTCCGGCGACGCCGCCACGCTGGGTGCGTCGATGAACCACGCCTCGCTCAACGTTGCGAACGCGCTCGGGGCCTGGATCGGCGGCGTGACGATCGCGGCCGGCTACGGCTACCGCTCACCCGCGCTGGCCGGCTTCGGCCTCTCGCTGCTGGGCATCGCGGTCCTGCTGTGGTCCGCCGCGGCTCACCGCCGCGGCGCGACCTCCGAGGCCAGCACGTCGTAGAGGGCCATGTCGGCGCGGCCGTCGCGGACGAGGGCCCCCAGGCGCTCAACGCCGAACTGCCGGTAGCCGTTGGCCTCGATGACGCGCCGTGAGGCGGTGTTGTCCACGGCGGCGTACGCCGTCACGCGGGCCACGCCCGGTTCCTGGATCACGTGCCGCGTGAGGAGCCCCATGGCCCTCGTCATCAGTCCGCGACCGCGCGCGTCCGGGTGGGTCCAGTAGCCGATCTCGCACTCGGCGCCGGGCGTCCAGTTGAACCAACCGATGGTGCCGAGCAGCCGGTCGTCGTCAGGTGCGGTGACCGCCCAGGTGACGCCGGTGGCCTCCGCCAGCTGGGAGGTGCGCGACTCCACGTAGGCGTGGGCGTCCTCGAGCGTGTAGGGGCTGGGCAGCTGCCCCAGCCAGCGCTGGGTGCGCTCCTCCGCGCAGGCCTCCTGGATGCGGGGAGCGTCGTCGGTGACGAGCGGTCGCAGGCGGACGCCGTCACCCGTGAGGACCGGGCACTCCAGCCACGTGGACCGGGGCTCGCGCGGGTCCTCGCGCAGCAGCGTGGCGACCCAGGCGTCGTGGATCTCGTCGCGCTGGGTGAGCCAGCGCCGTACCGTGCCGTCCACCTCGAAGCCGAGCCGCCAGGCGGTCCGGCGCGAGGCCCAGTTGCCGCGGTGGGCCCACCAGATGACCGTGGTGAGGCCCTGGGTGTCGAAGCCCCAGTCGAGCAGCAGACGCAGCGCCCGGTGCACGTGGCCCGTGCCGCGGATCCACGGGTGGGCGCCGTACGCGATCTCGGCGCGTCCGGCGCCCTCGTTGCGGAGCGACACCGTGCCGCCGAAGCGCCCCTCCGCCTCGATGGCGAAGGACCACTCGGTGTCGGCGAGCCAGCCCAGGGCCACGGTCTGGTCCACGTAGACCTCCGCCTCGGCCAGCGAGTAGGGGACCGGCACCGACGTCCACCGGACCGACAGGGGGTCCTGGCACTGCTCGAGCACTCCCGGGGCGTCGTCGTGGCGGTGCGGGCGGAGTGTCACGACGCCGTCGGTGAGGGTCACGGGCACAGGCATGCGAGCACCCTGCCAACCCGTGCTGCATGCGGCAAACCGATAACCGGCCCTGGCCCGGGCGGCCGGGAGACGATCGGGAAGAATGCCGGTCATGACCACGATCCAGCCCCAGGTCGACGTGCCCGCCGCAGCCTCGGGTGGGGCGCGCCCCCGGGTGCTGTCCGGCATCCAGCCGACCGCCGACTCGTTCCACTTCGGCAACTACCTCGGGGCGCTGAGGCAGTGGGTGGACCTCCAGCGCGACCACCAGCCGTTCTTCTTCATCGCCGACCAGCACGCGATCACCGTCGAGCAGGACCCCAAGGTCCTGCGCGACCGGACGCTGCGAGCGGCCGCCCAGCTGCTGGCGATGGGCATCGACCCCGAGCGCTCGGCGATCTTCGTGCAGAGCCAGGTCCCCGCGCACGCGCAGCTGGCCTGGGTGCTCAACTGCCTGACCAGCGTGGGCGAGGCGCGCCGGATGACGCAGTTCAAGGACAAGGCGGCCAAGGGTGGCGAGGGCGCGGCCAGCGTCGGCCTGTTCACCTACCCGATCCTGCAGGCGGCCGACATCCTGCTCTACCGCCCCCACTACGTGCCGGTCGGCGAGGACCAGCGCCAGCACCTCGAGCTGACCCGCGACCTGGCCCAGCGGTTCAACCACCGCTACAAGAAGACCTTCCGGCTCCCGGAGCCCTACATCCTCAAGGCCACCGCCAAGATCGGCGACCTGCAGAACCCCACCGCCAAGATGTCGAAGTCCGCGTCGTCGCCGGCCGGGATCATCGACATGCTCGACGAGCCGCAGGTGAGCGCCAAGAAGATCCGCTCCGCGGTGACCGACTCGGAGTCGACGATCCGCTTCGACCCGGAGGAGAAGCCCGGCGTCAGCAACCTGCTCACGATCTTCTCCTCGCTGACCGGCGAGGGCGTCGGCGAGCTAGAGGAGCGCTACGCCGGCAAGGGCTACGGCGACCTCAAGAGCGACCTGGCGGAGGCGGCGGTGGAGTTCGTGCGGCCGTTCCGCGAGCGCACGCTGGGGCTGCTCGACGACCAGGCGCACCTGACCGCCGTACTCAAGCGGGGTGCGGAGCAGGCAGGCGAGGTGGCGGAGGCGACGCTGCGCGACGTCTACCAGCGCGTCGGCTTCGTGACGGCCGCCCGCTAGCTGCGAGCCGACACCAGTAGAGTCGACTCGATGCCGACAATCGGAGTGGCCGTAGCGATACCGGAGCCCTGGGCCACCGAGCTGCAGGACTACCGGACCTCCGTCGGTGACGCCACGGCCACGATGATCCCGACGCACATCACGCTCGTGCCGCCCACCGAGCTCGACGACGACGGTCTCGCGATCGTCGTGGAGCACCTCGCCCGCGCTGCCGAGAAGGTGCCGGCGTTCACCGTGCACCTGCGCGGCACCGGCACCTTCCGCCCCGTCTCGCCGGTGGTCTTCGTGACGCTGGTCCGCGGCATCTCCGAGTGCGAGCTGCTCGCCGACGCCGTACGCCAGGGGCCGCTGGCCACCGACCTGGAGTTCCCGTTCCACCCGCACGTCACCGTCGCCCATCACCTCGACGACGACCGGCTGGACCAGGCCTTCGCCGAGCTGTCGGGCTTTGAGTGCAAGTTCGACGTGCACGAGTTCCACCTCTACGTGCACGACACGGAGCACGGGTGGCGCCCCACTCAGAAGTTCCAGCTGTGCCCGGCAGACTGACCGCTCGCGATCCCGGCAGGTGATGGTGCATGGCCTCCTTCAAGGAACGACTCTCCGCGCGGGTGACGCGCGTGCGCGAGCGACGCCCGATCATCGACCACCTGGTGCGCATGCAGGAGCACTACGGCACCGTCAAGGCGGGGCAGCAGGCAGGCGCCGTCACCTACTTCGGCTTCCTGTCCTTCTTCCCGATCCTGGCGCTGTCGTTCGCTGTGGTCGGTTGGATCGCCAAGGTCTACCCCGACGCGCGTGACACCACCGTCGAGGCGGTCGAGTCGATCTTCCCCGGCATGATCGGCGGCGACAACGGGATCGCGCTGGCCGACATCGAGGCCGCCGCCGGCGCCGCCGTGGGCTTCGGTCTCCTCGGCGTCCTGTACGCCGGCCTCGGGTGGCTCTCCAGCCTCCGCGACGCGCTGCTGATCACCTTCGAGCTGCCCGACTTCGAGCGCCCCAACTTCGTGATGGGCAAGCTGCGTGACCTGATCACGCTCGCTGCCGTAGGGATCACGTTGCTGCTCAGCGTCGCCATCTCCGGGGTGGTCTCCGGGGGCTCCGAAAAGGTCCTGGAGTGGCTGGGACTCGGCGTGGGCCTCAGGCCGCTGCTGTGGGTGCTCGGCGTGGTCATCGGGCTGCTTGCCAGCACCGTGCTGTTCCTTGCGCTGTTCCGGTTGCTCGCCGACCCGCACACGCCGAAACGCTCGCTGCTCTCCGGGGCGCTGGTCGGAGCGGTCGGGTTCGAGGCGCTCAAGCTGCTCTCGAGCACGCTGCTGCGGGCCACCAAGGAGCAGCCGGCCTTCCAGGCGTTCGGGATCGCGCTGATCCTGGTGGTCTGGATCAACTACTTCTCGCGGGTCGTCCTGTACGCCGCCGCCTGGGCGCACACCTCGCCGGCGGCCCGGGCCGCCCGCGTCGAGGAGCCGGTGGCCGTCCAGGGCCCGCAGGTGCCGTCCCTGACCGACCTGCCCGCGACCTCCGTCGCGGGGGAGCACCCGACGGGTCCGAGATCCTGGAAGGGCCCGTTCATCGCCGGGGCCGGCGCCATGCTGGCCCTGACCGCTGTCATGAGGAAGAAGGAGGAGCATCCATGAGGTTCGAGCGCAAGCACGCCGCCCTGCTCCTGGCCGTCGCGGCGTGGAACGTCGTCACCTTCGGCCAGTTCGCCCGCAACCTGTGGTCGGCCTACGACTCCGGCGAGGACCGCGCCACCGGCTACTGGGTAGCGCACTCGGTCCTGATCGTCGTCAACGTCGCCATCGCCGCGATCCTGGGCTCCCTCGGCTGGAAGGCCCTCAGGGCCACCCGTAGGTGACCCGCTCGGTGGTCGAGGCGCGAAGGCGCCCTGGCGCCTGAGCCTCGAGACCCGGTGAGACGAAGAAGGGCGGTGACCTGTGGTCACCGCCCTCCCTTCACTTACGAGGTTTCGGCGCGCTCGTGCCTCGCGCGCCGCTGCTCACTTCCCGTGGCGGAGGGCCGCGTGGAGGTCCCAGTTGAGGCGGGAGATCACGTCGAGGGGGATCTCCTTGGGGCACGAGGCGGTGCACTCGCCGATGTTCGTGCAGCCGCCGAAGCCCTCGGCGTCGTGCTGGGCGACCATGTTGACGACGCGGGTGTCGCGCTCGGCCTGGCCCTGGGGCAGCTCGCCGAGGTGGGTGATCTTCGCGCCGACGAACAGCGAGGCTGAGCCGTTGGGGCAGGCGGCGACGCAGGCCCCGCAGCTGATGCAGGTGGCGGCGTCGAAGGCGCGGTCGGCCTTGTCCTTCGGCACCGGCGTGGCGTGGGCGTCGGGAGCGGCACCGGTGTTGACCGAGATGTAGCCGCCCTGCTGGATGATCCGGTCGAAGGCGCTGCGGTCGACGACCAGGTCCTTGATGACCGGGAACGCCTCGGCGCGCCACGGCTCGATGGTGATCGAGTCGCCGTCCTTGAAGGAACGCATGTGCAGCTGGCAGGTGGTGGTGACCTCGGGCCCGTGGGCCTCGCCGTTGATCATCAGCCCGCAGCTGCCGCAGATGCCCTCGCGACAGTCCGAGTCGAACGCGACGGGCTCCTCGCCCTGGGCGTTCAGGTCCTCGTTCAGGACGTCGAGCATCTCCAGGAAGGACATGTCCTCCGAGACCTCGTCGAGCTCGTAGGTGTGGATCCGTCCGGCGGTGACCGCGTCAGGCTGGCGCCAGATGTTCAGAGTGAATTTCACTTGTAGCTCCGCTGCTTCATCTCGACGAACTCGTAGGTCAGGTTCTCCTTGTGCAGGACCGGCTTCTCATCGGGCCCCGCCCACTCCCACGCCGCGACGTAGGCGTAGGTGTCGTCGTGGCGGAGCGCCTCGCCGTCCTCGGTCTGCGACTCGGCCCGGAAGTGGCCGCCGCAGGACTCGCGCCGATTGAGCGCGTCGATGCACATCAGCTCGCCCAGCTCGAAGAAGTCCGCGACGCGGTTGGCGCGCTCCAGCGACTGGTTCAGCGTCTCCGCCGATCCCAGCACCT
The DNA here is from genome assembly GCF_021083605.1 of Nocardioides sp. cx-169. Classification (NCBI taxonomy): domain Bacteria; kingdom Bacillati; phylum Actinomycetota; class Actinomycetes; order Propionibacteriales; family Nocardioidaceae; genus Nocardioides; species Nocardioides sp. cx-169. Next base: position 48,348 of record NZ_JAJNRO010000013.1, read on the forward strand.
TCACGTTGCGCCAGAAGTCCTCCTTGAGCGTGCGGATCAGGTCGATGGCCTTCTTGAGGCCGTCGGCGCTGCGCTCCATGCCGCAGTACTCCCACATGATGTTGCCGAGCTCGCGGTGGTAGGAGTCGACGCTGCGGGTGCCGTTGGTGTTCAGCAGCTGGTCGATGCGCGAGCGCACCGACTCCTGCGCCTCGACGACCGCGGGGTCGTCCTCGGCCACCTTCTCGAACGGCCCCTCCGCGAGGTAGTCGCGGATGGTGTTGGGCAGGACGAAGTAGCCGTCGGCCAGGCCCTGCATCAGCGCCGAGGCGCCGAGGCGGTTGGCGCCGTGGTCGGAGAAGTTGGCCTCGCCGGTGACGAACAGGCCGGGGATCGTCGACTGCAGGTCGTAGTCGACCCACAGGCCGCCCATGACGTAGTGGACGGCGGGGTAGATCCGCATCGGGACCTCGTACGGGTCCTCGCCGGTGATCCGGGCGTACATGTCGAAGAGGTTGCCGTACTTGGCCTCGATCGCGTCGCGACCGAGGCGGCCGATGGCCTCCTCGAAGTCGAGGTACACACCACGGCGTACGCCCTCGACCTCGGGGCCGACGCCGCGGCCCTCGTCGCACATGTTCTTGGCCTGTCGGCTGGCGATGTCGCGGGGGACCAGGTTGCCGAACGCCGGGTAGATCCGCTCCAGGTAGTAGTCGCGGTCCTCCTCGGGGATGTCGCGCGGGTCCTTGTCGCAGTCGGCCTTGTTCTTCGGCACCCAGATCCGGCCGTCGTTGCGCAGGGACTCGCTCATCAGCGTCAGCTTGGACTGGTGCGCGCCCGAGACCGGGATGCAGGTCGGGTGGATCTGCGTGTAGCAGGGGTTGGCCATGTAGGCGCCCTTGCGGTGCGCGCGCCAGCTCGCGGTGACGTTGGAGCCCATGGCGTTGGTGGAGAGGAAGAAGACGTTGCCGTAGCCGCCGTTGGCGAGCACCACGACGTCGGCGAAGTAGGTCTCGATCTCGCCGGTCACCAGGTCGCGCACGATGATCCCGCGCGCCCGGCCGTCGACGACGATGAGCTCAACCATCTCGTGGCGGGTGTAGCACTTGACGGTGCCGGCGGCGACCTGGCGCTCGAGCGCCTGGTAGGCACCGATCAGCAGCTGCTGGCCGGTCTGACCGCGGGCGTAGAACGTGCGGGAGACCTGCACACCGCCGAAGGAGCGGTTGTCCAGCAGACCGCCGTACTCGCGGGCGAAGGGGACGCCCTGGGCGACGCACTGGTCGATGATGTTCCGGCTCACCTGCGCCAGGCGGTAGACGTTCGACTCGCGGGCGCGGTAGTCGCCGCCCTTGATCGTGTCGTAGAAGAGGCGGAAGACCGAGTCGCCGTCGCCCTTGTAGTTCTTGGCGGCGTTGATGCCGCCCTGGGCGGCGATCGAGTGCGCCCGGCGCGGGGAGTCCTGGTAGCAGAAGGACTTCACGACGTAGCCGGCCTCGCCGAGCGTGGCCGCCGCGGAGGCACCGGCCAGGCCGGTGCCGACCACGATCACCGAGAGTCGGCGACGGTTCGCCGGGTTGGCGATGCGGGCCTCGAACTGTCGGGTGTCCCAGCGCTCCTCGAGCGGGCCGCCCGGTGCCTTGGTGTCGGCGATCGGGTCTCCGGGCACGTAGTAGCCGGCGGCGTCGTCGTAGTCGTCGTCCAGCTGCCCGGTGTGGGAGGAGTCGAAGGTGTTGGTGGTGTCGGGCATGTCAGTCACGTCGCTGCACCTTCCTTACTTGGTGATGACGCCGGCGAGGATGAAGATCGGGACCAGGGAGAAGCCCCCGGCGATCACGATCGCGAGGATCGCGCCGAGCGTCTTGGCGTTGCGCCGCGCCTTGTCGTTGTTGGTCAGACCCAGGGTCTGGGCGGCGCTGAAGACGCCGTGGTGCAGGTGCATGCCGAGGGCGACCATGGCGACCAGGTAGATCGCCGTCAGCCACCACACGTCGAAGCTGTCGACCATGAGGTTGTAGGGATCGTTGGTCGGCCCGCCCTGGACGTTGATCTTGCCGATCGTGAAGTTCAGCAGGTGCCACACGATGAAGACGAGCAGCGTGACGCCGCCCCAGCGCATCGTGCGTGAGGAGAGCGTCGAGCCCTTGCTCTTCTTGACGACGTACTTGACGGGGCGGGCCTGGTTGGCACGTCGCCACAGCGCAGCGGCGCTCGCGACGTGGACGACCAGCGAGACGATCAGCGCCACGCGGATGATCCACAGCGCGCCCTCGTAGGGGAGGAGCGGCACGCCGAACTCCCGGATGTGGTGGGCGTACTCGTTGAACGAGTCGTGCCCTCCGAAGGCCTTGAGGTTGCCGTACATGTGCGTCAGCACGAAGCCGATGAACACGAGGCCACTCACGGCCATGAGCATCTTCAGTGCGATGGTGGAGCGGGATGCGCGCGCGCCCTTCACGAGGGCGGGCCGAGTCGTGGTTGCCACGAGAACGCACTTTACGGCTGCTACGCGCGGGTAATGACCGTGGGTCGTGTGACTTAGCCCCCGTAAGGCTACCCTTACCCGCGCTCAAGCTCAGAAGAGCGAGTCGCTCACGGGCCGCCACGCGCTCGAGCACGGCCGGGTCGCGCAGTCATAGGCGCGCGAAACGGCCCCTCGGACCGGATGAAGTCCGGCGCACGGGAAGGGTGAAGGTTCAACCAGCGTTGGGGCAGGCATGAAGAAGATCGGCTTCCTGTCCTTCGGCCACTGGTCGTCCACGCCGCACTCGCAGGCCCGCTCGGCATCGGACGTGCTGCTGCAGTCGATCGACCTGGCCGTGGCCGCCGAGGAGCTCGGCGCGGACGGTGCCTACTTCCGGGTGCACCACTTCGCGCAGCAGCTGTCCTCGCCGTTCCCGCTGCTGGCCGCGGTCGGCGCGCGGACGAGCCGGATCGAGATCGGCACCGGCGTCATCGACATGCGCTACGAGAACCCGCTCTACATGGCCGAGGACGCGGGCGCCGCGGACCTGATCTCGGGCGGCAGGCTGCAGCTCGGCATCAGCCGTGGCTCACCGGAGCAGGTCATCGAGGGCTACCGCTACTTCGGGCACGTCCCGGCCGAGGGCCAGGACCACGCCGAGATGGCGCGCGAGCGCACCCGGATCCTGCTCGACGTGCTTCGCGGGGAGGGCTTCGCCGAGCCGAACCCGCGCCCGATGTTCCCCAACCCGCCGGGCCTGCTGCGCGTCGAGCCGCACTCGCCGGGGCTGCGCGAGCGGATCTGGTGGGGCGCCGGGACCCGCGACACCGCGGAGTGGGCGGCGCGCCAGGGCATGAACCTGATGAGCTCGACCCTGCTGAGCGAGGACACCGGCGTGCCGTTCCACCGGCTCCAGGCCGAGCAGATCGAGCGGTTCCGCACCGCGTGGGCCGAGGCCGGACACCCCCGGGAGCCGCGGGTCTCGGTCAGCCGAAGCATCTTCCCGGTCGTCAACGACCTGGACCGGGCCTACTTCGGTCGCGAGGGCGGCGGCGGGGACCAGGTCGGCTACCTGGACGGCGGCAAGGCGCGCTTCGGCAAGACCTACGCCGGCTCCCCCGAGCGCCTCGTCGAGGAGCTGGCGCGCGACGAGGCGGTCGCGGCGGCCGACACCCTGCTGCTGACCATCCCCAACCAGTTGGGCGTCGAGTACAACGCCCACGTCCTGGAGTCCGTCCTGAGCGACCTGGCGCCAGGGCTCGGCTGGCGCTGACCTGCTCCGCGGGGAGCGGGAGGGAGCCGAATCTCGTCGGTGTGGGCTCTTTCACATCCGCCGGATTCTGTGCAGACTCAGGCCCGGACTCCACGGAGGTGGGCATGACGACTGGCGTGCACGGACCGACCAGGGCCGAGATCGACGAGAGGACCCTGCGCCCGGACCGGTGGTGGCTGTCGCCGCTCGCCACGTTCGTGGTCTTCAGCGCGTTCGTGGTCTACGCCACCGTCCGGGCCTTCATGGGGCGCGACTACTACGCCTCGCCGTACCTCTCGCCGTTCTACTCGCCGTGCCTCGGCGACTGCGTGACCGGCGCCTCCGACTTCGGCCAGCCGTTTCGCGCGTGGCCGCTCTCGGCGGCGCTCCTCATCCTGGTCTTCCCGCTCGGCTTCCGGATGACCTGCTACTACTACCGCAAGGCCTACTACCGGGCCTTCTGGCTCTCCCCGCCTGCGTGCGCCGTGGCGGAGCCGAAGGCCAAGTACACCGGTGAGACGCGCTTGCCCCTGCTGATCCAGAACGCCCATCGCTACTTCTGGTACGCCGCCCTGCTCGTCGGGCTGGTGCTGAGCTTCGACGTGGTGCTGGCGTTCCGCAACGAGCAGCACGAGTGGGGCCACATGGGCCTCGGCACCCTGCTGATGCTGATCAACGTGGTGCTGATCTGGCTCTACACGCTCTCGTGCCACTCCTGCAGGCACACGGTCGGGGGCCGGTTGCGCCACTTCTCCAAGCACCCGGTGCGCTACAAGCTCTGGACCTGGGTCTCCCGGCTCAACCAGGACCACGGGCGCTATGCCTGGTACTCGCTGTTCTCGGTGGCGCTGGTCGACCTCTACATCTTCCTGATCGCCAACGGCACCATCGAGGACGTGAAGTTCTTCTGATGAGCCAGCCGCACCCGGTCAACGACCGGCACCCCATGACCGGCAACGAGATGTCCGGCGATGCCGCCGGCGGCATGGAGCGTCACCGGTATGACGTCGTCGTGGTCGGTGCCGGCGGCGCCGGCCTCCGCGCCGCCATCGCCGCCCACGAGGCCGGAGCCCGCACTGCGCTCGTCTGCAAGTCCCTGCTCGGTAAGGCCCACACGGTCATGGCCGAGGGCGGGATCGCCGCGGCCATGGCCAACCGGTGGCCCGAGGACAACTGGGAGGTGCATTTCCGCGACACCATGCGTGGCGGCAAGATGCTCAACAACTGGCGGATGGCCCAGCTGCACGCGCAGGAGGCGCCCGAGCGGGTCATGGAGCTCGAGGACTGGGGTGCGCTCTTCGACCGCACCGACGACGGCCTGATCTCCCAGCGCGACTTCGGCGGCCACAAGTACGCCCGGCTCGCCCACGTCGGCGACCGCACCGGCCTGGAGATGATCCGCACGCTGCAGCAGCGCGCGGTGTCGCTCGGGATCGAGGTGTTCATGGAGTGCACGGTCACCGAGATCCTGCTGGACGAGGGGGCCGGTGGCGCGGTGGCCGGGGCCTTCGCCTACTGGCGCGAGACCGGCCGCTTCGTCCTCTTCGAGACCCCTAGCGTCATCCTCGCCACCGGCGGCATCGGCAAGTCCTTCAAGGTCACGTCCAACTCGTGGGAGTACACCGGCGACGGCCACGCGCTCGCGTTGCGCTCGGGAGCCTCGCTGATCAACATGGAGTTCGTGCAGTTCCACCCGACGGGGATGGTCTGGCCCCCCTCGGTGAAGGGGCTGCTCGTCACCGAGTCGGTGCGTGGCGACGGCGGGATCCTGAAGAACTCCGAGGGTGAGCGGTTCATGTTCGACTACATCCCGGAGTACTTCAAGAGCGAGACGGCCGACACCGTGGAGGAGGCCGACCGCTGGTACGAGGACAAGGCGAACAACCGGCGGCCACCCGAGCTGCTGCCCCGCGACGAGGTCGCCCGGGCGATCAACGCCGAGATCAAGGCCGGCCGTGGCACCCCTCACGGCGGCATCTACCTCGACATCGCGTCGCGCCGCTCGCCGGAGTTCATCCGCAAGCGGCTGCCCTCGATGTACCACCAGTTCAAGGAGCTCGCCGACGTCGACATCACCGCCGAGCCGATGGAGATCGGCCCCACCTGCCACTACGTGATGGGCGGGGTGGAGGTCGACGCCGACACCCAGGAGAGCTCGGTCGCCGGGTTGTACGCCGTCGGTGAGTGCTCCGGCGGCATGCACGGCTCCAACCGGCTGGGCGGCAACTCGCTGGGGGACCTGCTGGTCTTCGGCAAGCGCGCCGGCGAGGCCGCGACGGCGTACGTGAACGCCCTGCGTGCCTCCGGCCGCGACGTCGTGGTCGATGAGGGGGACGTCAAGGCCGCCGAGCAGAGCGCGCTGGCGCCGTTCGAGGTGGAGGGCGGGGAGAACCCCTACGCGATCCAGTCCGACCTGCAGCAGTCCATGAACGACCTGGTCGGCATCATCCGCACGGCGCCTGAGCTCGAGCGGTCGCTGAGCGAGATCGAGGCGTTCAAGGTGCGCGCGGCGTCGATGAAGGTGGAGGGGCACCGGCAGTACAACCCCGGGTGGCACCTCGCGCTGGACCTGCGCAACATGCTGATCGTCAGCGAGTGCATCGCGAAGGCGGCGCTGGCGCGAGAGGAGTCGCGCGGCGGTCACACCCGCGACGACTTCCCCGGCCCCGAGGAGGAGTGGGCCACCAAGAACCTCGTCGTCAACCTGAACGCCGAGGGCACCGGCGTCGACCTGCACGAGAAGCCGCTCCCGGTGATGCCCGACGAGCTCAAGAAGTACTTCGAGCCCGCGACGGCAGAGCCACCTGCCGAGAGCAAGGAGGGGAAGTAGCCATGGGGTACGACCTGAAGATGCGCATCTGGCGCGGCGACCAGTCCGGCGGCGCCCTGGGCGACTACACGGTGGAGGTCTCCGAGGGCGAGGTCGTCCTCGACGCGCTCCACCGTGTGCAAGCCAGCCAGACGGGCGACCTCGCGATCCGCTGGAACTGCAAGGCCGGCAAGTGCGGCTCCTGCAGCGCCGAGATCAACGGGCGGCCCCGGCTGCTGTGCATGACCCGCCTCTCGGACTTCGAGGAGGGCGAGACGGTCACGGTCACGCCGCTGCGGACCTTTCCGGTGATCCGCGACCTGGTCACCGACGTCTCCTTCAACTACGAGAAGGCACGCGAGCTGCCGTCGTTCGCGCCCCCGCCGCGCGACGCGGACGGCAAGCGGCGCATGGCGCAGGTGGATGTCGAGCGCGGCCAGGAGTTCCGCAAGTGCATCGAGTGCTTCCTGTGCCAGAACGTCTGCCACGTCGTGCGCGACCACGAGGAGAACAAGCCGGCCTTCGCGGGGCCCCGCTTCTTCCTGCGCTACGCCGAGCTGGACATGCACCCGCTCGACACCCACGACCGCCGCGAGCTCGCCCAGGGCGCGGCGGGTCTGGGGATGTGCAACATCACCAAGTGCTGCACCGAGGTCTGCCCCGAGGGCATCAAGATCACCGACAACGCGATCATCCCGATGAAGGAGCGCGTGGTCGACCGCAAGTACGACCCGCTGGTCTGGCTGGGCAACAAGATCGGGCTGCGCAACAAGGACATCGACGGCCGCACCTGAGGCGATTTGCCCGTCCTCGGAGTTTGGCCGTGCGTTCACCGGGTAGGTACCCGGCCTGACGCACGCGAGTCGAAGGGTAGGGGAATGAACCAACCACACGGGCCGCAGGTCGGCGCCGAGCTGGCCGAGTTGTACCTGAAGGGCAAGACCACGCTGCCCCTGGTGGCGGGTGAGGTCAACGGCGCCGCCGGCAACGTGCAGGGTGCCACGATCTACTCCGCGATGAGCCGCTCCGCATCCCTGGGGCTGGGCGCCTCGGGCTGCTACGACTCGTTCTCGGCGGCGCGCAGCTCGCTGGCCGGTCGCCTGGAGACGCTGGGTCAGCAGCTCGACACCGCCGGCATCAACATCATGAAGACCGCGCGAGACCTCGCGGACGTGGACGAGGCGACCGCGACGGCGTTCCGCAACCACGGAGGGGAGTTCCCCGCTTGAGCATCATGAGCAAGGCCGCCGAGATCCAGCAGGCACTGCGCGACGGGTGCAGCCACCCGTCGCACGACGAGGCCATCAACTCCATCCCCGGGCTCTTCGAGCCCTGGGACGACATGCCCGAGCCGAGCGAGTTCGACCCAGCCATGGACAGCCTGAGGCTGGCGATGGCGAACCTCTCGTCCGGTGAGGTCGACTCGGACCCGATCAGCAACCAGCCGGTCTCGGTGAACATGAACCTCCTCGAGATCGACAGCGTCGCGGGCGAGCTCACCGAGTGGGAGGGCGAGGCGATGGAGTCCTTCCGCGACCACGTGCAGACTCCCTTCCCCGGCGTGACCAAGAACCTCTACAACGCGGCGGCCGTGCTCTACGGCGCCGCGGAGGCTGAGAAGGCCATGTGGGAGGCGGCGAACAACGACCTCAACTCGATCGCCGACAAGGCGATCAGCGCGGCCGACAAGATGTGCGAGACCGGCAGTGGCCAGGCTTCGTTCTGGATCACGGTCACGGCCTCGGTGGTCGGCGTCGCACTCGCGGTGCCGACGGGTGGCGCCAGCGTCGCCGCCGTGGCGGGCGTCTTCGCCGTCGCCGGCTCGGGTATCGCCACCGACTGGAGCGTCGACACCCCCGAGGAAGCCGTCGAGAAGATGGCCTCCGCCCTCGAGACGCTGCAGGAGAAGCTGCTCGAGACCGAGACCAAGATCCAGGCCGCTCTCAACGGCGTGAACGCCGCGCTGACCGAGGGCGGCAACGGCTACCAGCTCCTCAGCCCGGTGTCGCTGTTCAACGGCCCCGGCGGCATCGACGGAAGAGGCTGACATGACGACCTACCCCGAGGCCGCGGCCCGCATCGAGCTCGAGGTCATGACGCCCAACGAGCAGCTGTTCGGACGGCTGCGCGGCAAGTACGACGTCACGATCACCATCGCCCCGGGCTTCGCGGAGCGGGCCGGCGACCGGGAGACCGCCGTGCAGCTCGGCCGCCTGTGCCGGCTCATCTTCCTGCACCGTGCCCAGCGCCTCCGCCGCGTGGAGGAGGAGACGATGCAGCCCGGGCCGCCGGAGCCTCCGAGCGCGAAGGACCTGGAGTTCCAGCGCCGCTACGAGGAGCTCACGGTGAGTGAGACGTCCTCGGACGGCACCATGACCCTCACCGTCGTCGGGCTCTCCAACTGGACCTGGGACATCGCGTCCGGCACCGTCGACCGCCGGGGCAGCGACGGCGTGGCCGCCAACGCCACGGAGGTCGCCAACGCCGTCGCGCTGCGGCTCGCCGATGAGGTGCGCAAGCTCAACATCCGCGTCTATCACAACCATGACTGACGCCCGCCGCGTCGCAGCGGCGCTCCTCGTGTGCGTCGCCGGGCTGACGCTGGTGTCGTGCGGTGACGAGGAGGCGGCGACCGGGGCCGTCCCCGCCGCGACCGGTGCGAGCATCGACGGCGAGCAGAGCGAGGTCCAGCTGCCGCATGGGCGGCTCACCTTCGAGGTCACTGACGCCGAGGAGGTCAGCGAGGGCGACGCGCCCGACGCCGGGACCTCCGGTCGCTTCGTCGGCGTGGACTGGACCTGGGAGCCGGGTGGGGGAGTGCCGCCCCTGGTGTCGGGCTTCCTCCTCGCCGACGACGTCGACGCGGCCGTCCGCGTCCAGGTCGAAGGCACGTGGCACGACCTCGGACCGGCCTACGACACCGCGGAGGGAGGGGCCGCGGGCACCGCCTTCTTCGTCCCGGCCGGCGACGACGTCACCGCCGCCGACGTCACGCTCGCCGTGGACTTCGACGGGGTCGAGCAGACCGTCCAGGGGGACGGCTCGGGGCTCGAGGCGGGCGCCGCGGCTCCGATGTACGAGCTCACGGGTGAGCCTGTCGAGCCCGAGTGCCCGGTCGCGCTGCAGCCGCAGGGCGTGGCCGGTGAGGCGAATTGCACCGCCGCCTTCGTGGAGCTGCCGTACGTCACCGGGCTCGGCTGGGCTGCGAACGGCACGACCTGGATCGTGGCCGACCTCTCGGTCACCGCGACCGGGGTGTCCGTCGCCGGTCAGGACCAGCCGATCGTCGAGCAGACCGAGACCGCGACCCTCGACGGTGTCGAGCCCGCCTCGGTGCTGCTGGACGAGGCGAGCGGCGCGGCCCAGCGGACCCAGTCCGTCTACGCCGGGGAGCCCGGCGCCGAGCACCGGCTGAGCTTCACGCGGAGCCTGAGCTCGTCGCAGAGGCCGGACGTCGCCAAGGCGATCGGCGAGGTCGTCCTCCCTGCCGCCTGAGGGCGGTCAGGCGGTCTAGGCGAGATCCGGTCGCAGCTCCGGGTCTCAGGCGTCGTTCACGACGTTGGAGACGGGGATCTCACCGCGGCGCAGGTCGTCGGCGAGGGCGTGGATGCGGATCCCGCTGGACTGCCAGTCACCGCCCGGCTCCTCGTACCAGATGTGGAAGCCGTGGCGGGCCTCGACGGTCCAGTGCTGGCCGAAGAGGGCGCGGCCCAGGAGAGCGAAGGGGACGAACAGCAGGAGCAGCAGCAGCTCCAGCGCCGCCACCAGGGCCAGGATGAGGAACGGGATCATGACGACCAGGAAGACCAGCCCGATGACCATGCTCACCGGGTCGTCGCCCAGCCCCGGTCCCGAGGGCATGTCGGACAGGGCGCCCTTGAGTCGGCGGCGCCACGGCACCCAGCGCCGGGTCACCCGCCAGGTCTGGCCCGTAGGGTCCTTCACCTTCATGGGCACAGGGTAGGCATCCGCCTCGTCGACCGGCCGCATGAGGCGACGGAAAGGTCACACTCAGTGGCACCGGCTCCGGAGCGCTCCTATGGTTCGCATCATGACTGTTGAGGGGAGTGCGCCCGGCGCTGTTTCCGGGGGCCTGGACGAGCCGGAGGAGCTCGAGCCGGAGCAGGGCACGCTGGCGCTGGCCGCGGACGACGACCGGCACACGATCGCCGACTGGGAGGCGGCCGCGGCGGCCGTGCTCCGCAAGTCACGCCGGCTCACCGACGACGACCCCGACTCGCTGGTCTGGGAGAAGCTCTCGCGCCGGACGCTCGACGACCTCACCCTCACCCCGCTCGGTACGCCGAGCCTCCTCGACGACCTGCACACCGAGGGTCGCCCGGCGCGCGCCGGCGACTGGGACGTGCGCGCCCACCTCGCCGGCGCCGACGCGACGTGGCTGAGCGAGACGGCACTCGTCGACCTGGACGGAGGCGTGACCTCGCTGTGGCTCCAGACCGGAAGCGACACCGACCTCGCCGCCGCCCTGCAGGGGGTGCTGCTCGACCTGGCCCCCGTGGTCCTGGAGGCTCCGGCGGGGGAGCAGGCCGCACTCGCCCGGGCCTTTCTCGACGTCCTCGGCGACACCACGCCCGCCCCCGGCACGAACCTGGGCGGCTCCGGCGACGACCTCGAGGAGGTCGCACGGCTGGCCCTCGGGCGGGGCGTCCTCGGCGTGGTCGTCGACGCGACCACCGTGCACGACCGCGGGGCCTCCGACGCGCAGGAGCTCGGTCACTCGATGGCGCTGGCCGCGTCCTACCTGCGCCGCCTCACCGAGGCCGGCCTCGGGGTCGACGAGGCGGCCGGGCTGTTCGAGTTCCGCTACGCGGCCACCGACGAGCAGTTCCCCACGATCGCCAAGCTGCGCGCGGCGCGCCGGCTCTGGGCCCGGGTGCTGGAGCTGAGCGGTGGTGACGCCTCCGTGCCGCAGCGCCAGCACGTGGTCACCAGCAAGCCCATGATGAGTCGCTACGACCCCTACGTGAACATGCTGCGTACGACGGTCGCGGCCTTCGCCGCGGGGGTCGGAGGAGCCGACGCCGTCACCGTGCTGCCGTTCGACGCGCCCCTGGGCCGCCCGGACACCCTCGGGCGGCGGATCGCCCGCAACACCTCGGCTCTGCTCATGTGGGAGTCCCACGTCGCGCGCGTCGCGGACCCCGCCGGCGGCGCCTACGCGGTCGAGAAGCTCACCGACGACCTCGCGCTGGCCGGCTGGGCGGAGCTCGGACGCATCGAGGAGGACGGATTCGCCGCGCTCGAGCAGCGGGTCGCGCAGACGGCGGCGCGCCGCGACTCCGAGGTCGCGAGGCGCAGGCGCCCGATCACCGGCCTCACCGAGTTCCCCAACCTCGCCGAGACCCTGCCCGAGCGCGAGCCGGACGGGTTCTTCGGCGGGGTGCGCAGCTACGGCCACGCCTTCGAGGCGATGCGCGACGAGCCGGCCGCGACGCCGGTCTTCCTCGCCACCCTGGGCACGGTGGCCTCCCATACCGCCCGCGCGACCTTCGCCGCCAACCTCCTCGCGGCCGGCGGCATCGCGAGCGAGGTCGCGGGCGCCACGGACGGCGTGGACGACCTGCTGGTGGCGTACGGCGGGCAGCGCGTCGTGTGCCTCGCCGGCAGCGACCCGACGTACGGCGACTGGGGCGCGGCCGCGGCCCGAGCGCTGCGCGAGGCCGGCGCCTCGCATGTGATCATCGCCGGGAAGCCGACCGAGTACGCCGACGACAGCTGCGCGATGGGCGTCGACGCCCTGGACTTCCTGACCCGGACGAGGGAGAAGCTGGCATGAACTCACCCCACAAAGCCGCTCCGCTGGCGCTCCACGACTTCGCGGGGGCCACGAGATGAGCGTTCCGAAGAGCTTCGCAGGGCTGCCGCTGACCTCCGAGGGTGTCGGGAGAGACCCCGGCGCGCCTTCCTCGACCACCGAGAGCGCGTGGTCGAGCCCCGAGGGCATCGACATCCTGCCGGTCTACGGGCCCGAGCACCTCGAGGGCCTCGACGCGCTGGACACCTTCCCGGGCCTCAGCCCGTTCCTGCGCGGGCCCTACCCGACCATGTACACCACGCAGCCGTGGACGATCCGCCAGTACGCCGGCTTCTCCACCGCCGAGGAGTCGAACGCGTTCTACCGGCGCAACCTCGCGGCCGGGCAGAAGGGGCTGAGCGTCGCCTTCGACCTGGCGACCCACCGCGGCTACGACTCCGACCACCCGCGGGTGCGCGGCGACGTCGGCATGGCCGGCGTGGCCATCGACTCGATCTACGACACCCGCACCCTCTTCGACGGCATCCCGCTCGACGAGATGTCGGTCTCGATGACGATGAACGGCGCCGTCCTGCCCGTGCTGGCGCTCTACATCGCGGCGGCCGAGGAGCAGGGGGTGAAGCCGGAGCAGCTCGCGGGGACCATCCAGAACGACATCCTCAAGGAGTTCATGGTCCGCAACACCTATATTTACCCGCCGGCGCCGTCGATGCGGATCATCTCCGACATCTTCAGCTACACCGCCGCGAAGATGCCCCGCTTCAACTCGATCTCGATCTCTGGCTACCACATCCAGGAGGCCGGGGCGACCGCCGACCTGGAGCTGGCGTACACGCTCGCCGACGGCGTGGAGTACATCCGCGCCGGCCTCGACACCGGCATGACCATCGACCAGTTCGCGCCGCGGCTCTCCTTCTTCTGGGCGATCGGTATGAACTTCTACATGGAGGTCGCCAAGATGCGCGCGGCCCGCGCGCTCTGGGCCCGGCTGGTGCGTGACTTCGACCCCAAGAACCCCAAGTCGCTCAGCCTGCGCACGCACAGCCAGACCAGCGGCTGGTCGCTGACGGCGCAGGACGTCTTCAACAACGTGGGGCGCACCGCCATCGAGGCGATGGCCGCCACCCAGGGCCACACCCAGTCGCTGCACACCAACGCCCTCGACGAGGCGATCGCGCTGCCGACCGACTTCTCGGCCCGGATCGCCCGCAACACCCAGTTGCTGCTACAGCAGGAGAGCGGCACCACCGGCACCATCGACCCGTGGGCCGGCAGCTACTACGTCGAGCGGCTCACCCACGACCTCGCCGAGCGCGCGTGGGCGCACATCCTCGAGGCGGAGGCCGCGGGCGGGATGGCCAAGGCCATCGAGCAGGGCATCCCCAAGATGCGCATCGAGGAGGCGGCTGCCCGCACGCAGGCGCGCATCGACTCGGGCACTCAGAAGGTGATCGGCGTCAACACCTACCGCCTCGCCGCGGAGGACCGGCTCGACGTGCTCCGGGTGGACAACGACGACGTCTACCGCCAGCAGGTCGCCAAGCTGGAGCGGCTGCGTGCCGAGCGTGACGGCGACGAGGTACGGCGCACGCTCGAGGCGCTCACCAACAGTGCCGAGCGGGGGGCCGAGCGGGGGGCCGATCGCGGGGCCGGAGGCTCGCTGGACGGCAACCTGCTCGCCCTCGCGGTCGATGCCGCGCGCGCCAAGGCGACGGTCGGCGAGATCTCCGACGCGCTCGAGAAGGTCTACGGCCGCCACCAGGCGGTGATCCGTACCATCAGCGGCGTGTTCAGGGACGAGTCCGGCGGCGCGGGCGGCACGCTCGTGCAGCAGGTCGTGGACGCCACCGAGGAGTTCGAGGAGGCCGAGGGTCGTCGCCCCCGCATCCTGGTGGCCAAGATGGGCCAGGACGGCCACGACCGCGGCCAGAAGGTGATCGTCTCCGCCTTCGCCGACATGGGCTTCGACGTCGACGTGGGCCCACTGTTCTCCACTCCGGAGGAGGTCGCCCAACAGGCGATCGACGCGGACGTGCACGTCGTGGGCGTCTCCTCCCTGGCGGCCGGCCATCTCGCGCTGCTGCCGGCGCTGAAGGCGGCGCTGGCCGAGCAGGGGCGTCCCGACATCATGGTCACGATCGGCGGGGTGATCCCGCCCGACGACGTGGTCACGCTGCGGGAGATGGGTGCGGCGGCGGTGTTCCTGCCCGGCACCGTCATCGCGGAGTCGGCCCTCGACCTGCTCGCGAAGCTGCGGGACCAGCTGGGCCACTAGTGACGCGCGAGTCGGCCGAGGAGCGCGTCGCCCGGCTCGTCGCGGGCATCCGCGACGGCCATCGGGCGTCGGTGTCGCAGGCGATCACGCTGGTGGAGTCCGCTAAGCGCGAGCACCGGCTCCAGGCCCGAGCGCTGCTGACCGACCTGGCGTCCGCGCCACCCCGACCCACGACGCGGGTCGGGGTCTCCGGCGTGCCCGGCGTCGGCAAGTCGACGTTCATCGAGTCGCTCGGCACCCGCCTGACGGCGGCCGGTCACCGGGTCGGGGTCCTGGCGGTCGACCCGAGCTCGGTGCGCACCGGCGGCTCCGTGCTCGGGGACAAGACCCGCATGGCGCGGCTCTCCGCCGACCAGCAGGCCTTCATCCGGCCCTCACCGTCGGCCGGCACGCTCGGGGGCGTCGCCCGGGCCACGGTCCAGGCCATGGCGGTGCTCGAGGCGGCGGCGTACGACGTGGTGCTGGTCGAGACCGTCGGCGTCGGCCAGTCCGAGGTCACCGTCGCGGGCATGGTGGACACGTTCCTCTTCCTCACGCTGGCCCGCACCGGCGACCAGCTGCAGGGGATCAAGAAGGGCATCCTCGAGATCGCCGACGTCATCGCCGTCAACAAGGCCGACGGCGATCGCGAGCAGGAGGCCCGCTCCGCCGCCCGCGAGCTGGCCGGTGCCCTGCGGCTGGTGCGCGGCAAGGACGAGTGGGCTCCTCCCGTCGTCACCGTCTCCGGTCTCACCGACGTCGGGGTGGACGACCTGTGGCAGCGCGTCCTCGCCCACCGCGAGCACCTCGGCACCGACGGGCTGGCGGCCAAGCGCGCGCACCAGCAGCTCGACTTCACCTGGGCGCTGGTCCGCGACGAGCTCGACCAGCGGCTGCGGCACTCGCCGGGCGTGCGGGCGATCCGCGACGAGGTCGGCGCGGCGGTCCTCGCAGGGGAGCTGCCGGCCACCGTCGCGGCCGACCGGCTGCTGGCGGCGTACGACCGCCACTCCTAGTGCATCGCCAGGCGGGCCCTTCGGCGACCTCACTCGTGGATGTTGCCGATCCGGATCGGGTTGCCGAAGGGGTCCCGGATCCCGAAGTCCGTGCCGTACGGCTGCTGGGTCGGCTCCTGGGTGATGTCGACGCCCGCCGCCCTCAGTCGCTCGAACGTCCCCGCCACGTCGTCGGTCGTGAACGCCACCCAGCCACCTCCGGCGCCCTTGGTGAGAAGGTCACGCACCTGCTGGGCGGTGGCCTCGTCGTGCGCCGGCGGCCCCGGCCGCTCCAGCAGGATCTCCTTGCGGTCGCCCGGCACCCGGACGGTGAGCCAGCGCATCACCCCGAAGTCCTGGTCCGCGGCGACCTCGAGGCCGAGCACCCCGACGTAGAAGTCGACCGCCTGGTCCTGGTCGAGGACGTAGATGGAGGAGAGGTTGTTGCGGACCAGCATGGTGCCTCCTGGTGGTGCGGATCGGATGGGTGTCCCGAGCCTAGGAACCGCGGCGCGTGAGCGCTTCTCCGAAACTGCTCGATCCGCCCGGCCGCTGCCAGCGCATGGCGAACGAGGTCGGGGCGCGCTGTGCACGGTCCTGGCTCCGCTCGCGGAACGCCGAGGGCGAGCAGCCGACCAGGCGGCGGAAGACGCGCCCGAACGTGCCGATGCTGGTGAAGCCCACGCGATGGCAGATCTCGCCGACGGGCCGGTCGCGGGTGCGGAGCAGGAACATCGCCCGCTCGATCCGCCGGCGCAGCAGGTAGCGATGCGGCGGCTCCCCGAAGACCCGCTTGAACTCGCGCGCGAAGTGAGCCGGGGACATCAGCGCAGCGGCCGCCAGCCGACCTACGTCGAGGGGCTCGGCGTAGGTGCGGTCCATCAGGTCCCGGGCCCGGAGCAGCCGCCGGTTGGTGCTCTCGCGGGACTCGGACATGCGGCGCCACCTTCGGGGCAGGTCGGTGCGCCATCCTACGTCCGGTGCCGGTGAGGCTTCCGGGTACGTGCGCGCGCCGCACGCTGCGTCAACTAGCCTGGATGGGACATGACCGACATCACCGCTGTGATCTCCGACGCCGTCGACAAGTACGACGCCGAGCTGATCGAGCTACGCCGCGATCTGCACGCGCACCCCGAGCTGTCCTGGGAAGAGACCCGCACCACCGACATCGTCGCCGCGAAGGTCGAGGCGGCCGGGTGGCGCGTGAGCCGGCTGACGCGCACCGGGATCGTGGCGGAGATCGGCCACGGCGAGCGCGTGGTCGCCCTGCGCGCGGACATGGACGCGCTGCCGGTCAAGGACGTGACCGGCGACCCGTGGGCCAGCACCGTGCCCGGGGTGGCCCACGCCTGCGGCCACGACGTCCACACGACCGCCCTCATCGGGGCCGCGCAGGCGCTCGGTGCGGTGGCCGACACGGGCCTCCTGCCGGGGCGCGTGCGGCTGCTGTTCCAGCCGGCCGAGGAGGTCATGCCCGGCGGGGCCTTGGACCTGATCGCCCAGGGGGCCATCGCGGGGGTCGAGCGCGTCTTCGCACTGCACTGCGACCCCGCTGTCGACGTGGGCCGGGTGGGGCTGCGCTCCGGGCCGCTCACGAGCGCCGCGGACCGGATCGAGGTCCTCCTGCGGGGGACCGGCGGTCACACCTCCCGGCCGCACCTGACCGGCGACCTCACCTTCGCGCTCGCCAAGGTCACCACCGAGCTCCCCGCGGTGCTGAGCCGCCGGATGGACCCACGCGCCGGTGTGAGCGTGGTGTGGGGACTGGTGCAGGCGGGGTCCGCGCCCAACGTGATCCCCGACCGCGGCGTCGTCGGGGGCACCGTGCGGATCCTCGACGCCGTCGCCTGGAGCGACTGCGAGACGATCATCCGCGAGGCCGTCATCGACATCGTCCGGCCCTACGGCGTCACCGCCACGCTCGACTACCAGCAGGGCGTCCCGCCCGTGGTCAACGAGGCGCGCTCCAACGAGATCCTCGCCGCCTCGGTGCGCGACGTGCTGGGGCCAGGTGCCCAGGTCGAGGTGCATCAGAGCCTCGGCGGTGAGGACTTCGGCTGGTACCTGGACCGGGTGCCCGGCGCGATGATGCGCCTCGGCACCCGCACGCCGGGAGGCGCCACCTACGACCTCCACCAGGGCAACCTGCGCGTCGACGAGAGGGCCGTCGGCATCGGCGCCCGGCTGCTCGCGAGGTCGGCCACGCGCGCTTTGGTCACTGACTGGTAACAACCGTGACATTTCCCGACCTCCCCCCACCTCGGGGGAAATCCGACGGCTAGGGTGCGTCGAGAGCCCGGGGTGGGCATCACCACGGTTTGAGGTGCAGGAGGCACTGTGAAGAAGACGTTACGCATGGCGGCAGTCGTAGGACTGGCGGTCGCTGGCCTTACGGCGTGCGGCGAGAAGTCCGACGACAACGACGGCGGCGAGAAGGCGAAGTCGATCGACTTCAAGGCGTGCATGGTGTCCGACTCGGGCGGCTTCGACGACAAGTCGTTCAACCAGACCTCGCTGAAGGGTCTGACCGACGCCGAGGACGAGATCGGCGTGGAGGCCGCGACGGTGGAGTCGGCGAGCGACGCCGAGTACGCCGACAACATCCAGAGCCTGGTCGACGAGGGCTGCAAGGAGATCACGACGGTCGGCTTCCTGCTCGGTGACGCGACCCGTGCCGCGGCCGAGGAGAACGGCGACGTCGACTTCGCGATCGTGGACTTCGAGTTCACCGACGCCAAGACCTTCGAGCCCAACCCGCCCGAGAACGCCAAGGGCCTGATGTTCGACACCGCCCAGCCGTCGTACCTCGCGGGCTACCTCGCCGCGGGCACGTCCAAGACCGGCAAGGTGGGCACGTTCGGGGGCCTCAACATCCCGACCGTCACCATCTTCATGGAGGGCTTCCGCAAGGGCGTCGAGGCCTACAACGAGGCCAAGGGCACCGACGTCCAGGTCATCGGCTGGGACGGCAAGGACGGCTCCTTCACCGAGGACTTCGAGGACCAGGCCAGGGGCCAGCAGGTCGCCGAGCAGATGATCCAGCAGGGCGCGGACATCATCTTCCCGGTCGCCGGTCCCGCCGGGCTGGGTGGTCTCAAGGCTGCCAAGGACAACAACGCCTGGGGCATCTGGGTCGACACCGACGGCTGCGAGTCGGCCGCCGAGTACTGCGACATCCTCCTCACCTCGGTGGTGAAGGCCATGGACGTCGCCGTCAAGGACGCCATCCAGGCCTCCGTGGACGACACCTTCAACAACGAGGTCTACACCGGCACGCTGGAGAACGGGGGCGTCGGCCTGGCCGACTTCGGCCCCGACGTCTCCGAGGAGCTTCAGTCCGAGGTCGAGGACCTCAAGGAGAAGCTGATCTCGGGCGAGATCACGCTCGACTGATACCGCACGACGCTAGCCGGCCGGGACGGGGGACACCTCGTTCCGGCCGGTTTCGTTCATGGCATATTGAGGCACCGTTCGCTACCCCGGTGGGGCCAGGAGGAGTTCGATGAGGCTCGAGATCAAGGGGCTGACCAAGAGGTTCGGTTCGTTCACCGCCAACGACGGCATCGACCTGACCATCGAGCCCGGTGAGATCCACTGCCTGCTGGGCGAGAACGGCGCGGGCAAGTCCACGCTCATGAACATGCTCTACGGGCTGCTGGACCCGACCGAGGGCGAGATCCTGCTGGATGGCACCCCGGTCACGTTCGCGACACCGGGCGACGCTATGGCGGCCGGGATCGGGATGGTGCACCAGCACTTCATGCTGGTCCCGGTGTTCACCGTCGCGGAGAACGTCATGCTCGGACGCGAGCAGACCCACGCGCTGGGGGTCCTCAACCGCAAGCAGGCCGCCGCGAAGGTGCGCGAGCTGTCGGACCGCTACCGGCTGGCCGTCGACCCCGAGGCCCTCGTCGAGAGCATCCCGGTGGGCGTGCAGCAGCGGGTGGAGATCATCAAGGCCCTCGCCAACGACGCCAAGGTCCTGATCCTCGACGAGCCGACTGCGGTGCTCACCCCGCAGGAGATCGACGAGCTCATGGAGATCATGCGGGCGCTCAAGGAGCGCGGCACCTCGATCATCTTCATCACCCACAAGCTCCGCGAGGTCAAGGCGATCGGCGACAAGATCAGCGTGATCCGCCGCGGCAAGCTGGTCGGCACCGCGGAGCCGACCGCGAGCGAGGCCGAGCTCGCCGAGATGATGGTGGGACGCGCGGTCAAGCTCAAGGTCGACAAGGCCCCGGCCGAGCCGGGCGCCACCGTCCTCGACGTCCAGGGCATGACCGTCATCGACAACCGCGGCGTCGCCGTCGTCAAGGACGTCTCGTTCGAGGCGCGGGCCGGCGAGGTGCTGGGCATCGCCGGGGTGCAGGGCAACGGCCAGACAGAGCTCATCAAGTCGCTGCTCGGGCTGCTCAAGCCGTCGGCGGGCGAGATCCTCCTCGAGGGGCAGAACATCAGTCGCCACGGCCCGAGGGAGAGCCTCGACGACGGCATCGGCTACATTCCCGAGGACCGCTCCCACGACGGCTACGTCGGAGCTTTCAGCGTCCGCGAGAACCTCGTGTTGGACCTCTACCGCAACGACGAGTTCTCACACGGGATGCGCCTCGACCTCGACGCCATGGCCCGCAATGCCGCGCACCGGATCGAGGAGTTCGACATCCGCACCGAGACCATGGAGGCGCCGGTCAGCTCGCTGTCGGGCGGCAACCAGCAGAAGGTGGTCGTGGCCCGGGAGTTCTCCCGCCCGCTCAAGGTCCTCATCGCCGCCCAGCCGACCCGCGGCGTCGACGTGGGCTCGATCGAGTTCATCCACCAGCGCATCATCCAGGAGCGCGACCACGGGACCGCGGTGATCATCGTCTCCACCGAGCTGGACGAGATCTTCGCGCTGTCCGACCGCATCGCGGTCATGTTCGACGGCCGCATCGTCGGCACCGTGTCGCCGGACATCAAGCGCGAGGACATCGGCCTGATGATGGCCGGGGCCCACGACCCCGAGGAGGTGTCGGCGTGACCGACGCGACGACGACCGGCCCGCCCCCGGAGGGCGAAGCCGCCCCGCCCGCGGCGAGCCCCGAGCAGCCCCGGCGCCCCGAGCGCGCCGGCGCAGCCTGGCTCCCGGACGTGACCACGACGCTGGCGGCAATCGGCCTGGCGCTGGTCATCGGCGCGCTGCTGATCGGGCTGAGCGACGAGGAGGCCGTCGAGGCGCTGCCCTACCTCTTCTCCTACCCGCAGGACTTCTTCAGCGCTGCGGGACGGGCGATCTGGGACTCCTACTCCGCGTTGGTGAGCGGCTCGGTCGGTGACCTGGACTCGATCGGCACCACCCTCGTGCGCAGCGCGCCGCTGATCTGCGCCGGCCTCGGTGTGACCTTGGCGTTCCGCGCGGGGCTGTTCAACATCGGCGCCCAGGGCCAGCTGGTGGTGGGAGCCCTGTTCGCGGGGTACGTCGGGTTCACGTGGGACCTGCCGGCACCGATCCACATCGTGGCGGCGGTGCTCGCCGGCATGATCGGAGGCGCCCTCTGGGGGGCCACCGCGGGCATCCTCAAGGCGCGCACCGGCGCGCACGAGGTCATCACCACGATCATGCTCAACTACCTGGCGACGAAGTTCCTGCTCAACTACCTGCTCAGCAAGGACGCCTTCCAGCGTCCCGGCAGCGACAACGCGCAGTCGCCGGCGCCGCTGGACTCCGCGATCCTGCCGTCGCTCGGCACGGTGCACGCCGGCGTCGCGCTCGCGTTCCTGGCCGCGGTGGCGGTGTGGTGGCTCATCGAGCGCAGCACGTTCGGCTTCCAGCTCCGGGCCGTCGGGGCCAACGCGGACGCCGCCCGCACGGCGGGCATGAACGTGGCGCGCGTCTACACGATGGCCATGCTCCTCGCCGGACTCCTCGCGGGCCTGGCCGCGACCATGAACATCCTCGGCAAGGGCGACGCGCTGAGCGGCGGCATGGCCGGCACGATCGGCTTCGACGCCATCACCGTCGCCCTGCTCGGACGCGCGACGCCGCTCGGCACCGTGCTTGCCGGTCTGCTGTTCGGGGCCCTCAGCGTCGGTGGCGTGGCCATGCAGGCCAGCGCCGGAACGCCGGACGAGCTGGCCTACGTGCTCCAGGCGCTGATCGTGCTGTTCGTCGCCGCACCCGCACTCGTGCGCGGTGCGCTGCGCATGCGAGGACAAGGCGGGGCTACCACCGTCATGGCGAAGGGATGGGGCTCATGACCGTCACGCTCGAGACCCAGACCGGCGAGGTGGCCAAGGTCCGCGGGCCGGCCGACGTCCGTCGGCAGGTGAAGATGGTCGTCCTCTTCGCCCTGGTCACGCTGGCGCTGGCGATCTTCTACCTCGACATCCAGGACCCCACGGTCCGCTACCTCCTCGACAACACCCCCGGCGAGGAGCCGCAGGAGGCCAATGCCAAGGTCGTCGTCGCGGTCGCGTTCGCGCTCAGCCTGGTCGCACTGGTGCTGGCGGCCCTCAACAAGCTGCCCCCCGGAGCGCTCACGGTCGCCGCCGCCGTCCTCGTCGGTCTGGCGTTCCTGGTGGGCTTCATCGTCTGGAACTACGCCGACCAGAGCGGCCCTGGCCTGCTGACCATCACCAACCCGCTGCCGGGCACGGTGAAGTACGCCGTGCCGCTGGTCTTCGGAGCTCTCGCGGGCACTCTGTGCGAGCGGGCTGGCGTCATCAACATCGCGATCGAGGGTCAGTTCCTCATGGCGGCGTTCTTCGCAGCGGTGGTGGCCAGCTTCGCTGGGCGAGCCGAGTACGGCCTAGTCGGTGGGATCGCAGCGGGCGTCGCGATGGCGGCGCTGCTCGCGGTCTTCGCCATGCGCTACCGCGTCAACCAGGTGGTGCTCGGGGTCGTGCTGATCGCGCTGGCGACGGGCTTGACCGACTTCCTGCTCAGCCAGATCCCCAGCGACCCGGACGTGCGCGACAAGCTCAACAACCCTCAGACGCTCGGCCCGCTTCCGGACGCCGGGATCCCGTTCCTGTCGTCGGTCGCCGACTCCCTCACCGGTATCCCGGTGCTCGGCCCCACGGTCTTCAATCAGACGCTGCTGGCCTACCTCATGTACGTCTCGGTCATCGTGGTCGCCTTCGTGCTCTTCCAGACCCGGTGGGGCCTGCGCGTGCGCTCGGTGGGCGAGCACCCCAAGGCCGCGGACACGGTCGGGCTCAAGGTCAACCGGCTCCGGTGGCAGGCGGTGCTCCTGGGCGGTGTCTTCGCCGGACTCGGCGGCGCCTACTTCACCGTCGGCTCCAACGGGGCCTTCGCCTCCGACATGTCGGCCGGCAACGGCTTCATCGCGCTCGCGGCCGTGATCATGGGGCGCTGGCACCCGGTCTACGCCACCTTCGCCGCGCTGTTCTTCGGGCTGATGACCACCTTGTCGTTCCAGCTGAAGTTCATCGAGAAGGTGCCCACGGACCTGCTGGTCGCGCTGCCCTACCTCGCGACGATCATCGCCGTGGCCGGACTGGTGGGCCGCGTGCGGCCACCGGCCGCCGACGGCGAGCCGTACGTCAAGAGCTGACGTGGACTTCGACTGGGAGGCTCTGCGCGCCCACGCCGTCGAGATCGCCGGACGCGCGTATGCGCCCTACAGCGGCTACCGCGTCGGGGCAGCGGCGTTGGCCGACGACGGGCGGCTGCTCGTGGGCTGCAACGTCGAGAACGCCTCCTACGGCGTGGGGCTCTGCGCGGAGTGTGGGCTGGTCTCGCAGCTCTCGGCCACCGGGGGCGGCCGGCTGACGCACTTCGTGTGCGTCAACGGCGAGAGCCAGGTGATCATGCCCTGTGGGCGGTGCCGCCAGCTGCTCTCCGAACACGGTGGGCCGGAGCTGCTGCTCATGACCCCCGAGGGCGTGCGCACGATGACCGAGGTGCTTCCCCAGGCGTTCGGTCCCGCCGACCTGACCTGAGCCGGCGTTCCCTAGGGTTGCCGGTCGGAGGTACGACATGAGTGAGCACGACGCGATCGAGGTGATCTCGGCCAAGCGAGACGGCCGGGAGCTGAGCGACAGCCAGATCGACTGGGTCATCGACGCCTACACCCGAGGCGGGGTCGCCGACGAGCAGATGTCGTCGCTGGCGATGGCGATCCTGCTCAACGGGATGAGCCGCCCCGAGATCGCCCGGTGGACCGCCGCGATGATCGCGTCGGGGGAGCGGATGGACTTCTCCAGCCTGTCTCGGCCGACCGCCGACAAGCACTCCACCGGCGGGGTGGGCGACAAGATCACCCTCCCGCTGGCGCCTCTCGTCGCCGCGTGCGGCGTGGCCGTGCCGCAGCTGTCGGGACGCGGCCTCGGCCACACGGGCGGCACCCTCGACAAGCTGGAGTCCATCCCCGGGTGGCGGGCGGCACTGTCCAACGAGGAGCTGCTCGCCCAGCTCGAGTCCGTGGGTGCGGTCATCTGCGCGGCGGGTGACGGCCTGGCCCCCGCCGACAAGAAGCTCTACGCCCTGCGCGACGTGACCGGCACGGTGGAGGCGATCCCGCTGATCGCCTCCTCGATCATGAGCAAGAAGATCGCCGAGGGCACCGGCGCCCTGGTGCTGGACGTCAAGGTCGGCACCGGTGCCTTCATGAAGGACCTCGACAAGGCGCGCGAGCTCGCCGAGGTCATGGTCGGCCTCGGCTCCGACGCCGGCGTGCGCACCGTCGCGCTGCTGACGGACATGAGCACCCCGCTGGGCCTCACCGCCGGCAACGCGATCGAGGTCGCGGAGTCGGTCGAGGTCCTGGCGGGCGGCGGCCCCGCCGACGTCGTCGAGCTGACGCTGGCCCTGGCCCGCGAGATGCTCGCCGGCGCCGGCCGCGAGGACGTCGACCCGGCGGACCGGCTCGCGGACGGGTCCGCCATGGACGCCTGGAACGCGATGATCCGGTCCCAGGGCGGCGACCCGGAGGCGCCGCTGCCGGTGGCCCGCGAGTCCCACGTCGTGACGGCTCCGGCGTCGGGCACCCTGACCCGCCTGGACGCCATGGCCGTCGGGCTGGCCGCCTGGCGCCTGGGCGCCGGTCGCGCCCGCAAGGAGGACCCGGTCCAGGCCGGGGCCGGTGTCGTCTGGCACGCCCGCCCCGGCGAGCGCGTCACGCAGGGGGAGCCGCTGTTCACGCTGCTCACCGACGAGCCCGACCGCTTCGAGCGCGCGCTGGCGTCGCTGGAGGGCGGCTACGACATCGGCGACGAGACGACGTACGCCGCCTCGCCGCTGGTGATCGACCGGATCAGCTGAGCAGCAGCACGATCGACTCGGCCACGCAGGCGGGCTTGTCGACGCCCTCGATGGCGATGACGTGCTTCATCGTGGCCTGCGTGCCGGCCGGCAGGTCGACCACCTCGCCCATCGTGACCGTCGACCGCAGGCGCTGGCCGACGAGCACGGGGTGGGGGAAGCGGACCTTGTTGAGGCCGTAGTTGAGCTTGGCGCCGGGCGTCTCCAGGCTGAACACCTGGCTGCCCAGGAACGGGATGAGCGAGAGCGTGAGGTAGCCGTGGGCGACGGTGCCGCCGAACGGACCCGCCTTCGCGCGCTCCACGTCGACGTGGATCCACTGGTGGTCCCCGGTCGCCTCCGCGAACTGGTCGACGCGCTCCTGCTCGATCCTCACCCACTCGCTGGTGCCGAGCTCCTCGCCTGCGGCGGCGGCGATCTCGTCGAGACTGGCGAACACGCGCATCCTGGGCCTCCTGGGGTCCGGGTCGTCGGAGGGGTGGTGATTGGATGACGAGATGACCACCACCCTCTCGGAACCTATCGCTCCGACCCGAGAGCAGGTCCGGCAGGCTCCCAAGGTCCTGCTGCACGACCACCTCGACGGAGGGCTGCGCCCCGCGACGATCATCGAGCTGGCGCGCGAGGTCCACCACGACCTGCCGGCCGACGAGCCGGAGGAGCTGGGCCGCTGGTTCGCCGCGGCCGCCGACTCCGGCTCGCTGGTGCGCTACCTCGAGACCTTCGACCACACGGTCGCGGTGATGCAGACCGGCCCCTCGCTCACCCGCGTCGCGCGCGAGTGCGTCGAGGACCTCGTGGCAGACGGGGTCGTCTACGCCGAGATCCGCTACGCGCCGGAGCAGCACGTCTCCCAGGGGCTGACCCTGGACGAGGTGGTCGCCGCCGTGCAGGAGGGCTTCGACTCGGCCACCGAGGCGGCCGGCGGGCGCATCGTCGTACGCCAGGTGTTAACCGCGATGCGCCACCAGGCACGGTCCATGGAGATCGCCGAACTGTCGATCGCGTGGCGCGACCGAGGTGTCGCCGGGTTCGACATCGCCGGCGCCGAGGCCGGCTATCCCCCGACCCGGCACCTGGACGCGTTCGAGTACCTGCAGCGCGAGAACTCCCACTTCACCATCCATGCCGGCGAGGCGTTCGGGCTGCCGTCGATCTGGCAGGCGATCCAGTGGTGCGGCGCCGACCGGCTGGGCCACGGCGTGCGGATCGTCGACGACATCACCGTCGCCGACGACGGCACCGTGACGCTCGGCCGCCTAGCGGCGTACGTGCGCGACAAGCGGATCCCCCTCGAGATGTGCCCGGCCTCCAACGTGCAGACCGGAGCCGCCACCTCGATCGCCGAGCACCCGATCGGACTGCTCACCGATCTGCGCTTCCGGGTGACCGTCAACACCGACAACCGGCTCATGAGCCAGACCTCGATGACCGACGAGATGACCGCGCTGGTGGACGCGTTCGGCTACACGCTCGACGACCTGCGGTGGTTCACTCTCAACGCGATGAAGTCGGCGTTCCTGCCCTTCGACGAGCGGCTCGCGATCATCGACGAGGTCATCAAGCCGGGCTACGCGGCGCTGTCGGCGCGGTCGGGCCCGCCGGCGTAAGGGGCGGGGGGCGGCAAGCGGCACGTTTTCCCCTCCGCGGCCGGGGAAGGATCGCGCCCATGCGTGCCTCGAGCCTTGCCGTCTTGCTGCTCCTCGCGCCGCCGCTCCTCGCGGCCTGCGGGGAGGACGAGGAGGCCCCCGAGCAGGTCGAGGCCAAGGCGCTGCCTGCCAACCTCTGCACCGCCGTGCCGGCCGCGGTGGTCGAGCGCTGGGCTCTCGTCGAGGACGTCCACGACACCACGGAGTCTGCCGACGAGAACAAGGCGACCTGCACCATGAGCGGCACCGTCCGGGGCGCGCCGGTGACGCTCGAGCTCTCACTATCCTCCTTCGCCGCGGACGACGACGACGCGGTGCGGGAGCGGATGGAGGAGGCGCTGGAGGAGCGGTGCTCGCGGCTCGAGTCGGACGGTACCGGCCAGGTCACCGAGGAGGACGGCCGGTGCGCGGTCGAGAGCCCGCCCGAGCCGGAGGGGGAGCGCGGCGCCGTCACGGAGTACTCGCTGGCGCGGGCCGCCAACGGCATCTCGTCGGTGACGATGGTGCACCACGGGCCGCTGTTCGGCTCGGTGGGCGCCGAGGTCGTGGGCATCGGCGGCACGATCTCGCAGACCGACCCCGCCGACCTCGGCTGAAGGATCGCCTCAGCCGCCCGACGGGGTGACGACGAGCCACAGCCGGTCCCAGCCAGCCAGTGCGAGCCGGTGTCCGGCCGCCGCGTCACGGGTCACCTCGACCACGCGGCCCGACGAGGGCTCGTAGACGCGCAGGTGCGGCACGGCCGGCGCGGCGGGCAGCGCGAGGACCACGTGGCGCGGGCACCAGCGGCTGCCGACGTACAGCGCCGCCGCCCGCCCGGACCGGACCGCCGTACCGGCCCGGTCGAAGGCGGTGGCAGGGCGGAGCAGCGCGAGCCGGCTGGCGTAGCGCGTGGCCGGAGAGCCGGGAGACGCGAGCCTCGAGAGCTCGCGCGCCACGGCCCACGGAGGTGTGCCCAGC
This sequence comes from Nocardioides sp. cx-169, assembly GCF_021083605.1. Lineage (NCBI taxonomy): Bacteria > Bacillati > Actinomycetota > Actinomycetes > Propionibacteriales > Nocardioidaceae > Nocardioides > Nocardioides sp. cx-169. The sequence goes on from NZ_JAJNRO010000013.1 coordinate 75,751, forward strand.
GCGCGCGGCCATGGCAGCTGAAGGCCGGGACCGGAGGCCCTGGTGACACGGCGATGGGTGGCCAGGGCGTCGCGGGCGAAGCCGGCGGGGGTGATCGCCGCGGCGTAGTCCGCGTCGACCAGCATCCGGGCGGCCACCAGTGCACTGGCACCGCACGAGCGCGCGTCGGGCTGGCGAAGCCCACCGCCAAGCAGGGCGGCGGGATCGCTCATCGCCGCGCGACTCCCGCGCGCAGGTCCCGCAGCGCGGTCCAGGCCTGGTCGGGGGAGACCGGGGTGCAGCCCAAGTCGACCGCGCGCTGGACCACGCGGCGCTGGCCCCGCAGCAGGGCGAGACCGCGGCGCGCCAGCACGAGCGGCGGCTTGCGGTGCTCGCGCAGGTCGCGGGTCAGCCGGCGCCAGAAGGTCACGGCCGCATGCTGGCGCACGCAGTACGCCGCGGCCAGGTGTCCCCGCTCGCGGCAGCGGGGCACGATCTCCTGGGCGAAGATCCCCTCGGCGACGAAGAGCGGCTCAGGTCCGAGCTCCAGCTTCTGCCACCCGTACCGGCCGTCCTGGGCGATCTCGTACACCGGCACCTCGGCGCGGCCGGTCTCGCAGAGCGCCTCGATCGCGGCCAGCGCCTCGTCGGACAGCCAGGAGTCGGGGTGGTCCCAGTCGACCAGGCCGGCGTTCGCACCGGTGGCGATCCGGGGCAGGGTGGGGTCGCCAGCGCTCTTGTAGAAGTCGTCGAGGCGCAGGACCGGGAGCCCGAGACGCTCGGCGAGGCGGGACTTGCCGGCCCCCGAAGGGCCGGCGAGGACGACCACCTGCGCGCGCACGCGCCCAGTCTGCCTCACCCCGCACCGGCGGGGGCAGCGGCCTCGATACGCTGCGCCCGTGGCCGCCATCGAGATCGACGACCTCGTGAAGACCTACGGCACGCTCGCCGCAGTCGAGGGGGTCAGTCTCCAGGTCGCGGAGGGGGAGTTCTTCGGAATCCTGGGACCCAACGGTGCCGGCAAGACCACTCTCCTGGAGATGGTCGAGGGGCTGCGCCGCCCCGATCGCGGGAGCGCCCGCGTGCTCGGAGTCCCGGTCTGGCCGCGTAACGCGGCGCTCCTGCCGCGCATCGGCGTCCAGCTGCAGGCCTCCTCCTTCTTCGAGCGGCTGACCGCCCGCGAGCAGATCCACACCTTCGCCGCGCTGTACGGCGTACCGACCGCCGCGGCCGACGACTGGCTGGAGCGGGTCGGCCTCGTCGACAAGGCCGGCACCCGCGTCGAGGACCTCTCGGGCGGACAGGCCCAGCGGCTGTCGATCGCGTGCGCCCTGGTGCACGACCCCGAGGTGGTGTTCCTCGACGAGCCGACGGCCGCGCTCGACCCCCAGGCGCGCCGCAACCTCTGGGACCTGCTGTCGGGCCTCAACGACTCGGGCCGCACGGTCGTCCTGACCACGCACTACATGGACGAGGCCGAGGCGCTGTGCGACCGCGTGGCGATCATGGACGCGGGCCGGGTGCTCCGCGTCGACTCGCCCGCCGCGCTCGTGCGCGCGCTGGACGCGCCCGCCCGGATCACGGTGGCGCCCGGCGCCCTCGCGCTCGACGGGGCCCAGACGATCATGGGCGTCGACCAGGCGCGGGAGTCCGCCGACGGGGTCGTGCTCACCACCCGGGAGCCGGGGCGGGTCCTCGCGCACCTCGCCGAGCGCGACCGGCTCGACGGGGTCCGCGTGCAGACCGGGACCCTGGAGGACGTGTTCCTGGAGCTGACAGGACGGGCGTACCGCGCATGAGCAATGGCTTCCTGGCGCTCTCGCGCGCCATCCTCCTGGGGTTCCTGCGCGACAAGAGCTCGGTCTTCTTCGCCCTCGTGTTCCCGCTGATGTTCCTGGTGCTCTTCGGGGGCATCTTCAACGACCAGGACCAGTCCCGCGTCGAGCTGATCCAGGTCGGCGACGTGGCGCTGGTCGACAGCCTGCCCGCCGACGTGCGCGCGGCCTTCGACGACACCTTCGAGATCCGGACGTCCGACGACCTCGACGAGGCGCTCGACGAGGTCCGCAAGGGCGATGCCGACGTGGTCATCGAGCAGCGCGGCGACACCTTGGTCGCGCACTACACGCAGACCGAGCAGGTCAAGGCGGCGATCACCCAGGGCACCCTGCGCGCGTTCATCGACGCGACCAACGTCGCGCAGCTCGCCGCGGAGAGCGGTACGCCGCCGCCGTACTCGTTCGAGGCCGAGCGGGTCGAGGACGACTCCCTGTCGACCATCCAGTTCATGACGCCCGGCCTGCTCGGCTGGGCCGTCGCGATGAGCGCGAGCTTCGGTGCCGCGGCCACGCTGCAGGGCTGGCGGCAGAGCAAGCTGCTGCGGCGCCTGCAGCTCTCCCCTCTCTCCACCCGCACCATCGTCGCGGCGCGCGTCGCGGTCACCGTGGCCATCGCCTTGGTGCAGATGGCGATCTTCGTCGGCCTCGGCACGGCGGCGTTCGGCCTCTCGCTGACCGGGTCCTGGTGGATGGCCATCCCGCTGCTCGTCGTCGGCACGCTGTGCTTCATGGCGATCGGCCTGTTGGCCGGCGCCGTCGCCAAGACGGCCGAGGGGGCCGTCAACATGGCCAACTTCCTGGTGCTCCCGATGGCCTTCCTCAGCGGCTCGTTCTTCCCCCTCGACGGGGCGCCGTCGTGGCTGCGCGTCGTCAGCGACCTGCTCCCGCTCAAGCACCTCAACGAGGGGATGCTGGACGTCATGGTCCGCGGCGAGGGGCCCTCCTCCGCGCTGCTTCCCATGGCGGTCCTCGCCGGCTTCGCGCTCGTCGTCACCCTCGCCGCGGCCAAGCTGTTCCGGTGGGAGACGACCTGAGGTCGCCGTCGGTGGTGAGGTCCTCGCGCACCAGCAGCGCCAGCGTGGTGTCGTCGCCGCCGATGCGCGCCGGCTCCTCGAGCCAGCCGGGCAGCCGGTCCTCGACCCAGGGCAGGCCGCGGTCGCGGACGTAGCTCACCAGCTCGGCCCCGGTCTGTCGCCACCAGCCGTTCGCGTCGACACGGGCGGCGCTGAAGCCGTCGGTGCAGAGATAGCCCAGGGCGATGTGGTCGCCCTGGGCGTCGAGGACCGCGAGGCGCAGGGCGTCGAGAGGGTCCGGCTGGCACAGGGAGGTGGTGCGGGTGCCGTCGAGGGCGGGGTCCTCGGGGAGGGGCCGCGCGGCCACCCCGTCGGTGGTGACGACGACCGCGTCACCGTCACCGATCTGCAGGATGCCGAGCACGTCTCCGGTGGCGACCATCGCCAGCAGCGTCGTCCCGTAGGGCTGGGTGAGTCGAGCGTGGTCCTCGACGAGCTCGGCGCTCTCGGCGTCGATCGGGTGCGCCGCGAGGTGGTCCAGCACGGCGGCGGTCCAGCGCTCCACGAGAGCGGCGCCGACCTCGGCGAGCACCACCTCCGCGGCAGGTACGGCGGTCAGGCGCGGCAGCGCGTCGGCCAGCAGGTCGACGGCGATCCGGACGGCGATCCGGGAGCCGACGTCGCTGCGGAAGTGCAGGTGGTGACCGTGTCCGTCGGCGACGGCGATGACCGTCGTGCCGTCCTCGACGCGGACCAGGTGGGCGTCCTGCAGGGGTAGGTCGTCACGGACGTGGACCGAGCCGATCGTGCTGCCGGACACCGCCGTCCAGCGAGCGCTCATCCGAGGGTGCTCCAGATCGGGTCGCCACCGGCCTCGGTGGGCGGGCTGACGGTCACGCCGGAGGAGCCGAGCACCGGACGCGACGCCCCGCGACTGGCGGCCTTGGACGCCCACACGACGTACTCGACGAGCTGCTGGGGGTTGTCGGCCCGCAGCAGTGGGACGTCCTCGTCACCGATGAAGCGGCGCAACGCGTGCATGTCGGCGTCGCGGCCGACCCCGAGGGCCAGCCGGACCGCGGCCGCGCCCCACCGCTCGTCGAGCACCTGCTGCAGCCCGTCGGCGAAGGTGATCCCGGTGCTGTCGGTGGGCCGCCCGTCCGAGACCAGGATCAGTGCCGGCGGGTAGGCGCCGGCGCCGTCGTCGAGGTCGTGCAGGCTGCGCGCGAGCAAGGAGAGGGCGCTGCCGAGCTCGGTGAAGCCCTTGGGCGTGGCCGCGATCCGCTCCCACTCGAAACGCTCGATCGGCGTCGGCTCCTCGACCACCCAGGTGCTCTCGGTGGCGAACGCCAGGACCCGCACCAGCAGCTGGGCGTGAGGGTTGGCCCGGGCCTCGTCGCGCAGGTGCGGGACGACCTCGGCCATCGCGTTGTTGAGGGCCTGGATGCGACCGCCGCGGAGCATGGAGCCGGACACGTCGAGGATGAAGACGAGGTGCAGCGGCGTGCGCTGCAGGGCTCCGCCCAAGCGATCACTCATCGTCCACCCTGCCTTGCCGTCCTGGCCGTGGAGACGATATACCCTGGGCCGCCATGAGCCTCCCAGACGGGGCCGAGGTCGACCTCGGCCCGCTCGGCCGAGCGCGGGTCGTCCGTCTGCTCGGCCAGGGGGCCAGGGTTTCGTCCACGAGGTCGTGCTGGGCAGCGGCGAGGCGCTGGCGCTGAAGTGGTACCGGCCCCAGTCCGCCTCCGCGGGGCAGTTCCACGAGATGCAGCGGCTGGTCGAGCTCGGCTCGCCGCACGCGCGCTTCCTGTGGCCGATCGCCATGGCCCGCGTCGAGGGGCAGCCGTCGTTCGGCTACGTCATGCGACTGCGCGACCCGCGCTACCTCGAGCTCAGCTACCTGCTGGCCGACACCGACCGCGAGGACAGGCCGCTCTCGGTCAGCTTCGAGGCCACGATCGACATCTGCCGCCAGCTCGCGTCCAGCTTCCTGCGCCTGCACGCGCGCGGCATGTGCTACCGCGACATCTCCTTCGGCAACGTGTTCTTCGATCCCAGCACCGGCGACGTGCTCATCTGCGACAACGACAACGTCGGCGTCGACGACGGCACCAGCCGGGTCCTCGGCACCCCCCTCTTCATGGCGCCGGAGGTCGTGCGCGACCTGAGCCTCCACACCCTGCCGAGCACCGACACCGACCGGCACTCCCTGGCGGTGCTGCTCTTCTACACGCTCTTCCTGGGCCACCCCTTCGAGGGGGCCCGCACCGGCGGCGGCCTGCGCGACGAGGGCTGGATGCTCGAGCACTTCGGCACCGAACCGGTCTTCTGTCTCCACCCCGACCGCGAGGACAACCGTCCCTCGTCCGTGGTCCAGCAGTACTGGGACCTCTACCCGCGCTTCCTCCAGGACCTCTTCGTGCAGGCGTTCGTCGCGGGCGCCGAGCGTCCGGGCCGGCGCGTCACCGAGGGCCAGTGGATCAAGGCCGTCGACCGGCTCCGCGACGGGATGGTCCGCTGCCGCGGCTGCGCGACCACCTGCTTCTGGGACGTCGCCGAGCCACACCGCGCCTGCCGCTCGTGCGGGCGCTCGCTGCAGCCCGCGTACCTGCTGCAGGTGGGGCGCCGCACCGTGGCGGTGAACCCGTTGGCCACCCTGCGCACCGACCACCTGGCCTCTGGGGTCGACGAGTCGTCGGTGGTCGGTCGGGTCCGCGCCCATCCTCAGGCCGAGGGGCGCTGGGGGCTGCACAACGTGTCCTCCCGGCCATGGGAGGCGACCTACGCCCAGGGCCAGCGGGTGATGCTGGAGCCCGACCGCACCATGGAGATCGTCGACGGGGTGCGCGTGGGCGTCGACGGCGCCGTCGTGACCGCCGTGCGGAGCGGGGCGGTCTGAGGTGCAGCGACTGCGGGTGGAGGTCGAGGGGCGCACCCTCGAGGTGGACGACGAGCGGGTGCTCCGCGTCGGGCGCGCCGCCGGCGCCGACGTCCAGCTGAGCGGCGTCGGGGTCTCCCGCGCCCACGCCGAGCTGCGACCCGACGGTGCCGGCTGGGTGCTGGTGGACGTCGGGAGCGCCCACGGCACCTTCGTCGACGGCGACCGGGTGAGCGAGCTGCGACTGACCCGCACGGCCACCGTGCGCTGCGGGTTCGGCGGCGACGACGCCACGTTCATCGTCACCCCCCTGGACGAGACCGACGAGCCGGACGAGCGGGCGGGCTTCGAGCATACGGTCGTGCTCGCCGCCCAGCGCCTGGACGGGGGGCCGGACGGGGACGGCGGGCGAAGCGGCCCGGACCTCATGGTCGTCGCGGAGGGCCGCGAGCACCGGTTCGCCCACCCTGCGGAGGTGAGCATCGGCCGTCGACCCGACTGCACCGTCGTCCTCACCGACCGGACGGCCTCCCGGCTGCACGGACGCCTGGCCGCCGCCCCCGGCGGGTGGACCTACACCAACGATTCCCGCGAAGGCACCTACCGTGACGGCCGCCGCGTGGAGCGCGTGGACCTCAGAGACCGGGTCGCGCTGCGCCTGGGGCACCCGATCGCGGGCCCGGAGGTGGTCGTAGTGCCGCTCCTGTCCGCCCAGGAGGAGGAGCGCCGGATCAACCGTAGCCGCTGGGCCCGTCGGCTACGGGTGGGTGCCGCCGCGCTGGTGGTCGCCCTGCTCGTGGCGGGCGGCGCCGCCACCGCGGTCCTCGTGGTCGACGAGGCGGACCGGCCCGGGGCCAACGGGGGTACGGCGGTCACCGCGGAGGTCCTGACCGCCGACGAGCTCGCCCGGGCCAAGGTGGCCACGGTGCTCATCACGGCCGACTCGGTGGACGTCGACGGCGACCCCGTCACCTGGTCGGGATCCGGCTCCATCATCGGCTCCGACGGGTTGATCCTCACCAACGCGCACGTCGCGGATCCGGAGGCCGAGGGGCTGGCGCAGCAGTACGGACCTATTCGGGACACCAACCCCGACTACCTCAAGGTGGCCCTGATCGAGGACGCCGACGACTCGCCCGCGGCGCCGGCGTACCGCGCCCGGGTCGTGGTGAGCGACGGCCTGCTCGACGCGTCGGTGATCCGCATCTACGCCACCATCGACGGTCGTGAGCTCGACGGACCCCTGCACCTGCCGACGATCCCGATCGGTGACTCCGACGAGCTGCGCACCGGCGACGACGTGACGGTGCTCGGCTTCCCGGGGATCTCCGGCTCGTCCGGGGTGTCGGTGACCCGCGGCGTGATCTCGACCTTCCTCGACGACCCGGTGCTGGGCGAGCGCTCGGAGATCGACACCGACGCCCGGATCGCGCCCGGCAACTCCGGTGGCGCGGCCATCGACAACGACGCCGCCATCATGGGCATCCCGTCCGCGACGTTCGGTCAGGAGGGCTCGAACGTCGTCTCGGGCCGGGTCCGCTCCATCAACGCGGTCAAGCCGCTCATCGCGCGCGCCCGCGGCTGACCTCGGGCGGGCGCTCAGCGCAGCATCGTGACGGCGGCGGTCACGCCGGCCGTGACGATCAGCGCCCGGAAGAGGGTCGGCGGGAGCCGCCGTCCGACCCGCGCGCCGACGTACCCGCCGACCACCGAGCCGGCGGCGAGCAGCCCGACCGCCCGCCAGTCGACCTCGGCGACGAAGATGAAGATCAGCGCGGCCAGCAGGTTGCCGCACAGGATGGCCAGCGTCTTGAGCCCGTTGACGATGCGCAGCTCGAGGTCGAGCCCGAACCCCAGGACGGCCACCATCATCACGCCGGACCCGGCCCCGAAGTAGCCACCGTAGGCGCCCACCAGCGTCGAGAAGACCGTGGTGACCGGCGACATCCGGGTGCGGTCCGGAAGGGCCTCGCCGTCCGGGTGGCGGCGGCGCAGCCGCCTTGAGATCGCCGGCTGCGCGCCGACGAGGAGGCAGGTGAAGAGGATCAGCCACGGGACCACGGTCTCGAAGACCGACGAGGGCAGCGCTAGCAGCAGCACCGCCCCCACTGCCGAGCCGGCGGTGCAGGTGACGATCACCGTCGCGGTCACCCCCGGGTGCTCGCGCAGCTCGCGGCGGTAGCCGAAGGAGCCGCTCAGGCTCGCGGGCGTCATGCCCAGGGTGTTGCTGACGTTGGCCACCACGGGCGGCAGACCCACCGCGACCAGGACCGGGAAGCTGAGCAGTGACGCGACGCCGACGGTCGAGGTGAGCACCCCCGCGCCGAGCCCGGTGACGAGGACGGCGAGCTGCTCCAGGCCGGTCACGGGGGAGGGCGCAGCAGGGCGACGTCGCTGACCATCGCGACGTGCTCGTGCATCGCCTCGGCGGCGCCCACCGGGTCGCCGGCGCGGATGGCGGCGGCGACCGCACGGTGGCCGGCGAGCGAGTCCCGGGGCCGTCCGGGCTGGGAGAGGGACTCGATGCGGGTCTCCTTGATGAGGTCGCCGATCTCGTCCATCAGCCGCGCCAGCAGCAGCGAGTGTGCGGCCGCGGTCACCGCGCCGTGGAAGCGCTCGTCGCCCTCGACGCCGCGCCCCCCCGCCGCGATGTCATCGGCCATCGCGGCCAGGGCGTCGTCGATGCGGGCGAGGTCCTCGTCGGTGCGCCGGACGGCGGCCAGCGAGGCGATCTTGGTCTCCAGCGCGTCACGGGTCTCGATGATCTCCGGGAGCCGGTCGGCGTGGGAGCGGATCGCCTCGACGATGCGCGTCGAGCCGGGGGAGCCGCGCAGGACCGTGCCGTCGCCGTGGCGGACGGCGACCACGCCGATCACCTCCAGCGCGACCAGCGCCTGGCTGAGCGTCGCCCGGCTGACCCCCAGCCGAGTGGCGAGCTCACGCTCCGGCGGGAGCCGGTCTCCCTCACGCAGGTTGTTGTCGGCGATCCACGCCGTGATCTGCTCCGCGACCTGCTCGTAGAGCCGGGTCCGCATCAGCCGTTGCGGGAAGACGGAGTGGGACATGACCCGATTCTATTGACATCCGGACCATTGACCTATTGGCTAGGCCACTGAGCCAGCGTGTGAGCCCGGTCACCCACGACCACGACGCCGGCACCTCGGAGGGAAGACATGGGTCCGGAATGGGTGGCGATCCTCGCCCTGGTTGCACTGTTCGTGGTCGGTACGCTCCTGCCGATCAACATGGGGGCGCTGGCCTACGTCGCCGCCTGGCTGGTCGGGATGTACTCCCTCGACCTCGACGAGAAGGAGATCCTCGCCGGGGTCAGCGGTGACCTCATCCTCACGCTGATCGGCGTCACCTACCTGTTCGCCATCGCGCGCAACAACGGGACGGTGGACCTGATCGTCAGATCCGCGGTGCGCAGCGTCGGCGGCAGGGTGGCGCTCATCCCGTGGGTGATGTTCGGTGTCACCGCGCTGCTGACCGCCATCGGCGCGGCCAGCCCCGCCGCCTGCGCGATCATCGGCCCGATCGCGCTCGGCTTCGCCGGTCGCTACCGGATCAACCCGCTGATGATGGGCATGTTCGTGGTCCACGGGGCCCAGGGCGGCGGGTTCTCGCCGATCAGCATCTACGGCACGATCACCAACTCGGTGATGGAGGACGCCGGCCTGCCCACGAGCGAGGTCACGGTCTTCCTCGCCAGTCTCGTGGTCAACACGATCATGGCGGCGGTCCTGTTCGTGCTGCTCGGGGGTCGCGAGCTGATGGCCCGCCGGATCGACCCCGACGAGCCCGACACCCTCGACGAGGACCTGCACCGCGGCGGCGCCCACGTGCCCGCCCGCGGCACGGGCACGTACGCCCCGACCGGCACCAAGGCCGTCGGCGTACGCCGCGACCAGGTGCTGACCCTCGTCGCGTTCGTGGGCGTGGCCACGGTCGCGCTGGCCTTCGACAAGAACATCGGCTTCGTGGCCATCACGGCCGCGGTCATCCTGGCGATGCTCTCACCCGACCAGCACAAGGACGCGGTCAAGCAGATAGCGTGGCCCACCGTGCTGCTGGTGGCGGGCGTGAGCACGTACGCCGCCATCCTCACGGCCGCCGGATCCCCGGAGTTCGTGGGGGAGTGGGCCGCCGGGTTCAGCGCGGCGATCATCGGCGCCCTGATCCTCTGCTACGTGGGCGGCGTCGTGTCCGCGTTCGCGTCGTCGACGGCGCTGCTGCCGATCATCATCCCGATCTCGGTGCCGCTGATCGCCGAGGGCGGCATCTCCGCGGCGATGTTCGTGGCGGCCCTGGCGATCTCCTCGACGATCGTGGACGTGAGCCCGTTCTCCACCAACGGTGCGCTGATGCTGGCCAACCGGCCGGACACGATCGAGGAGCCGGTGTACTACAAGCAGATCCTGACCTACAGCGTGATCGTGGTGATCGTCGGACCGGTGCTGGTCTGGGCCGCGCTCGTGCTGCCGAGCTGGTGACCGAACCGATGACGGAAGAGCTGAGCGAGCACATGAGCGGACCACTGGACGACGTCCTCGTCGTCGACCTCACCCGCGCGCTGGCGGGCCCTCACGCCACCATGATGATGGGCGACCTGGGCGCCCGTGTGATCAAGGTGGAGGCGCCCGGCACCGGTGACGACACGCGCGGCTGGGGGCCGCCCTTCGTCGGCGACCCGGAGGCGCGCGAGTCGACGTACTTCCTCTCGGCCAACCGCAACAAGGAGTCGATCGCGCTCGACCTCAAGGATCCGGGCGACCGGGACCTGCTGCTGCGGCTCGTCGACCGCGCGGACGTGCTGGTGGAGAACTTCCGCACCGGCGTGCTCGAGCGGCTCGGCCTCGGCATCGCGGAGCTGCAGGCGCGTAACCCGCGCCTGGTCGTCCTGTCGATCACCGGCTTCGGCCACGACGGCCCCGAGGGCGGCCGCGCCGGCTACGACCAGATCGCTCAGGGCGAGGCGGGGCTGATGTCCCTGACCGGCTCGGGGCCAGACGACCCGCAGCGCGTCGGCGTACCGATCGCCGACCTGCTCTCGGGGATGTACGGCGCCTACGGCGTCCTCGCCGCGCTCCACGAGCGCGACCGCACCGGCCGGGGGACCGTCGTGCGCACCTCGCTGCTCGCCTCGGTCATCGGCGTGCACGCCTTCCAGGGCACGCGCTGGACCGTGGCCGGCGAGGTCGGCCGCGCCCAGGGCAACCACCACCCCTCCATCGCGCCCTACGGGCTCTTCCACTGCCGCGACGGAGCGGTCCAGATCGCGCTCGGCAGCGAGGGCCTGTGGCGGCGCTTCTGCGAGGGCTTCGGGCTGGACCCGGCGGCCGACGGTCTGGCCACCAACCAGGACCGGGTGGCCGCGCGGGCGCGGGTCATCGAGGTCGTCGAGGGCGTCTTCGCCGACTGGGACGCCGAGCCGCTGCTCGCCCGCCTGGCCGAGGTCGGGGTGCCGGCCGGCAAGGTCCGCACGCTCGACGAGGTCTACTCCTGGGACCAGACCGCCAGCCAGGGCCTGCTGGTCGACGTCGAGCACCCCACCCTGGGCCGGGTCACGCTGCCCGGCCCGCCCCTGCGGTTCTTCGACGCCGCCGGCGCCGAGGTGACCCGCCGCGACCACGCCTCCCCGCCGGTGCTCGACGAGCACGCCGGCTCCATCCGGGCCTGGCTCGAGGGCGGCGAGTGAGCCGCCGCTGGGGGGCCCAGGACCTGCTCGACCTGGTCCTCGACGACGGCTCGTTCGAGTCCTGGGACGGCCCGATCGACATCTCGCAGCACCCAGCGGCCTACCGCCGCGAGCTCGAGGCGGCGGCGGAGAGGTCCGGCGCGGACGAGGCGGTCCTCACCGGCCGGGGATTGGTCCGCGGACGGCCGGTGGCCGTGGTCGCCAACGAGTTCCGGTTCCTCGGCGGATCCATCGGGCAGGCCACCGCCCGCCGGATCGCGTCCGCCGTACGACGGGCGACGGCGCAGGGCCTCCCGGTGCTGGCCACGACCAGCTCCGGCGGCACCCGCATGCAGGAGGGGACGCCCGCCTTCGTGCAGATGGTCGACATCTCGCGCGCGCTGATGGCGCACCGCGCGGCGGGGCTGCCGTACCTGGTGCAGCTGCGGCACCCCACCACCGGAGGGGTCTTCGCGTCGTGGGGCTCCCTGGGACACGTGACCGTCGCGGAGCCGGGCGCGCTGGTGGGCTTCCTCGGCCCGCGCGTCTACGAGGGGCTCACCGGCGAGCCCTTCCCCGAGGGGGTGCAGACCGCGGAGAACCTCGCCGCCAAGGGCATCATCGACGCCGTCGTGTCCCCGGAGGAGCTGCCCGCACTGGTCGACCTGGCCCTCGCCGTCCTGGTCGACCCGCCCGGTGCGGCCACGCTGCCGCGGCGCGAGGACCGGGCGGCCGAGCGCCGCAACCCCGTCTGGGAGTCGATCACGCGCACGCGCGCCGAGGACCGCGCCGGCGTACGCGACCTGCTGCGCCACGGCGCGACCGGAACGCTGCGGCTGCGCGGTACCGACGAGGGGGAGTTCGACGACACGGTCTTCCTCGCGCTGACCCGCATCGACGGCCAGCCCTGCGTCCTGGTCGGCCAGGACCGCACCCGCCAGACTCCCGAGCAGGCGATGGGACCTGGCGCCCTGCGCGAGGCGCGACGCGCGATGAGCCTGGCCGAGGAGCTGCGGCTGCCGCTCGTGACGATCATCGACACCCCCGGAGCCGAGCTGTCGCAGCGCGCCGAGGAGGGCGCCATCGCCGGCGAGATCGCCCGCTGCATCGGCACCCTCGCGACGATGACCGTGCCGACCCTGTCGGTGCTCCTCGGTCAGGGGTGTGGCGGCGGCGCGCTCGCGCTGCTCCCCGCCGACACCGTCATCGCCGCCGAGCACGCCTGGCTCTCGCCCCTCCCGCCCGAGGGCGCGAGCGTGATCGTGCACGGCGACGCCGACCACGCCGACGAGATGGCGCAGACGCAGCGGGTGGGCGCCGCCGAGCTGCTGGCCGACGGCACGGTCCAACGGGTCATCCCCGAGCACGACGGCGAGCCCGCCGAGGACCTCGCCATCGCCGTCGCCGCCGAGATCAGCGCCCAGCTCCGCCGGATGACCAGCCCACCGGACGATCACCCCGCCCGCTGAGTTGCTGACGGGTCGGCGTTCAGCTGGCCTTCTTGGCCGGGGTCTTCTTGGCGGCGGTCTTCTTCGTGGTGGCGCTCTTCTTGGCGGCCGCCTTCTTGGCCGGGGTCTTCTTCGCGGCGGTCTTCTTGGTGCCGGCCTTCTTCGCGGGGGCGGGCTTCTTCGTGGGGGCCTCGTCCTCGCCGCGGGAGGTCTTGGCGGCGTCGACCGAGCGCTGGAGTGCCGCGAGTAGGTCGACCACCTCGCCGGAGGACTTGGTCGAGGTGGCGGTCCGCTTCACCTCGCCGCCCTCGATCTTGGCCTTCACGAGCGCCTCGACCGCCTCGGCGTAGTCGTCCTCGAACTCCGCCGGGTCGAAGTCGCCGGCCAGCGTCTCGACCAGCATGTTGGCCATCTTCACCTCGTTGGCCTTGACCTCGCCGCCGTCGATGTTGAAGTCCGGCGTGCGGATCTCGTCGGGCCACATCATCGTCTGGAGCACGATCACGTCGTCGCGCACCCGCAGTACCGCGACCGACGTGCGCTGCCGCAGGGCGACGGTCACCACGGCCATCCGGTCGGCGTCGAGCAGCGCCTGGCGCAGCAGGGCGTAGGGCTTGGCGCCGGACTTCTCCGGCTCGAGGTAGTAGGACTTCTCGAACATCATCGGGTCGATCTGCTCGGTCGGGACGAACTTCTCGACCGCGATCTCGCGCGAGGAGGTCAGCGGCAGCTCGGCGAGGTCGTCGTCGCTGAGGATGACCATCTCGCCGTCCTCGGTCTCGTAGCCCTTGGCGATGTCGGCGTAGGCCACCTCCTCGCCGTCGATCGAGCAGACCCGCTGGTACTTGATCCGCCCGCCGTCCTTCGCGTGGACCTGACGGAACGACACGTCATGCGACTCGGTGGCGGAGTAGAGCTTGACCGGCACGTTGACCAGTCCGAAGGACACCGCACCCTTCCAGATCGCGCGCATGCTCAAGCCTCTCTCGTCGCTGACGTCCCATCAGTATCCGCGGTTACGACTCCCGACGCATCCGCCACTCATCGAAGGCCTCGCGACTCGTCCGCGTCGGCCGGTACCCGAACCGCTCCTTCAGGCGACTGTTGTCCAGCACCGGGCGGTACTGCAGGAAGAGCGTCTGCTCCGGTCCGTACGGCGTGAGGCCCAGCCGGCTGCCCACGGCGAGGGCGGCCCGCAGCACGGGCTCGGGCATGACCAGCGTGGGCTTGCCCAGCAGTGCGGCGATCTCGTCGATGGTGAGCGCCCCGTCGCCGGCGACGTTGAAGATCCCGGTCGCCTCGCCGGTGACGGCGCGCTCGATGACCGCGACCACGTCGGTGTCCCAGATGAAGACGAACGGGGAGTCCGCGCCGCGGATCTTGAGCAGCCGCGGCCGCTCGAAGAGCGCCGTGATCTGGTTGTCCACCGAGACGCCCAGGATCGTCCCGATCCGGAGCACCACCTGCTCGAGCGCGGGGTGCTCCGCCCGGGCGTTGGCCAGCAGCTCCTCGACCAGCCGCTTGTGGTGGCTGTAGGCGAACTGCTCGTTGCCCCGCACGGGGTCGTCCTCCGTGAGCCAGCCGCCGTGGGCCGCGCCGTTGTCGGCGTGGTAGCCGTAGGCGGCGCCGCTGGAGGAGACCACGAGCCGGCTCACCCCGTGGGCCACGCACGCGTCGATCACGTGCCGCGAGCCGTCGACGTCCACGGCGTACTCCAGCGCGCGGGTGGAGCCCTTGCCCGGCGTGACGATGGAGGCCAGGTGGACCACGACCTCGGGGGCCGCCGCGGCGATGCCCGCGTCGACCGCGTCGCGGTCGGTCACGTCCATCACGATGTGCTTCACCCCTGGCACGGCGGTGGCCGGGAGCCGGAGGTCGGCGCTCGTGACCGCGTGGCCGGCGGCGCTCAGCCCGCGCACGACCGAGGAGCCGAGGAAGCCGCTGCCGCCGGTGACCAGCACCGCTGTCATGCGGCCACCGGCTTGCCGGACGAGCCGGAGGGTGTCGGCGCCACGCCACGCACCCGGCGCCAGGTGACGGCGACCGCGAGCCCGGCGATGATGTCCCAGATGCCCCACCACGCCGCGACCAGCGCCATGCCGCCGAGGCCGTCGAAGTAGGTGAAGACGAGCAGCAGGCCGAGCCCCGCGTTGCGGATGCCGACCTCGAACGTCATGGCGCGGACGCTGGCGTCGGGCAGCCGGGTGGCGCGGCCGATGCCGTAGCCGAGGAGCAGCGACAGTGCGTCGTGGAGGAACACCGCCAGCAGGACGATGCCGATGTAGTCCACGAAGATGTCCCAGTTGCGCGCGACCCCGATGACGATGATCGCGGCGAGACCGACGTAGGAGATCGGGCCGATGACCCGGTGACCGGCGGCGGCGACCCGCGGCCACAGTCGCGCGATCGCGATGCCGGCGATGAACGGCACGCCGATGACCAGGCCGATCTCGAGCAGCATGTCCACGGCGCTGAGGTCGATCTCCGCGAGCAGCTTCTCGCCGGTGGGGTGCAGGCCGCCCCAGAACGCCATGTTGAGGGGCATCAGGAAGATCGCGAGCAGGTTGCTGACCGCGGTCATCGACACCGAGAGCGCGACGTCGCCGCCGGCGCGGTGGGTCAGGATGTTGGAGACGTTGCCGGGCGGGCAGCAGGCCACGAGGATCAGCCCGAGCGCCACCGAGCCGCGCAGGTCCAGCACCAGCGTCAGCACGAACGTGATCGCGGGCAGCAGCAGGAACTGCGCGAGGACGCCGATGGCGATCACGCCCGGACGCCGCAGCGCCGCGGCGAAGTCCTGCGCCTTGGTGTCGAGCGCGATGCCGAAGAGGATCAGTCCGATCACGATCTTCAGCGTCGTCAGCGAGCTCTCCTCGAAGACGATCCGTACGTTGTCGACGTCGGTCATGACAGCCCCTCGATCTCGGCGCGCACCGCGGAGCGGTAGGCGTCCTTGTTGACGTAGTAGGACATGCGTTCCAACCCGAGGTAGCGGTAGCCGCCCGACAGGTCCGGTCGGGGCCCGGCCACGCGTTCCTCGAGCGCGCGAGCGGCGTCGGGGGCGTCGCGGCGTGCGCGCAGGTACGACGCCACGAGCTCGGCCTGCTCGTAGCGGCCCTGCCAGCCGATGCCGGACGCCTCGATCATGCCCAGCACGAACAGGTCGGGGTCGGCCTGGGTGAAGATGTTCAGGTACAGGTCCGGAGCGCTGCCGCGGCCGCGCCAGCGCAGCAGTGCGGGGTCGAGGAACGGGTAGTGCAAGTGGTAGCCCGTGGCCAGCACGACCAGGTCGTACGGGGAGCGGGTGCCGTCGCGGAATGCGACGCCGTCGCCGTCGAGCCGCTCGACGTCGGGCCGTACGCGCAGGTCCCCGTGACCGAGGTGGTGCAGGACCAGCGTGTTCACGATGGGATGGGACTCATAGATCCGGTAGTCCGGCTTCGGGAAGCCGAACCGGGTCGGGTCGCCGGTGAACATCCGCAGCACCCGGGTGTCCACGGCCTGCTTGATCCGAGGCGGTAGCGGCCGGCCCTGGTTGAGGGTGTCGGCCGGCTTGCCGAAGAGGTACTTCGGCACGAAGTAGTAGCCGCGCCGCACCGACAGGTCGACCGACGCGGCGTGGTGGACGGCGTCGACTGCGATATCGCAGCCGGAGTTGCCGGCGCCGATGATCAGCACCCGCTTGCCGGCGAAGATCGTGGGGCTCTTGTAGGCGCTGGTGTGCAGCACCTCGCCGTCGAACTTGCCCGCGAGGTCGGGCACCGACGGCTCGCTGAGCGTGCCGTTGGCGACCAGGACGCCGGCGTGCCGGTGCTCGGTGCGCCGACCGTCCTGCTCGACGGTGACCGTCCAGCCGCCGTCGGGGTGCGGGGCGGCGGCCACGACCTCCGCGCCGAAGCGGAAGCCGGACGTCAGGTCGTAGGTGTCGGCGAAGGCGCGGAAGTAGGCCAGCAGCTCACGGTGGGAGGGGTAGTCGGCGACGTCCTCGCTCATCGGGAACTCGGCGAACTCCGTGGTCCGCTTCGAGGAGATGAGGTGGGCCGACTCGTACACGGTGCTGCGTGGACCGTCGATGTCCCACAGTCCGCCGACGCCCTGCGCCAGCTCGTAGCCGCTCCAGGGGATGCCGGCGCGCTGCAGGTTGCGGGCCGCGGCGAGTCCGGACGGGCCGGCGCCGATCACGGCATAGGTACGTTGGTCAGTCGAGATTGTGGGATCCACGGGAGGCATGATGTCGCTATGCGTCCCATGCTCGCCACCAAGGGTGTCCACGTGCCGTCCGGAGACGAGTGGTCCCACGAGGTGAAGTGGGACGGCGTGCGCATCCTCGCCGACACCGCCGACGGGCGCACCCGCATGTGGAGCCGCAACGAGAACGACGTCACCGTGGCCTGGCCGGAGCTGAGCGACTCGCCGCTGGGCGGACGCGACCTGCTCGTCGACGGCGAGGTGATCGCCCTGAACGCGCGTGGGCTCCCCGACTTCCGGGTCCTGCAGGACCGCATGCACAACCGCAACGCCACGACCGCCCGGCGCCTGAGCCACGAGGTGCCCGCGACGTTCATGGTCTTCGACCTGCTGCGCCTCGACGGCAACGACCTCACCGACCAACCGCTGGACCGCCGGCGCGAGCTCCTCGCCGGTCTAGACCTGGCCGACTCGACGTGGCAGGTGCCGGCGGCGTACGACGACGGCGCGATGCTCTTCGACGCCACCCTGCAGCAGGGCCTCGAGGGCATCGTCAGCAAGCGCCGGTCCTCGCGCTACACCTTCGGCGCCCGCTCCCCGCACTGGCTCAAGTTCGCCCACCGGCACCGGCTGTCGTACGTCGTGGGCGGGTGGCGGCCCCAGGAGGGCACGACCGACCGGCTCGCCGCGCTGCTGGTGGGCGAGCCGACGCCCGAAGGCCTGCTCTACCGCGGCCGCGTGGGCAGCGGCATCGGCGGCAAGGTGGGCTCGATGCTGGGCGAGCTGCTGAAGCCGATGGAGCGCCCCGACAGCCCGTTCGCCGACGAGGTCCCGCGGGTCGACGCGCGCGGCACCCACTGGGTCGAGCCGCGCATCGTCGTGGACGTCGACACCCACGGCACCGGCTACGACCGCCTCCGGCAGCCGTCCTACCAGGGCGTGCGCCACGACCTCGACGCCGAGACCCTGGGAGCGAACCCGTGAGACGGATCGAGGTGGGCCGATGAGTCCCAAGAAGGAGACCTACGACAAGCAGCAGGTGCTGGTGGACGTCGAGGGCCGCACCCTCAAGATCAGCAGCCTGGACAAGGTCCTCTACCCCCGCACCGGTACGACCAAGGGCGAGGTGCTCAACTACTACGCCCAGGTCGCGCCGGTGCTCCTGCCGCACCTGGCCGACCGGGCGGTGACCCGGATCCGGTGGCCGCACGGCGTCGAGGACATGAGCTTCTTCGAGAAGAACACCCCTCCCGGCACCCCGTCGTGGGTGCGCACGGTCACGGTGCCGACGACCGGGAGCCGCTCGGGCAAGGGAGACGGGGTCATCACCTTTCCCATCGTGGAGGACCTGGCCACGCTCACCTGGCTGGTCAACCTGGCCGCGCTCGAGCTGCACGTCCACCAGTGGACCGTCGGTCGCAACGGCCGGCCCCGCAACGCCGACCGCCTCGTGATCGACCTGGACCCGGGGGAGCCGGCGGGGCTGCACGAGTGCTGCCAGGTCGCGCTGATGGTGCGCGAGATCCTGGCCGAGCGCGGCCTGCACGGCAGGCCCGTCACCAGCGGCAGCAAGGGCCTGCACCTGTACGCCGACCTGCCCAAGCGGCTGCCGAGCGATGACTCGACGGCGCTCGCCAAGGAGGTCGCCGAGGAGCTCCAGCGCGAGCACCCCCAGCTGGTGACCGCGACGATGACCAAGTCCAAGCGCAGCGGCAAGGTGTTCCTCGACTGGTCCCAGAACGCCGGCTCCAAGACCACGATCTCGCCGTACTCGCTGCGGGGGAAGGAGCGGCCCTACGTCGCCACCCCCGTGTCGTGGGACGAGGTCGAGGCCGGCGCCGAGGACCCGGAGAGCCTGGGCCAGTTCCGGTTCGACGAGGTGCTGGCGCGAGTCGCGGAGCGCGGCGACCTGTTCTCCTCCTGAGTGCTGTTACCGAACGGTGGACACCGCGTTCCCCGCACGTGGTGGGCGACGCCGTAGCGTCCGAGGGTCCTCGTGGTCAGCCACGCGGGGACGGGAGGACCCGATGGAGATCGCTCCGACGCCCGCGCGACGCCGGCGCAAGTCGCGCGCCCGGGCGTGGCTCCTGCTGGCGGTCCTCGCGCCCGTGACCTTGCTGGCGCTGATCCCCACGATGCTGGGCCTGCAGCGCTACGTGGTGGTGCAGGACTCCATGTCCGGCGGCATCTCGCGCGGATCCGTGGTGCTCGAGCGCGTGGTTCCGGTCAGCGACCTGGAGGTCGGCGACGTCATCACCTACCGACCGCCCGCCACCGCGGGTGAGAAGGGTCTCGTGACCCACCGGATCGTCCACATCGACGGCTCCCACCTGCGGACCAAGGGCGACGCCCGCGAGGCGCCCGACCCCTGGCTGGTGCCGATCGAGGACGCGTCGCTGCCGCACGTCGTGCTCGCGATCCCGTTCGTCGGCTACCCGTTCGTCGGCACCGTCGCGAGGGAGACGTGGCTGGCGGTGCTGCTCGCGCCGACGGGCGTCCTCGCCCTGCTCGCCCTCCGCGGCGCGTGGCGCCACCGCCGCCCCCACCCGCCTGCGTCCCACGGCATTCTTCCGTCCAGGGGACCAACAGCCTCTCAGCCCCTATGATGCACGACTGTGGCCCACCGAGTGCTTGTCGTCGAGGACGAGGAGGACATCGCCATCCCCCTGGTCCGCACGCTGGAGCGCGAGGGGTACGACGTCCTGTGGGTCGACAGCGGGCAGAAGGCGCTCGATGAGCTGCGCTCGCGCCCGGCTGACGTGGTCATCTTGGACCTCGGGCTGCCCGACATGGACGGCCTCGAGGTCTGCCGCGCCGCCCGCGACGGCGGCTACGCGGGGGCGATCATGATCGTGACCGCGCGAGCCGGCGAGCTGGACCGGGTCGTGGGGCTCGACTACGGCGCCGACGACTACCTCGCCAAGCCTTTCGGCCTGGCCGAGCTGCAGGCCCGGGTCCGGGCACTGATCCGTCGCACGGCGGGCGTCACTGGTGACCCCGCCGACGAGGGCGGGCTGCGCATCGACGTCGCGGCTCGGCGGGTCTACGCGGGCGACGACGAGGTGCCGCTGACCGGCAAGGAGTTCGACGTCCTCAACATCCTGGCCGCCCACCGCGACAAGGTGGTCTCGCGCGGGCGGCTCATGGCCGACGTGTGGGACGAGAACTGGTACGGCTCGACCAAGACGCTCGACGTGACGATCGGCCGACTGCGCCAGAAGCTCGAGGGCGTCGGGGTCTCGGAGCGGGTGGTCGCTGTTCGGGGCGTGGGTTTCCGCCTCGAGGGCAGCACCCCCGATGCGTAGGCGACTGACCCTCGCGTTCCTGCTCGTCACCCTGTCGATGATCCTGCTCGCGGGGATCGTGCGCGCGGTCACGCTGGACGGCATGCTGCGCGAGCGCGAGGGCGAGCACCTCTTCCGCGAGGCCACCACCCTCGCGTCGGTCATCGAGGCCAACGACGAGCTCGCGCGCCCGGTCGACCGAGCGTTCCTCGAGGACTTCGTCGGCCCGGATACCGAGATCGTCTATGCCCCGGCCAACGGACCGAGGGCCGTGGTCACCGGGCCGGACTTCCGCGACGGTGACGACGGCATCACGTCCACGATCAGCCTCGACGGCGGCAAGGTCACCGTGCGCCAGTCGGCCGGGGCCATCCAGAACCTCTGGGGGCGCGACTCGTGGTCGGTCGTCGCGCTGTTCGCGGTCACCGGGCTGGGCTCGGCGCTGATCGGGTTCGTCATCTCCGGCTCACTCGCCGCGCCGTTCCAGAAGCTGGCGGTCGCCGCCAGCGCCCTCGGCCGTGGCCGCTTCGACCTCGACCTGCCGCCCAGCCGGGTGCCCGAGGCCCGGGCGATCACCGAGGCCCTGCGCTCCAGCGCGACCGCGCTGCGCGAGCGGCTGAAGCGTGAGCAGCAGTTCGCGCTGCACGCCTCCCACGTGCTGCGCACCCCGCTCACGACCCTGCGCCTGGAGCTCGAGGAGATGACCCTCGACGAGGACCTGCCTGCCAAGGCGCGGGCCGCCGCGCAGCGCTGCATGACGGCCGTCGACGACGTCACGCTCGTCGCCTCGGACCTGGTCGACCTGTCCCGCCGCGGCCTCATCGGGGGTGCCCAGGTCCCCCTGCGCGAGCTCGCCACGTCCTGTGCGCAGCACTGGTCGGACGAGCTGGACGAGTACGACCGGCGCCTCACGGCGGCGGTCGAGGGCGACCTCGACCTCACGTTCACCCCCGGGCCCGTGGAGCAGGTCCTCGACCTGCTCCTGCGCGATCGCGTCGCCCACGGGCTGGGCGACACCCGGCTGGTCCTCGAGGGCGACCCTCGGGGTCACCTGCGCCTCCTGGTCCGCGGTGCCCGGCGGCCCGACGCCGACGACGAGCTGCTCGACGAGGCGCGCGCGGTGATCGAGGCTCTGGGTGGGCGCCTGGAGGCGGTCCGCGGAGAGGGCCACTCCGACCAGGTCGTGCTCCTGCCGCGACGCTGACCCGGTCAGTCCTGGGCGGGCTGACGTATCTCCATCTCGGGGTGACCCGCGATCAGGTGGTCGGTCACGGCGTTCATGACCCGGCCGAGGGCGGCGAAGTCGTCGGCGTCGACCAGGTCGACGAGGTGGTCGCGGACCCCGTTGACGTGCGTGGGGGCGCTGTTCTCCAGGAGCAGCATGCCGCGGTCGGTCAGGCGGGCGACGACGCCTCGCCCGTCCTCCGGCGAGCTGTACCGCTCGACGAGGTCGGCCCGCTCCATCCGCTTGATGGTGTGGGTCACCCGACTCCGGCTGTGCGCGAGGGCCGCGGCCAGCTGGGCCATGCGCAGCTGGCCGCCGTTCTCGGACAGGCGCACCAGGATCTCGTACTCGGCGAGCGACAGGTCGTGGCGACGACGCAGGTCGTCGTCGAGCCGGTCCATCAGCAGCGTGGAGCCCAGCACCAGCGCGCGCCACGAGCGCTGCTGCGACTCGTCTAGCCAGTGGGTCTCGCGGGCCGGTCCGCCGATGTCGCTCACCCGAGCAGTCTAGGACGGCGGACCGGGCCGTGAGGCGGCCGTGAGACCCGTGCAGTCAGAGGCGCTCGAGGATCAGCGCCATGCCCTGCCCGCCGCCGACGCACATGGTGATGAGGCCGGTGGTCTTGTCGTGCCAGTCGAGCGAGTTGAGCATGGTGTTCTGCAGACGGGCGCCGGTCATCCCGAAGGGGTGGCCCACCGCGATGGCGCCGCCGTTGACGTTGAGCCGGTCGATGTCGATGCCGAGGTCCTGGTAGGACGGCACGACCTGCGCCGCGAAGGCCTCGTTGATCTCGACCAGGTCGATGTCGCCGATGCTCATGCCGGCGTACCGCAGGGCGTTCTTGGTGGCCTCGACCGGGCCCAGGCCCATGATCTCGGGGGAGAGGCCGCTGACGCCGGTGGAGACGATGCGCGCCAGCGGGGTGAGGCCGAGCTCGGCGGCCCTGGTGTCGGACATGATCACCACGGCGGCCGCGCCGTCGTTGAGCGCGCAGCAGTTGGCCGCGGTGACCACGCCGTCGGGGCGGAAGACCGGCTTGAGGTCCTTGATGCCGTCGTAGGTCACGCCTGCGCGGGGGCCGTCGTCGGTGCTGACGACGGTGCCGTCGGGCAGGGTGACGGGGGTGATCTCGCGGGCCCAGAAGCCGTCGTTGATCGCCTTCTCGGCGAGGTTCTGCGAGCGCACGCCGAACTCGTCGAGCTCCTGGCGCGAAAGGCCGCGCAGCTTGGCGACGTTCTCGGCCGTCTGCCCCATGGCGATGTAGATGTCCGGCAGCTGGCCGTCCTCGCGCGGGTCGTGCCAGCCGACCCCGCCCTCGGCGGTCTTCTCGGTGCGGGCCTTGGCGTCGTCGAAGGCGTGGTTGTGGGTGTCGGGCCAGTGGTCCGAGGTGCCCTTGGCGAAGCGCGACACGGTCTCGACGCCGGCGGAGATGAAGACGTCGCCCTCGCCGGCCTTGATCGCGTGGAAGGCCATGCGCGTGGTCTGCACGGACGAGGCGCAGTAGCGGGTGGTCGTGGCGCCGGGGACGCCGTCCATGTCGTTGAGCACGTTGACCACGCGAGCCATGTTGTTGCCGGACTCGCCGCCGGGCAGCCCACAGCCGAGGTACAGGTCGTCGACGGTGGTGCGGTCCAGCGCGGGGATCTTGTCCAGCGCCGCCTTCACGATGGTCGCCGTCAGGTCGTCCGGTCGCAGGTCCACCAGCGACCCCTTGTTGGCGCGGCCGATCGGCGAGCGGGTGGCGGAAACGATGACTGCCTCGGGCATGGGCGGATCTCCGATCTCGTGAGTGATGCGTCGCCAGAGTAGGACAGTTCGCGCGCGCCCGACTGTGTCGCACAGCACACAGTGCCACGCGGGCGGTGACTCCCGAGGCGGCGCCCGCGTCTCTGAGAGCATCAGGGGGTGCGACACGTCTACGACTGCCCCATGCGCTGGGCCGACCTGGATCTGCTGGGGCACGTCAACAACGTGGTCTACGTCGACTACCTCCAGGAGGCGCGCGTCGACCTCCTGCGGACGCACGGCCCCTCGGCGACGGGCCAGCTCGCCGGCACCGTGGGCGAGGGCCTGGTCGTCGTGCGCCACGAGGTGACCTACGTCGGCGCGCTGGAGTTCCGGTTCCGACCGGTGCGCATCGAGTGCTGGGTGACCGAGATCCGCGCGGCCACGTTCACCATGGCCTACGAGATCTTCCACGAGGACCCCGAGACGGAGGGCGGCCGGCGCGTCTACCTGCGCGCGGCCACGGTGCTGACGCCGTACGTCTTCGAGACCGAGCGGCCACGGCGCCTCAGCCCGACCGAGCAGCAGGCACTGGGCGCCTACCTGGAGCCGGCGCCGCGCGCACGGCCACCGAGGCGGGAGCCCCTCTCACGCACGACGCACTACCCGGTGCACGTGCGCTTCTCCGACGTGGACGTCTACGGCCACGTCAACAACGTGAAGTACTTCGAGTACCTGCAGGAGGCGCGCATCCGGATGGTCGCCGGCCTGAGCAGCGACCTGGCTTCGCCCAGGGCACCCGTGGTGGTGGCGCAGACCGACGTCGACTATCGGATGCCGCTGGTGTTCCGGCCCGAGCCGTACGACTGCTGGTCGCGCATCGTCCGCGTGGGCCGGCGCTCGATGACGATCGACTCCGAGATCCGCGACGGCGAGCTGCTGATGGCCCGCGCCCAGGTGACGACGGTCTTCTACGACCCGGAGACCGGCCGGTCGACCGACCCGCCGGCGGACCTGCGCGCCGTGCTGGAGGCGGCGTCCGGCTGAGGGGCTGAGCTCAGCCGAGTCCGGCCGGGGTCACCGGCTGCTTCGGGGTCACGGCCGCGCGGAGCCGCTTCAAGCCACGGTGGTGCGCCACCCGGACGGCCACGGCGCTGATTCCCAGGGCCTCCGCGGTCGCGGCCACGTCCAGGCCGACCCCGTCGATGCAGGCGACGACGTCGCGCTCGCGCGGTGGCAGGGTCGCCAGGGCGGACCGCACCCAGTCGCGGCCCTCGGCCTCGCCGATCACGTCGTCGGCCGGCAGCTCCAGCGTCTCCGAGAGGCCGGGGTCGGTCCGCCGGCGCCGACTGCGGCGGTCGGTGGTGGCGGCCAGATTGCGGGCGATGCCGAACAGCCAGCCCGCGAACTGCTCGGACGTGCCGGTGAAGTCGGACACCCGGCGCGCCGCGACCAGCCAGGCCTCGCCGGCCAGGTCCTCCGGCGAGACCGCCGAGTCGCCGCTGGGCCGGGTGCCCAACCACACGACGAGTCGCCCGGCGTGAGCTCGGTAGAGCTCCCGCCAGGCGTCCGGGTCACCAGTCTTCGCCCGGGAGATCTGGTCGTCGTCGCGATGCACCCTGGGGTCAGCCGCTCCCATCCTCGGTCGGACGGTCGCCGCGACCGCCCCGGTCGCCCGGCTGGCCCTGATGGCCCGGTCGACCGTCGTGTCCCTGGTGTCCCTGATGTCCCTGATGTCCCTGGTGAGGACCCGGGTGGTGCTGCCCCTGGTGGCCCTGGCTCTGGCCGGTCTTCGGGCCGTTGCTCGAGCCGTGGCCGTGGCCGTTCCCCGAGCCCGGTCCGGCGGCTCCAGGTTGCGTACCGTCCTCGGGAAGAGGCGCGGTACCACTCGCCGGACCGGGCGACTCGGGGGGAACGTCGAGCGTGCCCGACGGCGCCGGCGTGGAGGCGCCGCGCGTCGGGCTGCTCGACAGGGTGCTCGAAGGGCTGCTCGACAGGGTGCTCGAAGGGCTGCCCGACTGGGTGCTCGAGGGGCTGCCCGACGTGCCGCTCGAGGGACTGCCAGAGGAGCTGTCCGACGGGCTCGGGGGCGGCGTGGACGGCCGGACCGCGGGGGGACGGTCCCGATCGGGGAGGCCGGGGACGGAGATCGTCCCGGCCGCCCACGCGCCACCGATGCCCATGCCGACCAGTCCGGCGGTGGCCAGTGCCACCCGCCACCGCAGGAAGCGTCGGGCGCGCGGGGTCGCCTGAGAGGCGGCCGCGAGCGCCGCGAGCCGGTGGACGAGGTCGTCCTGCGGCTCGAGTGTCGGGGCGCTCAGCCCGAGCTCGGGGTGGCGGGTGGCGGTCACGGGGACTCCCGGGCCGCCGGCGCCCGGTCCGCGCGGCGGCGGAGGCCGGCCGTGCGCAGACGAGGCCCGAGGAGCATCCGCCACCATGGCGGAGGAGAGCCGCGACGACGAGGGCGGCGCGGTGTCGCGGTGGTCATCTCGCTCCTCGGTCCGGGCCCGGTGCGCGGGCCGACGGGTGGTCGGACACCTGGTACCTGTCGCGGGCCGCCCGTGGCGTTACCTCGGCTCCGCCGATCTTGCTCAGTCGAGCGTGTTGACCATGAACTGAGCGGCGTGGGTGACGTAGTCCCAGAACCGGGCGTCCTGCTCGGGGGTGAGGTCGACCGCGTCCAGCCCCTCGCGGAAGTGCAGCAGCCAGCGGTCCTTGGCCTCCGGGTTGACCACGAAGGGTGCGTGCCGCATCCGCAGCCGGGGGTGTCCGCGCTGGTCGGAGTAGGTGGTCGGACCGCCCCAGTACTGCACGAGGAAGAGCAGGAAGCGCTCCTCCGCGGGGCCGAGGTCCTCCTCGGGGTAGAGCGGGCGCAGCACCTCGTCGCCGGCCACGCCCTCGTAGAACGTGGCGACGATGCGTCGCAGCGTCTCGAAGCCGCCGATCTCGTCGTAGAACGTGGTCACGCGCCCCATTGTGCTTGTCGCTCTCCGGTGGGCACGCACCCGGCATCGCCGTGGGGCGTGCCAGACTCGGGACGGCCCAGCCTGAGCAGGGCCCGCCCGACCAATGGCCCATCCGAACAACTGGGAGTGATCCGCACATGGCAACCACCCGCACCGCAACGACGCACTGGGAAGGCAGCCTCTTCGAGGGCGCCGGCAAGGTGATGCTCGAGTCCTCCGGGCTCGGCACATACGACGTCTCGTGGCCCGCGCGCGCCGAGGAGCCCCAGGGCAAGACCAGCCCGGAGGAGCTCATCGCCGCCGCCCACTCGTCCTGCTTCTCGATGGCGCTGTCCAACGGCCTGGCCAAGGCCGGCACCCCGCCGACCTCGCTCGACACCACCGCCGACGTGGAGCTCACCCCGGGCACCGGCATCACCGGCATCAAGATCACCGTCCGTGGCGTCGTCGAGGGCATGAGCAACGACGACTTCGTCGCTGCCGCGGAGGCCGCCAAGACCGGCTGCCCCGTCAGCCAGGCGCTGGCCGGCACCACCATCACGCTCGACGCCGCGCTGGCCTGAGGCCGCTAGGGCTGGTCGTCCCCGGCCTCGGCGGCGGGGGCGGCCGGCTCGGTGCGGTTCCAGACGACGCGCTGGGGGAACGGCATCTCGATCCCCTCGTGGTCGAAGCGGGCCTTGATCCGCTGCCGCATCTCGCGGGCCACCGCCCACTGCTCCAGGGGAGCGGTCTTGAGCGTCACCCGCACCGTCACGCCGTCGATGCCGAGCTGCTCGACGCCCCAGACCTCGGGCTCCTCGATCACCACGGACTTGTAGTCGTCGTCCTCCCACAGGTCGTGGGCGACCTCCTGCAGCACCCGGCGCACGCGCGCGAGGTCCTCGTCGTAGGCGACGTTGATGTCCAACACCGAGCGCGCCCAGTTCTGGCTCATGTTGCCCACGCGCATGATCTCGCCGTTGGGCACGTACCAGACGGTGCCGTTGACGTCGCGCAGCCGCGTGATCCGCAGGCTGACCGCCTCGACGGTGCCGCTGGCCTCGCCGACGTCGACGACGTCGCCGACGCCGTACTGGTCCTCCAGGATCATGAAGACCCCCGACAGGAAGTCCTTCACCAGCGACTGGGCGCCGAAGCCGAGGGCGAGGCCGATGATGCCGGCGCTGGCGATGATCGGGGCGATGTTGACGCCGAGCTCGCTGAGCATCATGGTGCCGAACATCGCCACCAGGACCCCGGTGATGATGCTCTTCAGCAGGCTGCCGATGGTCTTGGCCCGCTGCACCCGGCGGGTCGCGGTCACGACGTCCGAGGAGGCCGCGTGGCTGGCGCCCTTGCGGACCATGGAGAAGCGGCCCACCTTGTCGGGCAGTACGCCCGCCTCCGCGCGCCGTACGACGCGGTCGACGACGCGGTGCAGCGCCCACCTCAGCACCAGGCCCAGGAGCAGCAGGCCGGTGAGCGCGAGGGGCTTGCCGATCAGGACATCGGCGACGTCGGCGGCGGTCGAGCTGCCCGTCCACTCGAAGGCGGCGTCGCAGACCTGCTCACCGGCCGCGCAGGGATCCGTGGTCTCGAGAGCCAACATGCGCCCATGCATAGCATCTCGGCGCGGGCCGATCGAACCGAGCCGATAGGCTGTGGCGCGTGATCTCCCAGCTCCCGCTCGTCCTCCGCCGCAGCGTCGTGGTCCTCGTGACCGGCCTCACCTCGCTCGGGCTGTCCGTCGTGCTCGCCGCCCCTGCCATGGCCGAGCCGTCCGAGGGCTGGCCCGACAGCGAGCCGGCCAGTGCGACGCACGCGCTGCTGGTCTTCGTCGGGCTCCCGGTGCTGCTGTTCCTCGTCGTCACGCTCGCCGTCCTGCTCCCGGCGATGGTCCGCGGAGAGCGGCTCACGCCGGGCCGGCCGGTGGTCGAGAACCAGTGGCTCGGCGGGCCGCGGCGCAGCGCCGGCGAGCTCGCGGCGCCGGACGGCGAGACCTCGGAGGCTGGTGGCGCAAGTGGCCGCTGGTGACCTCTTCAGCAGCGCCGACCGCGCCGCTCTCGACGAGGCCATCCGCAAGGCCGAGCAGCTCTGCCGTGCGGAGATCTCGGTGTTCGTCGGGTCGGCTGGCCCCGAGCCGCGCCGCTTCGCGACCAGCTTGCACAACTCGTTGGTCGCGCCCGCTCGCAGCATCCTGATCATGGTGGACCCGGAGGCGCACGCGCTCGAGGTCGTGACCGGCGGCTATGTCCGACGCACCCTCACCGACGCCGAGGTCGAGCTCGCCGTGCTGGCGATGCAGACCGACTTCGCGGCCGGCGACCTGGTCGGCGGTCTGCGCCGGGGCATCCACCTGCTGGCCGACCACGCGCGCTCCCCGGAGACCCTGCACCGCGCGTAGCCCTTCCATTTGGGAACGGTTCGTCAACAGGACCTCCACGATCCCGCTACATCCCTGGCGCGTGCCCTGGGCGCGTGGTCCACTCTGCTCAGTCGACGTGGGATGGGGCCCGCCGTCGACTGTGGGAGACGTCGTCTCGGACCGCGCGCGCCGCGTGCGGGGATGTTTCCTCCCACGTCCAACTAGGGACAAGCGTGAATCACAGGGGGAAACAAGATCATGAGCAAGCAGCTCGTGCTGGCACTCGCAGCCGGCACCACCGCATTCGCCGCCGTCGTAGGGTCGGCAGCGACCCTCGGAGGCATCACCTCCGACGACCTCGGCGCGGACACCTCCGTCGTCGCCAGCTGCGACACCGACGGCATCGCCGTCGAATACTCGACCACCTACGTCGAGATGACCGGCGTCTACGAGGTCGACGAGGTCACCCTCACGGGGATCGACCAAGGCTGTGCGGGCCAGTCCTACAAGGTCACGCTCGCGGGAGGCGCCTCCAGCACCACATCGCTCCTGGAGAAGCCGGGCACGCTCCCGGCTGGCCCGGTGGCACCGGCGACGTGGAACGACGAGCTGACCCTGCCCATCGACACGAGCAGCACGACCGGACCCGTCGACGGCGTCGACGCCGAGGCCGTGGAGAACATCGCCGTCGTGATCAGCGGCGCCTGAGCCAGAACTGACGATGTCCTGCTCAGCCCGCCCCTGAGGGCGGGCTGAGAGGCACGCCACGACATGAGCCCCGAGGTCCTCATCGTTCGGCGGCGGGGCCGGCGCTGGTGGCGCCGGGCCCGCCGCCTGGTCGGCGTGCTCGCCTGGCTCCTCACCCTCGGGTTCCTCTACTTCGCGCTGCCCGCCCCGTTCGGGGCGAAGCTCGGGGTGACGGTGGTGTCGGGCAACTCGATGCTGCCGACCTACGAGACCGGGGACGCCGTCGTCACCTGGCGCACCGGCGACTACGAGGTCGGGGAGCCGATCGTCTACGCGGTCCCGGACGGCGAGGTGGGCGCCGGCGTCTTCGTCGTGCACCGCGTCGTGGAGCGCGACGGCGACGCCTACGTCACCCGCGGGGACAACAACGACGGCGACGACGAGTGGCGGCCCACCGACCGCAACGTGCAGGGCGCGGTCCTCGCCCGGGTGCCGTACGGCGCGTTCCTGCTGAGGTGGGTGACCTCGCCGCTGTCGATGGCGGCGGCCTGCGGCATGTTCACGATGTTCGCGGTCCTGGCCTCCGGGCGCGGCGGAGGCCGACGACGCGGACCGCCCGGTGGGTCCGGGGGTCTGCCGGGCCGGCGCCGGGCGGTGCCGAACCGGCCGGTGCGCCAGCGCGTGCTCACCTCCCGCACCGGTGCGGTCGCCATCGCCGGCGTCGTCGTGCTCGTGGTGGCCCCGGTCGGGACGGCTGCCACCCTGGGCGGGCTGCTGGCCGACGACCTCTACTCCACGGCGCAGGCCGCGGCCCTGTCGGGCAACCCCGTCCAGGTCGTCCAGGTCATCGACTCCGACGACCCGGTGGAGTACTGCGCCACGGTCACCGTCGCCAACACGTCCACGGAGTCGGTGACCTGGGGCACCACCCTCGACGTGGCGGCGCAGGGCGGCACCTCGATCACGTCGTCGTCGGGCGTCGTCACGGTCTCCTTCACGCCGACGGCGTGGAAGGTGAGGGGGGAGCCGGGCAACGCGGTGCTGTCGCCCGGTGCGTCGACCGAGTTCGAGTACTGCGCCGCGCGGGGGGTCCCCGGCCTGACGCCGGGGACCGTCTCGCTCGTGGTCGACGCCCAGACGAGTCAGTACTGCGTCACCGCGACCGTCTCGAGCACGTCGGCGGAGTGGGTCCGGTGGAGCGCGACGATCACCCGGGCGACTCCCGGGCTCTCAGCTCAGGCCTACTGGCTCGCCGCCCCTCCGACGAGCAGCTGGGGGGCGACCACGGTCGACTTCAACGCGAGCACGGGAGCCTGGCTCGTCCGCGGCCCGGAGGGTGACAACGGCTTCGTCCGGGCGGGCAGCAGCCGGACGTTCGGCTGGTGCGCGCCCTACAACGGCTCGGCGACGCCGGGGCAGACCACGTCGTCGGTGGCGGTCAGCTTCGGCCAGGAGCAGTACTGCGTCCAGGTCACCGTCACGACGACGGCCACGGACTGGGTCCGGTGGCAGACGACGATCTCGCACACGACCCCCGGCCTGACCTCCCAGGCCTACTGGCTCGCGGCCGCACCCTCGCCCAGCAACGCACAGACCGCGTCGTTCGACGCGGGCACCGGGACGTGGGTGGTCGAGGGGATCACCGGCAACAACGCCGTGGTCAAGGCCGGCAGCCCCGCGACGTGGAGCTACTGCGCGCCGACGGCGGCGCCCGACGTGGCCACCGCGACCGCGACGGCCACGGTGACCAGCTTCAGCGGCACGACCTACTGCGCCAGCGTGACGGTGGCGACCACGGCGACCGACTGGGTCCGGTGGCAGGCGACCATCGACCACGCCACCCCCGGCCTGACGGCCACGCCGTACTGGCTCGCGGCGGCCGGCTCGCCGAGCAACGCCACCACCGTCTCCTTCGACGCCGGCACCGGGACCTGGGTCCTGCGGGGCGTGAGCCACAACGCCTACATCAAGGCCGGCAGTCCCCAGACCTGGAGCTTCTGCGCGCCACCCTCCCAGGGGGTCCTGACCGAGGCGACGTCCGCGGTGACGGTCACGAGCACCGGTAACGGGCAGTTCTGCGCCAACGTCACGGTCTCGACGGCCTCCTCCGACTGGATCGCGTGGAAGAGCACGATCAGCCGCACCACCCCGGGCGTGAGCGCTGCCGGCTACTGGCTGACCGCGGTCCCGACGACGCTGACCAACGTCGCGTCGCACGACTTCGCGGCGCCCACCGGGACGTGGGTGGCCAAGGGGGTCACGCACAACGCCTACATCAAGGCCGGCTCCCCGGTGACCTGGACCTACTGCGCCCCGCTCCAGACCGGCGGCAGCGCGCTGGTCGACGCCACGGTGAGCGCCGTCGTGGACAACGCGTGGAACACCAGCAGCTACTGCGCCACCGTGACCGTCACGACCACCTCGCCGACACCCGTGCCCTGGCGAGCGAAGATCGACCACAGCACGCCCGGGCTGACGGCCACGAACCGCTGGCTCACCGCCCAGCCCACGAACTTCTGGAACGCCCAGTCCCAGTCGTTCCACGCACCCACGGGGGTGTGGGTCCTGGTGGGGGCGAGCCACAACGCCACCGTCTCGGCGAGCTCGCCCACCACCTTCGGCTTCTGCACGCCCTACTGACGCTCAGGCCTGCGCGTCCCTCTCCTGGGCCGCCAGCGCGCGGGCCACGTCGGCGCGGCCCTCGCGCACGTAGCGCTTGGCGGCGGGGTTGGCCGGGGAGGACTCCAGCCAGGCGTCGACCTGCTGCAGCAGCTCCGGGCTGGCGAGCTGGCGCGGGAAGATGAACTCCAGCGCGGTGGAGGCCCGCTGCGTGCCGAGCCGCTCCCAGATGTCGTCGGCGGCCGCGAGGTAGGCGTCGACGTACGGCGCCAGCACCTCGTCCTGGCCGGTGCGCTGGAACGACAGGATGATCGAGCGCTGGGTCTCGTTGGGAGTGTCGGTCTTGGTGATGGCCGCCTCCCACGCCGCCGCCTTCGCGTCGGGGTCCGGGCGCGCGGCGCGCGCCGCGGCCGCGTGCTCCTGGCCGGCGATGGTGCCGTCGCGCGACAGCTCCTCGTCGATGCGCTCGTCGCCGGCGGCGCCGGCCGCCGCGAGCGAGGTCAGCAGCACCCAGCGCAGGTCCTGGTCGACCGCCAGGCCCTCGAAGGTCAGCGACCCGTCGAGCAGGGCCTCCAGGTCGGCGATCGCCGCGTCGCTGTGGGCGATGGCGGCGTAGGAGCGGGCGAAGGTGAGCTGGTGGTCGCTGCCGGGCGCGGCCGCACCGAGCAGCTCGCGCAGACCGCGCTCCCACTCCGCGCGCAGCTGCGGGCGGTGCTCCTTGGCCGAGAAGTGGTTGACCGCCTGGGCGGCGTACGTCGGGATCCGGCTGACCCCCCACGAGTCGGTCTCGGCGCCGATGTTGCGCAGCACGAGCGCGACGAAGTCGGACGCGCGCATCTCGGCGTCGCGGGTCATGTCCCAGGCCGCGCCCCAGGCCAGGGCGCGCGCGAGGGAGTCGTCGAGCTTGGACAGCCCGTCGACCACCGTGGCGAGGGAGCGCTCGTCCAGGCGGATCTTGGCGTAAGTGAGGTCGCTGTCGTTGAGCAGGAGCAGGTCGGGCTGCGCCTGACCGACGAGCTCGGGGACCTCGGTGAGCTCGCCCTCGACGTCGGTCTCGAGGTACTCGCGCCTCACCAGGCGCCCCTCGACCTCGTCGTAGAGGCCGATGCCGATGCGGTGACGGCGCAGGGTCGGCCAGTCCGGGTGCGCGGTCTGGCGGACGGCCAGGGCGCGGTAGCGACCCTCGTCGTCGACCTCGAACTCCGGCGTCAGCGTGTTGACGCCCGCGGTCTGGAGCCACTCCTGGGCCCACCCGCCCAACTCGCGCCCGGACGCCCGCTCGAGGGCCGCCAGCAGGTCCTTGAACTCGGAGTTGCCGTAGGCGAAGTCCTTGAAGTACTGGCGCAGCCCGGCCTGGAAGTCCTCCAGCCCGACCCACGCGACCAGCTGCTTGAGCACCGAGGCGCCCTTGGCGTAGGTGATCATGTCGAAGTTGACCTCGACCGCCTGCAGGTCGTGGTTGTCCGCGGCGATCGGGTGGGTGCTGGGCAGCTGGTCCTGGCGGTAGCCGGTCTGCTTGCGGGCGTTGGCGAACCCGGTCCAGGCGTCGGTGTACTCGGTGGCCTCGACCTCGGCGTGGTAGCAGGCCCACTCGGCAAAGGACTCGTTGAGCCACAGGTCGTCCCACCACTTCATGGTCACCAGGTCGCCGAACCACATGTGCGCCATCTCGTGCAGGATCACGCTGCAGCGGAACTCGTAGAACGACCGCGGCTGGCGGCTGCGCGGCAGGTACTCGTCGCGCAGGGTCACGCAGCCGGCGTTCTCCATCGCGCCCATGTTGTACTCCGGCACGTAGAGCTGGTCGTACTTGCCGAACGGGTAGGGGAAGTCGAAGGCCTCCTCGAAGAACGCGAAGCCGCGCTCGGTGATGTCGACCAGCTCGTCGACGTCGAGGAACTCCACCAGCGACTGGCGGCAGTAGTGGCCCAGCGGGATGTCGCCGTGCTTGCCTGCGTAGGTGTGCTGGACCTCGTGGTACTCGCCGGCGACGAGGGCCGTGATGTAGGTCGACATCGGCTTGGTCGGCGCGAAGCGCCATACGGCCTTGCCCTCGGCTCCCGCCAGCGGCTCGGGTGTGGGGGAGGGGGAGTTGGAGACGACCTTCCAGTGGTCGGGGGCGGTGACGTTGAACGTGAACGTCGACTTGAGGTCGGGCTGCTCGAAGGTGGTGTAGACCCGGCGGGCGTCCGGCACCTCGAACTGGGAGTAGAGGTAGACCCGGTCGTCGACGGGGTCGACGAAGCGGTGCAGGCCCTCGCCGGTGTGGCTGTAGGGGAGCTCGCAGAGGACCCGCAGCTCGTTGTCGGCTTCGAGGCCCTCGAGCGCCAGGCGCGAGTCGTGGTAGACCTCGGCGGGGTCCAGGGTCCGTCCGTTGAGGGTCACCTCGTGGACGGTCGCGTCGACGAGGTCGGCGAAGGTGGAGGCGCCGGGCTCGGAGCAGCTGAACCGCAGGACGGTGGTGCTCTCGAAGACCTTGTCGGACACGGTGAGGTCGAGGTCGACGGTGTAGGACTCGACGGCCAGGAGGGAGGCGCGGGTCGCGGCCTCGTCCCGAGTGAGGTTGGTTCCAGGCATGTCGTTCATCATGTCACCGGGGTGGCGCACAGGGGTGCTGGGCCCTGGTGCGCGACGCGGGTCCGGCTCGTCCACAGAGTGGGACAGTTGGGGCTGGCGTGAGCGGTGGGATGCGAGTTACAGATGTGAAATTCTCGCCGACACGCTGACAAGGTGCTTGACACGTGCGTAATCTCCGCTGCGTGACTCGGACCCGTCGGCTGCGCCGTGCCTGGGCGCTGGGGGCCCTGCTGGCGTTGCTGGCGCCCCTCGGCGCGGCTCCGGCGACCGCCGACAACGACGGCGACAAGGACCAGCTGCCCGCCCCGTCGTTGACCCGCTACGGGGCCGTCGAGCAGCGGGCGAGCGCCTACCTCTGCACCGGCTACGCGGCGTGCGCCGAGGCCGGCTACCCGCACGCCGGCTACCGCGCGGTCGCCGGCCAGATGTTCTGGCGGATGTACAGCGGGCACAACTGCACCAACTATGCGGCCTACCGGATGGTGAAGAGCGGCCTGCCCAACACGCGCCCTTGGTCCGGCGGCGGCAACGCCAGCGAGTGGGGCCTGCAGATGTCCAAGATCACCGACACCACGCCCGTCGTCGGCTCGGTGGCCTGGTGGCGCGCCAACGCACCCGGCACCGGCTCGAGCGGCCACGTGGCCTACGTCGAGCAGGTGGTCTCCAGCACCGAGATCATCATCAGCGAGGACAGCTGGGGAGGCGACTTCCACTGGCGAAGGGTGAAGAAGGCGGACGGCCGCTGGCCTTCGGGGTTCATCCACTTCAACGACAAGGTGCTCACCAACCTCGCGCGTCCGTCGGTCACCGGCACCCCGAAGGTCGGGGTCCCTCTCGCGGCTTCCGCGGGGACGTGGAAGCCCGCAGGCAGCTACCACTTCCAGTGGTACGCCCATGGGGTCGCGATCCCGGGCGCCACGGCCACGAGGTTCGTACCGACCGCCCGGCAGCTGGACCGCAAGATCTCGGTCAAGGTCACGGCCACGAGGGCCGGCTACCCGGCGACCACGGTCGGATCGAACGTGATCGCGGCCAAGGTGGTGCCCGGCGACCTGCAGAACCCCCAGCCGCCGGTGATCAACGGTGTCCCGGAGGTCGACCAGGTCCTCACCGCGACCCGCGGCTCGTGGGCGCCCAACCCGAGCGCGACCACCGTCCAGTGGTACGCCGGCCCGACACCCATCGCGGGAGCCACCGGATGGCGGCTCCGGCTGGGTCAGGCGCAGATCGACCAGCCGGTCACCGCCGTCGTCACCGCCACGGCGCCGGGCTACGTCCAGAAGCGCGTGCAGGCGCGGCCCACGCCCGCGATCCTCGCGGGCACCATGGAGTTCACTCGACCGTTCGGCGTGAGCGGGGCGACCCGTGCCGGCCGGACCCTCTCCGTGACGCCCGGCACCTTCACTCCTGCGGACGCCACCGTCAGCTACTCCTGGCGCCGTGACGGGGTGACGATCCCCGGCGCCGTCGGCTCGACGTACGTCCTGCAGCACGCGGACGTCGGGGCCCGGATGTCGGCCGTCGTGCGGCTCGACCGCGCGAGCTACCGCAGCGCCGCTCACGAGATCCAGACGCCGACCCGGGTGTTCGCCCCGTCGTCCGTGGGCGTCCGGCCGACCGGAGCGGTGGGCAAGGCCGTCGTGGTCGTCCGGGTGACCGCACCGGGCGTCGACGACCTCGGGGGCTGGGCCACGGTCCGGATCGGCGCGAAGAAGGTGGTCGGCAAGCTCGTCGACGGTCGCGTGCGCGTGGTCGTCCGGGGGCTGGTGCCCGGCTGGAAGAAGGTCCGGGTGCGGTACGGCGGTCAGCGCTTCGCGCTGCCCGCCACGGGCGCCGACCGGGTCTACGTCAACCGCGCCTGGTAGCGGGCACCACCCGCTCCGTGCCGGCGTCCCCGGCCGATGCCAGGGTGGAGCCATGACCCGGGTCTCGCTGTCGCGCCTGCCGGGGGAGCGCGTGCGCGTGGTCGACCCCGACGGCGGGCTCGACCTGGCGCTGAACGAGCTGCCGGCCTACGTGCGCGAGCGCGAGGCGGAGTCGCCGAGATGGGTCTGGGACGACACGGCGCGGTGGTACCCGCCCATGCTCGCGGCGGGCGTGCGCATCGGGCGCTGCCACGACCTGCGCCTCGGACATCACCTGCTGCGCCGGGCGCCCGCGGTCGACGGGCGCCTGCTGGAGGGGGAGGAGTCGGAGCACTGGGACGGGCTGGGGCCCAGCGCGCCCTCGCACCCGGCGCTGTTCTCGGTCGACGACACCGCCGAGCACCTGCGTGCCGACCTCGAGGACGCCCGCCAGCGGGCCGCCGTCGAGGCCTCCGCGGAGTCCGTCCGGCTCGGGCTGCTGCTGGCGGCCGAGTCCTCGGGCGCGCTGGCCGCCGCGGAGATGACGTACGCCGGGGTGCCGTGGCGCACCGACGTGCACGAGCGGCTGCTCACCGATCTGCTGGGGCCGCGCCCGCCTCGCGGCGCCCGCCCGCAGCTGCTCGAGGCGCTGGCCGGGGAGGTGCGTGCGGCGTTCGACGCGCCTGGCCTCAACCCGGACTCGCGCCCCGAGCTCCTCGCGGCGCTGCGCCGAGCTGGGCTGGAGGCCGACGACACCCGGGCCTCGTCCCTGCGCGCGCTCGAGCACCCGGGCGTCGCGCCCCTGCTGCGCTACAAGCAGCTCGCCCACCTGTTCTCGGCCAACGGATGGAGCTGGATCGACCAGTGGGTGAGGGAGGGCAGGTTCCGGCCGTCGTACCAGCCGGCCGGCTCGGCCACGGGGCGCTGGTCGTCCAACGGCGGCGGCGCCCTCTCCATCCCGCTGCAGGTGCGCCCTGCCGCGATCGCCGACGACGGCTGGGTGCTCGTGGTCGCCGACGTCGCCCAGCTCGAGCCGCGCGTGCTCGCGGGCATGAGCGGCGACCGGGCGCTCGCCCGGTCGGCCCGCGGGGCCGACCTCTACCAGGGCATGGTCGACGACGGCGCGGTCGCGACCCGGCAGCACGCCAAGCTCGGCCTGCTCGGGGCGATGTACGGCGCCACCAGCGGCGAGAGCGGCCGCATGGTCGCCGGACTCACCCGTCGCTACCCCGAGGCCTTCGGGCTGGTCGAGGAGGCCGCCCGCGCCGGTGAGCGGGGCCAGGTGGTCCGCACCCTGCTCGGTCGAGGCTCACCGGGCCTCGGGGACGCGTGGGAGCGCGACCCCGACGACCCGCCGCCCGACCCCGACGGCCAGGCCCGACGGCGCCGGGCCTTCGGCCGCTTCACCCGCAACTTCGTCGTGCAGGGCACCGGCGCCGAGTGGGCGCTGTGCTGGGTCGCCGACCTGCGCAACCGGCTCTGGCGCCTGGGCGGCGCGGGCGAGCTCACCTCCCGACCGCACCTCGTCTTCTTCCTGCACGACGAGATCGTCGTCCACACCCCGCGGGCCCTCGCCGACGCGGTCACGGCGGCGGCGGCCGAGGCGGCCGCGACCGCCTCGTCGCTGCTGTTTCGCGACCTCGCGATCGACTTCCCGCTCAACGTGTCCGTCGTGCGCTCCTACGCCGACGCGGGCAAACCGGGTGCGGTGGCGCCGGCGTGAGTGCCCTCAGGCCTGGGGGACCGAGCCGTGGAAGTGTCCGATCCGCCACTGCTCGCCCTGGCGCACCAGCCAGAGGCTGAGCCGGAAGTCGGAGCGCTCGATCTCGTTGCCGTCGTCGCCCTCGACCACACCGGTCGCCGTGGCCAGCAGGTGACCGTCGTCCTCGTGGACGACCGCCCACCGGTCGAGGAGCCAGCGGACCGCGTTGCTCTCCGCGACCAGCCGGACATAGGCGCGGGACTCCTCGCCGCCGAAGTTGGCCGCCGAGGTCCCGAACAGCACGGTGTCCTCGACGCACAGCGCGTCCAGGGCCGCGGTGTCGCGGGCCGCGATGGCGGCCTCCATCCGGTCCAGCAGGGTCCGGGCCGTGGCGGCCCCCTCGCTCGTCATGTGCGGGAGGGTAGGGCAGCGCCGAGGCCGCGTCAGGGAATCGGTCACACCCGGCTCGGCTCGAGCGTCAGGGAGGTGACCGGCACAGATGGAAGGTGGACACAGTGGACCAGACGCAGAGCTTCGAGGCGGAGCGACCGCGCCTCGTCACGATCGCGAGCCGGGTGCTCGGCGACCACGCCGAGGCCGAGGACATCGTGCAGCAGGCGTGGCTGCGGCTGCACGGGACCGACGCCGAGATCGAGAACCTGCCGGGCTGGCTCACGACCGTGACCACCAGGCTGTGCCTGGACCGGCTGCGCTCTCGCACTCCCGTGCCCGTCGCGGAGGTGGACCCTCCAGAGACGAGCGCCGACCCGGCCGACGACGTGGCGCTCGCCGACAGCGTCGGCCTGGCCCTGCACGTCGTGCTCGACCGGCTGTCGCCGCGCGAGCGGGTCGCCTTCGTGCTGCACGACAGCTTCGGCTTCGAGTTCCCGACGATCGCGGCGGTCCTCGACACCACCCCCGTCGCCGCCCGCAAGCTCGCCTCCCGCGCCCGGGCCAAGGTCTCCCAACCCCGGCCCGAGGACCGGCTCGCCGACTGGGAGGTGGTCGACGCCTTCATGGCCGCCGCCAAGAACGGCGATTTCGAGCGGCTGCTGCGCCTGCTCGCCCCCGACGCCACTGTCGGCGCCGACGAGGCCGCGGTGCTCGCCGGAACGCCCAGCCGGATCGAGGGCCGCGACGAGGTCGCCACCTTCTTCAACGGCAGCGCCCAGGCCGCATTCCCGGTCTTCGTCGAGGACCGGCCCGGCACCGCGTGGTTCCACCTCGGCGAGGCCAAGGTCGTCTTCGACTTCACCGTCGCCGACGGGCTGGTCCGCGCCATCACCTTCCGCGCCGCGCCCGACCTGCTCGCGACCGTCATACGGCGTGACGGCGGCGAGCCGCGCACCTGATGTCACACGCCGCCCCCACCCATCGAAGGAGAACGACATGAAGACCATGACCTGCCGCGACCTCGGCGGCCCCTGCGACCTGGCCCACCACGGCGAGACCGCCGACGACGTCATCAACGCCCAGGACCAGCACCTCAAGGCGGCCGAGAAGGCCGGCGACGCCAGCCACCAGGAGGCGCGCGACGCCATGAAGGGCCGCTGGCGGCACCCGAAGAAGTCGCTCGGCTGGTACCGCGACACCAAGGCGGCCTTCGCAGCACTTCCCGAGGACTGAGCCCGTCGCAGGACGAGGATCTGCGCCTGATTCGCCCCCTCCCGCGCCGAAGGAGCGCCGCGAATCCCCATTGCGGCGCGGATGCACTATCGTGGTGCTTGTTGAAGGGACGGCTGAACTAGTCGTCCTGGCCGCACACCATGTCGCGGCTTGTATCTCGTACTCCTGGTTTTCGGTTCGCTGGACATCAGTACAGGTGGATGTCTTCAGCGGCACGAGGGCACAAGGTCCTCGGCACGTAACAAGGGAAAACATCATGGCTCAGGGAACCGTCAAGTGGTTCAACGCCGAAAAGGGTTTCGGCTTCATCGCGCAGGATGGCGGCGGCGAGGACGTGTTCGTCCACTTCTCCGCGATCCAGTCCAGCGGCTACAAGTCGCTTGACGAGAACCAGAAGGTCGAGTTCGACCTCGCCCAGGGCCCCAAGGGTCCCCAGGCTGAGAACGTTCGCGTCTCCTGACCTCATCATGACGAGCCCCGACCGCGCTGCGGTCGGGGCTCGTTGTGCGTTGGGGGCCTAGTCGTCCCAACCGGCGTCGCGCCCATCACGCGGCGCGAACGCCGTGACGGCGACGGTGTCACTGAGAGGCCGGCGAACGTAGGTCTCGGCCCACTCCGCCACCTCAGGGAACGCCGACGCCGCGATCACCTCGTCAGCGAGGGCGCCGGCGTCGACCGGAGTGGTGCGCAGCTGGACGCCGGCGGCGCTGAGCAGCGCCCAGGGCAGCCCCGTGCTGCCGTAGGGCATGCCGACACTCCCGCTGTTGACGACCCAGCGCCGGTCGACGAGCCGGGCGAACGGCACGTGCGTGTGGCCGCACACGACCGTTCGCACCGAGTCGGCTACGTCGGCGAGGACCTCGTGCCAGCGCGACAGCCGGGTGTCGACGAGGACGACCTCGTTGTCGTCGCGTGGAGTGCCGTGGCAGAACAGCACGTCGCCACCGCCGTCCAGCGTGAGCACGATGGGGTGGGGGAGCGCGGCGAGCGTCGCCACGTGCGAGTCGCTGAGCTGCGCTGCAGCCCAGAGGTCGACGGGCGGGGTCCCCTCGGGCGGCTCGCCGCCACCGGCGATGGTGACCAGGTCCCGGTCGGCGTTGCCGCGCACGAGCAGGCCGCGATCGCCGAGCGCGGCCAGGCGGTCCAGCACCTGCGCTGGCTGCGGTCCCGCGGCGAGGTCCCCGGTCACGACCACGAGGTCGGCTTCCGCGACCTCGGGCTCGGCGAGGACGGCCTCCAGGGCGGGCAGCACCCCGTGGACGTCGGAGAGGACGGCGATGCGTTGCGGCATGCCTCAGTTGTACTGCGTGAGCCGTCACATCAGCGCTTGCCGTGGCTCACTCGCGCTTGGTGAAGGCGACCTTCCCGCCGGGGAGGTGGGTCATGTCGTAGTGGGGGTGGTGGGCGAGGGTGTGGTGGCGTCGGCAGAGCAGGGCGCCGTCGTTGACGGAGGTGTCGCCGCCTTGGGACCAGGGGGTCAGGTGGTGGGCCTCGCACCAGGCGGAGGGGCGTTCGCAGCCTTCGGTGTAGCAGCCTCCGTGCTGGACCGCGAGCGCGATGCGTTGGGCCTTGGTGTGGAAGCGTCGTCGCCGTCCGAGGTCGAGGACCTGGGACCTGGTGCCGAGGACCACCGGGATGACCCCGGCCTGGCAGGCCAGCGTGCGGGCCAGGGCGGGGCTGATCCGGGTCCCGGTGTCGAGCTGCGCGGCCTTCAACCCACCCATCAAGGTGTCCAGGGTCATCGTCACCACCACGGTGGCGTCGAGGCCGCCGGACTGTGGGAGCCGGTCGGTGGGGTAGCGCTCGAGGTAGGCGATGAACGCCAACCCCCTTCCGTGCGGGGTATTGCCCTGGCCGCCGGCCTGGGGGTTGGCCAGTGCGCCGAGCTGTTTGCGGACCGGTCGGCCACGTGGGTGGGGATCTGGAACCGTCCGTAGGTGGTGCCGTGGCCGTCGTCGTGCAGCGTGAGCCGGGCCCGCTGCTCGGCTCTGCGCTCCTCGGCCTTGAGCTGCTTGGCCTCCTGGGCCTCACCGACCTCGGGGGCGACGACGTCGAGGATCCGTCTGCCCAGGACCCGCAAGGCTTTGGCGTCGTGGTGCGCGGCCTGGGCCAGCAGGTGGTCGCGGGCCTCGAGGCGCACCTGAGGCTGCAGGCCCTCGGGCAGCGCGTCGACAGCCTCCACGATCACCTGGGCCTGGTCGGTGAGGATCACGCCCTTCGCCAGCGCCTCGGCGACGGTCTCATGGTGCTCCAACGCCTTGGCGAGCTTCATCTTGCTCGCGGTCTCGCGTTGGGTCTGGCGGGTGGTGTTGGCCCAGTGGACCGCGGTCGTGGTGGCGCCGGTGTCGAGGCCGACCTGGGTGGCGTCGGCGTGTGCGGCCAGGCGCAGCGTCAGCTCGTCGGCCTGCGCGCGCAGCCGGGTCGCGTCGCCCAGCGCCTGGGCGGTCTCGGTGGGGGTCATCGACCACACCGGGGTCTGGTTGAGGTCGGCGACCTGGGTGCGCAGGCGTGCCACTCCGGCGGCCACGAGGTGGCTCGCGGTAGGGGTGGCGGGGCTGCTCATGGGTCTACTCAAGCACCCGCCACCGACAGTGGCAGGGTCGAGAATCCCCTTTGTCCACAGGGTATTCGAGAATTCGGCTCCCCGGTGGTCGAGGCCTTTCGGTGGTCGAGGTGCGAAGGCGTGCAACGCCTGAGCCTCGAGACCCGGTGACGTGACTGGCGACCTGACCGGCGTACCCCTGGTCGCTTCCCGGCTCACCGGGTCTCGAGGCTCGTCGCTGACGCTCCTCACACCTCGACCACCGAAAGGGGCGGCACCTCGCTGGCGCTCCTCGCACCTCGACCACCGAAAGGGGCGGCTCGTCCCTTCGAGGCTCGCTGCGCTCGCACCTCAGGAAATGCGGAGGCGGGGAGGGACCCGCCGGAAGGAATTCGGGGGCGAGGTGATTGGGTCAGGCATGACTCAAGCCGACTTCTGGTTCGACCCGCTCTGCCCGTTCGCCTGGATCACCTCGCGGTGGATCCTCGAGGTGGAGGAGGTGCGCGACATCGAGGTGACCTGGCACGTGATGAGCCTGGCCTACCTCAACAAGGACAAGGACATCTCCGAGGAGTACCGCGAGATGCTCAGGCCCGCCTGGGGCCCGGTGCGCGTCTGCATCGCGGCGGAGCAGAAGCACGGCCGTGAGGTCCTGCTGCCGCTCTACACCGCGATGGGCAACCGCATCCACCTGAACAAGGAGCCCATCTCGCGCGAGCTGATCGCCGGCGCGCTCGCCGACGCCGGGCTCGAGGCCGAGCTCGTCGAGGCGATGGACGACCCGTCGTTCGACGAGGCCGTCGCGAAGTCGCACCACGAGGGCATGGACCAGGTCGGCGACGACGTCGGGACGCCGACCATCGCGATCGAGGGAGCGGCCTTCTTCGGGCCGGTCCTGTCCAAGATCCCGCGCGGCGAGCAGGCCGGGGAGCTGTGGGACGGCGCGGTCGCGGTCGCGAAGTTCCCGTACTTCTACGAGCTCAAGCGCTCGCGCACCGGGGACCTCGACTTCAGCTGATCGTCGTCGTGGTGGTGGCGGCCGTGACGGCCGTCGTCACCGCGAGGTACGAGGCGCCGTAGCGCCCTGCCGGCACCCGGCCAGGTCGACTTAGCGGCCCTCAGCGCGCACAATTGATCCCCATGCGCTTCTCGGGAACTGCATCACTAGTCACAGCAGTCACATTGGCCACGGGTCTCCTGGCCCTTCCGGCGGCCTACGCCGACCCCGGATCGGGGCCGCGGAGCGAGGCTTCGACGATCCGCCTGCGGGCCGACGCAGGGTCGCCGGTGCGCTCCGCGGAGGTGCCGGTGACGGCGGAGACGCGGCGCCCGCAGCGGACCTCGCCGTACTCGATGCTCGGCCTCACCTGGCGCGGCGCCGACCCGTCCTCGCTGCGCTTCCGCTCGCGCGGTGCGAGCGGCTGGAGCAGCTGGCGCACGGCCGAGATCCTGCGGGACGGCCCGACCGCGGGCACCGAGTC
The DNA here is from genome assembly GCF_021083605.1 of Nocardioides sp. cx-169. Lineage (NCBI taxonomy): Bacteria > Bacillati > Actinomycetota > Actinomycetes > Propionibacteriales > Nocardioidaceae > Nocardioides > Nocardioides sp. cx-169. The sequence goes on from NZ_JAJNRO010000013.1 coordinate 119,397, forward strand.
CCGGGGCCGCCGGGGCACCGAGCCGATGTGGGTCGGGCCGTCGGACGGCGTGCAGGTGGACGTGCGCGGCTCCGGGCACCGTGACCTCCGGCTGGTGCTCATCGACCCGGGCGTCCTGCCCTCGGACGCGAGCGCGAGGGCGGGCTCAGTGACGGCCTCCGGTCGGGGCTCGACGCGCGCGGCGGCGAAGCCGACCGCCGCACCGCGCCCCCCGCTGCTCTTCCGCAAGGCGTGGGGTGCCGACCCGTCTTGGCGCAACGGGAGCCCCACCTACAACCGCGGCCTGCGGCAGGTCCACGTCCACCACACCGCGTCGAGCAACAGCTACACCCGCGCGCAGGTGCCGGCCATCCTGCGGGGCATGTACCGCTACCACACCGCGTCGCTGGGTTGGTTCGACCTCGGCTACAACTTCGTCGTCGACCGGTTCGGTCGGGCCTGGGTGGGCCGGTCCGGTGGGCCGGATCGGCCGGTGCGCGGCGCGCACACGCTGGGTTTCAACCACAACTCGGTCGGCATCGCCGTCCTCGGCAACTTCGAGGCGACGCGGCCGACCACGAAGGCCGTGACGGCCGTCGTACGGCTGGCCGCGTGGAAGCTGGACCGGCACCGCCGCGACGCAGGCGGCACGGTGGCCGTCACGTCCGAGGGGAGTGACCGGTACGCCTCCGGTGCCCAGGTCCGGCTGCCCGTGATCGACGGCCACCGCGACACCAACGAGACCGCGTGCCCCGGCGCGCACCTCTACGACCGACTCCCCGGCATCCGGCACCGCGCGCAGAAGCGGGTCGACCGCTTCGACCCGCGTTGACCGGCCGGGGCGGGGGACCGGCCCGCCGGGAAACGGGTGGCGCCGCGACCCTAGGATCAGCGACATGACCCATGTCCTGTCCGCCGTCGCCTGGCCGTACGCCAACGGCCCGCGCCACATCGGCCACGTGGCCGGTTTCGGCGTGCCCTCCGACGTCTTCAGCAGGTACATGCGGATGGCCGGCCACGACGTGCTCATGGTGTCCGGCACCGACGAGCACGGCACCCCGATCCTGGTGGCGGCCGACCAGCAGGGCGTCACCGCCCGCGAGCTCGCCGACAAGAACAACGCCGTGATCGTGCAGGACCTGGTCGACCTCGGTCTCTCCTACGACCTGTTCACCCGCACCACCACCGGCAATCACTACCTGGTGGTGCAGGAGATGTTCGAGACCGTGCACCGCAACGGCTACATGATCGAGCAGACGACGTACGGCGCCATCAGCCCCTCGACCGGCCGCACCCTCCCGGACCGCTACATCGAGGGCACCTGCCCGATCTGCGGCTACGCCGACGCGCGCGGCGACCAGTGCGACAACTGCGGCAACCAGCTGGACCCGACCGACCTGAAGAACCCGCGCTCGAAGATCAACGGCGAGACGCCGGAGTTCGTGGAGACCCAGCACTTCTTCCTCGATCTGCCGGCGCTGGCCGAGGCGCTGCAGGAGTGGCTCGACGGGCGCGAGGAGACGGGCCTGTGGCGCCCCAACGTCATCCGCTTCAGCCAGAACATCCTCTCCGAGATCCGCCCGCGCGCGATGACGCGCGACATCGACTGGGGGATCCCGGTCCCGCTCGACGGCTGGCGCGAGCAGCCGACCAAGCGGCTCTACGTCTGGTTCGACGCGGTGATCGGCTACCTGTCGGCCTCCATCGAGTGGGCGCGCCGCTCCGGCGACGCCGACGCGTGGCGTCGCTGGTGGAACGACCCGGAGTCGCTGTCCTACTACTTCATGGGCAAGGACAACATCGTCTTCCACAGCCAGATCTGGCCGGCCGAGCTGCTGGCGTACGACGGTCGCGGCGCACGCGGCGGAGAGCCCGGCGCCTACGGCGAGCTGCAGCTGCCCACCGAGGTGGTGTCCTCGGAGTTCATGACCATGGAGTCCAAGCAGTTCTCCACCAGCCGCGGCCACGTGATCCTGGTGGGCGACATGCTCTCGCGCTACCAGCCCGACGCGCTGCGCTACTTCATCTGCGCCGCCGGGCCCGAGACCTCCGACTCCGACTTCACCTGGGCGGAGTTCGTGCAGCGCACCAACTCCGAGCTGGTGGCCGGCTGGGGCAACCTGGTCAACCGCACGGCCACGATGATCGCCAAGAGCTTCGGCGAGATCCCGGTCGCGGGCGCGCTCGAGGAGGTCGACGAGGCGGTCCTCTCCGCCGTGCGCGCTGCGTTCGGCACCGTGGGCGACCTGATCGGCCGGCACCGCCAGCGCGCCGCGATCGCCGAGGCGATGCGGGTCGTCGGCGAGGTGAACAAGTACCTCACCGTCACCGAGCCCTACAAGATGAAGGACGAGTCGCAGCGCGAGCGCCTCGCGACCGTGCTGCACGTCGCCGCCCAGTGCGTGCTCGACTGCAACACACTGCTCGCGCCGTTCCTGCCGCACTCCTCCAACCAGGTGTGGGCGGCCTACGGCGGTCGGGGCGAGTTCATGCCGATGCCGCGCATCGAGACCGTCGAGGATCTCGACCCGGGTCACGGCGCGGGGCTGGGCTCCTACCCGGTGATCACCGGCGACTACGCCGCGACGCCACGCTGGGAGTCGCGCCCGATCGCCGTCGGGGTGAAGGTGGACAAGCCCACCCCGATCTTCACCAAGCTTGACCCGTCCGTGGTGGACGAGGAGCTGGCACGGGTGTGAGCCTCGCTGGGTGAGTTTCACCGGGGACCCGGTGAAACTCACGCCTCCGGTGCGAAACTTCGGCGGGGAAGCGTGAGTTTCGCACTGGCAGGGTGACCAGTGGGACGGCTGGGCATCTTCGGCGGAAGTGGCCGGGCCGCCGGCGTACGGCGGGTGGTGGCCGCGGGGCGGCCGGATGCTCGACCGCCCCGGCCGATCGAGGCGATCCGGGAGAGTCTCGCGGCCTGGGTCTGCTGCTGCTCAGCGGTCGCTGGCCGGGGAGCAGGACCGACACGGTCGCGAGGCTGCAGACCTCGCACCGGGGCGAACGGGCTGCCCTAGGCTCTGCGCATGACTGCCGACATGTACCTGCCGACGTTCTACGTCAAGCAGAAGTTCGCGATGACCACCAACCGCTACGAGCTCTTCGCGGCCAACCCCGACGGGAGCTTCGGGCAGTCGATGGGGCTGGCGGAGCAGAAGCGCCTCGCGTTCAAGGAGGAGGTGACGTTCTACGCCGACGACACCAAGACCCGCCCGGTCTTCAGCTTCAAGGCCCGCAAGAAGATCGACCTCAACGCCGGTTACGACATCTTCGACGAGGCGCGCAACCAGATCGGCTTCTTCCGCAAGGACTTCGGCGCGAGCCTGATGCGCTCGACCTTCCACATCGAGGGCCCGGGCTACGCCGGCACCGGTCAGGAGCGCAGCCAGGCGGTGGCGCTCATCCGTCGCTTCACCGACATCCCGTTCCTGCCGATCCACTTCGACTTCGTGAGCTCGGAGGGTCAGCCGCTGCTCGGCGTCGAGCGCCAAAGCTCCGTGCGCGACAAGTACACCGTCCACGTCCCCGACCAGCGCATCGACTTCCGGGTCGCGGCGGCGGTGGCGGTCGGGCTCGACGCCCTCATGCAGCGTTGAGACCGGCGAAGGTCGGCTGAGCGTGCTGCACCCAGCGGCGAGGCGCGCGGTTGAGGAGTACGCCGCGACGCCGAAGGTCTACGAAGCCGCCTTCGACATCGAGGCCGACCGGGCCGCGGCCCGGTCGGCGGCCGCGGCCGAGCCGCGCGAGGACGTGGCGGAGGTCCGCGACGTCGACGCCGGGGGAGTGCCGTGCCGGCTCTACCGCCCCGAGGACGCTCGCCCGGGCGTCGTGGTGCACCTGCACGGCGGCGGGTTCGTCTTCCATGACGTCGACGTCCATGACGGCGCCGCGCGGCGCTTGGCCAACCGCACCCGGACCGCCGTGCTCAGCGTCGACTACCGGCGCCCACCCGAGCACCGCTTCCCAGCAGCGCCCGACGACGTCGACGCCGCGCTGGCGTGGTGGGACGAGGACGGTCCGGTCTTCGTCCACGGCGACAGTGCGGGCGGCAACCTCGCGCTCGTGGCGGCGCTGCGCAACCCCGGTCGGGTCGACGGCGTCGTGCTCATCTACCCCTTCCTCGACCCACGCGCGGGCTTCGCCTCCTATGCGGCGGCGGAGGGCTTCGACCCGCGCGAGGCCGCCTGGTACTGGGAGCAGTACGCCGCAAGGCCGGCCGACCTGGACGACCCCGACCTCGCCCCGCTGCGCTCGGACCGGCTCGCCACGCTGCCCCCGACGCTCGTGGTGACCGCCGAGCACGACCCGCTGCGCGACGAGGGCGAGCACCTGGTCTCGCTGCTGGCCGACGCGGGCGTGACGGTGGTCGGCACCCGTTACCTCGGGCAGGTGCACGGCTTCTGGCGCCACGAGCAGGTGTTCCCCGCCGCGGAGCCGCTCATGGGGCAGGTCGCCGCGTTCCTCGAGGGGCTCCGCCGGAGCCGTCCGCCGGGTCTGTGACGCACTCTGGGAGGATCGGGGCATGCGCGTCCACGTCGGATCCGACCATGCCGGCCTCGAGCTCAAGGACCACCTCGTCGGGTGGCTCCGCGATCACGGCTACGAGCCCGTCGACCACGGCCCGTTCGTCTACGACGCCCTGGACGACTATCCGGTGTTCTGCCTGCGGGCCGCCGAGGGCGTGGCCGCGGAGCGCGCGGCGGGCCAGGACAGCCTCGGGGTGGTCGTCGGCGGCTCGGGCAACGGAGAGCAGATGGCGGCCAACAAGGTCCGCGGCGTGCGCTCCGCACTGGTCTGGTCCGAGGAGACCGCCGCCCTGGCGCGCGAGCACAACGACGCCACGGTCGTGTCCGTGGGCGGGCGCATGCACTCGCTCGAGGACATGACCCGCTTCGTGGAGGTCTTCTTGACCACCGACTTCTCCGGCGACGAGCGCCACGTCCGGCGGATCGCCCAGCTGGCGGCGTACGAGAGCACGGGCCAGCTGCCGCCCCTGCCCGACTCGGCGCGCGATGCCTGAGGGCCATACCCTCCACCGCCTCGCCCACGACCTCGACCGGGCCTTCGCCGGCCGGCTGGTGCGGGTCGGCAGCCCGCAGGGACGCTTCGAGGACGCCGCCAGGCTGCTCGACGGCCAGTCCCTGGAGAGTGCCGAGTCCTGGGGCAAGCACCTCTTCATCGCCTTCCCCGGCGAGCGCTACGTCCACGTCCACCTCGGCCTGTACGGCGCCTTCGACGTGCACCACGACCTCGGCGACACCGGAGAGGTGCCCGCGCCGGTGGGTCAGGTCCGGCTCCGCCTGGTGACCGCCGACGCCGGTCCGACCGCGTACGCCGACCTGCGCGGCGCCACGACCTGCGAGCTGGTGACGCGCGAGCAGCGCGACGCCGTGCTGGCGCGCATCGGCCCGGACCCGCTGCGGCTCGACCAGGATCCGGCCCGCGCCTGGGAGCGGATCCGCCGGAGCAAGGGCCCGGTCGGTGGGCTGCTGATGGACCAGTCGGTGCTGGCCGGCGTCGGCAACGTCTACCGCGCCGAGCTGCTGTTCCGCCACCGGATCCACCCGCTGCGGCCGGGCAGCACCCTGCGCGTGGGGCAGTGGCGGGCGATGTGGGACGACCTCGTCGAGCTGATGGGCGAAGGAGTACGGACCGGGCGGATCGACACGGTCCGGCCCGAGCACACCCCTGAGGCGATGGGCCGCCCGCCCCGCAAGGACGACCACGGGGGAGAGGTCTACGTCTACCGCCGGACCGGCCAGCCCTGCCTGGTGTGCGGCGCGTCGGTCCGTACGGCGGTGCTCCAGGCGAGAAACGTGTTCTGGTGTCCCCGTTGTCAGCCCACGTTCCGCTCGCGCGCCGTACCCTGCTGACACCCGCCTCTCGCTCACATCGTCTGGACCTCCATGACCGCCACCTACGACGTGCAGCCTGCGCGCAGGTCCGCGCGCAGGAGCTGGGAGCTGTTCCGGCGCCGCGGGCTCACTCCGGAGGCCCGGATCGCGCTCGCACTGGCGGTCGTGGCGGTCCTGATCACCGTCGTGGTGTTCGTCCTGCCCGACCGGGCGCCCCTGACCGGGCTGATGCTGCCCCTGGTCATCGCGAGCCTGTGGCTGGGGCCGCGCACGCTGCCGGCGTTCGTGGTGTTCCTGATGGTGCTGCTCGCCGTGGGGCTGGCCGCGCAGACCGAGGTCACCCCGCGGATCATCGGGGCCACCCTGGTGCAGTTCCTGATGGGCCTGGTGGTGATCGCGACCAGCTTCCGCCGCTCGAGCCTGGGCGTGGCCGGCCTGCGCGGGGAGGCGATGCTGGTCGACCTGCGCGACCGGATCCTCACCCAGGGCGGGGTCCCCGACCTGCCGCCCGGCTGGCATGTGGAGTCGGCGCTCAAGCCCGCAGGCGGCACGCCGTTCGCCGGCGACTTCGTGGTGACGATGCGCGGTCACGACCTCGACCACCTCGAGGTCGTGGTCGTCGACGTCTCCGGCAAGGGCACCGACGCCGGCACCCGTGCGCTGCTCCTCTCCGGAGCCTTCGGTGGCCTGCTCGGCGCGATGCCGGCTCGCGACTTCCTGCCCGCCGCCAACGGCTACCTGCTGCGCCAGGCCTGGGACGAGGGGTTCGCCACCGCCGTCCACCTCTCCCTGGACCTGACGACCGGGGACTACGAGATCCGGACCGCGGGTCACCCGCCCGCCGCCCACCGCACGGCGGCCTCCGGCCGCTGGTCGGTCCTGCGCACGGACGGCCCGGTCCTCGGCCTGCTCGACCACGCGACGTTCACCAGCGCCGGCGGCCGGCTCGCTCGCGGCGATGCGCTGCTCCTCTACACCGACGGCATGGTCGAGGAGCCGCGCCGCGACATCGACCTCGGCATCGACCAGATGCTCGGCCAGGCCGAGTCGCTGATGCGCGGCAGCTACGACAGGGCCGCGGCCCGGCTCACCGAGGCCCTCGGGTCGCCCGACGACGATCGCGCACTGGTCATCGTCCACCGCACGTGAGTGCTGTCCGCCCAGCGGGGCCGTTTGGGGCCCGGGACCCTCGGTGTGGCACCATGGCGAGGCATATTTCGCGCTGCCGAGCGGCGCGAGACCTGCACGCGGATGTAGCTCAATGGTAGAGCTTCAGTCTTCCAAACTGACTACGCGGGTTCGATTCCCGTCATCCGCTCCAAGGAGCCCTCACCAGCACGGCTGGGGGCGTCTTGACCCGGACAAGACCATGCTTTGACGGGGCGTAGCGTAGTGGCTAGCGCGCCTGCTTTGGGAGCAGGAGACCGCAGGTTCGAGTCCTGTCGCCCCGACGAAACACCTTTCACCCAGACTGAGGAGAACACCTGTGAAGAGCGCCGTCGAGACCTTGAGCCCGACCAGGGCCAAGCTGACCGTCGAGGTGCCCTTCGAGGAGCTCAAGCCGAGCCTCGACGCGGCCTACAAGAAGATCGCCCAGCAGATCAACGTCCCCGGCTTCCGCCGCGGCAAGGTGCCCCCCATGGTCATCGACCGTCAGGTCGGCCGTGGCGCCGTGCTCGACGAGGCGATCAACGAGGTGCTGCCGGCCAAGTACATCGAGGCGCTCGAGGCCAACGACCTCCAGCCCCTGGCCCAGCCGGAGATCGAGGTGACGAAGTTCGAGGACAACGAGACCCTGGAGTTCACCGCCGAGGTCGACGTGCGCCCCGAGATCGCGCTGCCGTCGTACGAGGGGCTCGAGGCCGAGGTCGAGGACCTGGTCGTCGCCGACAGCGACGTCGAGGAGCAGGTGCAGGCCCTGCGTGAGCGGTTCGCCACCCTGAGCGACGTCGAGCGGCCCGCCGCCGAGGGCGACTTCGTCGTGCTCGACCTCAAGGCGCTCAAGGACGGCGAGGTGCTCGACGGCGCCGAGGTGTCCGCGATGTCCTACCAGGTCGGCCGTGGCGGCATGATCGAGGGCCTCGACGAGGCCCTGGTCGGCATGTCGGCCGGAGACGAGAAGACCTTCTCCTCCGAGCTCGTGGGCGGCGACCTCGTCGGCGAGCCCGTCGAGGTCCAGGTCAGCATCAGCCAGGTTCAGGAGCAGGAGCTGCCCGAGCTGGACGACGACTTCGCCCAGCTGGCCTCCGAGTTCGACACCATCGACGAGCTCACCGCCGACGTGCGCGAGCGCCTCGGCCGAGGCAAGCGCCTCGAGCAGGCCGCCGCCGCGCGCGACGCCGTCCTCGAGGTCCTCCTGGACCGCGTCGACGTGCCGCTGCCCGAGAGCATGGTGACCGACGAGCTCAATGCTCGCCGCCAGAACATCGAGCAGCAGCTCGGCTACGCCGGCATCACGATGGAGAAGTACCTCGAGGACGAGGGGCAGACCATCGAGGAGTTCGAGGCCGACCTCGAGCGCCGGGTCCGCGACGCCGTCGCCGCGCAGTTCCTGCTCGACGAGGTGGCGAAGAAGGAGGAGCTCAGCATCGAGCAGCAGGAGCTCTCCAGCCACCTGGTGCGCCGGGCCCAGCAGTCGGGCCAGGACCCGCAGGAGTTCGCGAACCACATGTTCGAGCACAACCACATCCCCGAGCTCGTCCAGGAGATCCTGCGCGGCAAGGCCCTCGCGGCCATCGTCGAGACCGCGGTGGTCAAGGACGCCTCCGGCAACGTGGTCGAGCTGAAGAACCTGCGTCCCGACGGGACCATCGGCGAGCCCGAGGCTGCGACCGAGGCCCCCTCCGAGGCCGAGACCGAGGAGTGAGCGGTGCGCGCCGGGCGGCTGCCCGCGCGCGATGCCGATCCGCAGCAGCACGCACCCTGCTCCGTCCGGTCCGCCGGCGGACAGGGTGCGTGTCTGCTTGCGACACCCTGCCACGTGAGTGCACAACTGTTCACCAGACGCCTATGATCGGGCCATGACGGACCTGTCCCGCCCCGGCGCGCCCCCGGGTCCCGGGGTGCTCGACGCGCTCTCGCTGCTCTCCGAGGTGGCCGAGGAGCTGGTCGTCAAGAGCGCGCGCGACACCCACTTCGCCATGGCGGACCGGGTCGGTCGGGTCGCCCACCGGGGCACCGGTGGGGCCTCCACCGTGCCCGACCTCGTGCACCGCGGCATCGCCGGAGCCGTGTACGGCGCTCTGGCGGCGGGCCTGCGGGCGACGTCGCTCGGCCTGGACCGACTGGGCGCCACCGGTGCCGGCCCCCGACTCGAGGACGGGCCGCGTGGGCGGTTCGTCAGCTCCTCGGTCAACGGCCTGATCGGCGACCGACTCGTCCGGGAGCGCCCGCACCTGGCGATCTCCATGGCGGTGCGTGCGGGCGGTCGGGACGTCGAGGCGACCCCGGAGGGTTTGGGCACGGCCTACCCGGAGCCCTCCGGCCGCCTGGTCGTCTTCCTGCACGGCCTGTGCGAGAACGAGTCCTACTGGGACCTCCACCGCGAGCGCACCGGCACGACGTACCCGGAGTCGGTGGCGGCGCTCGGCTGGAGCCCGGTGCTGCTGCGGGCCAACACCGGGCTGTCGCTGCGCGAGAACGGCGTGGCGCTCTCGGCCCTGATGCAGCGGCTCGTCGACGCGTGGCCGGTGCCCGTCACCCGGGTGGCCCTGGTCGGGCACTCTCTCGGCGGCCTGGTGATCCGCGCGTCGGGTGCGGTCGCGGCCGAGGCGCCGGGGTCGGGGGAGCCGTGGACGCAGCGGATCAGCGACGTGGTCACGCTCGGCACGCCCCACTTGGGCGCGCCGATCGCCTGGGGCATCGGTCACGGCAGCCGGGGGCTGTCCCGCCTACCCGAGACCGCGGCCTTCGGGCGGATCCTGGACTGGCGCTCCGTGGGCGTCCACGACCTCGTCGCCGGCCTCGCCGAGGACGTGCCGCCGCTGCCGCACGCGCGCTACCGGCTGGTCGCCGCGACCCTCACCGAGTCGCAGCGCCACCCGGTGGGCCACGTCGTGGGGGACCTGCTGGTGCGGCCGCGCTCGGCCTACGGGCGCGACAAGCGTGGCGGCGAGCTGTTCCCCGGCGCCGAGGTCCTGCACCTGGGCCGCACCGACCACTTCGGGCTGCTCAACCACCCCGAGGTGCACGCGGCGCTCGAGCGCTGGCTGGCGTGAGCCCGGGCATGCCGACGAGCTCCAGCAGGCGATGGCCGAACGGTGGCGTGGCTCAAGGCGGCGGCCGAGTCCTCCTGAGCGAACCCGAGAATCCGCTGTCGGCGAACAGGGGGCCAATGCCCGTGGAACTGTCCGTGCTTCGGGCTAGTGTCGGCGACGTGAACCAGAACCCCAGTCTCGCCTCCGAGCCGTCCGGCCCCTTGATGGGCGGCGGCGGGGGGCTCAACGTCCTCGACGACCACATCTACCAACGGCTGCTGCGCGAGCGCATCGTGTTCCTCGGCTCCGAGGTGCGCGACCAGAACGCCAACGCGATCTGCGCCCAGCTGCTGCTGCTCTCGGCGGAGGACCCGGAGACGGACATCTTCCTCCACATCAACAGCCCCGGCGGCTCGGTCGACGCCGGCATGGCGATCTACGACACGATGAACTACATCCCCAACGACGTGGCGACGGTGGGCATGGGCCTGGCCGCCTCGATGGGGCAGTTCCTGCTGTGCGCCGGCGCCAAGGGCAAGCGTTACGCGCTCCCGCACGCGCGGATCATGATGCACCAGCCCTCCTCGGGCATGGGCGGCTCCGCCTCCGACATCAAGATCCAGGCGCAGCAGTCGCTGCACATCAAGAAGGTGCTGCTCGAGCTCATCGCCGAGCACACCGGCCAGACGGTCGAGCAGATCGAGAACGACGCCGACCGCGACCGCTGGTTCACCGCCGAGCAGGCGCTCGAGTACGGCCTGGTCGACCAGGTCATCAAGAGCGCCCGTGAAGCCGCCGACGACGGCCGCCCGGCGCGGCAGAAGGACTGACCCATGAACTACTACATCCCCCAGTGGGAAGAGCGCACGTCCTACGGCTTCCGGCGGATCGACCCCTATGCCAAGCTGTTCGAGGAGCGGATCATCTTCCTCGGCACGCCGATCTCCGACGACATCGCCAACGCCGTCATGGCCCAGCTGATGTGCCTGGAGTCGATGAACCCCGACCAGGACATCCAGATCTACATCAACAGCCCCGGTGGCTCCTTCACCGCGCTGACGGCCATCTACGACACGATGCGCTTCATCACCCCCGACGTGCAGACGGTGTGCCTGGGGCAGGCGGCCTCGGCCGCCGCGATCCTGCTCGCGGCCGGCGCCCCCGGCAAGCGCATGGCGCTGCCCAACAGCCGGATCCTGATCCACCAGCCCTATACCGAGGGCACGTTCGGCCAGACCTCCGACATCGAGATCCAGGCCAACGAGATCCTGCGGATGCGCGAGCTGCTGGAGAAGATGATCAGCGAGCACTCCGGCCGCTCGATCGAGGAGGTCAGTCGCGACATCGAGCGCGACAAGATCCTCACCGCCGAGCAGGCCATCGAGTACGGCTTGATCGACACCGTGCTCGACTCGCGCAAGGCCTCGACCCTTGCCCTGACCTGACCCCTGAACCGATCACCCGACCTGACCGGCGGTCCAACTCGTCGTGAGGCATCTCGTGTCCGGCCCCCCCACGGGGGGCGGCACGAGGTACCTTCTGATGGTTTGCATCGTGGCACTGCACAACCCGCGTCGAAGGAGATGACCCCGTGGCTCGCATCGGTGACGGAGGCGACCTGCTGAAGTGCTCTTTCTGTGGAAAGAGCCAGAAGCAGGTCAAGAAGCTGATCGCAGGCCCCGGGGTCTACATCTGCGACGAGTGCATCGACCTGTGCAACGAGATCATCGAGGAGGAGCTGAGTGAGGGCACCGAGGTCAGCCTCGACGAGCTGCCCAAGCCGAAGGAGATCTTCGACTTCCTCAACTCCTACGTCATCGGGCAGGAGCAGGCGAAGAAGTCGCTCGCGGTGGCGGTCTACAACCACTACAAGCGGGTCGGGGCGGGCCTCCAGCCGGTCGCGGGCAAGCACAGCAAGGACGAGATCGTCGAGGTCGCCAAGAGCAACATCCTGGTGATCGGGCCCACCGGCTGCGGCAAGACCTACCTCGCCCAGACCCTGGCCCGGATGCTCAACGTGCCGTTCGCGATCGCCGACGCCACCGCCCTCACCGAGGCCGGCTACGTCGGTGAGGACGTCGAGAACATCCTGCTCAAGCTGATCCAGGCGGCCGACTACGACGTCAAGAAGGCCGAGACGGGCATCATCTACATCGACGAGATCGACAAGGTGGCCCGCAAGGCGGAGAACCCCTCGATCACCCGCGACGTCTCCGGTGAGGGCGTGCAGCAGGCACTGCTGAAGATCATCGAGGGCACCACCGCCTCGGTGCCGCCGCAGGGCGGGCGCAAGCACCCGCACCAGGAGTTCATCCAGATCGACACCACCAACATCCTGTTCGTGGTCGGCGGTGCCTTCGCCGGGCTGGAGCACATCATCGAGCAGCGCGTCGGCAAGAAGAACCTCGGCTTCACCGCCGAGGTCCGCACCGCCGCCGAGCGCGACGCCGAGGATCTCCTCTCGATGGTGCGCCCCGAGGACCTCACGAAGTTCGGGCTGATCCCCGAGTTCATCGGGCGGCTGCCCCTGATCGCCAGCGTGACCAAGCTCGACCAGGCGGCGCTGGTGCAGATCCTCACCGAGCCGCGCAACGCGCTGATCAAGCAGTACCAGAAGCTCTTCGAGCTCGACGGCGTCGACCTGGAGTTCACCGAGGACGCCGTCGCCGCCATCGCCGACCACGCCATGGAGCGCGGCACCGGCGCCCGCGGCCTGCGCGCGATCATCGAGGAGGTCCTCCTCCACGTCATGTACGACGTCCCGTCCCGCGGTGACATCGCCAAGGTGATCGTCACCGCCGAGGTCGTCAACGACGACGTCGCGCCGACCCTGGTCCCCCGCGAGCCCGAGAAGAAGAAGAAGTCCGCCTGACCCGTGGCGGCTGCGCCGCCGCGGGTCGAAGGGGGAGGTCGAGCAGCGCCCGCGACCGAGGAACGAGGTCGCGACGGCGATGTCGGGACATGGTGAGGTGGGCGAAGAGGCCCAGGGGTCTCGACACGGCTCGCTGGCGCTCGCCGGCTCGACCACCGAGGTAGCTGCGCTCGTCGGCTCTCGACCACACCGAGGTAGCTGCGCTCGGCGGGTCGACCACCGAGGTGGCTGAGCTCGGTGGTCGAGGTGCGAGGAGCGCCGGCGACGAGCCTCGAGACCCGCCGCCACAGGCTCCGCCCCCGGGGCCTACTGCGTCGGAGCCAGCTCGGCGTCGACCTTGAGCTCGGTGCCCTCGGTGGTGCTGAAGACCAGGTCGCCGGTGATCTTGCCGGCCGCGCGCAGGTCGGGAGCGGCGAGCTCGGCGGCGCGCACCAGGGCCTCGGGACCCGAAATCATCACGCGGGAGAGCTCGGCGCGCATCGAGACCTTGGCCTGCGACTTGGCGCCGCGGATGCCGATCAGCGCCGAGGCGACGGCGTCGACGGCGGCCGGATCGAAGGCGGCGGCCGAGCCGAGCTCGGAGACGGCCGGCCAGGTGCTGCGGTGCACCGAGCCGGGCTGCCACCAGGACCAGACCTCCTCGGTGACGTAAGGCAGGAACGGCGCGAGCAGGCGCAGCTGGACCTGGAGGGCCAGCGCAAGGGTGGCGCGGGCCGACTCAGTGGGGGCGCCGCCCTCCTCGCGGTAGGCGCGCTCCTTGACCAGCTCGACGTAGTCGTCGCAGAACTCCCAGAAGAACTTCTCGCTCACCTCGAGCGCGGTCGTGTAGTCGAACGCGTCGAAGGCGTCGGTCGCCTTGGTGACCACCGTGGCGAGCCGGGCGAGCAGCGCGCAGTCGATCGGCTCGGTGACCTCGACCGGGTTGACCGAGCTCGCACCGATGCTGGACAGCACGAACTTCGAGACGTTGAGCAGCTTCATGGCCAGCCGTCGGCCGACCTTCATCTGCGTCTCGTCGAACGGCGAGTCCAGGCCGGGGCGCGCGATGGCGGCGCGCCAGCGGACGGCGTCCGCGCCGTACTTGTCGAGGATCTGGTCGGGAACGACGACGTTGCCCTTGGACTTCGACATCTTCTTGCGGTCCGGGTCGACGATGAAGCCCGAGATCAGCGCGTGGCTCCACGGCGCGACGCCGTTCTCGAAGTGGGCGCGGACGACGCGCGCGAACAGCCAGGTGCGGATGATGTCGTGGGCCTGGGTGGCCAGGTCCATCGGGAAGACGCGCTGCCACAGGTCGTCGTCGGACCCCCAGCCGCCGGCGATGTGCGGAGTGAGTGAGGACGTCGCCCAGGTGTCCATCACGTCCGGGTCGCCGACGAAGCCGCCCGGCTTGCCGCGCTGCTCCTCGGTGTAGCCGCGGGGCGCCTGCGTCGAGGGGTCGACCGGGAGCTCGGCCTCGCTCGGCATCAGCGGGTGGGCGTAGTCGGGCTCGCCGTCGTCGGAGAGGGGGTACCAGACCGGGAAGGGGATCCCGAAGAACCGCTGTCGGGAGATCAGCCAGTCGCCGTTGAGCCCGTTCACCCAGTTGTCGTAGCGGTGGCGCATGTGGGGAGGCAGCCACTGGATCTCCGCGCCCCGCTCGATCATCTCGGCGCGCAGGGCGGCGTCGCGGCCGCCGTTGCGGATGTACCACTGGCGGGTGGCCACGATCTCGAGCGGCTTGTCGCCTCGCTCGTAGAAGTTGGCCATGCGCTGGGTGGGCACCGGGTCGCCGACCAGGTCGCCGCTCTCGCGCAGCAGCCCGACCATCGCCTCCCGCGCGGAGAACACGGTCTTGCCGGCCAGCTCGGCGTAGGCGGTCATGGCCGGCTCGTGCGCGAGCCACTCGGGCGTCTCACGCAGGAGGCGGCCGTCACGACCGATGACGGTGCGGACCGGCAGGTTGAGCTCGCGCCACCAGGTGACGTCGGTCAGGTCACCGAAGGTGCAGCACATCGCGATGCCGGCGCCCTTGTCCATCTCGGCGGCCGGGTGGGCGACGACGGGGACCTCCACGCCGAAGACCGGCGAGGTGACCGTCGTGCCGAACAGCGACTGGTAGCGCTCGTCGTCGGGGTGGGCGATGAGGGCCACGACGCTGGGGATCAGCTCGGGGCGGGTGGTCTCGATCGCGACCGTCTCGCCGTCGGGCCGGTGGTAGGTCACGCGGTGGTAGGCGCCGGCGTAGTCGCGGGCCTCCAGCTCGGCCTGGGCCACGGCGGTCTGGAAGGTGACGTCCCAGAGGGTCGGCGCCTCCTGCAGGTAGGCCTCGCCGCGCGCGAAGTTGCGCAGGAACGCGGTCTGGCTGACCTTCTGGGCGCGCGGGCCGATGGTCGTGTAGGTCTGGCTCCAGTCGACGGAGAGGCCGAGCGTGCGCCACAGCGACTCGAAGACCTGCTCGTCCTTCTCGACCAGCTGCTCGCACAGCTCGACGAAGTTGGGTCGGCTGATCGCGACCTGGCGCTTGGGGTCCGGCTTCTCCGGCGGCGTGAAGTCGGCGTCGTAGGGCAGGGAGGGGTCGCAGCGCACACCGAAGTAGTTCTGAACGCGGCGCTCGGTGGGCAGGCCGTTGTCGTCCCAGCCCATCGGGTAGAAGACCGACTTGCCGCGCATCCGCTGGTAGCGGGCGATGAGGTCGGTGTGGGTGTAGGAGAAGACGTGGCCGACGTGCAGGCTCCCGCTCACCGTGGGCGGCGGGGTGTCGATCGAGAAGACGTTGTCGCGGGCCTGGGTGCGGTCGAAGGCGTAGGTCTGGTCGGCCTTCCAGCGTGCGGCCCACCTCTCCTCGAGACCCTCGAGCGCCGGCTTCTCCGGTACGACGACCGCGCCGCTGTCGCTGCGCGTCGTGTCCGGGGCCTGGGTGTCGATGATCTCGGTCATGGTGCAAATCCTAGTGCCGGTCGTCACTCGGCCCTCCGGTGGTCGGCGGGCCAGGGGGATGCAAGGGTTGAGGCGTGCCCGACCTGGAGCTCTACGTCGACCCCGCCGCGTTCCTCCGGGATGCCGGCGCGCTGCTCGCGGCCGACCCGGTGGTGGCGACCGTGGCGTCGACCGTGAGCCACCGGATCGCCGACGCGGACCGTCGCGGGGAGCCGCGCGGCGACTACCCGCACTGGTGGCTGGCCGTCCGCGAGTGCGGAGACGTCGTGGGCGTCGCCATGCGCACGGCGCCCTTCGAGCCGTATCCGCTGTACGTGCTGCCGATGCCGCAGGAGGCGGCCCGCGAGCTCGCCCGGGTGCTGCATGCCCGCGGCGAGCAGGTGCTCGCCGTCAACGGCGCGCTGCCCGCTGCCCAGCAGGTCGCCGAGGAGACGGCCAGGCTGGTCGGCGGCACGGCACAGGTCCACGAGCGGATGCGGCTGTGGGAGGCGACCGAGGTGGTCACGCCCCCGCAGCCGGCGGGCCGGCTCCGCGCGGCCCGCGCCGAGGACACGGACCTGGCGACCCGCTGGTGGAACGCGTTCGCCACGGACGCCGCGGAGCAGGCCGGGCGATCCGCCGAGTCGGCGACGGGGGAGTACCTCGAGGCGCGCGAGATGGCCCGCCGGGTCGAGGAGGGCCTGGTCTGGCTCTGGGAGGACGAGTCCGGTCGGGTCGTCCACCTCACCGCCCACAACCCCCCGACCTACGGCGTCGCGCGTGTCGGCCCGGTCTACACGCCCCGTGACGCACGGGGTCACGGTTACGCCAGCGCCGCGGTCGCCGCCGTCACGCAGCGGCTGCTCGACACGGGCGCGCAGGCCTGCCTGTTCACCGACCTGGACAACTCGACGTCGAACAAGATCTACGAGGCGGTCGGCTACCGGCCGGTCGTCGACATGGTCAACCTGCGCATCGACTAGTCGCGCCGTGGGTCGTCACCAGACCAGGACGGGCTTGACGACCCTCCCGGCGGTCACGTCCTCGATGGCGGCGCCGATCTCGGCGAACGGGTAGCTCACCACGAGGTCGTCCACGTCGAAGCGCCCGGTGCGGTTGAGCTCGATCAGCCGGGGCACCATCTCGAGCGGGTCGGAGTCGCCCTCGACGCTGCCGCGGATCACCTTGCCGTTCTGCATGAGGTCGATCGCGTCGACGGGGAACTCCGGCGCCCCGAGCCCGAGCACCACCAGCTGCCCACGCGCGGCGAGCGACTGGGCGGCCTGCCTGAGCACCTCGGGTACGGCGGTCGTGTCGACCGCCCCGGTGGCCCCGCCGCCGGTGAGCTCCTTGACCCGGTCGACCACCTGCGTGCCGAAGTCGTTCGGCTCGAGCTCGGAGGGGTCGACCCCGACGGCGCCGTAGCGGGCTGCGACCTCGAGCCGGCTGGGCATCAGGTCGACCGCGACGATCGTGGCGACGCCCTCGGCCTTCGCCGCCGCGATCGCCGCCAGGCCGACCGCACCGACGCCGTAGACGACCAGGCTGTCCTCGGGCCCGGGCTTGAGGACGTTGAGCACCGCCCCGGCGCCGGTCTGGAAGCCGCAGCCGTAGGGGGCGATCCTGGTCAGGTTGAGGCTCTTGTCGACGACCACGCAGTTGTCGGCGTACGCCAGCGCGTGCTGGGCGAAGCTGGACTGGCCGAAGAACGAGCCGAAGACCGGCGAGCCGTCGCGCGACATCGTCGTCGAGCCGTCCATGCGCATGCCCAGGTAGTTCAGGAAGAGGGTGGAGTCGCAGTAGCCGACCATCCCGGCCTCGCAGCGCGGACAGGCGCGGCACGAGCGCAGGCTCAGCACCACGTGGTCGCCGACCTCGACGCCGTCGACGTCCGCGCCGACCTCCTCGACGACGCCGGCGCCCTCGTGGCCGAACACGTTGGGGAACATCTCGGCCGGCAGCATCGTGCGCATCGTGATGTCGGTGTGGCACAGGCCGGTGGCCACGATGCGCACCAGCACCTCGTCGGCGCGCGGGCCGTCGAGGTCGACCTCCTCGAAGGCGAAGTCCTGCCCTGGCGCGTGGACGACGGCGACCGTGGTTCTCATGGCGAACACACTAGAACCTGTTCCAGTCCGGGGTCGAGGAAGCGCGATCCCTAGACTCGACACGAGATGACTGACACCCCGCACGAGACCCCCGACTCACCGCGCCTGGCCGAGACGTTCGCCGAGGTGGAGGACGCGCTGCTGTCGCGCTGGCCCGAGACCCGGCTGGAGCCGTCGCTGGACCGGATCCGCGCCTTCGCCGAGCTGCTCGGCGACCCCCAGGCGTCGTACCCGGTCATCCACCTGACCGGCACCAACGGCAAGACCAGCACCGCGCGGATGATCGACACCCTGCTGCGCGCCCTCGACCTGCGCACCGGGCGCTTCACCTCCCCGCACGTCGAGCGGATGAGCGAGCGGATCAGCGTCGACGGCGAGCCTCTCGACGACGAGGCGTTCGTGCGCGCGTTCAACGACGTCGCGCCGTTCACCCACCTGGTCGACGAGTCCGAGGCGCACCCGCTGTCCTTCTTCGAGACCGTGGTCGGCATGGCCTTCGCGGCGTTCGCCGATGCCCCGGTCGACGTGGCCGTGGTCGAGGTCGGCATGGGCGGCTCGTGGGACGCGACGAACGTCGCGGACGCGACGGTCGCGGTGGTGCTGCCGATCGCGGTCGACCACGCGCAGTACCTCGGGGACTCGCCGGTCGCCATCGCCGGCGAGAAAGCCGGGATCATCAAGCCGGGCTCGCTCGCCGTGCTCGCCCAGCAGACCCCCGAGGTCGCCCAGGTGCTGCTCGCCCGCGCGGTCGAGGTCGGCGCGACCGTCGTCCGCGAGGGGATGGAGTTCGGGGTGATCTCGCGGGTGCCCGCGGTCGGCGGCCAGGTGGTGTCCTTCCAGGGCCTGCGCGGTCGCTACGACGAGGTGTTCCTGCCGTTGTACGGCGCGCACCAGGCGCAGAACGCCGCGGTCGCCCTGGCCGCCGTCGAGGCGTTCGCGGGCGACCAGCCGCTCGACGCCGAGCTCGTGGCCGCGGCCTTCGCCGAGGTGACCTCGCCGGGACGGCTCGAGATCGTGCGCCGCAGCCCGACGATCGTGCTGGACGCTGCGCACAACCCGGCCGGCGCCGAGGCCGTGGCCGACGCGCTGGACGACTCGTTCGCGTTCTCGCCCCTGATCGGCGTCGTGGGAGTCATGGCGGACAAGGACCACACCGGGCTGTTGTCGGCCTTCGAGCCGCACTTCGCCCACATCGTCTGCACCCAGAACTCCGCCTCCCGTTCCCTGCCGGCCGACAAGCTGGCGCAGGTCGCGATCGAGATCTTCGGCGAGGACCGGGTCTCGGTGGAGCCGCGGCTGGCCGACGCGATCGACCTCGCTGCGGGCCTCGCGGAGAACGGCGAGTCCGCGGGTGACTCCATCGGCTCCGGCGCGGTCCTCGTCACCGGCTCCGTCGTGACGGTCGGCGAGGCCCGGTCCCTGGTGAGGCGGCGCTCGTGAGCGAGCGCGGCCGGTCGCCGCGCCGCGGCATGTGCGCGGCGGTGCTGAGCCTCGAGGCGATCACCCTCGGCCTCACCACGCCGGTGATGATCACGATCGCCGACGTCGACGTCGCCACCGCCCTGGCCGTCGGCCTCGGCCTGATGCTGGCCTGCCTGCTGGTGGCCGGCATGCTCCGCGGGGAGTGGGCCTACGGCCTGGGCTGGGCGATCCAGGTCGCCGCGGTCGGCCTCGGCTTCGTGGTCCCGATGATGTTCGTCCTCGGGGGGATCTTCGCGCTGCTGTGGGGCACGGCGTACCTCCTCGGGCGCAAGATCGAGCGCGAGCGGGCGGCGGCGTACGCCGCGCTCGACGCCCAGATCGCCGCCGAGGGCGAGGACGACGCCTGACTCATCCGTCGCCCACTACACGGGTCGAGGAGCCGGAGAGGAGGGGGGCGATCACGGCGAGGGCGGCGTCGAGCTCGGCGTCGGTGCAGCCGCCGAAGCCGACGATGAGCCCGTGCAGGGAGGCCGAGCGGCAGTAGTCGCTCAGCAGCGGGACGTCGAAGCCGGCGCGGCGGGCCGCGGCGTGGGCGCGCTCGGCGAGGTCCTGGGGCAGGACCACGGTGGCGTACATGCCGGCCACCGACCCCTCGACGTACGGCGCCAGGGCGGCGGCGACGCGCTCGGCTCGTGCCGCGTAGGTGCGTCGCGCGGAGCGGACGACCCGGTCGACGTAGCCGTCGCGCAGCAGGGCCAGGAACGCCCGCTGCACCGGCCAGGAGACGGCGTCGTGGGTGAGGTCGCGGTGGCGCTCGACCTGCTCGCGGAGTGCGGGCGGCGCCACCAGCCAGCCCAGCCGCAGGCTGGGGGCGACCGACTTGCTGGCGGTGCCGAGGTAGGCGACGCGGTCCCGGTCGAGGCTGGCGAGGGCGGGGATGGGCGCCACGTCGTAGCGGAACTCGGAGTCGTAGTCGTCCTCGACCACGATCGCTCCGGCGTCCCAGGCCGCGCCGAGGAGGGTGAGCCGGTCGCGCCCGGACATGGGCGGCCCGAGCGGGTGCTGGTGCGCCGGGGTGACGTAGGCGGCGACCACCGAGCTCAGGTCGGTGACGGGTGCCAGGGCCGGGAGGTCGACGACGTCGCGGCCCGCGGCCCGCACGGTCGCCACCGCGGCGCGGTAGCCGGGGTCCTCGACCGCGACGTCGCCTGGCGGCAGCGCCGCGAGCAGGTGTCGCAGGCCGTCAGCGGTGCCGGCGGTGACGAGCACGTCGTCGGGGTCCACGTCGAGGCCGCGCAGGCGGCCGAGCCGGGCCGCGAGGGCCGCGCGCAGCTCCGGCAGGCCGCGCGGGTCGTCGTACCCGCGCGGCATCGTGGCCGCGCCCACCTCGCGCCACGCGCGTCGCCACGCCGGGCGCTGGCGCGGGTCGATCCAGGGTGTGCCCGTGCCGAGCCGCACCAGCGGGCGGGCCGCCGGCACCGCCGGCCGGTGCGGTCGCGGGGGACCGGCGGCGGGGCCGACGGCCGCGACGTAGGTGCCGGAGCCGGGTCGGCCCTCGAGCCAGCCCTCGGCGACGAGCTGGGCGTAGGCGTGCTCGGTGACCGACCGGGCCACCCCCAGGTCGAGCGCGAGCGCGCGGCTGCTCGGCAGCCGCGCGCCGGGCGGCAGCCGGCCGCCGGTGACCAGCGCGCGCAGGTGTGCGCTCAGCTGGGAGCCCAAGGGCACGCCGCTGGAGCGGTCCAGGTCGACGGCGAGGGCGTCCATAGTGTCCTGTCGAGATCGTGGGGAAGTGGCTCCTGACAGCGGGCCATTTGCGGCCCACACTAGGACCATGACGATCCTCTCGCCCACCCCACGTACGACGGTCGCGCGCGGCCGGGACCGCGCGGTGACGGACCGCGCCGCGCTGCTCGCCCTGCTCGAGGACGCGCTCGTCGCGCACGTCGGGATCGACGTGGGTGACCACCCCGTGGTGCTGCCGGTGGCCTTCGCGGTGGACCCGCACGGCCCGGACGAGGACGGCACCCTCTACATCCACGGCTCGGTCGCGGCCCGGTGGCTGACCCGGTCGGAGGGGGCGACGGTGTGCGTGACAGTGACCGAGCTCGACGGGCTCGTGGCGGCGCGCTCGGCCTTCCACCACTCGATGAACTACCGCTCGGCGGTCGTCATCGGGGTCGCCCGCGTGGTGCAGGACCCCGAGGAGAAGGCGCACGCGCTGAGCCTCACGGTCGACCACATGGTCCCGGGACGGGCGGCGACCCTGCGCCCCCACACCCGCAAGGAGCTCGCGGCGACCGCGGTGCTCGCGGTGCCCCTGCACGAGGCGTCGATGAAGGTGCGCGCCGGCGGCCCGGTGGACGACCCGGAGGACGTCGAGGCGGGTGTCTGGGGAGGCGTGATCCCGGTGCGTCAGGCGATCGGTGCTCCGGTGCCCGCCCCCGAGTGCGCGACGGTGCCGCTGCCCAACGACGTGGTCCGGCGTGCCGGGCGGCTCGGGTAGGTGGCTAAGGTCGTAGGTATGACCGAGACCACTCGCACCCTCGTGCTGCTCAAGCCCGACACCGTCCGTCGAGGCCTCGTGGGTCAGGTGCTCTCGCGGTTCGAGGCCAAGGGGCTGCGGATCGTGGCGATGGAGCACCGTCACATCGACGCCTCCACGGCCGACGAGCACTACGCCGAGCACGTCGAGAGGGCGTTCTACCCGGACCTGCGCGAGTTCATCACGAGCGGCCCACTGGTGGCCCTGGTGCTCGAGGGCGACTCCGCGGTCGAGGTGGTCCGCGTGCTCAACGGCGCCACCGACGGGCGGGCGGCCGCCCCCGGCACGATCCGCGGCGACCTGTCGCTGTCCAACCGCGAGAACCTCGTCCACGGCTCCGACTCCGACGAGTCCGCGGCGCGCGAGATCGCGATCTGGTTCCCGGGGCTCTGACCGGAGCTATCCACAGGCCGGGAGTCCTCCGGTTTCCGGCCTCCTGACGTGGGCAACCTCACGTCATGGAGCTGCACCAGATCTCGGAACCCACCGGCGACCCGTTCTTCGACGCGCTCCGGCGTCGGCACCCCGACGTCGACGTCGTCCTGCTGCCTCCCGAGTCACCCCCGGCGCCCCCGGGCGCGACTGTCGACGAGGCGGCCGCGAACGCCGTGCTGGCGAGGGTCCAGGACCTCGCCGGGCGGCTGTGGTCCGGCGCGGCCGGCGACAGTGAGGAGTCGCCGCGGTCGCGCTACCGCTACGGCGCGGGCCCCGGTGCGGTGCGCGCGGTCGCCGGGGTCGCCACCCGGCGCGGCGACGGCTTCCACGTGCTCGTCGCCCTGCGTCACGCGCTCGAGTCCGAGGGTGGGGCGCTCACCCGGCCACCGGGCGCGGTGGAGCGGCTCGTGGCCCACCTCGACGACCTGACGGTCACGGCGTCGTACGCCGAGGAGGCCGGGGCGCTGCTGTGTGAGGTCTCCTCGGAGTCGCTCGAGGTCGGACCGGACGCGGCGCGGCGTCTGGTCCGGGGAGGTGGTCGGTGATGGAGGTCGTGCCCCTCTCGGTCGGCGCGGCGTCCCAGGCCTGGGACGAGCAGAGCCTCGACCTCGCCTCCGCCGCCACCCTCGTCTCTGACGCCGACACCTCCGGCTTCACCTCTGCGGTGTCTGGCGCGGCCTCGCGCTTCCTCACCTCGTGGGAGCGCCACGCGGGCTCCCTGGGGGACGCCGCGGAGGCCCAGGCAGACGGGCTGCGCGTCACGATCAGCGACTACGTCGGCAGCGACGAGGCGGTCGGCGCCGACGTGACGCTGCTGATGAGCTACCTGGGGGAGACGCGATGACCGTCATCCAGCTCCCACCGCTGCCCTCCGAGGTCCCGCCGCTCACCTGCGACCCCGCCGCGATCCGCTCCTGCGGCGGCGACCTGCTCTCCGCCTCGGCCCAGGTCGACGACCTCGGGACCTTCGCCGCCTCCGGCGCCCGGATCGGCGACTGGGTGGGGCTCGGCTCCACGGCCTACCACCAGGGCGTGACCCCGCTGGGCCACCGCGCCGATGCCATGTCGCTGGCCCTGCGCGGGGTCGCCCAGCGGGTGCAGGCGCACGCCGAGGAGATGCAGTCGTTGCTGGAGCGCCGGACCGACCTGGTGGAGCGCAAGACGCACCTCGCCCAGCAGGTCGCCCACCTGCGCGCCGAGGCGGCGAGCGCCACCGAGGCCGACGTGGCGGCCCTGCAGGCCGACTGCGACCGCGTGGCGACGCAGGTCCAGACCTACGAGACCGACGTCACCACCTGGGCGGGCGACCTCTCCGCGGAGGAGGCGGAGATGGTGCAGGCCTTCCAGCGGGTGCTCGGCGCCGACGACGTGGAGCGCATCTACGGCGGCGTGGCCGACCCCGCCGACGGCGCCCTCGCTGCCAAGCCCGGCGGCGGGGCGAGCCCCCAGGAGGTCAACGACTGGTGGGACTCGCTCACGCGTGAGCAGCAGCAGGCGATCATCGCCGCGGCGCCGGGCGCCATCGGCAACCTCGACGGCATCCCCGCCGGGGCGCGCGACGCCGCCAACACGGTGGCGATGACCCGCGACCTCGCGGACTGGACGCACGCCGAGGACGAGGGGGTCATCACCCCCGACGAGCGTGTCTGGCTGGAGAACGTCCGCGCCGCCGACGAGGCCCGGCACAACATCGAGGACCGCACCGACCCGGTCACCGGCGAGCCCATCCGGGCTCAGGTCTACATCTACGACCCGGCGGCGTTCGGCGGGGACGGCGCCATCGCGATCTCTGCCGGCGACCTCGACACGGCCGACAACGTCGCCGTGGTCGTCCCCGGGCTGGGCACCGACGGCGAGAGCGCGGGCTACCAGGCCGACCGGGCCGCGACGATGTACGAGGCGGCCCGCCACCTGGACGCCGGCGCGAGCAACGCCTCGATGTTCTGGATCGGCTACGACGCGCCCGACAACCTGCCGTGGGACGAGGGCTTCGACTGGGCCGGCGTCGCCGGGGAGTCGATGGCCACGAACGGCGGGGAGCGCCTGGCTGACACCGTCGACGGGCTCCGGGCCGGCCGCGACGGCGAGCCCGCCCACATGACCGCGGTGGGGCACAGCTACGGCTCGACCACCACCGGCCACGCGGCCCACGACCACGGCCTCGCCGTCGACGACATCGTCGTGGTCGGCAGTCCCGGCCTCGGCGGCGACACCGACCACGCCCGTGACCTCGGCATCGACCCCGAGCACGTCTGGGCCGGCGCCAACAGCCGCGACCCGGTCGCCGACCTGGGCAACCACGGCTGGGTGCACGGCGAGACCGTGGGGGGCGCCGGGCTGGGCGACGACCCCGCCGAGGACGACTTCGGGGCCCACCGCTTCCAGGCGGAGTCGACGACGCGCGGCGGTGCGTTCTCCTTCGACGACCACTCCAAGTACTTCGACCACGACACCGAGTCGCTGCACAACATCAGTCAGATCGTCAACGGCAACTACGACGCCGTCCAGCACGCCGGCCACGTCCACGACCCCTGGCACGACGGCCCGCAGGACCCCGAGTACGACCGCGACCCGACCAGCCCGACGACCACGGGCATGACGCCATGAGGCGGCTGGCAGGGTTGGTCCTGGTGGCGGCCGTCCTCACCGGCTGCGGGAGTGGAGGAGACGACGTGAGCGGTGACGAGTCGACGCGTGAGCTCGAGACCCAGCGCGAGGACGTGCGGCAGGCCGCGGCGGACCTGGTGAAGGGCGCGGTCGAGGCCCTGGGCGGCACCCCGTCCAACACCACCGGTGGCTTCGACGGCTGCGAGTCGGCGTTCCCGGACGAGTTCGGCTCCTACCGGTACAACGCCGCCGGCCGCGTCGACGTGGGGCCGGGAGCGGCCCGACCCTTCCTCGACGCCCTGGGTCCGGTGCTCACCGCCGCCGGCTTCGAGGAGCCCGTCCTGCGCGAGCGCTCCGGCGGGCACAGCCTGGTGGCCGAGAAGGGCGACATCGTCGCCGCGTTCTCCGAGCTCCCGGAGCACGGGGACTACGTCCTGGTCAACCTGCGGGGCCCGTGCGTCGAGGTGCCCAAGGACGACCGCGACAAGTGGCTGAACTACCGCGACCCCAGCCCGTTCGTCTGACCGGCGGCTGAGCGGCCCGGGTCACACCCGCCACACCCGACACACCAGCCTCGGCGTGCCTGCGCGGATCGACGCCGGTCCAAACCTACGCTCGAGGAGGGTACGGCGAGGCGTGCGCGCGCTGCACCCTCTTCCCCGGGCGCACGCAACTTCGAGCTGCGAGGCGTTGGGCATGGCGAACAGCTTCATCGGCCGAGACATGGCGGTCGACCTCGGCACGGCGAACACGCTCGTGTACGTGCGCCGCAAGGGCGTGCTGCTCGACGAGCCCAGCGTCGTGGCCATCAACGAGACCACGGGCGAGATCCTGGCCGTCGGCCACGAGGCCAAGCGCATGATCGGGCGGACCCCCGACGACATCACCGCCATCCGCCCCCTCAAGGACGGCGTGATCGCCGACTTCGAGGCGACCGAGCAGATGCTGCGCTACTTCATCCAGCGCGTCCACCGCCGCCGCTACTTCGCCAAGCCCCGGATGGTCATCTGCGTCCCGAGCGGGATCACCGCGGTGGAGCAGCGCGCGGTCAAGGAGGCCGGCTACCAGGCCGGCGCGCGCCGGGTCTACATCGTGGAGGAGCCCATGGCCGCCGCCATCGGCGCCGGCCTGCCCGTGCACCAGCCCACCGGCAACATGGTCGTCGACGTCGGCGGCGGCACCACCGAGGTCGCGGTCATCTCGCTGGGCGGCATCGTCACCTCGCTGAGCATCCGCACCGCCGGCGACGAGCTCGACCAGGCGATCGTGACCTGGATGAAGAAGGAGCACTCCCTGATGTTGGGGGAGCGCACGGCCGAGGAGGTCAAGATGACCCTCGGTTCGGCGTTCCCGTCCGCCACGGAGCCCGAGGCCGAGATCCGCGGGCGCGATCTGGTCTCCGGGCTGCCCCGCACCGTGACGGTGCCGGCCTCCGAGATCCGCCAGGCCATGGAGGAGCCGCTGCACGCCATCGTCGACGCCGTCCGCGCCACGCTCGACCAGACCCCGCCCGAGCTCGCCGGCGACATCATGGACCGCGGCATCGTGCTCACCGGCGGTGGCGCCCTGCTCCGCGGCCTGGACGAGCGGCTGCGGCACGAGACCGGCATGCCGGTCCACGTCGCCGACGACCCGCTGTCGTCGGTGGCGCTGGGCGCCGGGCGCTGCGTGGAGGAGTTCGAGGCGCTGCGCCAGGTCCTCGTCTCGGACAAGAGGCGGTTCTGATGGACCTCGGACGCGAGCGCCGCTGGCGCCCCGTCGGCGGCGGCGGCAAGGGCCAGCCCCCGCGGTCGCTGGTCGTCGCCCTCGTCCTCTCCTGCGCGACGCTGATGACCCTGGACCACCAGAGCGGAGACGACTCGCCGGTCGATGCCGCACGCCGCGCGATGGGCGAGGTCTACGGCCCGGTCGAGGTGAGCACCGCCGTCGCGGTCCGGCCCTTCTTCGCCGTCCCCGACTGGTTCCGCACGCACGCCGACATGCGCGAGGAGATCGACGAGCTCGAGGCCGAGAACGCCGCGCTGCGCAGCGAGGTCAACACCTCCGGCTACGACCGCAACAAGCTCGCGGAGTACGACGGTCTCACCGCCTCGGCCGAGAATCTCGGCTACGCGCTGGTGCCCGCGCGGGTCGTCGGCATGGGCCCGTCGCAGTCCTTCTCCAGCACCGTGACCATCGACGCCGGCTCCTCGTCGGGCCTGAGCCCCGACATGACCGTGGTCAACAACGACGGCCTCGTCGGCCGGGTCCTGCGAGTCAGCCGCACCACCGCCACCGTGCTGCTGGTCATCGACGCCGACTCCGTGGTGGGCGGCCGCGTCGGCTCGAGCATGGAGATCGGGATGCTCCACGGACGCGGCGTCCTCGGCGACGGGGGGCGGCTCGACCTCGAGCTGATCGACCAGTCCGAGGTCCCGGCCAAGGGAGACACGGTTGTGACGTGGGGCAGCCAGAGCGGTGCGCCGTACGTCGCCGGCGTGCCGGTCGGCAGCATCTCGAAGGTCTTCGCCAACGTCCGTGACGGCTCCCAGCGCGCGGTGATCGAGCCGTTCGTCGACTTCGGCGCCCTGGACCTGGTCGGGGTGGTGGTGCCGTCGGGCACCTCCAGCGACCGCGCGGTGATCGAGGCGGACGGGAGGATCCAGTGAGCACGGCTCGCGTCGTCCTCGCCTTCGTGGCGGTCTCCGTGGCGCTCGCGCTGCAGGTCTCGGTCTTCCCGTACGTCGCCTGGCAGGGCGTCGTGCCCAACCTGGTGCTGCTCGTCGTCGTGGGCGCGGCCCTGGTCCGCGGAGCGCAGTTCGCGATGGTCCTCGGCTTCGCGGCCGGCGTCCTGCTCGACCTCGCGCCACCGGCCGACCACGTCGCGGGCCGCTGGGCGCTCGCCTTCGTCGTCGTCGGGTACGTCGCCGGGAGGGTCGCGGCGGACCTGAAGCCGACGCCGACGACGGTGCTCGGCACGGTCGCGGCGTCGTCGTTCCTCGGCACCTCGCTGTTCGCGCTCAGCGGCCTGGTGCTGCGCGACCCCGCCTTGGCGGTCCCCGACCTGCTGCAGGTCGTCGTGCTCTCGGTCGCCTGGGACCTGGTCCTCACGCCGTTCGTGCTGCCGCTGGTGATGGCGATGTTCCATCGCATCGAGCCGGAGCGGGCGACGTAGTGGCCGCACGACCCACTCAGCCGGCGCAGCCGCCGGCCCAGAAGAGCCGCCTGCGGATGATCGTGCTGCAGGCCCTGGTGCTCTCGCTGTTCGCGACCCTGCTGGTCCGGCTCTACTACCTTCAGGTCGTCAGCGGCGACGAGTACCACGCCCAGGCCGCGGCCCAGTCGGTGCGCGAGATCGTGGTGCAGCCCGAGCGCGGCCTGATCGTCGATGCCCAGGGCCGTCCCCTCGTCACGAACCGCACGTCGTGGGTGGTCTCGCTGGACCGCTCGGTGCTCGACAAGATGACCGAGCAGGTCCGCACCAAGCTGATCGAGCGGCTCGGCCGCACCGTCGGTGAGCGGTCGCAGCGCATCGAGCGCCGGCTGGTCGCCTGCGGCGACGAGGACAGCGAGGTCGGCGTCTGCTGGAACGGCTCGCCGTTCCAGCCGGTGCCCGTGGCCCGTGACGTGAAGCAGAGCGTCGCGCTGCGGATCCTCGAGCAGCCGGAGGACTTCCCGGCGGTGCTCGTCGACCAGGAGACCGTGCGCTCCTACCCGCAGCCCTTCGGCGTCAACGCCGCCCACGTGCTCGGCTACCTCAGCCCGATCACCAAGGACGAGTACGACGACGCCCAGGAGGGTGGTGACCGCTCGGTCAACGGTGCCTCGGCCGTCGGTCGTGCCGGGGTCGAGAAGCAGTACGACCGGTGGCTCCGGGGGATGCCGGGCTACCGCAGCGTGGCCGTCGACTCGATGGGCCGCGTGCTGGGCGACGACGGCGAGGTCGAGAGCCAACCCGGAGACACGCTGGTCACGTCGATCGACGCCAAGGTCCAGGGCGTCGTGGAGCAGCAGCTCCTCGACTCGATGGAGCGCGCGCGCGGGGAGATGGACCCGGTGACCGGCCGCACGTACGAGGCCGACTCCGGCGCCGCCGTGGTGCTCGAGGCCGACACCGGCCGGGTCGTCGCGATGGCCAGCCAGCCGACGTACGACCCCGGCCTCTGGGTCGGCGGGATCACCAAGAAGCAGCTGGCCAGGCTGTACTCCGAGGAGGCCGGCACCCCGCTGCTGGGCCGCGCCACCCAGGGCCAGTTCGCGCCCGGGTCGACGTGGAAGCCCTTCATGACGGCCGGCGCGCTCGACGCCGGCTACGGCACCGACACCTCGCTCAACTGCTCCTCGTCGCTGCGGGTCGGCAACCGCGACTTCAAGAACTACGAGTCCGGCGCCCACGGCTACATCAGCTTCGCCAAGGCCCTCGAGGTCTCCTGCAACACCTTCTTCTACCGGATCGGCCTGGACTTCTGGCAGCGCTACGGCTCCGACGTCGCCGACATCGACGCCCGCGACCCGCTCGTCGTGGCCGCCAAGCGCTTCGGCTTCGGTCGTGAGACCGGGGTCGACCTGCCGGGGGAGGCCTCCGGCCGGATCGCCGACCGCAAGTGGAAGCGCGCCTACTTCGAGTCGCAGAAGGACTACTACTGCAAGATCGCCGGCAAGCCGCAGGACGCCGAGACCAGCGACTTCGTCTACCTCTTCGCCCGGGAGTTCTGCGCGGAGGGGTACGCCTACCGCGCCGGTGACGCCGTCAACTTCTCCATCGGCCAGGGCGACACCATCGTGACGCCGCTGCAGCTCGCCCGCGGCTACGCCGCCATCGCCAATGGCGGCACCCTCTACGCGCCGCGCATCGGCAAGGCGATCGTGGGCTCCGACGGCCACGTGATCCGCCGGATCAAGCCGAAGAAGGTGGGCTCGGTCGAGCTTCCGCGGGGCACCTACGGCTACATCGACGAGGCCCTCAAGGGCGTCACCCGTCAGGGCACGATGAGCTGGCGCATGGTGGGGTTCCCGCTCGACGAGGTCCCGATCCGCTCCAAGACCGGCTCCGCGGAGGTCTACGGCAAGCAGACCACGTCCTGGGTGGCGTCCTACTCCGACGACTACGTGGTCGTGATGATGATCAGCCAGGGCGGCACCGGCTCCGGTGCGTCCGGGGAGGGCATCCGCGCGATCTGGGAGTCGCTGTACGGCGTGAGCGGCACCGAGGTCCGGCCCGCCGACGCCGCCGTCCCCGGCACCACGCCGCCGAGCCGCCTGCCCAACTTCCGCCGCGACGGATCGATCCTGCCCCCGGCCCGGGAGGACCAGTGACCACCACGCCACGCGCCACCCGCGCCCCCCAGGCGGGCCGCTCCACCCGCATCCCGGGCGTCGACTGGCTGCTGCTGACGGCCGTGCTGGCCCTCACCGTGCTCGGCACGCTGCTGGTCTGGTCGGCCACGAGCAACCGCGAGGACCTCACCGGCGGCGACTCCTCGGCGTACCTCGCCAAGCAGGTCGTCAACATCGCGATCGGCCTGGTGCTGATGGTGGTGGTGACGGCCACCGACCACCGCTGGGTGCGGATCCTGGCGCCCCTCGTCTACGTCGCCTCGGTCGCCGGGCTGGTGCTGGTGCTCACGATGGGCACGACCGTCAACGGCTCGCGCTCCTGGCTGATGGTGGGGGGACTGTCGATCCAGCCGTCGGAGTTCGCCAAGCTCGCCGTGGTCGTCGGGATGGCGCTCGTGGTCGCCGAGCGCTCCGAGGGCCGCTGGCGCGCTCGGGTCGGGACCACCGACGTGCTCGCCATGCTGGCCGTGGCCGCCCTCCCCGCGACGCTGATCATGCTGCAGCCCGACCTCGGCACGATGCTCGTGCTCTCCGCCACGGTCTTCGGCGTGCTGGCCGCCTCCGGCGCCCGCCGTCGTTGGCTGGCCCTGCTCGCAGGCGGCGGCGTCGTGGCCGGTGCGGCCGCGGTCGCGGGCGGGTTCCTCAAGGACTACCAGGTCGACCGCTTCATGGCGTTCACCAACCCCGACCTCGATCCGCGCGGGGCCGGCTACAACGTCGAGCAGGCGCGGATCGCCGTCGGCAACGGGGGCCTGTTCGGCCAGGGACTCTTCGACGGCTCGCAGACCCGCGCCGGCTTCGTGCCCGAGCAGCACACCGACTTCGTCTTCACCGTCGCCGGCGAGGAGCTCGGGCTCGTGGGTGCCGGGCTCGTGATCGCGCTGCTGGGCATCGTCCTGTGGCGGGCGCTGCGCATCGCCACCCGCACCGACGACGTGTTCGGCCGGATGGCCGCGGCCGGCATCGCGTGCTGGTTCGGCTTCCAGGCCTTCCAGAACATCGGCATGTGCCTGGGCATCATGCCGGTGACCGGGGTCCCACTGCCGTTCGTCTCCTACGGCGGCAGCTCGATGTTCGCCGGGATGCTCGCGATCGGCCTGCTGCAGAACGTCCATCTGCGCACCCTGTCGTCGCCGGCCGCGCGGCTCGCGCCTACCCCGCGCGTGCTCGTCCGGTCCTGAGCGCGGATGATGGGCCCCATGCCGACCGCGCGCGTGGTGCCCCGCCGGGGACTCGTGCTGCGCGCGGCACTGGCCACGCTTGAGGTCATGCTCGGCACCGTGGCCGCCCACACCGCGGCCGGGGGCTCACTGCCGTCAGCGGCGTGGATCGGCCTGGCCGCCGCGCTGGTGCTCGGCGGCAGCCTCCTCGTGCTGCGCGGCACGGTGCCGCTCGGGATCGCGGTCCCGGCGCTCGCGGCTGCCCAGCTGCTGGTGCACTGCTGGCTGGTCGCGCTCAGCCCGGCCCATGACATGGCCGGGCACGTCGCCGCGGGACCGCACGCCGCGGCCGTGGGTCCGCCGCTCGAGCTCAGCGCGCCGATGCTGGCCGCCCACGTGGCCGCCGCCCTGCTCACCGCCGGGGTCTGGCACGGACGCGGCCGGGCGCTCGAGGTGCTGCTGGCCTGGTCCGACCTCGCGCCGCTGCCGATTCCCGCCCGACGCGCCACCGCCGCCACCGGCCCCGCCCTCACCCCCCTCGTCCACGGTCTTCTCCTCGCGGCCCCTCGGCGCGGTCCGCCGGCGCTGCCCGCGCCCGCCTGACCGCCGTACCGGAGGTCGGGGCGCACGCACCCCCCCGACCACCGACACGAACCGAAGGACATCCCATGAACACCCGAACCGCCGCGCGCCTCGGTGCGCCGCTCGGCGCCGCCGCCCTGCTCACCCTGGGGCTCGCGGCACCCGCCTCCGCCCACGTCACCATCACCCCGAGCGAGACGGAGGCCGGTGCGTCCACCGTGCTCACCGTCAGCAACGGCCACGGCTGCGAGGGCTCGCCCACCACCGGGGTCACCATCCAGATGCCCGAGCAGATCAACGCGGTCACCCCCACCCGCAACCCGCTCTACGACGTGACCAAGACGATGGAGAAGCTGCCCGAGCCGGTCACCGACGCGCACGGCAACGAGATCACCGAGCGGGTCGCCACGGTCGTCTACACCGCCAAGACCCCGCTGCCCGACGGCTACCGCGACACCTTCGAGCTCTCCGTGCAGCTGCCGGACACGCCGGGGGTGACCCTGGCCTTCCCGGTGATCCAGACCTGCGAGGAAGGCGAGAGCGCCTGGGTAGAGGTGCCGGCCGAGGGTCAGGACCCCGACGAGCTCGAGCGGCCCGCGCCCACGGTGACGCTCACCGAGGCCGACGACGCGGACGGCTCCGAAGCGGCGGCCGAGGAGACCTCCGTCGAGGAGGCCGGCGCGGAGGACGATGACGTGGACCGCGACGTGGTGGGCTACGCCGCCTTCGCCGCCGCTCTGCTGGGCATCGTGCTCGGCGGGATCGCGCTGGCCCGCGGGCGCCGCAGCTCGTGACGCACCGGGTGCGCCCGGGGGCCCGTCGGGGGGCCGCCGGGCTCCTCGTGGCGCTCCTGGTCGCGCTCGCGCTCCTGGCGGGGGCGGCGCCGGCCTCCGCGCACGCGACGCTGGTCGGCAGCGACCCCGCCGAGGGCGAGGTGCTCGCCACCGCGCCCGCCGTGGTCACCTTCACCTTCGACGAGCCGGTCTCGCTGACCGCCGACGGCGTCCAGGTCTTCGACGCCGAGGGGGAGGACGTCGACTCGGAGTCGAGCGCCCGCGACGAGGTCGTGACCACGGACCTTCCCGGCGAGCTCGCCGACGGCACCTACGTCGTCACCTGGCGGGTCGTCTCCTCCGACGGCCACCCGATCACCGGCTCGCTGAGCTTCTCCGTCGGCTCGCCGAGCGAGACCGTCGTGCCGCCGCGGGTGGCCGAGTCCCAGGCCGGCGGCAAGAGCGACCTCGGCATCGCCCAGGCGCTGCAGTACGTCGGTCTGCTGCTGGCCGGGGGGCTCGTGGTCTTCCTCTGCTGGCTGGCCGGCCCGGGGCTCCCGGACCGCGCGCAGCGCGCCGCCGGCATCCTGCTGCGGACGGCCGCCGCCCTGGCGCTGGTCTCGTCCGCCCTGTGTGTGCCACTGGCGGGCGCCTACCAGCAGGGGCTGCCGTTCGAGGAGACGCTCAGCGGCCAGGCCGTGGACCTCGACCTGGTGCTCGACGACGTCGGGGTCCTGCTGCTCCAGGCGATCGGCCTGGGGATCGCCCTGCTCCTGGCGAGCCGGCCCGGACGGCGGGAGCGGGTCGCGGCGACGGCCGGTGCGGCGCTGGCGGTGTGGTCGCCGGCCCTGGTGGGCCACACGCGCGCCTTCGAGCCGGTCCCGCTCCTGATCGTCACCGACCTGGTGCACCTCACCGCGGGGGCGATCTGGCTCGGCGGCCTCGCCGGCCTGGCGATCGCGCTCCCGGCGGTGGCCGCACGCCCGCGCCGGGTGGCCGAGCTCGTCGCCGCCTTCTCCACGCTGGGCGCCGCCGTCCTCGTGCTGCTCGTCGCCACGGGGACGCTGCTGGCCTGGCGGATCCTCGGCTCGTGGAGCGGGCTGGTCGACACCCGCTACGGGCAGCTGCTCCTGGTCAAGATCGCCATCGCCGCACTCGTTGTCCTCCTCGCCGCCTACAACCGGTTCCGGCTGCTGCCCCAGGTGCGATCCTCGGCCGGCCACCAGCACCGCCTCGCCCTGGCCCGCGAGGTCCGCACCACCACACTGGCGGAGGCCGGCCTGCTCGCGACGCTGCTGCTGGTCACCGGATTCCTCGTCAACCAGTCGCCCCGCGAGGAGGCCGAGGCGGCGGCGCCCGCGCCGAGCCGGGTCGTCACCGGCTTGCTCGGCGAGAGGAAGGTCCTGGCGACCCTCGACCCCGGCACGCGCGGCCAGAACACCTTGACGATCCAGCTCCAGGACGCCACCGGGGAGCCGCTCGAGGGCTTCGCCGCCCCGGAGGTCTCGGTGAGCTCCGACCGCGTGGATCTCGGGCTGGTCCCGGTCGTGCCGACTGCGTCGGGCACCTACGCCGCGGACCTGGTGCTCCCGGCCCCCGGCACGTGGCAGATCCAGGTGAGCCTGCGCGAGGACGAGTTCATCAACCCCGTCACGACGCTGAGGATGGAGGTCAGCTGACGGTGGCGGTGAACGGCACCTGGTGCAGGAAGCCGTCCACGCGGACCTGCAGGAAGAAGCGGTAGCGCCCCGGCTCGGTGAACTCGGTGTGGAACGTCAGCTCGTCGCCCTCCCCGGCCGGCTCCGCGGCGCCGTACGGGTGGACGTGCACGAACCGCCCGCTGCCCACGTGGAAGCCGGTGAGGTGCGCGAACGTGCCGAGGTAGCTGCCCAGCGCCACGCGGTCCCCGTCGGCCCCCGAGACGGTGAGCGTCATCCGCTCGTCGCTCCCGGGCGCCAGGGTCTCCGGAGCTTCGACGGCCACCACGCCGTCGTCGGCGCTGGCGGCGTCGGCCACCTCCTCGGGCGTCCAGGTGCCGGGCACCAGGGCGGTGTCGCCCAGGACGACATGGCCGGCATCGGGGTCTTCGGCAGGCAGGAACTCCACGATCACCCGGTAGGAGCCCGGCGTGGGCAGCGCGACCCGGCCGGTCCAGGTGCCGTCGGGCGCCATCGTCGGGTGCAGGTGGCGAAACTGCGCCAGGTCGGACCGCACGACGTACATGTGCAGGTCCTTGGTCTGCTCGGGGACGTACGTCGTGACGGCGCGGCCGGAGCGGTCGAGGATCCGGAACGAGACGTCGCCGGGCTGGCCGGGCTCGGGCAGTGCGCCCACCAGCTCCAGGCGGTAGCCGCCCGCCTCCGGCGCGGTGCCGGTGCCGACCGGCGGCGTCTCGGCGCCGGGGCCGGAGTGGGTGTGGCCGGCGCCCGCGTCGGCGGGGCTGAGCACGACCCGGTCGGAGTCGTCGGCAGGCGGCTCCTCGCTGCACCCGGCGAGGACGGCCGTGGCGAGCACCAGGGCCCCGAGGCGGCGTGCCCTCATGGCTGCATCGACAAGAACAGGAACGTCGCGAGCAGCACCAGGTGGACGAACCCCGCCAGCGCCTTGGCGCGTCCGGGCACCACGGTCAGGGTGGCGACCGCGACGGTGATCGCGAGCAGCACCATCTGGGTCGGCTCCAGGCCGAGGACGAGCGGGCCGTCGAGCCAGATCATGGCCACGGCGATCGTCGGGATGGTCAGGCCGATGGATGCCATCGCCGACCCGAGCGCGAGGTTGAGGCTGATCTGCACCCGATCCCGCGCGGCGTTGCGGATCGCCGCGGTCGACTCGGGGGCCAGCACCAGCAGCGCGATGACGACGCCCACGACGGCGTAGGGGAAGCCCAGGCCCTTCACCCCGTCCTCGATGGTGGGGGAGAGCAGCTTGGCCAGCCCGACGACGGCCACCAGCGAGAGCACCATGAGGACCGCGCTGATCCAGGCCTCGCGGCTGCTGGGCGGGTCGGCGTGACCGTCCTCGTCCTCGTCGACCAGGCCGGTGGCCCGGCCGTACTTGTCGCTGGTGACCGGCAGGAAGAAGTCACGGTGGCGCACCGTCTGGGTGAAGACGAAGGCACCGTAGAGCGCGAGCGACGCGACCGCCGCGAACGCCAGCTGGGAGGGCGAGTACTCGCGGCCCGCACCCGAGGTCGTGAAGCTCGGCAGCACCAGGCAGACCGCGGCGACCGCGATGACCGTCGAGAGCATCGAGCCGGTGCCGGCGGCGTTGAAGCTGACGAGGTGGTGCTTGGCGGCGCCCACCAGCAGCGAGATCCCGAGGATGCCGTTGACGGTGATCATGACGGCCGCGAAGACGGTGTCGCGCGCGTAGGTGCTGGCGCCCTCGCCGCCGCTGGTCATCAGCATCACGATCAGGCCGACCTCGATCACCGTGACCGCCACCGCCAGGATCAGCGACCCGAACGGCTCTCCGACCTTGTGCGCCACGACCTCGGCGTGGTGGACCGCGGAGATCACCGACGCCACCAGGGCCAGGCCGATCAGCACCAGCACCGGCCAGGCCTCGTGGCTCTGCCAGGTCGCCGCCAGCAGCAGCACGGCCACGATCGGCACGACGACGGTCCATTGGAAGCGGCCACGGATCGTCGTCGCTGTCATGGCTCCACCCTACGGAGGCGACGCGCCGAGCCCGCAGCCACCGCCGGTCAGGCGGCGGCGGGCGGGAGGTCGACGGTGGCGGTGTAGGTGACGGTCGCGGTGCGCGGGACGTCCGCGGGTCCGCTGCCGGTGTCGAGCATCACGTCGTAGTCCCGGCTCACCTCGAGGGTGGCCGGGGCGTCGGCGTCGACCTGGACGGCCAGGCGCGCCGACCAGATGCCACCGAACGAGCGTCGTTGTGCTCCACGACGCGCAGGCCGCCCGCACCGGCCCCCAGGAGGAGGATGGTGGAGATGGCCTGGGCCGTCATCGGGCTACCGATCGTCGGTGACGGTTCCAGGCATCGTGCCCCCGCGAGGGATCTCGAAGCCGACGGGTCGGGCGTGCACGGTTCGCGCCGCGGGGGGACCCGGACGTACTCTTGAGGGTCCCTTCCCCCTGAGCTTCTGAGGTTTCTCTGTGTCCGTGAGCGGCGTTCGCCCCGAGCCCGACCGCGAGAGCTCCGGCTCGGTCTTCCCCCGTCTCGAGCCCCGTCTGTCATCGGTGCAGAAGCCGATCCAGTACGTCGGCGGCGAGCTCAACTCCACCGTCAAGGAGTGGGACTGCGCGCCCGAGGGGCCGACCGTCCGCTGGGCGCTGATGTACCCCGACGCCTACGAGGTCGGGCTGCCCAACCAGGGCGTCCAGATCCTCTACGAGGTGCTCAACGAGCGCGACTGGATCCTCGCCGAGCGCACCTACTCGGTCTGGCAGGACATGGAGGCGGTGATGCGCGAGGACGGCATCCCTCAGTTCACCGTCGACGGCCACCGCCCGGTGCGTGACTTCGACGTCTTCGGGATCAGCTTCTCCACCGAGCTGGGCTACACCAACATGCTCAACGCCCTCGACCTCGCGGGCATCGCGCTGCACGCGGTCGACCGCGGCGACGACGACCCGATCGTGCTGGCCGGCGGCCACGCGGCGTTCAACCCCGAGCCGATCGCGACCTTCCTCGACGCCGCCGTGCTCGGCGACGGCGAGGAGGTCGTCCTGGCGATCTCCGAGGTCGTGCGCGAGTGGAAGCAGGAGCGCCAGCGGCCGGGCGGCTCCGCCGTGACCAGGGACGAGCTGCTGCGCCGCCTCGCCGTGACCGGCAACGTCTACGTGCCGAAGTTCTACGACGTCGCCTACGCCGCCGACGGCACCATCGAGGCGGTCGTGCCCAACCGCCCGGGCATCCCGTACCGGGTCACCAAGCACACCCTGATGGACCTCGACGCCTGGCCCTACCCCGCCAAGCCGCTGGTGCCCCTGGCAGAGACCGTGCACGAGCGGTTCTCGGTGGAGATCTTCCGCGGCTGCACCCGCGGCTGCCGCTTCTGCCAGGCCGGGATGATCACCCGCCCGGTCCGTGAGCGCTCCATCGAGACGATCGGGGCGATGGTCGAGAACGGCATCCGCAAGAGCGGCTTCGAGGAGGTCGGGCTGCTCTCGCTCTCCAGCGCCGACCACACCGAGATCGCGGAGGTGGCCAAGGGCCTCGCTGACCGCTACGAGGGCAGCAACGTGTCCCTGTCGCTGCCGAGCACCCGCGTCGACGCCTTCAACATCAACCTGGCCAACGAGTTCTCCCGCAACGGCCGGCGCTCCGGGCTCACCTTCGCCCCGGAGGGTGGCAGCGAGCGCCTGCGCAAGGTGATCAACAAGATGGTCACCGAGGAGGACCTGATCCGCACCGTCGCGGCGGCGTACTCCCACGGCTGGCGGCAGGTGAAGCTCTACTTCATGTGCGGCCTGCCCACCGAGACCGACGCGGACGTGCTCCAGATCGCCGACCTGGCGAAGAAGGTGATCGCCAAGGGCCGCGAGGTGTCCGGGCGCAACGACATCCGGTGCACGGTCTCCATCGGCGGGTTCGTGCCCAAGCCGCACACGCCGTTCCAGTGGGCCGCCCAGCTCGACCACGAGACCACCGACGCCCGCCTGAAGAAGCTGCGCGACGCCGTGCGCGACGACAAGAGGTACGGGCGCGCCATCGGGTTCCGCTACCACGACGGCAAGCCCGGCACCATCGAGGGACTGCTCAGCCGCGGCGACCGCCGCGTCGCCGCGGTCATCGAGCAGGTCTGGCGCGACGGCGGCCGCTTCGACGGCTGGAGCGAGCACTTCTCCTACGACCGCTGGGCGGAGTCCTGCGCCACTGCGCTGGCCGGCACCGGCGTCGACCTGGACTGGTACACCACCCGCGAGCGCGACTACGACGAGGTCCTCCCGTGGGACCACCTCGACTCCGGTCTCGACAAGGACTGGCTGTGGGCCGACTGGGAGGACGCGATCGACCCCACGTCCGAGACCGAGGTCGAGGACTGCCGCTGGACGCCCTGCTACGACTGCGGCGTGTGCCCGGAGATGAACACCGAGATCCAGATCGGACCCACCGGCCGTAGCTTGCTGCCCCTTGCCGTGGTCTGACCTGCGGGCGCAGTAAAGGGCGGCCCGCGAAACCGAGGCTTCGTAGCAGCCGATCGGTCGGCAGCGTGTGCGGCTTGAGTGTCGACCTCGGCGGCGACCGGATCCAGCTCGAGAGCAGTCTCGGTGGTGGGGCGTCGTCGAGTCTCACAGGGTGTGTCCCTATTGATGCGGCGTGGTTGCCGTTGCGAGGTGCGTTCGTGGGTCAGTCGCTCAGTGAGAGGTGAACTCGACGGTCCTCTTGTTCTGCCCGCAGTCGAGGTAGTGCGCGTACTCCGGCATCTGGCACGCGCCGTCAACCAGCTCCCTGTCGCCCAGGGGCGCGTCCAGTCGTACCTGGATGTCGTAGGAGACTCCCACGTCGCTGCAAGACATCGCACGGACGGTCTCCCTGACGGTGATGGTGACTCGTTCCGAGTCTTCCTCCACATCCGCACGTGCGCCGTCCCTGCACTCGCTGCCGGTGTAGGTCAACTGCACGACTGCACCGCCTACCTTTGCAGGCTTGTTCCAAGGCGTCGGATGGGACTGCCCGAAGAAGTACCACGCAGCCGCGCTGACGACTCCGATCACGGAGACAGCGGCAAGGATGCGCCGCCAGGTCACTGCTCCATGTTGCGCTATCGCTGACACGGAACCGCCTCCGATCTGTTGGTTCTCACTATGACGGGTCGGAGTCGACAGCGGTTCCGACGCGGGGATAGCCCGGCGTCTCCCAGCCCGCTCACAAGGCGAGCTGAGGCGCGCGCTGGCGTGCCTGCGCACGCGACAGGCCTCGACGCGCCAGGCGTCGGATGGGACGGAAGACCGGGTGCTTGTCGTCCCACCCGACTCGGCGGACCTCGAACCCGTGGTCTCGGCAGAGAGCGCGAGCGGCGGCTGCGGTGACGCCCCGGTCCACCAGAACCAGTTCGAGCCGGTCGGTGACGCCATGCCCAGCCAAGTCACGAGCCGTGCAATAGGGGCACACCCAGTCAGTGCCGGATGAGGCTACTTGGCATCCAGCTTGCTGCCATCGGCGTTCTCGACCAGGCAGAGGAACGCGTCGCCGGCCTCGGGGGAGAGGTCCATGGTCAGGAGTTGGACGGTGTCACCGGCCACGTCGTTGACGTCCTTGCCCGCCTCGGCGTAGCGGTCGCTGCAGATCTTGCCCGGGTCGGTGGAGTAGACGGTGATCTCGGCGGCGGTGAGCTTCCCGGTGACCACGACCTCCGCATCGTGCGGCTCGCTGCAGTCCTGCTTGAGGAGGGCCACCTCGTCGGAGTCGCTGGTGTCGGTGCTGACGCACTGTCCGACCTCCGCGTTGTCGACGGTGACGACATTGCCGAACAGCCAGAAGCCGCCGGCGACCAGCGCGGCCACGACGCCCATCACGATGATGTCGACGATGATCGCGGCGATGGCGAGGCCCTTGCCGCCCTTCTTCTTGACGAGCACGACGATCGCGAGCACGAGCGAGACCAGGTTGGTCAGGCCGCAGGGGATGAAGGCGAGCACGAGCGCCGCGATCGCCATGCCTTTGCTCTGCGGCTGCTCGCCGGACGTGCCGCCGGGGTACGACGCGCCGTAGCCGCCGCCGTAGCCGCCGCCGGTCTGGGTCGGCGGGGCGCCGTAGGGCCCTGACGGCTGCCCCGAGGGCTGCCCCGAGGGCTGGCCCGAGGGCTGGCCGTAGGGGCTGGGCTGGCCGTAGGGGTTGGGCTGATCTCCGGGGCCGCCGGTCGGTGTGCTCACGCGCACACCCTAGGGCTCCGTCGCCTTCCGCGCGGCGCGGCCCGCCCTGTCGGTCAGCAGGAGAGCAGCAGCAGGGCGTAGTCGACGAGGACCGCGCGATGGTCGGAGACCCCCGAGCGCACCACCTGGGCCTGCTCCGGGATCCAGCCGCCGGCGCCGTGCAGCAGGTAGTCGATCCGGATCCGCGGCACCCGCTGAGGTGCCGTCAGCCCCGGGTCGGCGCCGGCCAGCGGCCAGGCGTCCAGGGCGACGTCGCGCAGGACCCGCATCGCCGGCGACCACGGCACGGCATTGAAGTCGCCGCCGATCACGAAGGGGGAGCCGGCCTCGGCCAGCACCTGCCGGATCGCGACCGTCTGCTCCAGGCGCATCGGGGCGCTGTCGTGCTGGAGGTGGGTGTTGTAGAGGTCCACGTCATGGCCGCTCAGGCGGATCGTCGCGCGCAGCAGGCCGCGCTGCTGCATGCCGGGGCGGTTGGGCAGCAGCCGGTTCGACCAGTCCACGATCGGGCGACTGCTGAGGATCGCCGTCCCGTACTCCCGGCGGGGTGCCCCCCGCGCCTGTGCGCCGTACGTGACGTTGCGGCCGAACACCGCGTGCATGCCCAGCATCCGCCCGAGCACGGCCGGCTGGTCGTCCATGCCTGACCTGGCGCGGAAGCGGTGCACCTCCTGGAGCAGGACCACGTCGGCGTCCCAGGAGCGGATCTCCTCGGCGATGCCCCCGAGGTCGTAGCGGTCGTCGCCCCGGATCCCGCCGTGGATGTTGAACGTCGCGACGCGCAGCCGCACCGTCTCCCCCGGGCAGCTCGGCGTGGGTGCGCCGGGCGGGGACACCGTCACCGTCGGCGGGACCGGGGTGCTCGGGGCGAGGGTCGGCGCGCTCGTGGGGGCCCCGGTCGGCCCGGTCGGCCCGGTCGCCCCGGGCTGCGGTCTCCCCTCCGGATCGGGCTCGGGGGCGAGGTAGAGGAGCGCGAGGATCACCGACAGCGCGACCAGGGCGAACCCGGCGTGCACCCAGCGGTTCATGGCCCCCCGTCCTGAGCGTCGGCTGTCGGCTGGTCCCGGGCAGGATAGGCGCCATGCGGCACATCCCTGACACCGAGCGGCGGGCCCGACTCGGCCGGCGGCACGGGCTCGCCCCGGCCCTGCGCCTGTCGGACCCCGAGGCCGCGACCCGCGCGATGACGGTGCTGCACGCCACGGAGCCGGCGACGGTCTATCTCTCGCTGCACGCCCGGGTCGACGGGCTGCGGGTCGAGGACGTCGACCGGGTGCTGTACGACGACCGCACCCTGGTCAAGCAGCTCGCCATGCGCCGCACCCTCTTCGTCTTCCCGCGCGACCTGCTTCCCGCGGCCTGGGGCAGCGCCTCCGCGCGGGTCGCCACGGCCCTGTCGGCCCGGCTGGCCAAGGAGGCGGTGCAGGCCGGCCTGACCGACGACGGTGCCGCGTGGCTCGCGCGGGCCAGGACCGCAACGCTCGCCCACCTCGCCGCCGCCGGTGCGCTCACCGCCGCGGAGCTGCGCGAGCAGGTGCCGGCCTTGGCGGGCCGGCTCGACACCGCGCTCGGCAAGCCCTACGGCGGCAGCTTCCCGCTCGCGCCGCGGATCCTGGGCCAGCTCGCCGTGGAGGGCCACCTCGTGCGCGGGCGCAACGCCGGCAGCTGGTGGACCTCGCGCCCGCGGTGGACGCTGATGCGGTCCTGGCTGGGCGACCTGCCGGCGCCCCTGCCCGAGGGCGCGGGCTACGCCGCCCTGGTCGGCCGCTGGCTGGCGACGTTCGGGCCCGGCACGGTCGAGGACCTGCAGTGGTGGCTGGGCAGCACCAAGGGGGCGCTGCGCAGCGCGCTCGCCGAGGTTCGCGCGGTCGAGGTGACCCTGGACGGCGGCGCCACCGGCTGGGTGCTTCCCGATGACGTCGACGAGGTGACGGCCCCCGAGCCCTGGGCGGCGCTGCTGCCGGTGCTCGACCCCACGGTCATGGGGTGGAAGTCGCGCGGCTTCTACCTCGCCGGGCATGGACCGGCGCTCTTCGACCGCAACGGCAACGCGGGGACCACCGCATGGTGGGACGGGCGGGTCGTGGGCTGCTGGGTGCAGGACCCCGACGGTGTCGTGGAGGTGCGGCTCCTCCAGGAGGTGCCCGCCCAGGCACGCGCCCTGCTGGAGGTCGAGGCGCAGCGGCTCACCGAATGGCTGCAGGGGCGACGGATCAGTACCGTCTACCCCTCCCCGGCCATGAAGGAGCCACGATGAGCGAGCAGCCCCCGCCGGGCTCGCCCTCGGTCCCTGCTCTGCGCCCACCCCCGCCGACCAACGGCCACGCCATCGCCTCGCTCGTCCTGGGCGTCACCTCGCTCATGGGCTGCTCGTTCGTGACCGGCATCCCGGCGATCGTGCTCAGCCGCATCGCGCGCCGCGAGATCGCCGCCTCCCAGGGGGAGACGGCAGGCGCGGACCTGGCCAGGATCGGGTTCGCCCTGGGTGCCGTCGCCACCGTCATCGGGGTCCTGGCGCTCGTCGGCCTGCTCATCCTGGGTGGCCTGGGGCTCTTCGTCTTCGACGTCTGCGGAGACGGCCAGTGCTAGCAGTGACCAAGGAGTTCGACCATGCGTGACCAGCCCGAGCAGCAGGCGCCCCCCGTGCAGAAGCTGCGGATCCGCTACGCCAAGCGGGGGCGGCTGCGCTTCACCAGCCACCGCGACTTCAGCCGCGCCTTCGAGCGCGCCATCTTCCGCGCGCGCGTCCCCATGGCCTACTCGTCCGGCTTCAACCCGCACCCCCGGATCTCCTACGCCGGCGCCGCGCCGACCGGCTCGGCCAGCGAGGCGGAGTTCCTGGAGATCGGCCTCGCCGAGGTCGTCGACCCGGCGGCGGTCCACGCCTCCCTCGCCGAGGCCCTGCCCGACGGGCTGGACGTCGTCGAGGTGGTCGAGTCGCCCGGGGGCGGGCTCGCCGACCTGCTGGAGGCGAGCCGCTGGCAGATCGACCTGGACCTGCCGCCGGCGGAGGCGGCCACGGCGGTCGCGGCGTTCCTGGCGGCCGAGGAGGTCATCGTCGAGCGGATGACCAAGAAGGGCCTGCGCGCCTTCGACTGCCGCGCGGCGGTGCTCTCCCTGAGCGCCGAGGTGGGGGAGCGCGGCTCGCGCCTCGACCTGGTCCTGCGGCACGGCGCGCCCGCGGTCCGGCCCGACGACGTGCTGGCCGGCCTCGCGCGCACCTCGGGCCGTCCACCGGTGGCCTCGCCGCTGCTCACGCGGCTCGCTCAGGGCCCCCTGGACCCCGAGACCGGCGAAATCGGCGACCCGCTTCACCCGAAGAGATAGGCCGCCGCGCCGCCCTGTGCGATACTCGCCGTGGTCGATGACCGTGCGTGTGGTTCGTGAAAGGTGCCGCCGCCTGATTCGACCCGACGACGTTCTCGCCGGCTCCGCACCTGTGGGTCGGCACAGTGGAGGAAGGTCGTCGCCGGACCGCGACGCGGCCAGTGGGAGTCGGTGACAGCGACCCCCGCCTGTGGCCCTGCGACCGCGGTAGGTGGCGAACCGACGTCCAGTGACGCACCTTGCGGAGGGTGTCGCCGCCACCCGAAGGCTTTGCGCCGTCGATCCTGTTTGCCGGGTCCACGGCGTCCAACACCCCCCGGACGGGCACTCCCGCCGGGTCGAGGAGAGCAACACCATGGCTGACGAAACCACCACTCCCGACGCCCCCGACAGCGCGGAGGGCGCGGTCGCGCCCGACGCCGCTGCGCCGGCGAAGAAGGCCGCCAAGAAGGCGCCCGCCAAGCGGGCTGCCGCGAAGCGGACCACCAAGAAGGTGGCGTCCGCGACGCCCGCCGCGACGCCCGCCGAGACGCCCGACGTCCCGACCGACGCTCCCGAGGGGGACGGGACGCAGGCGGCCCCGGCGAAGAAGACCGCGGCCAAGCGGACGGCGAAGAAGGCCCCCGCCAAGCGGGCCGCGGCCAAGAAGACCAGTGCGGCGTCGGTCGAGGTCGAGAGCGTCGAGGCGCCCGCCGAGCAGCCCGCCGCCGAGGCGCCGTCGTCGGACGCCGCCGCCGCGCCGATGGTGCTGTTCCAGACGCCGGCGACCAAGGTCACCACCCGCACCCGCGGCCGCCGTGCGGCCGCCAAGACCGTCGAGGCACCGCCTGCGGCCGAGGCCGAGTCCACTGAGGAGGCGCAGCCGCTCGAGGTGCCGGCCGAGGC
Organism: Nocardioides sp. cx-169; assembly: GCF_021083605.1. NCBI lineage: Bacteria > Bacillati > Actinomycetota > Actinomycetes > Propionibacteriales > Nocardioidaceae > Nocardioides > Nocardioides sp. cx-169. The sequence goes on from NZ_JAJNRO010000013.1 coordinate 164,198, forward strand.
GGGAGAGCCGGCCCGCAAGCGCACCCCCCGCAAGCGCGCGGCCAAGAAGGCCGCCGCCGCACCACAGGACGACGAGGTCATCGAGGTGCCCGCGGCACCCGAGACCCCCGACGCGGAGGAGGCCGACGCGGCCGCTACCCCGAGCGAGGACCCCGAGGGAGCCGAGGGAGCCGAGGACCCCGAGAGCGCCGAGGACGCCGACGACGGCGAGGGTGGCGGTCCCCGCCGCCGCCGCCGCCGCGGCGGGCGCCGTCGCCGCAAGGCCGGTGACGGTGACGACTCCGCAGACTCCGCAGACGCCCAGGACGGCGGTGACGACGCCGGTGCGAAGCAGGGCAAGGGCGCGGGTCGCGGCTCCGCCCCGGAGTCCGACGACGACGCCGGCGAGGGCGGCACCCGCCGCCGGCGCCGCCGCCGGCGCGAGGGCGACGACGGTGGCAACGGCGGAGACGACCCGAGCAACACCGTCACCCGCGTCCGCAAGGCGCGCTCGGCCGAGGACGAGATCACCGCGATCGCCGGATCGACCAGGCTCGAGGCCAAGAAGCAGCGCCGGCGCGAGGGCCGCGAGGCCGGGCGCCGCCGCGCCCCCATCGTCAGCGAGGCGGAGTTCCTCGCCCGCCGCGAGGCGGTCGACCGCGTGATGGTGATCCGCCAGCGCGAGGAGCTGACCCAGATCGCGGTCCTCGAGGACAAGGTCCTCGTCGAGCACTATGTCGCCCGCGAGTCGCAGACGTCGCTGATCGGCAATGTCTACCTCGGCCGGGTCCAGAACGTCCTGCCCTCCATGGAGGCGGCGTTCATCGACATCGGCAAGGGCCGCAACGCGGTCCTGTACGCCGGCGAGGTCAACTGGTCCGCACTGGGCCACAAGGACGGCCAGCCCCGCAAGATCGAGTCGGTGCTCACCTCCGGCCAGTCGATCCTGGTGCAGGTCACCAAGGACCCGATCGGTCACAAGGGCGCCCGGCTCACGAGCCAGGTGAGCCTGGCCGGCCGGTTCCTGGTCTACGTCCCGGACGGCACCACCTCCGGCATCTCCCGCAAGCTGCCCGACACCGAGCGCAACCGCCTCAAGACCCTCCTCAAGGAGATCGTCCCCGACACCGCCGGGGTGATCGTGCGCACGGCCGCCGAGGGCGCCAGCGAGGAGGAGCTCACCCGCGACGTCGAGCGGCTCAAGGCCCGCTGGGAGGACATCGAGGGCAAGTCCAAGGGCCAGGCCCCGCAGCTGCTCTACGGCGAGCCCGACCTGACCCTCAAGGTCGTCCGCGACCTCTTCACCGAGGACTTCAGCAAGCTGGTGATCCAGGGCGAGGACGCCTGGAGCAGCGTCCAGAGCTACGTGTCCCACATCGCCCCCGACCTGACCGACCGCGTCGAGCGCTACGACGCCGACGGGGACGCAGACCGTCCGGACGTGTTCGCGGCCTACCGGGTCGACGAGCAGATCGCCAAGGGGCTGGACCGCAAGGTGTGGCTGCCCTCGGGCGGCTCGCTGGTCATCGACCGCACCGAGGCGATGACCGTCGTCGACGTCAACACCGGGAAGTTCACCGGCTCCGGGGGCAACCTGGAGGAGACCGTCACCAAGAACAACCTCGAGGCGGCCGAGGAGATCGTGCGCCAGCTCCGCCTGCGCGACATCGGCGGAATCATCGTGGTCGACTTCATCGACATGGTGCTCGAGTCCAACCGGGACCTGGTCCTGCGCCGCATGGTCGAGTGCCTGGGCCGAGACCGCACCCGACACCAGGTCGCCGAGGTCACCTCGCTGGGCCTGGTGCAGATGACACGCAAGCGGATCGGCACCGGGCTGCTCGAGGCCTTCGGCGAGACCTGCGAGCACTGCCAGGGCCGCGGGCTGATCCTCCACGACCAGCCGGTCGAGCCGCGCCGTCAGGACGACGGCCCGCGCGGTGGCGGCGGCAACGGTGGTGGTGGTGGCCGGCGTACTCGCGGCGGCCGCGGCCGCGACCGCGACGAGCAGGTCACCCCGGCGCCCAAGGCCGCGCCCTCGCCGAAGGACATCGCGGCGATGGCCAAGCCGGAGAACGCCGCGCGCGTCGACGTCGACGCGCCGGCCGACGAGCCCGAGACCCCGCCGGTCGAGGTCGAGGTGGCCGAGGTCGTCACCGCGGTCGAGGTCGAGGCCGTGGTCGAGGCCGGGGTCGAGACCGAGACGACGCCGCAGGCCGAGGAGACGGCCGACCCGGCCGCGTCCGCCGAGCCCGAGCAGCAGCCCGAGCCCGAGCCCGAGCCCGAGCAGCAGCCCGAGCCCGAGCCCGAGCCCGAGCCGGCGCCCGAGCCGGCCCAGCCGGAGGCCCCGCGGGTGGTCACCCGGACCCGCCGGACCACGCGCTCGACGGCGACGATCAGCACCACGCCGGCCGAGATGCCGGTCGTGGTGCCCGCTGCCGAGACCGCCGCAGTCGAGGCCGTGTCGGCCCCGGAGCCGCCGAAGGTCGTGACCCGCTCCCGCGGGCGCAGCCGGGCGGCCACGCCGGCCGACGAGGCGCCCACGGACGTGGTGTCCGACGTGGACGAGGGCGAGGACGCCGACAGCGGTCCCGCGGTCGAGCACGTCCCGGTCAAGAAGCGCACCCGCAAGCGTTGAGCAGCAGACGGGGGCGCCGCCCCGAGCCCGCGTTTTGCGGTGGGGGCGGCGCGTCCGTACTATTGACTCCCGGTGCGCTAGGCGTGCCCACTCAGCTCCAACTGCCCCATCCTGCGGGCAACCCCTCCACCAGCCCGGTGGTCGTGGCGTGCCGCAGCCCCCGCTTGTTCAGTGAGACCTACGAAGGAGACCGCGGTGTACGCGATCGTGCGCGCAGGCGCCACCCAGCAGAAGGTCGCCGTCGGCGACGTCATCGAGATCGACAAGGTGACGACCGGCGTCGGCGAGTCGGTGACCCTTCCGGTGGTGCTGGTGGTCGACGGCGAGACCGTCACCTCGAGCGGTCTTGACAAGGCGTCGGTGACGGTCGAGGTCCTCGGCGCGACCAAGGGCCCCAAGATCATCATCCAGAAGTACAAGAACAAGACCGGCTACAAGAAGCGCCAGGGTCACCGCCAGAAGTACACCCAGGTCAAGGTCACCGACATCTCTCTCTGAGCTCCGCTCGAGACACACCCGAAGGACTACGAAATGGCTCACAAGAAGGGCGCCGCGTCCACCAAGAACGGCCGCGATTCCAACTCCCAGCGCCTCGGCGTCAAGCGGTTCGGTGGCCAGGAAGTCAACGCCGGCGAGATCATCGTCCGCCAGCGTGGCACCCACTTCCACCCGGGCAGCGGCGTCGGCCGCGGCGGCGACGACACCCTCTTCGCGCTCGTCGCGGGTGCGGTGGAGTTCGGCCGCAAGCGTGGCCGCAAGGTCGTCAACATCGTCCCGGGCGAGTGACCTGACGCTTTCCCGCACCACTTGCGCGCATAGGGCGTCCCTGGTCTCGGGGCCGCCCTATCGCCATTTACGCAGCACCACCACCCCCTGAGAGCGCCTGAGAGGCCACCATGGCAGTCCCCACCTTCGTCGACCGGGTCACGCTCCACGTGAGTGCCGGGCGTGGGGGCGACGGCGTCGCCTCGGTCCATCGCGAGAAGTTCAAGCCGCTCGGCGGCCCCGACGGCGGCAACGGCGGCCCCGGCGGCTCGGTCATCCTGCGGGTCGACCCGGACGTGACGACGCTGATCGACTACCACCACAGCCCGCACCGGCGCGGTGAGAACGGCGGCCACGGCGCCGGCGGACACCGCAACGGCTCGCACGGCGCCGACGTCGTCCTCCCCGTGCCCGAGGGCACCGTCGTGACCGACGCCGACGGCAACGTCCTGGCGGACCTCGTCGGCCCCGGCACCGAGCTGGTCATCGCCCAGGGCGGGCGCGGCGGCCTCGGCAACGCGGCCCTCGCGAGCTCCAAGCGCAAGGCGCCCGGCTTCGCGCTGCTCGGCGAGCCGGGCGACGAGCTGGACATCGCACTGGAGCTCAAGGTCGTCGCCGACATCGGCCTGGTGGGCTTCCCCAGCGCCGGCAAGTCGAGCCTGATCGCCTCGATCTCGCGGGCCCGGCCGAAGATCGCCGACTACCCCTTCACCACCCTGGTGCCCAACCTCGGCGTGGTCACCGCCGGGGACACGACGTTCACCGTCGCCGACGTACCCGGCCTGATCGAGGGCGCCAGCGAGGGCCGCGGCCTCGGCCACGACTTCCTGCGCCACATCGAGCGCTGCGCGGCGTTGGTGCACGTGATCGACACCGCCACCATGGAGCCGGGCCGCAACCCCGTCGAGGACCTCGATGTCATGGAGAACGAGCTCGCGCGCTACGGCGGCCTGGAGGACCGGCCGCGACTGGTCGCGCTCAACAAGATCGACGTGCCCGACGGGCGCGACATCGCCGACATCACCATCGAGGACCTGCGGGCCCGCGGGCTGCGCGTGTTCCCGGTCTCGGCCGCCAGCGGCGAGGGGATGCGCGAGCTGACCTTCGCGATGGCCGAGATCGTGATGGCGGCGCGTGCCGAACGCGAGGTCGTCGAGGCGCAGCGGATCGTGCTGCGCCCGCCGAGCGCCGATGGCGGCGACGACTTCACGGTGACGCACACCGAGGACGGGTGGCGCGTGCGCGGCACCAAGCCGGAGCGGTGGGTGCGCCAGACCAACTTCAGCAACGACGAGGCCGTGGGCTTCCTCGCCGACCGGCTCAACCGGCTCGGGGTCGAGACCCGGCTCCTGCAGCTCGGCGCCGAGCAGGGCGACACCGTCATCATCGGCCAGGACGACAACGCGGTGGTCTTCGACTTCAAGCCGGGCATCGACGCCGGCGCGGAGAACCTCGCCCGCCGCGGCGAGGACGAGCGGTTCGAGGAGAAGCGTCCCGCCCACGGCCGCCGCCGCGCGATCGAGGAGGCCATGCCGGAGCGCGGGGAGAACGAGACCCGCGCCGACGTGGCCCGCCGCCTCGACAAGCCGGAGAAGTTCGGCCCCAAGGCCTACACCATCGGCTCCGCCGACGACCCTGACTGGGCTGAGAGCGACCCCGACGCATGACCACCGGCCAGCGGCCGGTGGTGACCGACGCCCGCCGGATCGTCGTGAAGGTCGGCTCGTCGTCGCTCACCACCGCCGCCGGCGGGATCGACCCGGAGACGGTGAGTCGTCTCGTCGACGTGCTGGCCGCGGCGCGCACCCGCGGCGCCGAAGTCGTGCTGGTGTCGTCCGGTGCGATCGCCGCGGGGCTCGCGCCGCTCGGGCTGAAGCGGCGCCCACGGGCCCTCGCGGCCCAGCAGGCGGCCGCCTCGGTCGGCCAAGGGCTGCTCGTCCACCGCTACACCGAGGAGCTCGCCCGCCACGGCGTCGTTGCCGGACAGGTCCTGCTCACCCTCGACGACGTGACCCGCCGCTCGCACTACCGCAACGCCTTCTCCACCTTGGCCAAGCTGCTCGAGCTCGGCGTGCTCCCGATCGTCAACGAGAACGACACGGTGGCGACCAACGAGATCCGCTTCGGCGACAACGACCGGCTCGCCTCGCTGGTCGCACACCTGGTGCACGCGGACCTGCTGGTGCTGCTCTCCGACGTCGACGGCCTCTACGACGCCGACCCGCGGCAGCCCGGCGCCGCCCTGGTGCCCGAGGTGACGTCGTACGCCGAGCTCGACCACGTGCGGATCGGCCGCGCCGGCGCGTCCGGTGTGGGCACCGGCGGCATGCAGACCAAGATCGAGGCGGCGCGCATCGCCACCGGTGCCGGCATCCCGGTCGTCCTGGCCGCCGCCGACCAGGCCGCCGCTGCGCTGGCCGGTGACCCGGTCGGCACCCTCTTCCACGCCACCGGCCGTCGTCGCCCCACGCGCCTGCTGTGGCTCGCCCACGCCACCGACCCCCAGGGCACGCTGGTGCTGGACGCCGGAGCCGTCCGCGCCGTCGTCGAGCGCCGCGCCTCCCTCCTGGCCGCCGGCATCACCGGCGTCCTCGGGCGCTTCACCGCCGGTGACCCGGTCAACCTGGCCGGCCCCGACGGCGCCGTCGTCGCGCGCGGGCTGGTCAACTTCGACGCCGACGAGGTGCCGCAGCTGCTCGGCCGGAGCTCCCAGGACCTCAAGCGCGACCTCGGCGCGGCGTACGAGCGCGAGGTCGTGCACCGCGACGACCTGGTGCTGCTGTAGGACCGCCCCCGGGATACCCGGTCAGCCGGGTATCCATCCCTCGGATACCGGCTCTGCCGACCGGCCGCGGAGGGGTGCGCCGTACCCTTGACCATGACATGAGCGCCACCAGCCCGAACCGGGTCGTCTATCTCGACCACGCCGCCACCACCCCGATGGTGCAGCCGGCCGTGGAGGCGCTCACCGCGCACCTGCTGGACGTCGGCAACCCGAGCTCGCTGCACGCCTCGGGGCGCCGGGCGCGGCGGATCGTGGAGGAGTCGCGCGAGACCATCGCCCAGGCGCTCAACTGCCGCCCCGGCGAGGTGGTCTTCACCGCCGGCGGCACCGAGGCCGACAACCTCGCGCTCAAGGGCATCTACTGGGCCCGCCAGGCCGCCGACCCCCGTCGCAACCGGATCCTGGTCACCGCCATCGAGCACCACGCCGTCCTGGACCCGGTCTTCTGGCTCGGCGAGGACGAGGGCGCCCAGGTCGACCTGGTGCCGGTCGACCGCGACGGGCGGATCGACCTCGACGCGCTGCGCGCCCTCATCGAGCGGGAGCCCGAGACCGTGGCGCTGCTCTCGGTCATGTGGGCCAACAACGAGGTCGGCACCGTGCAGCCGATCGACGAGGTCGTGGCGCTGGTCGCCGAGCACGGCATCCCGGTGCACACCGACGCGGTCCAGGCCGTCGGGACGGTGCCGATCGACTTCGCGAAGTCGGGTGTCGACGCGCTCACGCTGACCGGTCACAAGCTGGGCGGACCCTACGGCGTCGGCGCGCTCGTCGTACGGCGCGAGCTCGAGGTCACCGCACTGGTCCACGGCGGCGGGCAGGAGCGCGACATTCGTAGCGGCACCATCGACACCCCGGCCATCGCTGGCTTCGCGGCCGCGGTCGAGCTCGCGGTGAAGCACCAGGCCGAGCACGCCGCCCGGGTCGCCGCGCTGCGCGACCGGCTGATCGCCGGTGTGCTCGAGGCCGTCCCCGACGCGATCGTCAACGGCGACCCCGTACACCGGCTGCCCGGCAACGCCCACCTCAGCTTCCCCGGCTGCGAGGGCGACTCGCTGCTGATGCTGCTCGACGCCCGCGGCATCGAGTGCTCGACCGGGTCGGCCTGCTCGGCCGGCGTGCCGCAGCCCTCCCACGTGCTGCTGGCGATGGGTCGCGCCGATGACGAGGCGCGCAGCTCGCTGCGCTTCTCGCTCGGCCACACCTCGACCGAGGCCGACGTCGAGGCGCTCATCGAGGCGATCGGCCCGTGCGTCGAACGGGCCCGGGCAGCATCACGATGAGAGTCCTGGCCGCCATGTCCGGCGGCGTCGACTCGGCGGTCGCCGCGGCTCGTGCCGCCGACGCCGGCCACGACGTCACCGGCATCCACCTGGCGCTCTCGCGCAACCCGGCGTCGTACCGCTCCGGCGCCCGCGGCTGCTGCACGATCGAGGACAGTAACGACGCGCGACGAGCGGCCGATGTCATCGGCATCCCCTTCTACGTGTGGGACCTCAGCGAGCGCTTCCACGAGGACGTGGTCGAGGACTTCATGGACGAGTACGCCGCCGGCCGCACACCCAACCCGTGCCTGCGCTGCAACGAGAAGATCAAGTTCGCGGCGGTGCTCGACCGCGCGCTGGCACTCGGCTTCGACGCGGTCGCCACGGGCCACTACGCGCAGCTGCGCACCGGAGACGACGGGCTGATCGAGATGCATCGCGCGGTCGACCACGGCAAGGACCAGTCCTACGTCCTCGGCGTCCTCGACCAGCACCAGCTCGCGCACTCGCTGTTCCCGCTCGGCGACTCGCCCAAGTCGGTGGTGCGTGAGGAGGCGGCCGAGCGGGGGCTGCTGGTCGCCGCCAAGCCCGACAGCCACGACATCTGCTTCGTCGCCGACGGCGACAACGCCGGCTGGCTGCGCGAGAAGCTCGGCGATCGCGCGCCCAACCACGGTGGGGCGATCGTCGACGACGCCACCGGTGAGGAGCTGGGCCGCCACGACGGCACCTACGGCTTCACGATCGGGCAGCGCAAGGGGCTGCGGCTCGGGGTGCCTGCGGCCGACGGGAAGCCGCGCTTCGTGCTCGACATCGAGCCGGTGTCCGGCACCGTCACGGTCGGTCCGCGCCATCGCCTCGCGGTGCACCGGCTCAGCGGGATCAAGCCGCGCTGGTGCGGCAGCGTGCCGGTGCGCCTCGAGGCGACCGTCCAGCTGCGCGCCCACGGCGACGAGCACCGTGCGGTCGTGGCCACCGACGGCGAGCACGTCGACATCGAGCTGCTCGACCCGGCCTTCGGCATCGCCCCGGGCCAGGCCGCCGTCATCTACGACGGCAGCCGGGTGGTCGGCTCCGCGACCATCGCGGCCACCACATGATTGCCACCGGCGTCGGGTCGATGCCCGGCGGTGACCAGGCGTCGTACGACGAGGCGGTGCGGGTGGTCCTCGGGGAGCTGCCCGACCTGCCGCACCTGCCCGAGGTGCCGGGTCGCGGCGCACCCGCCGGCATGCTCGGGCGCGCCCTGGCGGTGACCGACGGTCTGGGGGTCGACCTGCAGCCGGCCGGCTGGCGGCTCACCGACGCCTCCGGGGTCGACCACCGCCGGGCCCGTAGCCTGCTCGCGCAGGACCTCGACGGGCTCGAGGAGCAGGCCCAGGGGCTGACCGGGAGCTTCAAGGTGCAGGTCGCCGGCCCGTGGACCCTCTCGGCGAGCGTCGAGAAGCCGCGCGGCGACAAGGTGCTCTCCGACGTGGGCGCGCGCCGCGACCTCGCCCAGGCTCTCGCCGAGGGCGTGCGCACCCACGTCCGCGACCTGCGCCGGCGGCTGCCGGGCGTCGAACGGCTGGTCGTCCAGGTCGACGAGCCATCGCTGGCCGCCGTGCTGGGTGGCCGGGTGCCCACGGCGTCGGGCTTCGGTCGACACCGCACCGTGCACCCGCCCGAGGCCTCCGAGCACCTCCAGTGGGTCCTGGAGGCCATCGCCGCCGAGGACGCCGAGCCCTGGGTGCACTCCTGCGCCCCCGAGTCGCCGTGGGCGCTGCTGCGCGGCGCCGGCGCTCGCGGGCTCTCGGCCGACCTGGACACGCTCTCCGCGCGCGACCACGAGGCGCTGGCCGAGGCCCTGGACGCGGGGGAGACGGTCGTCCTCGGCGTCGTCGCGTCTCGCGACCCCGCCACCGCGCCCAGCGACACCGAGGTCACCGAGCGGGTGCTGCGCTGGCTCGACCTGGTCGGCCTGGACGTCGCCACGCTCGGGGACACACTCGCGCTCTCGCCCACCTGCGGCCTGTCCGGGGCGACGCCCGCGTGGTCGGGGTCGGTGCTGCGTCTGCTCACCGCCAGCGCGCGTCACCTGTCTTGAGCCTGACCTGGCCGACGGCCCGGCCACCCCGCGAGGGGCGACCGGGCCGTCGTACGCGCCGTCGGGCTCAGCCGACGTGGACCTCGCCCTCGGGGCCGTCCGTGGCCAGCTCCTCGTGCTTGACGTTGAGGAAGGCCCAGATGGCCACCGAGCCGATCGCGATCAGTCCGGCGCCGACCAGGAAGGCCGCCGACGCGCCCTCGGTGAACGAGCCGAGGAAGGCCAACCGCCCCGCATCGACGGGTGGAATGCCCCGGGCGACCAGGTCGCCGGCGAGGGCGCTCTTGGTGCCCTCGGCGTAGTGCAGCGAGACCGTGCCCAGGATGGCCAGGCCGAGCGCGCCGCCGACCTGCTGCATCGTGTTGAGCACGCCCGACCCGATGCCGGAGTCCTCGGCGCGCAGGTGGTGCACCGCGGTGAGGGTGAGCGGCACGAACACCATGCCCATGCCGACCGACATCAGCATGATGAACGGGAAGATCGCGGTCCAGTAGTTGACGTCCGCGCCGAGCGGGTTGTCCGGGGTCACGGCCAGGAGGGCCTCGGTGCTGGTCGGGACCTCGAGCATCGAGAAGCCCACCAGCGCGCCGACGGCCATGATCGTGCCGACGCCGGCGATGTAGCGGGGGTTGATCCGGTTCACCAGGTTGGAGGAGAGCGCCGCGCCGAACACGATGCCGATCGAGAACGGCAGGAACGCGAAGCCCGCGCGCAGCGGGCTGTAGCCCACCACGAGCTGGATGAAGAGGCTCAGGAAGTAGAACATCGCGAACATCGCCGCCGGGACCAGCGCCATCACCAGGAAGCTGGTGGCGCGGGTGCGGTTGGCGAAGACCCGGACCGGCAGCAGCGGGTGCTTCACCCGAGACTCGATGATGGCGAAGATCGCGAGTAGCACGACGCCGGCGGCCAGGGACGCGATGGTCCACGTGTCACCCCAGCCGTGCGCCTCCTCGCCGGCGCGGCTGAAGCCGTAGACCAGGCCGAGCAGGCCCAGGGTGCCGGTGATGGCGCCGGGGATGTCGAGCTGACCCGGGTGCGACTCGGACTCGTTGAGGAAGCGCGGGGCCAAGAACGCGGCGACGAGGCCGATCGGCACGTTGATCAGGAAGGTCCAGCGCCAGCCCTCGAGGCCCAGGAGCGGGTCGAGGCCGGTGAGCCAGCCGCCGAGGATCAGGCCGACCGCGGCCCCGGCGCCGGACATGGCGGCGTAGACGGCGAACGCCCGGTTGCGGGGCGGGCCGGCCGGGAACGTCGTGGTGATCAGGGCGAGCGCCGCGGGGGAGGCGAGCGCCGCGCCGAGACCCTGGAGGCCCCGCGATCCGAGCAGCAGCGCCTCGTTCTGGGCGAACCCGCCCAGGAGCGAGGCGACGGCGAAGACGACCAGGCCGATCATGAAGATCCGGCGGCGACCGTAGAGGTCGCCGAGTCGGCCGCCCAGCAGGAGCAGACCACCGAACGCCAGGGCGTAGCCCGTGACGATCCAGGTCAGGTTGGCCTGGTCGATGTTCAGGTCGTCGCCGATGAAGGGCAGGGCGATGTTGGCGATGGAGGCGTCGAGCACCACCATCAGCTGGGCCATCGAGATGAGCACCAGAGCCCACCCGAGGTGGAGCGTGCGCTCCTGTGTGGGCTCCGGGGTGGGTCCCCCGGCCGTCCGGACGTCGGTCATGAGTCTTCTTTCGTGACGGGCTGGGACTGCGCGCCGCAGGTGGCGGCGGGCAGGACGATCTGGTCGATGACACGGGTGACGAGGTCCACGTCGGGGAGCTCCCCGAGCAGGAAGAGGCGGTGCAGGACGATGCCGGGCACGGCAGTTGCGAGCAGGTCGACGTCGACGTCCGGGCCGAGCTCGCCGCGGGCCTGGGCCCGCTCGTAGACGAGCCGGCTGGTCTCGGCCTTGGGGGCGATGAAGTCGGCGCGGAACTTCTCCGCGAACGTCGCGTCCCGGCTGATCGCGGTCAGCACGCTCGCGACGACCCCGATCTGCTTGGTGTCGGTCAGCCCTCCGATCCCGCAGAACGAGGCGACCAGGTCGCCCCGCAGGCTGCCGGTGTCGGGCGCCGCGAACTCGTCCTTCTGAGCCATCAAGGCGTCGATCACGAGGCTGGCCTTGTCGTTCCACCGCCGGTACAGCGTCGCCTTCGACGCCCGGGCCCGGGCGGCGACGGCGTCCATGGTGAGCCGGTCGTAGCCGACCTCGGCGAGCGCCGCCAGGGCGGCCTCGAGGATCTCCTGCTCCCGGTCGCCCTCTACCCGGGGTCGCTGGGCGGCCCGCTCGCTCGGAGCGTCGACGTCGGTCATGGGGTGCTCCTCGCTCGCACATCTATGAAACGGAACTGTTCCGTTTCATCCCGAACACTCTAGGCACGAGACCCATTCCCCGCCAAGAGGTTTTCTTTTCCGTTGGCTGAGATCGAGGTCCCGGCCGTCCTGCGGAGTGTGCTGGGAGGCGGCCGCGGCCGGACCGGCCGATCGGCACCGTCGGCGCCAGGCGGCAAGATGTCCCCATGAGCGACGCCGCCGAGGAGCCGACTGCCGCCCCGACCCCTGCCACCCCCGAGGCCCGCGACGAGCACCACCAGCTGGTGGAGCAGGTCGAGGACGCCCGCTGGCGCTACTACGTCCTCGACGACCCCACGCTCTCCGACGCCGACTTCGACCGTCGGCTGCGGCGCCTCGAGGAGCTGGAGGAGGAGTTCCCGGAGCTGCGCACGCCCGACTCCCCGACGCAGAAGGTCGGGGGAGCGGTCTCGACCGAGTTCACCGCGGTGGACCACCTGCAGCGCATGGAGTCCCTCGACAACGCGTTCTCCTACGACGAGCTCGCCGGCTGGCACGCCCGGCTGGCCCGCGACGGCGTCGAGTCGCCCGACCTGCTCTGCGAGCTCAAGGTGGACGGCCTCGCGATCAACCTGCTCTACGAGAAGGGCCGCCTGGTGCGCGCGCTCACCCGTGGCGACGGTCGCACCGGCGAGGACGTCACGCCCAACGTCAAGACCATCGACTCCGTGCCGCACCGGCTGCAGCCGTCCGAGGCCTACGCCGTGCCCGACCTGCTGGAGGTCCGCGGGGAGGTGTTCTTGCCGCGAGAGGCGTTCGAGCGGCTCAACGAGTCGATGACCGACGCCGGCAAGCCGATGTTCGCCAACCCCCGCAACGCCGCCGCCGGCTCCCTGCGACAGAAGGACCCCCGCGTCACCGCCACCCGGGCACTGGGGATGGTCTGCCATGGCATCGGCGCGCGGGAGGGCTTCGAGCCCACGGCGCAGTCGATGGCCTACGACGCCCTGCGCGCGTGGGGGCTGCCGATCTCCGACCAGGTGCGGGTCCTGCCCACGCTCGAGGGAGTCCAGGCCTACATCGCCCACGCCGGCGAGCACCGGCACACGATCGTGCCCTACGAGATCGACGGCGTCGTGGTCAAGGTCGATGACGTGTCCCTGCAGCGGCGCCTCGGCTCGACCAGCCGCGCGCCGCGCTGGGCGATCGCCTTCAAGTACCCCCCCGAGGAGGTCAACGCCGAGCTCCTCGACATCCGGGTCAACGTCGGCCGCACCGGCCGCGTCACGCCGTACGGCGTGATGGTTCCGACGCTCGTGGCCGGCTCCACCGTCGAGAACGCCACCCTCCACAACGCCCACGAGGTCCGGCGCAAGGACGTCCGCCCGGGCGACACCGTCATCCTGCGCAAGGCCGGCGACGTGATCCCCGAGATCCTCGGCCCGGTGCTGGCGCTGCGGCCGGAGGGCCTCCCCGAGTGGGTGATGCCCACCGAGTGCCCCACCTGCGCCACCCCGCTGGCGCAGCAGAAGGAGGGCGACAAGGACCTGCGCTGCCCCAACCACCAGTTCTGCCCCGCCCAGGTGCGCGAGCGGGTCTTCCACGTCGCCGGTCGCGGCGCCTTCGACATCGAGGGGCTCGGCTACGAGGCGGCCACGGCGCTGCTGGAGGCCGAGGTCGTCGGCAACGAGGGCGACGTGTTCGACCTCGACGAGGACCGCCTGCTGCGCACCGACCTGTTCACCCGCGCGGCCAAGAAGACCGAGGCCGACCACGCCGTGGAGGGCCGGGTGCTGTCGGCCAACGGTCGCCGGCTGCTCGACAACCTGGACCACGCCAAGTCCGTGCCGCTGTGGCGGGTGCTGGTGGCGCTGTCCATCCGCCACGTCGGCCCTACCGCGGCTCGGGCCCTGGCCCAGGAGTTCGGCTCCATGGCGGCGATCCGAGGCGCCACCGAGGCCGAGCTGGCCGCCGCCGAGGGAGTCGGGCCGACGATCGCCGAGGCGGTCATCGAGTGGTTCGCCGTCGAGTGGCACCGCGAGATCGTCGACAAGTGGGAGGCCGCGGGCGTCACCATGGAGGACGCCCGCGACGAGTCCACCCCCCGCACCCTCGAGGGTCTGACCATCGTGGTCACCGGCTCGCTCGTCGACTTCTCCCGCGACTCCGCGAAGGAGGCGATCCTCAGCCGCGGGGGCAAGGCCTCCGGCTCGGTGTCGAAGAAGACCGACTACGTCGTCGTCGGCGAGAGCGCCGGCTCCAAGGCCGACAAGGCCGAGCAGCTGAAGGTCCCGATCCTCGACGAGGGCGGGTTCAAGCGGCTGCTGGAGCAGGGCCCGGACGTCGCCGAGCCGGACGAGGACGACTGAGGACGGGCGGTCCGTGGCCGATCCTTGCCGCGACCGGATTCGGTCAGGCTGCGCGCGGAGAATTCGCCCCAACCCGTCCGCAGCCGTGCCACAGTCCCTCCCATGATGACCACGAAGCGAGCCATCGGGGCAGCCATCGCCGCCTCCTTCCTCCTCATTCCGACCCACGCGGCGAGCGCCGCTCCCGACGACGCTGCCCGCGCGGGCAAGAACTTCCAGAAGGTGATGGGCCTCTCCGGCGCCCAGCTGCAGGCCTGCAAGACCCCGGCCGGCGCCGGCAAGTACCGCGTGTTCGCCCGCCTGGACAACCGCAAGGGCGCCGGGCCCACCGGTGGCCAGGTCAGGGTCCTCAACAAGGGCGAGGCGACCAAGCGGAAGTTCAACTCCGGCCTGGTCAAGAAGGGCAGGATCTCCCGGGTCGGCTCCGTCGTCATCGCCAACAAGCCCGGCTTCCGCCTCGAGGTCTCGGTGTTCCAGTCCCAGATGGGCAACGGCGGCACCCGCGCGCTGGCCAAGATCAAGCCCTGCTGACCCAGCACGACCCGAGGAGGGGCCGCTCACCCGAGGGTGGGCGGCCCCTCCTGCGCGGCGGCTCGCGCAAACCGCCGACGGGTGCGCCGGGGGCTCACCCTAGGATTGGCCCATGCCTGAAATCACCAGGGAGGAGGTCGCACACCTCGCCGACCTCGCCCGGATCGACCTCGACGACGCGGAGCTCGACCACCTGGCCCCCCAGCTCTCGGTCATCCTCGAGTCGGTCGCCTCGATCAGCGGGGTGGCCGGTGAGGACGTGCCGCCCACGTCGCACCCGATGCCGCTGACCAACGTGTTCCGCGAGGACGTCGTCACGCCCAGCCTCACGGCCGAGCAGGCGCTGTCCGGCGCTCCGGCCTCCGACCAGCAGCGCTTCATGGTCCCGCGGATTCTGGGGGACGAGCAGTGAGCACCGGAGGCGACCTGACCCGGCGCACCGCCGCCCAGCTGGCCGACGCCCTGGCCGCGGGGGAGACCACCTCGGTCGCGATCACCCAGGCCCAGCTCGACCGCATCGGCGCGGTCGACGGCGCGGTCCACGCCTTCTTGCACGTCGACGCCGAGGGCGCACTGGCGCAGGCGGCCGAGTCCGACGCGCGCCGCGCCGCCGGCCGGCCCGCCTCGGCGCTCGACGGGGTGCCGATCGCGGTCAAGGATGTGCTGACCACCGAGGGGCTGCCCACGACCTGCGGGTCGAAGATCCTCGAGGGCTGGGTGCCGCCCTACGACGCGACGGTCGTACGCCGGCTGCGCGCGGCCGGGCTGCCGATCCTGGGCAAGACCAACATGGACGAGTTCGCGATGGGCTCCTCCACCGAGCACTCCGCCTACGGGCCCACCCACAACCCCTGGGACCTGGACCGCATCCCCGGTGGCTCCGGCGGCGGCTCGGCCGCGGCCGTGGCCGCCTTCGAGGCGCCGCTCGCGCTCGGCACCGACACCGGCGGCTCGATCCGCCAGCCCGGCGCCGTCACCGGCACGGTCGGGGTCAAGCCGACCTACGGCTCGGTCTCGCGCTACGGGCTGGTCGCCCTGGCCAACTCCCTCGACCAGGTCGGCCCGGTCACCCGCACGGTCCTCGACGCCGCCCTGCTGCACGAGCTCATCGGCGGCCACGACCCGCTGGACTCCACCTCGATCACCCAGTCCGTGCCCGACCTCACCGACGCGGTTCGTCGCGGCGCCACGGGCGACCTGACCGGCGTCCGCGTCGGCGTGGTCAAGGAGCTCGGCGGGGAGGGCTACCAGGACGGCGTGCAGGCGCGCTTCCAGGAGGCCGTCGACCTGATGGTCGGCGCCGGTGCCGAGGTGGTCGAGGTGTCCTGCCCGACCTTCGTCCACGCGCTCGCCACCTACTACCTGATCCTGCCGGCGGAGGCGTCCAGCAATCTCGCGAAGTTCGACGCCATGCGCTACGGCCTGCGGGTCATTCCCGAGGGCATCGAGAGCCCGAGCGCGGAGGACGTCATGCGCGCCACCCGCGACGCCGGCTTCGGCGACGAGGTGAAGCGACGGATCATCCTGGGCACCTACGCGCTATCCAGCGGCTACTACGACGCCTACTACGGCCAGGCGCAGAAGGTCCGCACGCTGATCTCGCGTGACTTCGACGCCGCGTTCGAGAAGGCCGACGTGCTGGTCTCGCCCACGGCGCCGACCACGGCGTTCAAGCTGGGGGAGAAGCTCGACGACCCGATCGCGATGTACCTCAACGACCTCGCGACCATCCCGGCCAACCTCTCGGGCGTCCCGGGCATCTCGGTGCCCGGCGGCCTCGCCGACGAGGACGGCCTGCCCGTGGGCGTGCAGATCCTCGCCCCGACCATGGCCGACGACCGGGTCTACCGCGTGGGCGCCGCCCTCGAGGCGCTGCTCGCCGACAGGTGGGGCGGCCCGCTGCTCGACCGCGCACCGGCCCTGACAGGAGTGACCCGATGACCGAGACCCTGGTCCCGTTCGACGACGTGCTGGCAGCGTACGACCCGGCGCTCGGCCTGGAGGTCCACGTCGAGCTCAACACCGCGACCAAGATGTTCTGCGGCTGCCCGGCGGTGTTCGGCGGGGAGCCGAACACCCAGGTCTGCCCGACCTGCCTGGGGCTGCCCGGCGCGATGCCGGTGGTCAACGGCAAGGCCGTGGAGTCCGCGATCCGGATCGGGCTGGCGCTCAACTGCGAGATCGCCGAGTGGTGCCGCTTCGCCCGGAAGAACTACTTCTACCCGGACATGCCGAAGAACTTCCAGACCTCCCAGTACGACGAGCCGATCTGCTTCGAGGGCTGGATGGATGTTGAGGTGGAGGGCGAGACCTTCCGCGTGGAGATCGAGCGCGCCCACATGGAGGAGGACACCGGCAAGTCGCTGCACGTCGGCGGCTCGACCGGGCGCATCCACGGCGCCGACTACTCGCTGGTGGACTACAACCGCGCGGGGATCCCGCTCATCGAGATCGTCACCAAGCCGATCATGGGCGCCGGCGCGAAGGCCCCGGCCGTGGCTCGCGCCTACGTCAGCCAGCTGCGCGACCTGATCCTCGCGCTCGGCGTGTCCGAGGCGCGGATGGACCAGGGCAACCTGCGCGCCGACGTCAACCTCTCCCTGTCGCCCAAGGGCTCGGGCACCCTCGGCACCCGCACGGAGACCAAGAACGTCAACTCGTTCCGCTCCGTCGAGCGCGCGGTGCGCTACGAGATGCAGCGGCACGCGGCGGTGCTGGAGGCGGAGGGCTCGATCTTCCAGGAGACGCGCCACTGGCACGAGGACACCGGCGTCACCACGAGCGGCCGCGCCAAGTCAGACGCGGACGACTACCGCTACTTCCCCGAGCCCGACCTGGTGCCGGTCGCGCCCAGCCGGGAGTGGGTCGAGGAGCTGCGCGGCACGCTGCCCGAGAACCCGGTCGAGCGTCGGGCCAGGCTGCAGGCCGACTGGGGCTACACCGACCTGGAGATGCGCGACGTCGTCGCGTCCGGCGTGCTCGTCGCGATCGAGGAGACCGTCGCCGCCGGCGCCTCGCCGCAGGCGGCGCGCAAGTGGTGGAGCTCCGAGCTCGCCCGACGCGCCAACGACGCGGGCGTGGACGTCGTCGACCTCGGGGTGAGCCCCGCGCAGGTCGCGGCCGTCCAGGCGCTGGTCGACGCGGGCACCGTCAACGACAAGCTGGCCCGCCAGGTGTTCGACGGTCTGATCGCCGGTGAGGGCACCCCGGAGGAGATCGTGGCCGCCCGCGGTCTGGCCGTCGTCTCCGACGACGGCGCGCTCGGTGCCGCGGTCGATGCCGCCATCGCCGCCAACCCCGACGTGGCCGACAAGATCCGCGACGGCAAGGTCGCCGCCGCGGGCGCCCTGATCGGGGCGGTCATGAAGGAGATGCGCGGCCAGGCCGATGCGGGCCGGGTGCGCGAGCTGATCCTGGAGAAGCTGACCTGATCCGGGGGCCTCCCGGTCGGGAGGCCCCCGCCGTACCGTTCGCAGGATGGCGTCTACCGAGTCTCGGCGGACTGATGCCTACGGCGTCGCGGGGGAGCGAGGGAGCTGCACCGTGACGAGCGTCCCGGCCCCCGGCCGGCTCTCGATGGAGACCGTGCCACGGTGCGCCGTGACGATGGACTGGACGATCGACAGACCGAGGCCGGCGCCGGGCGACTGCGCGGCCAGGGCGTTGCTGCCGCGCTGAAGGCGCTCGAAGATCCGCGCCTGGTCCTCCAGCGGGATCCCCTCGCCGCTGTCGCCCACCGACATGACCACGCTGTCGGCGAGGCCCTCGGCCGTGAGCGTGACCACGCCGCCGGGCGGTGAGAACTTCAGCGCGTTGCTCACCAGGTTGTCGAGCACCTGCAGCAGCCGGTGCCCGTCGCCGTGGGTCGTCAGTCCGGGGTCCTGCGCGGCGGTGGCCACGACCAGCTCGAGGCCGGCGGCGCGAGCGGTCTCCGCGTGCGCGGCGCGGGACTCGTGCAGGAGGGCGACGACGTCGACGGTGCCGAGCGTGAGCTTGGTCTGGCCGAGCGCGCCGACCGCGACGTCGAGCAGGTCGGTGACGAGCTTGAGCTCGCGCTCGGCATTGCGCCGCACGACGTCGAGCATGCGGCGCGCCCGGTCGCCGAGCTCGGACGCGCCGAGGTCGTTCATCACCTCGGCGTACCCGAGGATGGAGGTCAGCGGGGTCCGCAGCTCGTGGGTCACGGTCGCCAGCAGGTCGTTGCGGGCGCGCTCGGCGTCGTCCTCCAGGCGCAGCCGCTCGGTGATGTCGCGCACGGTGGCGACGGTCAGCGGGTCACCGGCGCCGATCGCGACCGGCGCGAGCGATATCTCGGCTGGGAACTCGGCCCCGCCCTTGCGCACCGCGGCGAGCTTCAGCAGACCCATGGGGCGTCGGGGGTAGCCCGAGCGCCGCTGCGGGTGCCCCTCGCGGGCCCGGGACGGGATCAGCATCTCGACCTGCTGGCCCTCCAGCTCGTGCTGCTCGTAGCCGAAGACCTCGCGCACCTGGGTGTTGGCGATGCGGATCCGCCCGGTCCCGTCGACGACGACGACCGCATCCGGCACGGCGTCCAGCACCGCGCTGAACAGCCGCTGGTCGACCCCGGGACCCGACCGCTCGGTCCGCTGCCCCTCCTGGGCCTCGCTCATGCCTGCTTCTCCGTCCCCATGCGGATCGGGGGGCTGCCCCCGGCCGTCATATTCGCATGGTGCCTGTCGTCACCCGGGGGCCGCCCGACGTTGCTAGGGTGTGCCTGCACGACCATCACGCCCACGCCAGGGGAAGCCGGTCCGATTCCGGCGCTGACCCGCAACCGTAGGCATCGAGGTCCCCAGGGACCTTGATGCGAGCCGGAGCACCTGGAGTGACGCGTCCGATCACACGCTGTCGAGGACAAGCAGCGGTGGCGCCCCCCAGGCAACGGGCCTGGACGCCTCCGCCGTGTGCAGCGGAGAGGAACCTCATGAGAAAGCCTGCCTTCGGGCGACCCGCCGGCCTGCTGGCCGCGGCCCTCACCCTCGTGGCCGGCACCGCGGTGTCGTGCGGATCGCCGGAGTCGGAGTCGGAGTCGCCGCCGGCCGGCGACAGCCCCGGCCGCACGCCGGCCGATACCGCGGTGGCCTGGCTGAGCGGCCATATGACCGACGGGCTGCTGGACGGCGCGTGCCCCGACTACTGCGGCCGCAACATCGACGCCGCGCTGGCGCTCGAGGCGGCCGGCGCCGACCCGGCGGTCCTCGACGAGATGGAGAAGGGGTTCGAGCCGGTCGTGGCCGGCTACATCTCCTACAGCTTCCCCGACGAGAAGGGCGGCGAAGTCACCGGTGACGTGGGCGGAGCTGCCGCCAAGTCGGCGGTCTTCGCGCAGCTGGTCGATGCCGCGCCCGGCTACGGCGGCGTCGACCTCATCGCGAGGGTCGCCGACCACGTCAGCGATGATCCGCGATTGGAGGGCCGGCTCTTCGACCGCACGAACGGCAAGGTCGACTACCAGTACGCCAACACGCTCGGTCAGGCGTTCGCCGCCCACGCCCTGGACGCGGCCGACCACCCGCAGGCGGCGGCGGCGACGCAGTGGCTGCTCCGGCAGCAGTGCGAGGAGGGCTTCTTCCGGGAGAGCTTCAGCCCGGCGTCCTCCCCCGACCAGGACTGCGACGGCGACCCGTCGGCGGCCGGGAGCGTCGACACCACCGCGACCGCGCTGCTCATGCTGCAAGACCAGGCCGACGACGCCGAGATCGAGGCGGTGCTCAGTGCCGGCACAGCCTGGCTCGCCGAGGTGCAGAACGCCGACGGCTCCTGGGGCACCCAGCCGGGCGAGCCCGGCAACGCCAACAGCACGGGCGTCGCCGGTCAGGCACTGGGCGAGCTCGGCGACCGCGAGGCGGCGCAGCAGGCTGCCCGCTGGGTGGGCGCTGTGCAGGTCGACGACTCCGACTCGCAGCCCCAGGGACTCGCCGGTGAGGCCGGCGCCATCGCCTTCGACCGTCGCGCCTACGACGCAGCCCGGAGCAAGGGCATCGGGGCGGAGGGCCTCACCCAGTGGCAGTACGCCACGGCGCAGGGCCTGGGCGTCCTCGCGTTCGCCTCGGACACCGACGACGGAGCGACCTCGCCGTGACCTCTCCGGCGCTGCTCCTGACCGCCGCGGCCCTGGTGGTCGCGGCGGTCGGAGGCGCGTCCGCACCCGCTCAGGCGGCAGCCGCGGTGGCCGCCCCCTGCTCCGGCGGTGGCGTCACCGTCGTGGTCGACTTCCACGAGCTGGGCGGCGGTGTCGATGCCGTCTGCGACCGAGACGGCGGCGGCCAGCGGGCCGCGGACCTCTTCGTCTCGGTCGGCCACCCGCTCACCTACGCCGCGCGCCAGGCCGGGTTCGTCTGCCGGGTGAGCGGTCTCCCGCAGGACGACCCCTGCGTCACCACCGCTCCGGCCGACGCCTACTGGGGGCTGTGGTGGTCCGACGGCGAGTCGGGGACCTGGACCTACTCAGGGCTGGGCGCGGGTGCGCTGACGGTCCCCGACGGCGGCTACGTGGCGCTGTCCTGGGACCAGCGCGGCGGCGAGGCGCGACCGCGCCTCGAGCCTGGGGCCGCCTCGCCGAGCGCGACCCCGAGCGCACGGGACGATCGAGCCCGCGGCGATACGGCTCCGGCGACGGACCCGACCGGCGACGGCCTGCCCGCCTTCGTCGCCCCGGCGCTGATCGGCACGCTGTTCGGCGTGGCCGGCGTGGTGTTCCTGCTGCGGCGCCGGTCCGGATCGGCGTGAGCCGGCGATGAGCGGGGCCCGGCTCCCGCGCGACGTGCATCCCGTGGCCTGGTGGCTGTGGGCGCTTGGCCTTGCCACGGCCGCCTCGCTGACCACGAACCCGCTCGTCCTCCTGCTGCTCGTGGGGGTCGCGACCATGGTGGTCATGGCACGCCGCTCGGAGCAGCCGTGGGCCCGCTCGTTCCGGCTCTACGTCTGGCTCGGCGTGGCGATCGTGGTGCTCCGCGTGGTGTTCCGCCTGCTCTTCGGCGGCAGCTACCCGGGCACCCTCCTGCTGGACCTGCCGACGGTCCCGCTGCCCGACTGGGTCCTCGGGTTCACCCTGCTCGGTCCGGTCACCCAGGAGTCGCTGCTGGCCGGGCTCTACGACGGGCTGCGGCTCGCGACCATCGTCATCTGCATCGGCGCGGCCAACGCCCTGGCGAACCCGAAGCGGCTGCTGCGCTCGATGCCGCCCGCCCTCTACGAGATCGGCACGGCGCTGGTCGTGGCCGTGACCGTGCTGCCGCAGTTCGCCGACAGCGTGCGCCGGGTCCGCGCCGCCCAGTCACTGCGCGCGGGGGAGACCGGGCGGGTGCGCCGGCTGCGCCGCACCCTGGTGCCGGTGCTGGAGGACGCCCTCGAGCGCTCGCTGGCCCTCGCCGCCGGGATGGACACTCGCGGCTACGGCCGCGCCGCCGGGCTCACTCGCGCCCAGCGGCGTACGACGGGCGCCCTGATGCTGGTCGGCCTGTGCGGCGTCTGCGTCGGTGTCTACGCGCTGCTCGACCAGACTGCCCCTCGGCTGCTCGCGCTGCCGATGCTCGGGCTCGGCGTGGTCGTCGCCGTGGCCGGCCTGGCGAGCGCGGGACGCCGCGTCGAGCGGACCCGCTACCGCCCCGACCGCTGGCGGTGGCCGGAGCTCGCGGTCGTCGCGTCCGGCCTCGCCGCCGGGGTCGCCGGCTGGTGGGTCAGCGAGCACCAGCTGCTCATCGCCTACCCCGACCTGTCGGTGGCACCCGAGATCAGCCTGGTCGCGCTGGTGGGGGTCCTGACCGGGGTGGTCGCCGCCGCGGCGGCCCCGCCCCCGCGGGAGGTGGCGTCATGATCGAGCTGCGCGGCATCTGCTTCGCCTACGACGACCGGCGGGTCCTGGACGCGGTCGACCTCACGATCGAGGAGGGCGAGCTCGTCCTGGTCTCGGGCCCGACCGGCGTCGGCAAGTCCACGCTGCTCGGGGTGGTGACCGGGCTGGTGCCGCGGTTCACCGGCGGCACCTTGAGCGGCGACCTGCTGCTCGACGGCACCAGCATCCTGCACACGGCGCCGCGCGACCGTGCCCACGTGATCGGGTACGTCGGTCAGGATCCGGCCGCGGGGTTCGTCACCGACACCGTCGAGGAGGAGCTCGCCTACGGGATGGAGCAGCTCGGGCTGGCGCCGGACAGCATGCGACGGCGCGTCGAGGAGACGCTCGACCTGCTGGGCATCGCCGACCTGCGCCACCGCGACCTGCGCACGCTGTCGGGCGGCCAGCAGCAGCGGGTGGCCATCGGCTCGGTGCTCACCACTCACCCGCGCCTCCTGGTCCTCGACGAGCCGACGTCCGCGCTCGACCCCACCGCCGCCGAGGACGTGCTGGCCACGCTGACCCGCCTCGTGCACGACCTCGGGGTCTCGGTGCTGGTCGCCGAGCACCGCCTCGAGCGGGTGATCCCGTTCGCCGACCGGATGTGCCTGCTCACCGGGGACGGCCGGGTCCAGGTCGGCCGCCCGGCCGAGCTCCTGGCGCACTCGCCCGTCGTGCCCCCGATCGTGGAGCTCGGTCGGGCCGCCGGCTGGCACCCGCTCCCGCTGACGGTGCGCGAGGCCCGACGCGAGGCCCGCACCCTGGACCTCACCCCACCGGGGCCTGACGCGGTGGTCGCCACCACCGACGCCCTGACGGCGCGGGGGCTGACCGTGACCCACGGCCGAACCGTCGCCGTCCGCGAGCTCGACCTCACCCTGGGAGCGGGGCGCGTCACCGCGCTCATGGGCCGCAACGGCTCCGGCAAGTCCTCGCTGCTGTGGGCGCTGCAAGGGACCGGCCGGCGTCAGCACGGCTCGGTCACCGCCGGTGGCATCGATCCGGCCGGGCTCGGGCCGGCCGAGCGCCGCAACGTCGTCGGACTGCTGCCGCAGAGCTCGGCGGACCTGCTCTACCTCGAGACCGTCGACGAGGAGTGCGCGGCCGGCGGCCCCGGCACCCGCGAGATCCTGGACGGCCTGGTCCCCGGAATCCCCGGCGACCGCCACCCGCGCGACCTCTCCGAGGGCCAGCGCCTGGCCGTGGCTCTCGCCCTCGTGCTCGTCGCCCGCCCCCACGTCGTCCTGCTCGACGAGCCCACCCGCGGCCTGGACTACGCCGCGAAGCGGTCGCTGGCCGGCATGCTCCGCACGCTCGCGGACGAGGGCCACGCCGTCCTGGTCGCGACCCACGACGTGGAGTTCACCGCCTTGGCCGCCGACGACGTCGTGGTGATGGCCGAGGGCGAGGTCGTCTCCGCCGGCCCGACCCGCCGCGTGGTCGCCGAGTCGCCCGCGTTCGCGCCACAGGTCACCAAGGTGCTGGGCGCCCCCTGGCTGCGGGTGGACGAGGTCGTCGCCGCACTGGACACCGCGGTCACGGCATGAGCGCGCCCGCCGTCCCCCTCTCGTGGCGTTCCGTGGCCGTCCTCGGCATGGCGTCGCTGGGCGGGCTGATGATGCTCTGCTGGCCGCTGCTGCTGCGGGTGCCTGAGGCGCGAGTGGATCCGCCGTTCCTGTTCTTGGCGCTGCTCCCGGTGGTCGTGGCGGTCGTCCTGGCCGAGCTCAGTGAGGGCGGCATGGACGCGCGGGTGCTGGCCGTGCTCGGGGTGCTCAGCGCGATCAACGCGATCCTGCGCACCGTCTCCGCCGGCACCGCCGGGGTGGAGTTCGTCTTCTTCCTGCTGATCCTCGGCGGGCGGGTCTTCGGGGCCGGCTTCGGGTTCGTGCTGGGGTGCACCTCGCTGTTCGCCTCCGCCCTGATGACCGCCGGCGTGGGGCCGTGGCTGCCGTTCCAGATGATCGTGTCGGCCTGGATCGGCATGGGCGCCGGCCTGCTGCCGCGGCGGGTGAGCGGGCGCGCCGAGATCGCGATGCTCGTCGCGTACGGCGTGGTGGCGGCCTACGTCTTCGGGCTGCTGATGAACCTCTCCAGCTGGCCGTTCCTCCTCGGCATCCAGGTGCCCGGGCACGAGGGCTCCCTGTCCTACGTGCCGGGCGCGGCGCTGATGGACAACCTGACGACGTTCCTGAAGTACACGCTCATCACGTCGACCGGCAGCTTCGACACCGGCCGCGCGATCACCAACGCGGTCGCCATCGTGGTGCTCGGGCCGGCCATTCTGACGACGCTGCGCCGCGCGGCGAAGCGCGCCACCGTGACCGCACAGCCGCGGTCGCTGGCCGAGCCCGGCTAGCGCTCAGGGTCACCGTGAGCTCGGCCATCTCCTCGACGCTCGGCACCAGCTGCCGCGACGCGGCGGCCAGCACATGGGCGCCAGCGAGGAACAGCGGGTCCGGCGGCGGCTACCAGCGAGGGGTGTGCGGAGCTCCAGCCGGGGTGGCTCACTCGCGCTTGGTGAAGGCGACCTTCCCGCCGGGCAGGTGGGTCATGTCGTAGTGGGGGTGGTGGGCCAGGGTGTGGTGGCGTCGGCAGAGCAGGGCGCCGTCCTGGACGGTGGTGTGACCGCCTTCGGACCAGGGAGTGAGGTGGTGGGCCTCGCACCAGGCGGAGGGGCGTTCGCAGCCCTGGGTGTAGCAGCCTCCGTGCTGGACCGCGAGCGCGATCCGCTGGGCCTTGGTGTGGAACCGGGCCTTGCGGCCGAGGTCGAGGACCTGGGACCTGCCACCCAGGACCA
>NZ_JAJNRO010000014.1:0-109116 GCF_021083605.1 Nocardioides sp. cx-169
GGGCTTCATCGACGGCTTCACAGTCAAGTGACGGGGAGCGAGAAGTACCGCTTCGACGACCGCGTCGCCGTAGTCACCGGAGCCGGGCGAGGACTGGGACGCTCCTACGCCCACCTTCTCGGCCGCCTCGGCGCCAAGGTCGTGGTGAATGACTTTGGGGGAAGCATCGACGGAATCGGTGGTGATGTCGACCCCGCGCGAGCTGTTGCGAAGGAGATCGAGGAAGCCGGCGGCGAGGCCGTCGCCGACGCTAGCGACGTCTCTACCGAGGCCGGGGGACGAAACCCCATCGAGCTTGCCATCGCGACCTATGGGCGAGTAGATATTGTCATCAACAATGCCGGGATTACCAGGCCGATGGGCCTTCCCGACGTCGACATCGACAACATCGAGCGCATCCTTGCCGTGCACGTCAAGGGCGCGTTCAACACCATCAGGGCGGCATGGCCCCACCTGGTCAGCCAGGGCTACGGACGAGTGGTGAACACTTCATCAATCGCCATGTTCGGGTCCGTGGACAACTTGGGCTACGCCACCGCGAAATCCGCCATGATTGGAATGGCGCGGAGCATGAGCGCCTCGGCCAAAGACCTCGATATCAAGGTCAATGTGATCGCTCCCAATGCCTTGACCCGGATGGCGACTGGTAGCCCCTCGAAGGGACTTAATGAACTGAGGGAGCAGCGGTCGGCGTCCGCGCCTGTCGGAATGGAACCCGAACTGGTCGCCCCCATGGTCGGCTACCTTGCGCATCAAGACTGCAACGTGAGCGGCGAAGTCTACATCGCAGGCGGCGGGCGATTTGCCCACATGTTCGTCGGAATGACCGAAGGATACCTGCCGGACAGGCCCGAAGACGTCACGATCAACGACGTCGCGAATCACCTTGCTGAGATCAAGGATCCCTCCGGGTACTATGTACCAACCAGCCTCGCCGACTCAGCCCGCCGTTACATGGCGCATCGTTGACGGACTAGCGCAGGTGTCCAAGTCCTCCGCAGGGTTGCTGCTTACCTGTTCCAGGCGAACCTGCCAGGAACACAATCCTCCTGCTCGTGTGTGAGACGGCCGCGGCCGGTGCCCCGATCAGGGTGCCGGTCGCGGCGGCGTTCTCGGTCCTCGCACGGCGCCCGAGGGCTATAGGCGGATTCAACTGACAGTCGCAGCGCCCCCGTCATGCAGGTGTTGAATGGGTCGTCGACAGCCAGCAGCAGATCGGGCGATTCGCCGAAGTTGAGATCGCCCGGTAGCCCGAGGCTCCAGCTTCACGTTTGAGGCCGTGTTTCTTGGTCGAGATTGCCCAGTGGTAGCTGCCCACCGAGGCGGCTGCCGCGCCGGTGCTTCGCAAGCTGTCGGCAGCGGTAATGGACGAACGCTGGGAGCATCCCCCCGTTCGACCGGCAGCTCCAGCGGACGGCTCCAACAAGCCGGTATTGCACCCGCGGTCGCACAACCGACCGGGTTTGACCGGCCAAGCGCACCCAGCGACTCCTCGCCGACAACGGCCTGGTCGGCTCCTGCGGAGCCCGGCGAAAGCGCCAGCAGGAGGGCTTCTTCTGCCTGCTGCAGAAGAACGTCCTCGACACCCGCCCCGGGACACCTGCAAGTAGCTCCGTCTGGCGATGATCACCGACCCACCGTCGCCGGGACGGTCGTTGTGTAGTCCAGGATCCAGCCCCCAGCCCCGTCTTCGCGCTTGCGGTGGTGAGCAGGCGCCCACCCGACAGCCCCGTTCCGCCCTCCGCTCAGGGTGGATGGAAGGCTGAGTTCTTCCTAGCGCTTGGTGGCGACGATCGTGCTGGCGTCGGGGGCCACCATGACCTCGACAGCGGTGAAGCGCTCGTCGGTCAGCCAGCGCTCCCGCAGGGTGTCGACGCGGCCGCCGGTGATGGGCGGCCACATCTCGCAGGGGACGAAGTCGTCGAGGACCACGATGCCGCCGTCGGCGACCAGGTCGGCGACGGCGTCGACGCCGACCTCGTTGGGCTGTCCCGCGTCGAGGAAGAGCAGCGAGAAGGGACCCCTGTCGAGCAGCGTCGACCAGTCGGCCTCCAGCACCTCCACCTGGGGGTCGTCCTCGAAGATCGCGGCCGCGGCCTTGGCGAGCTTGGCGTCGAGCTCGGCGGTCACGATGTGGGCCTCACCACGCAGGCCGGAGCGCAACCAGGCGGTGCCGACGCCGCAGCCGGTGCCGAACTCGGCCATCGTGCCGCTGCGGGTGGCCGCCAGCATCGCCAGCAGCCGCCCGGTCTCGTTGCGGCAGAAGGAGACGTAGCCGGCTTTGCGGGCGCCCGCGAAGGCACGGCTCACCACGTCGGGGAGGTCGGGCGGGGCGCTCATGGGTCGAGTCTTTCATCATGGGACGTCCGTCTCGGAATGTGACCAGTTTCGGCTTACCGGTGGCCGCGCCGTCACACGGGCTCTAGGGTGGTCCCACCATGCGGAGCGTCTTCGTACTCATCGAGCGCCGCGGCGAGGCCAAGCAGTAATCCACTGCACATAGAGGCCACCTCGCCGCGGTGAGCGGCGTTGTGCGGTCTCTTCCCTCGTCTCTCGCTCCGCCGCAGGATCCCGATCAGCGTTCGCGCGATCCGCATCCTGCTCGGTCACGCATCTCCCACGCGATCCGTGGGTCCCGCCTCTCCTGCGGCGGAGCGCAGACGGTCCGTCTGACCCTCCGTCCCGACCGATCCAGAACCAGGAGCAGCGACATGTACGACATGTACCCCGAGTGGGGCCCGGCCCAGCACCACCCTGACAACCCGCGCAGCCACGAGGCGGTCCAGGCCTCGCTTGACCTGCGAGACAATGGCGGTCAGCGCCCCGACGACAACTAGCCTCTGCGCCATGACGACCACTGACTCGACCTCTTCCGGCACCCTCAAGCTCGCCGTGATCCCCGGCGACGGGATCGGCCAGGAGGTCACCGCCGAGGCGCTCAAGGTCCTCGAGGTGGCCGCGCCCGCGGGTGTGAAGTTCGAGCCCACCCGCTACGACCTCGGGGCGGAGCGCTACCTCGCGACCGGCGAGGTGCTGCCCGACTCCGTGCTCGGCGAGATCCGCGAGCACGACGCCATCCTCCTCGGCGCGGTCGGCGGCAAGCCCAACGACCCGAACCTCCCGCCGGGCATCCTCGAGCGCGGGCTGCTGCTGCGACTGCGCTTCGAGCTCGACCACTACGTCAACCTGCGCCCCTCGCGCATCTTCCCGGGCGTGGCCTCACCCCTCGCCAACCCGGGTGACGTCGACTTCGTCGTGGTCCGCGAGGGCACCGAGGGCCCTTACACGGGCAACGGCGGGGCCCTGCGGGTCGGTACGCCGCACGAGATCGCCACCGAGGTCTCGGTCAACACCGCATTCGGAGTGGAGCGGGTCGTGCGCGACGCCTTCGCGCGCGCCCAGCGGCGTCCTCGCCAGAAGCTCACCCTGCTCCACAAGACCAACGTGCTCGTCAACGCCGGCTCCGTGTGGTGGCGCCTGACCCAGGAGGTCGCCCGCGAGTTCCCGGAGGTGAGCGTCGACTACATGCACATCGACGCGGCCATGATCTTCATGACCACCGACCCGTCGCGCTTCGACGTGATCGTCACCGACAACCTCTTCGGCGACATCATCACCGACCTCGCCGCCGCCATCACCGGCGGCATCGGCCTGGCCGCGTCCGGCAACGTCAACCCCGACCGGACCGCGCCGTCGATGTTCGAGCCGGTCCACGGCTCCGCGCCGGACATCGCGGGCCAGCAGAAGGCCGACCCCACCGCCGCGATCCTCTCGGTGTCGCTGCTGCTGGACCACCTCGGGCACGCCGAGGCCGCCGCGGTCGTCGAGGCGGCGGTCATCGCCGACCTGGCCGACCGCACGCCCGGCACCGTGCGCCGTACCTCCGAGGTCGGGGACGCCATCGCGTCGCGAGTAGGCGGCTGACGCCGCCCGCACCCGTCCACCAGACCCGAAGGGTCGGATACCGTGAGATCCATGCAGATCAGCACCACCACCAGCACCACCCCCGTCGATGAGGCCCGGCTCGCGGAGATCCTGGCCAACCCCGGCTTCGGCACCCACTTCACCGACCACATGTTCCTGGTGGAGTGGACGCCGGACGCCGGCTGGCACCACGCGCGGATCGAGCCCTACGGCCCGCTCTCGCTGGACCCCGCGACCGCGGTCCTGCACTACGCGCAGGAGACCTTCGAGGGGATGAAGGCCTACCGCCACGACGACGGCTCCGTGTGGTCCTTCCGGCCCGAGGAGAACGCCGCCCGCATGGTGCGCTCGAGCCAGCGGCTGGCGCTGCCCGAGCTGCCGGTCGCCGACTTCGTGCAGGCCGTGGACGCGCTCGTGGAGGTCGACCAGCGCTGGGTCCCGGACCCGGAGGGGGAGAAGAGCCTCTACCTGCGCCCGTTCATGATCGCCACCGAGGTGTTCCTCGGCGTGCGCCCCGCGCAGCACGTCACGTTCCTGGTGATCGCCAGCCCGGCGGGCTCCTACTTCAAGGGCGGCGTCAAGCCGGTGACGCTGTGGCTGACCGAGGACTACACGCGCGCCGGTCGCGGCGGCATGGGTGCGGCCAAGACCGGCGGCAACTACGCGAGCTCGCTGGTCGCGCAGCAGGAGGCGACGGACCAGGGCTGTGACCAGGTGGTATTCCTGGACGCCCAGGAGGGCAGGTACGTCGAGGAGCTCGGCGGGATGAACCTCTACTTCGTCCACGACGACGGCCGGATCGTCACGCCCGAGACCGGCACCATCCTCGAGGGCATCACCCGCGACAGCATCATCGAGCTCGCCGGCAAGCTGGGCCACCAGGTCGAGGAGCGCCGCTTCCCGATCGAGGAGTGGCGCGAGGGCGTCACCAGCGGCCGGATCACCGAGATCTTCGCCTGCGGCACCGCCGCGGTCGTCACCCCGGTGGGCTCGCTGAAGTGGGACGGGGGAGAGGCGCCCGCTCCGGCCAGCACCGACCTGACCATGCGGGTGCGTCAGGCGCTGGTCGACGTGCAGTACGGCCGCGCCGAGGACACCTTCGGCTGGATGCACCGCATCGTCTGAGGCGGACTGACCCGTCCGGGTGAGGTGACTCAGGTCACACGGGCCTACTGTCGAGCCGTACGGCGTCGCCGTGCGGTTGGGTACTCCAGGGCCTGGCCTCGACTCGGGAGGGAACCCACATGAAGGTGCAACACAGTCGAACCGGCATTCCGACCGCGGGGGTGGCGATCCTCGTCGCCCTCACCATGAGCCTCACCCTGGCTCTCGCTTCAGGGGCGTCCGCCTCTGCGGCTCCGTCCGGCGCCGCCGCCTCCGACAGGTCGACCGTCGCCTCCACCCCCCAGGGCAAGCTCCGCTCGCGCGTCGTCGGCACCACCGGCAACGGTCGGCGGGTCACGGGCGACTTCGTGCCGATGCGCTTCGTCAAGCGTGACGGCAAGGTGTTCGTGCGCGGCCTGATCCAAGGCGTCGTCCACAATGCCGACGGGTCCACAAGGACGTTCGCGGCCATGCGCACCATGCGGGTCAAGTCCATCGGCGGAGCGCCGGTCAAGGCGGGCAAGAGCGTCAACGCCCGGGCGACCTGCGACATCCTGGACCTGGTCCTCGGGCCGCTCGACCTGGACCTGCTCGGTCTGCGCGTCCACCTGGACCGGGTCGTCCTCACCATCATCGCGGCGACGGGGGCCGGCAACCTGCTCGGCAACCTGCTGTGCGCGGTGACGGGACTGCTCGACGGTGGCCTCAACGGTCTGCTGGGGAGGCTGGTCCTGCTCCTCAACCGGATCCTGTCCCAGCTCGGCCTGGGCCTGTAGCACCGACCGCTGACCCGTCAGAGACTTTCTGACGGTCAGCGGTTCGCACGGCGCCCGCGGCGGAGCTCGGTGTCGAGAGCGTCGAGGCGCTGCTCCCAGAAGGCGCGGAACGGCGCGAGCCAGGCGTCGACCTCGGCCAGGGGGCCGGCGGCGACGGCGTAGATGCGGCGGCGCCCCTCGGCGCGCACGTCGGTGAAGCCGTGCTCGCGCAGCACCTTGAGCTGCATCGACACCGCCGGCTGCCCGATCCCGAACTCCGCCGAGATCACCTCGACCACCGCCCCCGCCGACCGCTCGCCTTCCGCGAGCAGCTCGAGGATGCGGCGGCGGACGGGGTCTCCGAGGACGTCGAGGGCGTGCACCTCAGTCCTCGGGTGCGCCCGTGTATGCCTCGGCGGTACGGCGGGCGGCCGCGCGGGCGGTCTCGGGGTCGGCGCCGGCGCTGATGTCGACCTCGCCCCGGGCGGCGCTGGAGCCTCGCAGGTACTCGCTCAGGTCGGGCACCGTCTCGCGCGGCGGGCGCTCGGCGTCCGGCGCGGCGAGGTGCTCGGCCAGACCCATGAGCGCCATCTCCCAGCCGACGCCGACTGCTCCGGGGCCGAACTGGTCCCACATCTCGGGCGACACCGGGGCCGAGTGGTCCAGCTGCAGCAGCGTGCCGCTCTCGGTCGGGCGCAGGCTCAGGTCGACCCAGCTCACCTGGCCGTCGTACTCCCAGGTCAGCGCGAGCCGCTCGGGCGGGACGCACTCGAGCACCTCACCGCCGGCGTTGCCCTCGAGCTGGTAGCGGCCGCCGACGTCGAGGTCGCCGGACACGGGCATCATCCAGTGCGCGATCCGCTCGCGCGTGGTGAGCGCGTCCCAGACGTCGTCCAGGCTCGCGTCGTAGGTGCGCGTGACCGTGAGCAGCCGCAGCTCCCGGCCCTCGCGGGTGATCGTCGTGAGCGCACGCTCGACCGCGCCCAGGTGGTCGGCGGGAGTGAGGTTCATGTCACCCAACCTATCAGGCGTCGCTGATATGACAACCGCGCGAGGTCGCCGCGGCTGCGGTGGTTACCCTTGCCTAACTAGAGGGGCGAGACGAGGAGGCGACCGTGTCCGTGCTCGTCCCCCCGCGCCCGCCCGCCGCGTCCGGGCGCCCGCGCACCGCCGCTCGCGGCCTGCTCGCGGTCGCCGTCCTGCTCCTGCTGCTGGCCGTCGTGGCCCTGGCCAGCCTGATGTGGGGGGTGCGCGACATCCCCGCCGGCCAGGTCTGGGACGCGCTCGTCTCGCCGGTGGCGGGGGACAACGACCACGGGGTGGTGCGCACCGAGCGCGTGCCCCGCACGCTGATCGGGCTCGTGGGCGGCGCCGCGCTCGGCGCGGCGGGTGCGCTCATGCAGGGCGTGACGCGCAACCCCATCGCCGACCCCGGCCTGCTCGGGCTCAACTCGGGGGCGTCGCTGGCGGTCATCGTCGCCATCGCCGGCTTCCACGTGACCTCCGTGGACGGCTACGTGTGGTTCGCGTTCCTCGGCGCCGCCGTCGCGGCGGTGATCGTGTACGGCGCGGCGTCGGTCGGCTGGGAGGGCGTCACCCCGGTCAAGCTGGCCCTGGTCGGCGCCGCCGTCACCGCCACGGCGACCTCGCTCATCACCCTGGTGCTGCTGACCGATCGCCACACGCTCCAGGAGTACCGCTTCTGGCAGGTCGGCTCGCTCGCGAACCGGTCGCTGGACGCCCTCGCCTCGGTGCTGCCGTTCGTCGGCGTGGGCCTGCTGCTGGCGCTGGCCGCCGGCCGGGTCCTCAACGCGCTGGCCCTGGGCGACGACGTGGCGCGCGGCCTCGGCCAGGACGTCGTGCGCGGCCGGCTGCTCGTCGTGCTCGCCGTGGTCCTGCTGTGCGGCTCGGCCGTGTCGCTGGTCGGGCCGATCGCCTTCGTCGGGCTGGTCGTGCCCCACGTCGCCCGGGTCGTCGTCGGGCCCGACTACCGCTGGCTGGTCGTGCTGTCGATCCTGATCGGGCCGCTCCTGCTGCTGGTCGCCGACATCGTCGGGCGCCTGCTGGTGCCCGGCGAGCTGGAGGCGGGACTGGTCGTCGCCCTGGTCGGGACCCCGGTCCTGCTGGTGCTCGTACGCCGCTCGCGGAGCGTGGCCGCGTGAGCAGCCTCGCGGCACCCGAGGCGGTGGCACGCGAGGGCCTGCGCGCCTCCCGGCTGCGGCGCCGGGCCCGCACGACCGCCGTCACGCTGGCCCTGCTGCTCGTGGCCGCTACCCTCGCCGTGGTGGCGCTGATGCTGGGGGACTTCCGGCTCTCGGCCGCCCAGGTCGTGGGCGCGCTGGCCGGCAGCGACGAGGAGCCGGCCCGGTTCGTGGTCTTCGACCTGCGCCTGCCCCGGCTCACGCTCGGCATCCTCGTCGGCGTGGCGTTCGGCCTGGCCGGCGCGCTCTTCCAGTCCGTGCTGCGCAACCCGCTGGCCAGCCCCGACGTCATCGGCGTCTCCCAGGGGGCCAGCGCCGGGGCGGTCGCCGCGCTCCTGCTCGGCGGGGTCACCGGCCTGTGGGTCTCGGTCGCGGCCTTCGCCGGGGGCGCCGCCGTCGGCCTGCTCCTGTACGCCGTGGCGTGGCGCGGCGGCCTGACCGGCCACCGGTTCGTGCTGTCGGGGATCGGCGTGGCCTACGTGTGCACCAGCGTCGTCGGCTACCTCCTGACCCGCAGCGAGGTCCGGGAGGCGCAGGCGGCGCTGCTGTGGATGACCGGCAGCCTGGCGCAGGCCGACTGGGACCTGGTCGCGACCCTCGCCCTCGCCGTGGCGGTGCTGACGCCGCTGGTGGCGCTGGTGGCCCGCGGCCTCGACCTGCTGCTGCTGGGCGATGAGCAGGCGGCCGCGCTCGGCCTGCGGCCCGAGCTCGCCCGGGGCGCGGTCATCGCCCTCGGCGTCGCGCTCGCGTGCGCGGCGACGGCGGCCGCGGGCCCGGTCGCGTTCGTCGCGCTGGTCGCCGCCCCCGTGGCCCGGCGGCTGCTCGGCGACGGCTCGCTGGCCCTGCTGCAGTCGGCCCTGGTCGGGGTGGTGCTCGTGGTCGGCGCCGACGTCGCCGCCCAGCACCTGCTGCCCGCCGTCCTGCCCATCGACCTGTCCGTGCCCGTCGGCGTCGTCACCGGCGCCGTGGGCGGCCCCTACCTGATCTGGCTGATGGTGGCCGGACGCACCCGCAGCTCGTGAAGGAGCAGCCCATGAGCCTGGTCGCCCACGACGTGCACCTCGCCTACGACCGGCGCACCGTCGTGCACGGCGTGGACTTCACCGTCCCGTCGGGCGAGATCACGGCGATCGTCGGCGCCAACGGGTGCGGCAAGTCCACGCTGCTGCGCGGCCTGGGCCGGATCATGCGCCCCACCCGGGGCCGCGTAGAGCTGGACGGGACGGACCTGCGCCGGATCCGCCCGCGCGACGTCGCGACCCGTCTCGGCCTGCTGCCGCAGCAGCCCTCGGCACCCGACGGCATCACCGTCGCCGACCTCGTCGGGCGCGGGCGCCACCCGCACCAAGGTGCCTTCCGTCGCTGGAGCGCCGACGACGCCGAGGCGGTCTCGCACGCGCTCGCGCTCACCGACACTCACGAGCTCGCCGAGCGGCGCGTCGACGAGCTCTCCGGAGGTCAGCGGCAGCGGGTCTGGATCGCGATGATGCTGGCCCAGGATCCCGGGACCATGCTGCTCGACGAGCCGACGACGTACCTGGACATCGCCCACCAGGTCGAGGTCCTCGACCTCCTCGCCGAGCTCAACGCCGAGCGCGGCACGACGGTCGTCATGGTGCTGCACGACCTCAACCTCGCCGCCCGCTACGCCTCCCAGCTCGTGGTGATGAAGGGGGGCCGGATCCTGCGGTGCGGTGCGCCCGCGGAGGTGCTCGACGCCGACTGCGTCCGCGACGCGTTCGGGCTCGAGTCACGGGTGCTGGCCGACCCCGTGACCGGCTCGCCGATGGTCGTCCCTATCGGACGCTGGAAGGGCTTCGGACGACGCGCGGACATCAAGTAAGGTGTGGCTGACCTAACCCCGACTCTCTGAGGAGTGACGTGAGCCGTCTCCCGGACCGCCCCCGCCGTACCGTCTCGCGCATCGTCGCGCCGCTCGCCGCGGCGCTCCTCGCGCTGCCCCTGGCCGCCTGCGGCTCGGAGTCCGAGGACTCCCAGGACGACGGGACCTCCGAGAGTGGCGCCTTCGAGCCGGTCACCATCGAGCACGCCTTCGGCGAGACCGAGATCGACGAGCGCCCCGAGCGCGTCGTGACCTGGGGTTGGGGCACCGCCGACGCCGCGCTCGCCATCGGCGTCACGCCGGTGGCCATGGAGAAGCTGGCCTACGGCGCCAACGAGGAGGGCTTCATGCCCTGGCAGGAGGAGGCGTTCGCCGAGTCCGGCGACGACAAGCCCACGACCCTGACGCCGGGCGAGTCCCCGCCGTTCGAGGAGATCCTCGCCGCCGAGCCCGACCTCATCCTGGCCAACTACTCCGGCATCACCGAGGCCGACTACGAGAAGCTGTCCAAGATCGCCGACACGGTTGCCTACCCCGACCAGCCCTGGGCGACCCCGTGGCGCGAGGTCATCACCACCGTCGGTGAGGCCCTGGGCGAGTCCGAGAAGGCCGAGGAGGTCCTCGCCGACATCGACGCCGAGGTCGCGGCCGCGGCCGAGGAGCACCCGGAGTTCGAGGGCAAGACCATCGCCGCCGTGGCCATCGACCCGAGCGCCTTCTACGTCTACCGCGGCGCCGACCCGCGCGTGGAGTTCCTCGAGGACCTCGGCTTCGAGCTGGCGCCCAGCGTCGACGAGCTCGACACCGAGGAGTCCACGTTCTACTACACGATCAGCACCGAGGTGGTCGACGAGCTGACCTCCGACGTGCTCCTGTCGTACGCCGCGAACGAGGATGTCGCGACCACGATCGAGAAGGACCCGACGTACCAGGCGATGGCGCAGTTCAAGGAGGACCGCGTGGCCACCGTCGTCGGCGAGGACGTCGTCTCGTCGGTCTCGCCGCCGACCGCGCTCTCGCTCACCTGGGGCCTCGACGCGTTCGTCGACGCGCTGGTCCCGGCTGTGCAGGCCGCCGGCTAGCGCGGCCTGTCGCGGCGGCGGGGTGCCGGGCGACACAGGTAGATTCGTTCCTGTGTCCGAGCTTCCGGTGACCCCGCTTCCGCGCGCCGGCGCGCCCAGCCGCGACCGGGTCGGGCCCTACACGCTGCTGTCCAAGATCGGCGAGGGCGGCATGGGCGTCGTCCACCTGGCCCGCCAGGACGGCGGCGCCCGGGTCGCGCTCAAGGTGCTGCGCCCGCACATCGTCGGCGACGACGAGGCGCGGGCCCGCTTCGCCCGCGAGGTCAACTCGCTGCAGCGCATCCGCAGCCGCTGGGTGTCCGAGATCGTCGACGCCGACCCGTGGGCGCCGGTGCCCTACGTCGCGACCCGTTACGTGCCGGGCCTGTCGCTGCACGACCACGTCGTGGAGGAGGGCCCGATCGAGGGGCCCAACCTGATCTGGTTCGCCGGATGCCTGGCCGAGGGCCTCGCCTCGGTGCACGAGGTCGGCGTCCTGCACCGTGACATCAAGCCCTCCAACGTGCTGATGGAGGGCCGTACGCCGATCCTGATCGACTTCGGGCTGGCCCGCGTCGCCGACGACCCGAAGCTCACCCACACCGGCTGGCTCCTGGGCACCCCGGGCTACCTCGCCCCCGAGATCCTGTACGGCGACGACGCCACCGCCGCCTCGGACATCCACTCCTGGGCGGCCACCGTCGCCTACGCCGGCACCGGCAACCCGCCCTTCGGGCGCGGGCCGAGCATGGCGATCATGGACCGGGTCCGCCGGGGCCAGCACGACCTGACCGGCCTGCCCTACGCGCTGCGCCAGCTGGTCGAGGCCGCGTTGGACCCCGAGCCCGAGCGGCGCCCGGACCTGGACGCGATCCTGGGGTGGCTGCGCCCGCAGACGACGGGACCGCGGACCGCCGTACCGCCGGTGCCGACGGGTCCGGAGGACATCTTCACGATCCCGCTGGCGCTCGCCGGGGCGCAGGCCGCCAAGGCGCCGACCGCGGTCGAGCGCGAGGAGCCCAGGCCGACCCGGGTGCTCGCACAGGAGCCCCGGGTCGACCCCCAGCCGTGGGCTCAGGAGTGGCAGGCGCCCGCGCCGCCACCGCAGGTGGCGTTCGGCGAGCGCGTGCGGCGCGCGACGCTGCTGTGCGGCGCCGCGGTGGCCCTGGGCGCGGGGCTGAGCCTGGCCCCGTGGATCGTGGCCGCGCTCGTCTGCCTGGTCGTCTGGCTGCTGCGCAGCGGCTCGCTCGCGGCCAGCGCGGCGGGCGACCGACGGCTGCGCCGCGGCCGGAGGTGGTACGACGGCCCGCAGGTGCTGCTCGGTGCACCGTGGCATCTCGTGCAGTCGGTCGGCGGCACCCTGATGCTGCTGTCCTGGAGCGCCGGGCTGGCCGTCTCGGCGGCGCTGGTCGGCTACGCACTGGCCGCGAGCGTGCAGCCGATGCTGTTCGTGATGGGGCTGGTGCTCGCGATCTCGCTGTGGTGGGGTCCGGGCGGGAGCCGGGTGCGTCGGCCGGTCTCGCGGGTCGTCCACCCGCTCGCCCGCAGCCAGGGCGCCTGGTCGGTCGCGATGGTCGCGCTCCTGGTCCTGGCGGCCGGGCTCGGCCTGCGCGCGGCCAGTGCGGGCACCGCCTGGTCGCCGGCGCAGGGACAGCCGTTCGCGTCGTACACGTCGTCTCGCTGAGGCCCGGATCGCGAGACCGCTGTCCTCGGTGCTGCCGGCATGGCACGATGGGCACCATGCAGCAGCGCAGCATCATCATTTCCTAGCGCATCGAGCCCCCTCGCCCGATGCGCCGCCTCTCGTACCCCGAGAGGTTTTTTTGTGCCCAAACCGCTTCCCCCGTACCCGACCCGAGAGTGATCCGATGGACCTGCACGGCGCCTTCCACGTCTACGACACCACCCTGCGCGACGGCGCGCAGCAGGAGGGGCTCAACCTCTCCGTCGCCGACAAGCTGACCATCGCGCGCCAGCTGGACGGCCTGGGCGTCGGCTACATCGAGGGCGGCTGGCCGGGAGCGAACCCCAAGGACACCGAGTTCTTCCGCCGCGCGAGCCAGGAGCTCGACCTGCGGCACGCGAAGCTGACGGCGTTCGGCGCCACGCGCAAGGCCGGCGTCCGCGCCGCCGACGACCCGCAGGTCGCCGCGCTACGCGACAGCGGCGCCGGCGTCGTCACGCTCGTCGCGAAGTCGCACGACCGCCACGTCGAGCTGGCGCTGCGCACCACCCTCGAGGAGAACCTCGAGATGATCCGCGACACCGTCAGCCACCTCAAGGCCGAGGGGCAGCAGGTGTTCCTGGACGCCGAGCACTTCTTCGACGGCTACCGCGCCAACCGCGACTACGCGCTCGAGGTGCTGCGCACGGCGTACGGCGCCGGCGCCGAGGTGGTCGCGCTGTGCGACACCAACGGCGGGATGCTGCCGCCGTGGGTCTCCGACGTCGTGCACGACGTCATCGAGTCGACCGCCGTGCGGGTTGGCATCCACTGCCACAACGACACCGGCTGCGCGGTCGCCAACACCCTGGCCGCGGTCGACGCCGGCGCCAGCCACGTGCAGGGCTGCATCAACGGCTACGGCGAGCGCACCGGCAACGCCGACCTGGTCACTGTCGTGGCCAACCTCGAGCTCAAGCTGGAGCGCGAGGTCCTTCCGCAGGGGCTGCTGCGCGAGTCGACCCGGATCGCCCACGCGGTCGCCGAGGTCACGAACTTCCCGCCGGCCTCCCGGCAGCCGTACGTCGGCACGTCGGCGTTCGCGCACAAAGCCGGCCTCCACGCGAGCGCGATCAAGGTCGACCCGAACCTCTACCAGCACATGGACCCGGTCGGCGTCGGCAACGACATGCGGCTGCTGATCTCCGACATGGCCGGCCGGGCCTCGATCGAGCTCAAGGGCAAGGAGCTCGGCTTCGACCTGTCCGGCGACCGTGAGCTTGTGGGCCGCGTGACCGCGCGGGTCAAGGAGCTCGAGCAGCGTGGCTACACCTTCGAGGCGGCCGACGCGTCGTTCGAGCTGCTGCTGCTCGAGGAGGTCGAGGGTGCGCGCCCGTCGTACTTCGAGGTCGAGTCGTGGCGGGTGATCACCGAGACGCTCACCCATGCACAGGTGGGGGAGGAGGCGGTCTCGGAGGCCACGGTGAAGCTCAAGGCCGCGGGCGTGCGCTACGTCGTCACCGGTGAGGGCAACGGTCCGGTCAACGCCCTCGACTCGGCGCTGCGCTCCGCGATCGTGCAGGCCTTCCCGGAGGTCGCGAAGTTCGAGCTGATCGACTACAAGGTGCGGATCCTCGACCAGGGCCACGGCACCGACGCGATCACCCGGGTGCTCATCGAGACCACCGACGGCGCGTCGTCATGGGTCACCGTCGGGGTCGGCCACAACGTGATCGAGGCCTCCTGGGGTGCGCTCGTCGACGGGCTCACCTACGGGCTACGGCGCCTCCACACCGCCTGAGACCACGCGCCGTACGAGGTCGTCCCAGCCGCGCTGGATCCGGTCGAGGGGAACATGCTCGATGTGGATCTGCTGCTGCAGGATCACGATCTCGAGCGGCGCGAGGAGCGCGGTGGCCAGCATCGGCACGTCCCCGCCGACCCCGATCTCGGCGAGCAGGTACCGCACGTGCATGGCGGTGAACGACACGGCGGCGTAGGCGCGGGAGCCCGCCTGACCGGCGGCCTGGATCAGCTCGCCGTGCAGCAGGTTGGTCTCCATGCGGGAGTGCCCGAAGGCGAGGAGCCGCTCCAGTGGCGGCGCTCCGGGGCCGAGGGGTGGGGGGCCGGAGATGACGGCCGCCTGCCAGTCGGTCTCGGAGAGGTCGAGGAGCGCGGCCATCAGGCCCTCGCGGCTCTCGAAGCGCCGGTAGACGGTGCCCTTGCCGACCCCCGCCCGGGCGGCGACGGCGTCCATGGTCACGCCGCTGACCCCGCTCTGCTCGCGCACGAGCTCCTGGGCGGCGGCGAGCAGGGTCTCGCGGTTGCGGGCGGCGTCGCTGCGCTCGACGGGGCCGCCGTCGAGCAGTGGCAGCGCGCGGACCCCGTCCATGCCCGCACTCTAGGGCGGAACGAAAGTGCGAGCAGGGGAATATAAACGGACCACGGTCCGTTTAGAGCGGCATGACTCAGACCCCCACCCGCATCGTCGCCCTCGTCGGCAGCCTCCGCGCCGACTCCCTCAACCGCCGCATCGCCGAGGCGCTGCGCGACCAGACGCCCGAGGGCGTCACCGTCGAGATCGCCGAGGGCCTGGCCGACCTGCCGTTCTACAACGAGGACCTGGACGCCAGCGAGACGCCGGCTGCCGCGGTCGCGCTGCGCGAGCTCGTCGCCGGCGCCGACGCCGTGCTGGCCGTCACCCCCGAGTACAACGGCACCATGCCGGCCGTGCTCAACAACGCCATCGACTGGCTCTCGCGCCCCTACGGTGCTGCGGCGCTGAGCGGCAAGCCGTTCGGCGTCGTCGGCGCCACCCCGACGCCGTACGGCGGCAAGTGGGCGCACGAGGACGCCGTCCGGTCCTTCGGGGTCGCCGGGGCGGTCGTCGTCGACGGTGCCGTCCACTCGCAGTCCGCGATCGACGTCGACGTCCTCGAGGACGCCGACATCCTGGCTCGCCTGAAGGCCGTCGTCGACTCGCTCGCCGCGTTCCGCACCGCCGCTGCCTGACGCCGGGCCTCCGGGTCGCTAGGTTCGACCCGTGAGCGAGCTGCACGACCTGACCGCCCTCGAGCAGGGGGCGCTGGTCCGCTCGGGCGCGGTGACGCCGTCCGAGCTGACCGAGCACTACCTCGAACGCGCCGACCGTCTCGACGACGTCGGCGCGTTCGTCACGCTCACCCCCGACCTCGCGCGCGAGCGGGCGCGCTCGCTCCCGGCGCCGGGCGAGGCGGCCGGCCCGCTGTACGGCGTTCCGACCGCGATCAAGGACCTGAACCTGACCGCGGGGGTGCGCACGACGTTCGGGTCGGCGGCCTTCTCCGACTTCGTGCCGGACATCTCCGACGGCGTCACGCTGGCGATGGAGGCCGCGCGCCTGGTGAGCCTGGGCAAGACCAGCACGCCGGAGTTCGGGTCGCCCTGCTACACCGAGCCCGAGGGCCGGCCACCGGCCGTCACGCCGTGGGACCGCACCCGCATGGCCGGCGGCAGCTCCGGCGGTGCCGCGGCGGCCGTGGCCGCCGGGCTGGTGCCGTTCGCGCACGGCTCCGACGGCGGCGGCTCGATCCGGATCCCGGCGTCGTGCTGCGGGCTGGTCGGCCTCAAGCCGTCGCGAGGCCGGATCTCGGGCTACCCCATGTACGGCGACCCGATCGGGCTGTCCACGTCCGGCTCGATCGCGCGCACCGTGCGCGACGCGGCGGCGCTGCTGGACGTGCTGGCCGGGCGGCGCACCGGCGACCCCTCGTGGGCGCCGTCCCCGTCCTCGACCTTCCTGAGTGCCTGCGACCGTGAGCCGGGGCGCCTGCGGGTCGCGCGCTTCGCCACCCCCGTCATCGCCGACACCCCGGTGGACCCGGCCTGCGTCATGGCCTACGAGGACGCCTCTCGGCTGCTCGAGTCGCTGGGCCACGAGGTCGTCGACGTGCCCGTCCCGCTGCCGCCCGAGGCCGTGCCGGTGTTCGAGACCTGCTGGGCGGTGCTGACCGCGCTCTCGGTGGTCCCGCCCGAGCAGGAGCCGCTGCTCCGCCCGCTCACCCGGTGGCTCACCGAGCGAGGGCGGGCCGTGAGCGGGCCGGAGTTCGGGCTGGCGATCGGGGCGATGCGGCGCTTCGCGGCCGACGCCCTGCACGCACTCGCGCCATACGACGCCGTGCTGACGCCGACCCTGGCCACCCCGCCGCTGCCGGTCGGGGCGCTGCGCGACGACGCGGACCCGGCCGCGGACTTCGAGGCGCAGAAGGCGTTCACCCCCTGGACCTCGGCGTGGAACGTCACCGGCATGCCGGCCGTCTCGCTGCCCCTGCACTGGACGGCGGAGGGACTCCCCGTCGGCGTGATGCTGGCGGCGCGGCCGGCCGAGGAGGAGCTGCTGCTCTCACTGTCCGCCCAGATCGAGGCCGCCTCGCCCTGGTCGGACCGCAGGCCGCCCCGATGGTGACCCGGCTGGTCATGTGCCACACCGCCGAGATGACGCCCGAGGAACTGCACGCCGTCCGCGGGCTGCTGGACGAGGCGTTCCGTGACTTCACCGACCACGACTGGGGCCACACGCTCGGCGGCCAGCACGCGCTCGTCGTCGAGGACGGGGTGGTCGTTGCCCACGGCGCGCTGGTCATGCGCCGCCTGCTGCACGTCGGCCGCTCGCTGCGCACCGGCTACCTCGAGAGCGTCGCCACCCGTCCGGACCGCACGCGCCGCGGGCACGCCGACCGGGTCATGACCGCGCTGGAGTCGCTCGCCCCGGCGTACGACGTGCTGGCCCTGTCGGCGTCCGAGGCGGGGATCCCGCTCTACGAGTCCCGCGGCTGGCAGCTCTGGCGCGGGCCCTCGTCGGTGCTCGCGCCGGGCGGCATCACCCGGACGCCCGCGGACGACGGCTCGGTCTACGTGCTCGGCGGGTCCGACCTCGACCTCGACGGCGAGCTCACCTGCGACTGGCGCGACGGCGAGGTCTGGTAGCCGGTCAGGCCGGCCGCCGCATCACGACGCGGGGGAACCCGCCGGAGACCGCGTCGGTGTCGGCGACCTTGGTGTAGCCCGCGTCCTCGAACAGCCTGCGGGTGCCGACGTAGGCCATGGTCAGGTCGACCTTCTGGTCCCCGTTGTCCGCCGGATAGCCCTCCACCACCGGCGCCCCCTGCGCGAACGCGTACGCCGTCGCGCCGTCGATGAGCGTGTGCGCGATGCCCTGGCCACGATGGCCGGGCCGCACCCGGACGCAGAACAGCGACCAGACCGGCAGCTCGTCGACGTGCGGGATCTTCGTCGACCGGGCGAAGGGCAGCCCCGCGCGGGGCGCCACAGCCGCCCACCCGACGACCTCGTCGCCGTCGTAGGCCAGCACGCCCGGTGCGACCGGGCGTCCGCACAGCTCCCTGACGTACTCGCCACGCGCCGGCCCGACCAGCTCGCGATTGGTCTTCGAGTCGATGCGGTGGCTCAGGCACCAGCACACCGACGACGTCGGCTTCT
Source organism: Nocardioides sp. cx-169 (assembly GCF_021083605.1). Lineage (NCBI taxonomy): Bacteria > Bacillati > Actinomycetota > Actinomycetes > Propionibacteriales > Nocardioidaceae > Nocardioides > Nocardioides sp. cx-169. The sequence continues at coordinate 18,030 of NZ_JAJNRO010000014.1, forward strand.
TCGGGCCGAGCATCGTGGCGACGTCGTCGAAGCGGGTGAGGGAGGCGGGCACGATCTCGAAGCTCACGTGCCCCACGCTAGTACGGCGATCGCGTCCCGCCGACGGGTCGCTGCTACCCGCCGTCGATGATCTCGCCGTTGCGGGGCAGGCGCCCGCCGAAGGTGAGGGGACCAGCGGAGGCGTGGGACACGTCCGAGCGGTCCATGGCCTGAAGGTGGAGATGGGGTTCGGTGCTATTGCCTGAGTTGCCGCACCGCCCGAGGCTCTCGCCCACCCGAACGCTTTGACCACGTTGCACCCGGACACTGCCGCGTTGCAGGTGGCAGACCGCGACCACCGGGCCTTCGCGCGTCTCGATCATCACGTGGTTGCCGGCCAGCTCCACCCAACCCGCTGCCAACCTGCGGCGCTGAGTGATCGCATAGCCGACGGACGGCAGCCCCCTGAACGCCTCGTGATCGGGCGCCGTGTCATGCACGCGGACGACCGTGCCTTGGACGGGCGCAAGGATGGGGCGCCCGAAGCCCGGAAACCGCTCTGGTGGCTCAGGGCGCAGAAGCGACTCCCACGTGATCGGTGCCGATCGCCCGGCCTCGTCGACCGGGACGAAGTCGATCGAGTACGCCGTAGCGAGCAGGGTGGTGCCATGACTGGGCACTCGATTCGCGGGGCTGTTCTGGGTCAGCCAGCGGCCCTCGAACGGGTATGCCAGGTCGACTGTCAGCAACTCTCGGCCCCCCAACTCTTCTCCACGACGACCCATTCTGCTCCTGCCGGGTACGACGCAGGTGGTCTGGAGTAGTAGTCGACTCGCGGTGATAAGACGCAGCTGCGTGGCGTTCGGATCGCGGGCAGATGAGTGCGTTCAGCATGGATCGCGAGGGCGGCGGACTTCGCACTGCTTGCTTAAGTCAGTGGCAGGAGATTGGCGACCTCGTCGCATTCCTCGTCGTCGATGCCGTGGGGAACGGGGTCGAGGCTGAGCGATAAAGGCACCCCCCCGTCTCGTCCACCACGTACTTGACGACCCGGTCGGGTCGGGCGGACTCAGTGACCCGGTAGTCCCCGATCAGGGCGCGTTCACCGCACGAGGATGTCAGAGTGAACGCGTATGACCTTAGGAGGGTCGTGGCTACGCCAGTCCCGGACGAGGTAGTTACGGAGACTGCAGCTCCCGTTAGATCTGGCCCCGTCTGATCGCCACAGCAGTGAGCGAGGCGCACGCAAGAACAAGGAATTGGCGGTCGCGGCACGTCGTCTGGTCACGACTGGAAGACGCGCCCGGACGGGGACCGGTTCCTGATCACCTGCCCGGTACTTGAAGCGACGATGTTTCCGGATCTCGGCACGACAGTACGTGGGTGAGCTCGCGCCGAAGGCGTGGGCGAGTGTGATCCGAACCCCCCGCGGGGCGATGGGCATAACTCACCTATCCTCGTCGCGTCTCGAACGGGGGAAGCCGATGCGCGAAAATCCAATGGTCGCGGTGTCGCGGCTGCGTGTGGCGAGTGTGGGGCTCTCGGTTGTCGCTCTCGCATTTTTCGCGATGGGGATGCTCCTGTCCTGGTCGCGGATGGCCGTGCTGTTCGTGCCCGTGGTCCTCGGTGTGGTCGCGCTCGTTCTTGCCATCAGGGCGCGGGGATCCGCGCCCGCTCGCCCCGGCCGCGTCGTCGCCTTCGCGATGTCCGTGCTGGCGATGATCACTCCCGCCCTCACCATCGTCGCGGTGATCCGCCCGGGAGTCCTGGCCCCGTCCGCGGTCTACACGATCACGGTCCACTCACCGGAATCCGTCGACGTGATCATTAGGGAAGGCGCCGAGCGCACGAGCAAGGCGTGGGACTCGGGAGACACCCTCACTCTCGACTCGAGAGCGACGGTCATCGGGGTCGGAGCGCAGACGTCGACCCCGACCACGGTGATCTCGTGCGAGATCCGCCGCGACGGCATCATCGTGGCTACTGAAGAGCGCGCCGGATCAGTCGACTGCAGCTTCGTCGAGGGCGACGAGTAGCGAAGCAGTCCCGAGCCGGACTGGCGGGCAGCCGCTCGGTCGAGCCAGGCGAATGCGAGGAGCGGCATGTCGCCCTCGGTGCCTGTTGGTGGGCTTCTGGCCTTCGCTTCGTTGGCGGCGGCCCTCGCGACAGGCAGCCACAACGGCTGGTCGAGATGTCCTGCTGGATCACGTGCATAACAAGCATGAGCGGACGCCGTGTCGGCCTAGTCGGGCTGGATGTGGGGGATAGGGGTGCCGAGTTCCCAGAACCTGTTGATCGCTTCCCAGTACTTCGCAGACAGCGGGCGGAGCCAAGGTCGGAACGCTTCCGGGTCAACACCACGCGAAGTGACGGTCTGCATCTGCATTCCTTCGAGATAGCCGATCACGCCTAGTTCCGAGACATACGCATCTCCGTAGCGGATCAGGTGCTCGATGTAGTCGAAGGCGGCATCGAACTCGCTCGTGTCGCTCGCCGCGAGGCGGTCGGCGAGGTGGCCAACCACCCAAGACGCGTCGAGGTAGCCAAGACGACCGCCCGGAGAACCCGAGTCGGCATTGTCGTCGGCAACCTCCGCCCACTCCTCCGACAACGACGGAAGCGCGGCGAGCAAGAGGTCAGGAACCTGCTCGGCGGTGACGAGTGCTTCCGTGGAACCCACGCCGTCCACCCTAGGGAACTGCGCTGCCGAGGGGGCCGGTTCCTGTCTGAAGGCTCATCGGCACGACCGCGCGGATCGCGGCAGATCAGTGCATTGGCGATGACGGTCGTGCTGAGACGTCAGACTGGTTTGCGTGCGAGCCAGACGGCCGCGGATGCCGGATGGTTCGGGCCGAGCGCCATGGTGGCGTCGACCACGAGCCCGGCCTCACGCAGGAGATGCCCGTACGTTTCGGGGCTGCGGCGCGCGACGAGCACTCGCATGGGCAGACCGCCATAGCCCTCGGTCTTGACGTAAGCGCTGTCGCCGACGTGGCCGCCGAGCATGAGAGATCCACCTGGGACGAGCACCCGAGCAAGTTCTTGGATCGCCGCCTCAAGGTCCTCGTCATGGACATGGTGCAACACGTACCAACAGAAGACGCCCGCGGTCGCGCCATCGGCGACAGGGATCCGTGTGAGGGACGCCCCCTCCGCCCGCCTCAACGACCCCGTGTGCGAAGTGGTCAAGGAGCCGTTTCTCGAGTGGTAGGGCCTCGAGCCCAGTCCGCACGAGGTCGGCATACCGATCGGCGACCCGATCGTAGGAGTCGCCGGCGTCGGCGATCCAGGACCCGGCTTTCACAAAACCGCAGCGTACTTGCGAACGTCCGCACATCGGCTGCTTGCTCCATTGACCCAGGACCGGAGGAGCAGGTGATCGACGCAATTGTCGAGGGCAGCCAGTTCCCGGACCGTGTCTGGGCGATCGAGGGCTGCTCCGGGATCGGTCAGCGCGTCGCGATGAGAATCCTCGCTACTGGTGAGGAGGTCCTCGACGTGCCATCGAAGCTGTCGGCGCGGATCCGGGGGTTCTCAACCGGACAAGGACGCAGAACTCGCCCGCACGTGAGTGTCGTATCGGCCCGTGCTGTTCGTAGCGTAGGTAGTGGTGGACATCAGGTCCGCCCGACGAGGGGAGCAGGAATGCCTCACTACCTCATCTACTTCAACCAGCAGTGGGTCGGCGACCACGACGAGGCGTGGTTCGAGGGCCGCGTCGAACCGTCCACAGCGTCGTCCGAGACATGCAGGACCAAGGCGTTCTGGTCTACGCCGGCGGACTGGTCGAGGAGCTCGAGGAAGCGGCGAGCGCGGACGCCACGAGTGGCGAGCTGGTCGTCACCGACGGGCCGTTCGCGGAGACCAAGGAGTGGCTCGGAGGGCTGACCATCGTGGACGTGCCCGACGACGAGTCCGCTCGCATGTGGGCGGGGAGGGTGGCCGAGGGCTGCGGCTGGCCGCAGGAGGTGCGCCGCTTCAAGGCCGGATCGTTGCAGGCGCTCGCGACCGGGGGGTGAGGCACTGGGGTCGTCGCCGAACGGCATCGTCACGCGCCGCACTGACATCGGCTGCTGTTCCATTGACCCAGACTCATGCCTGGCGAGGGTCGGTCCAGGCGCCCGCGCTCGGCGCCCTCAATCGCGGCGCTCTGACGCACGTTCTCCCATCCGAACGCTTTGACCAAGTTGCACCTGGACACTGCCGCGTTGCAGGTGGCAGACCGCGACCACCGGGCCTTCGCGCGTTTCGATCATCACGTGGTTGCCGGCCAGCTCCACCCAACCCGCTGCCATCCTGCGGCGCTGAGTGATGGCATAACCCACGGACGGCAGCCCACGGAACGCCCTGTGATCGGGCGCCGTGTCATGCGCGCGGACGACCACGCCCTGGACGGGCGCGAGGATGGGGCGCCCGAAGCCTGGAAACCGCTCTGCTGGCTCCGGGCGCAGAAGCGAGTCCAGCGTGATTGGTTCCGTTCGCCCAGCCTCGCTGACAGGGACGAGGTCGATCGCGAAGGCCGTAGCCAACAGGGTGGTGCCATGACTGGGCACTCGATTCGCGGGGCTGTTCTGGGTCAGCCAGCGTCCCTTGAACGGGTATGCCAGGTCGACTGTCGGCATCTCTCGGCCCCCCAACTCTCCTCCATGACGACCCATCCTGACTCCTGCCGGGTACGACGCAGGTGGTCTGGAGTATTAGCCGACTCGCGTTGGAAGGAGGCAGGACGCGCGTCGACTTCCCTCAGGGTCGCGACGAGTGCCGAGGCACGGCCCGGTACTCGGTGGCCGGACCGCCGGTGATGGGGTTCGTCCATTTTGCGCTGTCGCGGGTTTCGTACCGCCCGCGCTCGCGTCCCTCTCTGAACACGACGCTTAGGGTCGACCGGTCGTAGCCCAGCCGCTTGGCGGCGGCGCCGGGCGTGACGAACTCGTCCAGCTTGCGCATGTGGCGGTAGATGAGCTCCACGTTGTCCTCGGCGACCATGGCACGAGGATGCATCAGGCCGCCGACACGTGCCCAGGACCCCTCCGGCGATGCCTCCGACTGCACGCCGCTCGGAGGTCCTCGGCCCGCGAGCGACGATATGACTGTGAGGATCGCGAACGCAGCCTGGAGGTGCTGGGGTGTGGTTGGTGATCGCGAGGTGGAACGCGCGCCGGTATGCGGCGGTTGAGCTGCGAGCCCGGTCCCGTTTCGGTGGTTGAGGTGCGAGCGAAGCGAGCCTCGAAACCACCTCCGCCACGGTCCTGGGGTCCAGGAAGCCAGGTTTCATCCACAGCAGCCCTTCGCGCCACCGTCCTCCCCAGCCCAGGCCGAGCTCAGCGGGGGTGTCGGCGATAAGACGTAATATCGATCACATGTTCGAGCCGATGATCACCCAGCTCCGGGAGGCGCAGACCGCCCTCGCGGAGATTCCGGGCGACCTCTCAGACGCCGAGCTGATCGAGGTGCTCCGCGCGGCGGAGGAGCTGAAGTCCGCCGCGTCCGCGGCGCAGGCCGCGGCCGCGGTGCGCCTCGAAGTGTCCCAGCGTGCGGCCCAGGTCGCAGCCGGCGTCCCCCCTCGGCGGGTGGGGGAGGGCATCGCGGAGCAGATCGGGCTGGCGCGGCGCGAGTCGGCCAACAAGGGTGCCCGGTTGCTCGGTCTGGCCAAGGCCCTCGAGGAGATGCCGCACACCCGTGCGCTGATGCGTGCGGGTTGGCTCAACGAGTGGCGCGCCACGATCCTGGTCCGCGAGACCGCCTGCCTGTCCCTGGCTGATCGTCGTGTGGTCGATGAGCGCCTGTGCGCCGGGGCCCAGGCGGCGGCGACGATGAGCGACCTCGGCCTGGAGCGCGCGACCAAGGCGCTCGCGGCCGAGTTGGACCCTGCTGCGGTCGTTCAGCGTGCCCGGCGCGCCGAGTCCGAGCGCCACGTCTCGATCCGGCCCGCACCGGACACGATGGCCTGGGTCACCGCGCTGCTTCCGGTCAAGGAGGCGGTGCGCGTCTACGCCACGATCCTGACCGCGGCCCACGCTGCCCGGGCTCGGGGGGATGGGCGGAGCCGGGGTCAGGTCATGGCCGACACCCTGGTCGAGCGGGTCACCGGCGCCCCCGCCACGCAGACCCCCACGGTCGAGGTCAAGGTCGTGATGAGCGACCGGTCCCTGTTCGGGACATCGGCCGAGGCGGCACACCTGGCCGGCTACGGCCCGGTGCCCGCCGCCTGGGCGCGGGACCTGGTCGCCGACGCCGCCCGCGAAGCGCGGGCCTTCATCCGTCGCCTCTACCTCGCCCCCACCGGTGGGGAGCTGGTCGCGATGGACTCCCGCGCCCGCTTCGCTCCCGCCGGCCTGGCCGAGTTCGTGGTCACCCGGGACCAGGGCCTGTGCCGTACCCCGTGGTGTGGTGCCCCGATCCGCGAGATCGACCACGTCATCGCGTGGGACGACGGTGGTCCGACGACCGCGGCCAACACCCAGGGGCTGTGCCAGCGTTGCAACCTCGCCAAGCAGGCCCCCGGCTGGAGCGCCACCCCCACCGCCGCCCCGGACGGGCGGCACACCGTGGAGACCACCACCCCCACCGGTCACCGACACCGCTCCCGCGCCCCCGACCCACCCGGCGCCGCCTCGGTCACCACCTCACCCGGGCGACCCGGGTACGAACTCACCGCTTGATGCCACGGTCTTGGAGACCGGTCTTGTCGACCCGCAACCGCGTCGTGCCATCAGCGGCGGAAGACGCATCCGCCGATCGTGTCGAACCCCCGACGATCCTCGCGAGCGACGGCCAGGCCCGATGGCTGGCGCGCGACATCAAGTCAGCGCGATGGGCCGCCCCGGCACCTGGGACCGTGACACCAGGCGCGCTTGGTCGTCATGCCTCGAGAAGCAGTGGGCATGCGTCAAGCCCTTAGGGGCCCGGCGCGGTTCCGAACCACATGTCCGATGCCGCTTGTAAGCCGTCATCGGGCGGATCAAGCAGCACACGGAAGAACTTCCAGGAGTACCCGTACGGGTCCTCGACCTCCACGTAACGCTCGCCCCAGGGAGCAGATTCAGGTCCCGCCGTGATCACGCAGCCTGCGACCTCGCAGCGTCGGGCCATCTCATCGACGTCAGCCACCTCGACGCCGATGACCACGCCGAGACCCCGAGGGCCGGCCTTCGTGAGCCGCTCGCGCTCAGTTTCGGGGAACGGGATCCCCTCTAACGCGTCGACGAGCAGCTGCAACGGTCCCCGTCGCAGGATCGCCATCAGCACGAGACCGCTCGGATCCGGGACTGTCCCTATCTGAACGAAGCCAAGTTCTTCGTACAAGGCTGCAGCGGCGGACACATCATGGACCCTTAGCGCCACGCGCACCGGAGGTTCGTCGCTCACCCACCGACCGTAGCGTGGTCGTCGTGACGCACGGTTGGTCTTCGACCGCTTGCGCTGGTGCGGCCAGTGTTCTCGATGAACGGCAGCCGGCTCGCACGACGTCCTGACGCGGGAAAGCGACTCTCAGTAGGTCCGTGCGTCCGTCTCGCGGCGTAATGATGCAGTCCGCACCGCGTTCGTCAGCCATCCGTGTCGCCGTCCGGCATACGTGGCCCGGGCCAACTACTTCGGAGTGCGCGCCGCGGTCAGAAGTTGGATCAACTGGCCTGTAGTGAGTCCAGGGTTCGCGTCCTCCGTGGCCTGTGGCGGCGCCCCAAGAACGCGTCGACCAAATTCCTCCCGCATCCGATCGCGTGCAGCCTGCTCTTCCACTACTCCGATGAACGCCTCGAAGGAGTCGAGTTGAACCTGCAGGGACTTGGCCCATTGACCGAAGGTGTAGTGGCTTGATGCAAGCCTCGCAGCGTAGGCGGCTCCACCAGCAAGTAGGAGTGCGAGGGCCAGATGCTCGGAAAGCGCCGTCCATGACCCGCCACGTTCCGTTGACACGCCGGAGTCCCAGGTCACCCATAGAGCGACCCCGACTGCGGCGCCCGCAATTGCACGCAGCATGGCGCCCTTGCGGCGCTCGCTTTTAGCCAAATTGACGAAATGAGTTGAGAGTTCGCGGCTCGCTTCTTGGGCCCGAAGGTCGTTCAGCTGCCTCCGCTGATCCTCAAGTTGCGTCGACGCTTCCCTAGCCTCCATCACCGCCGCCTCCGCTTGATCGCGGAGATTTGCGCCTACCTCGCCGAGGTGAGCCAGTAGCCCGAGTTGGAGGTCGGCCGTCTCGATATCTGCGAGTCTTCGAAGCCACGTATTGACCTGCTCCTCGAAGGGCACCTCGGCCCCATATGAAGCGTGGATCTTGAGTGCATCTTTGCCTTGGCGCCAATCCGCCAATGCTCGACTGAGCGACTCGCGATATGCACTCACCGTGGCCAGCACGGTCTCGCGAATCTCTGCTTGGCGCACTTCAGGCGACTGCTTGAGATTCAAGTTTTCCAATCGACTGCGGGCTCCAACGAGGCCGGACTGCTCCTGCAAAAAGTGCATCAGTGTGCCGCGCGCCGCCTCCTCCTGCTCACGCAGGGATAACTGATCCGTCCGAGACACCCGAGCCTGACCTGAGAACTGCGCGATCTCGATCAAGAGCTCGAACAGCTTCCCAAGCTCCAGGGGCTTTATCGCGCTCGATGTGCTCACCCCAAAGGCTCAGGAGTCCTAGAAACAGCGGGCGTCCGGGGGCAGCGGGTCGCTCAGGTACGGGGCTGCCCGGTGCCGGCCGAGGTTCCAGGAGAGCCAGTCGTCGTCGGCGGGCTCGCGCCCAGCGAGCGCGCAGGCGGCCTCGTCGGCGGGGAGCTCGGCAAGGACGGGGACCGCGTCGTCGGAGAGGCCGCGCAGGTAGGCCCAGTCGACCTTGCCGGTCTCGGCGTACCGGTCCAGGTTGTGGCGGGCGATCCAGGCGTCGGGGTTGATCGCGGCCAGGGCGAGCAGGAGGCCGGCGCCGCTGAGCAGCGCGGCGCGGGGCAGCCACGCCGCGCGCAGCGTCACGCCCGCGCCCATGACGCCGAGCACCAGCAGGCCGAGCCAGCCCTCGAAGACGTCGACCAGCAGCCGCAGCCGGGTGAAGCCGTAGGCCTCCTGGTAGACGTGCATCCGGTAGAGCGCGGAGACGACCACGACCAGCGTGAGCACGCAGAGCAGGCCCAGCGCGCCGCGCAGCCAGGCGCGGTCGGCGGGGGTCACGCGCGGCGCCTTGCGGGCGGCGGCCCAGACGACCAGCAGGGTCAGGGCGGTCGCGACCGTGAGCTGGCCGAAGCCCTGGTGGACGTACTCGGCGTAGGTGAGCCCGGTGGTGCGCTCGAGGTAGTCGTGGCCGCCGAAGACGACGGTGGCCTGCGCGAGCAGGAACACCACGAAGACGGCGTCGACCAGCAGCACCGGCGCCAGCCACTCGTAGCGGTGGGCGACGGGGCGAGGCGGTCCGCCGCGGGACTCGAGCCGCGGCGGGTTGAGGGCGAGGTACGCCGCCGCCAGGACCAGGCCGCCCACCGCGACGGTCAGGAAGGACCGCAGCACGAACGACTCGAGCTCCAGGTCGGGTACGAGCGCGCCGACCCACTCGGAGAAGACGGCGTCGGCCGAGGCGAAGAGCAGCCCGAAGACGAGCAGCGCGAGCACCGACCACACGACGGTGCGCAGCGCCGCCGCGCTCGCGCTGAGACCGGCCACCCCGCGCAGCGAGCGGCCGAGCCAGGGGAGGCCGCGCAGCCCGGCCAGGGGCCAGGCGATGCCGGCCAGGACGAACGCCGGCAGGGTGCGGCCGTGGACGACCCCGGCCACGCAGACCGCGCCGCCGGCGAAGAGGCAGAGCAGCACGATCCAGTCCGCGTCGCGCACGGCCACGGTCGACGCCAGCAGCGCGCAGAGCGCCGCACAGGCCAGCGTGAACGGCGAACGGCGGTGCACGCTGACGGCCAGGATCACGCCGCCGGCCGCGAGCAGCAGCGCGAATGCGCCGAGACCCGGGTCGCGGTAGGGCAGCACGACGGCGGCCAGCAGGCCCACCGCGAGGCTGGCCAGCACCGCGCGCAGGTTGCCGGGTACGGCGTCGGGCCAGAATCGGCCGAACAGCACGTCCAGCGCGGGCTGGGGAGCCTCGGTCACCGGCCACGGGGCCGTCGCGGGCGGCGCCTCCGGAGGGGGAGTGGGGGAGGCCGGGGAAGCAGCGACAGCCGAGGCGGTGCTCCTCCGCGGCTCGAGCGGCAGGTCCACCCGCACCCGGGCGCCGGTGCGGGGCGGCTGCGGATCGACGAAGTGGATGGAGCCGCCGTGCAGGTCGGTGACCCAGCGGGCGATCGCCAGCCCGAGCCCGGTGCCGCCGCCGCCCTCGGCCTCCGAGAGGGTCCCGAAGCGCTCGAAGACCCGGTCCCGGTCGGCCGCGGGGACGCCGGGGCCGTCGTCGGCCACCTCCAGCCGCCAGCCCGTGGCGGTCTCGGCCGCGCTGACGGTGACGACGCCGTCACGCGGGCTGTGCCGCGAGGCGTTGTCGAGCAGGTTGGCGACCAGCTGGTGCAGGCGCGACGAGTCGGCCTCGACGCTGAGGGTCGGCGAGACCTGCACGTCGTAGGTCACCTCGCGTCCGGTCGCCCGCGACTCGGCGACGGTCCGCTCCAGCAGGTCGCGCACCGGCACGGGGGCGGTGGCGAGCGGCGCCTCGCCAGCGTCGACGCGGGCGAGGTCGAGGAGGTCGGAGGCGAGCGCGGACAGGCGCTCGGCCTGGTCGAGGGCGGTGCGCAGGGCGACGGGGTCGGGCTCGGCGACGCCGTCCGCGAGGTTCTCGAGTACGGCGCACAGTGCGGCGAGCGGCGTACGCAGCTCGTGGCTCACGTTGGCGACCAGCTCGCGCCGCTGGCGGTCCACGTCGGCCAGGTCCTCCGCCATCCGGTTGAAGGCGCGGGCCAGCTCGCCGACCTCGTCGCTGGAGGTGGCCGTGACCCGGCCGGAGTAGTCGCCGCGGGCCATCCGCCGGGCCGCCGCGGTCATCTCGCGCAGCGGTGAGGTCATGCCCACCGCCAGCAGCTGCGTGACTCCGAGGGCCAGCGCCACCGTGACCGGGAGGTAGAGCCAGACCGGGACGTCGCTGGCGGCGCCGGCCGCCGCGACCACCGCCGCCACGGTGACGCTGACCGCCACGAGCACCCCGAGCTTGACCTTGACCGAGGTCACCTGGTCCAGCAGTGGACCGCTCACGCCGGGTCCCCGGGCTCGAGCGCGTAGCCGACGCCGTGCACCGTGCGCACGCGGTGGGCGCCGATCTTGGCGCGCAGCGCCTTGACGTGGCTGTCCACCGTGCGGGTGCCCGACGCGCCCGACCACCCCCAGACCTCGGCGTACAGGTGCTCGCGGGTCAGCACGGTGCGGGCGCTGCCGGCCAGGCACAGCAGCAGGTCGAACTCGGTCGGCGTCAGATGCACCTCCTCACCGCCCACGCGGACCCGGCGCGCGCCCTCGTCGATGCTCAGGTCGCCGAGGTCGCCCAGCTTGGTGGGGGAGCGCTCGGCCAGCTCGGCGGCGCGCTCGACGCGTCGCAGCAGGGCGGCCACGCGCGCGAGGAGCTCGCGCATGCGGAACGGCTTGGTGAGGTAGTCGTCGGCCCCGACGCCGAGCCCGACGAGGATGTCGGCCTCGTCGTCGCGCGCCGTGAGCATGAGCACCGGGACCGGCCTCGCGGCCTGGATCCGCCGGCACACCTCGAAGCCGTCGTAGCCCGGGAGCATCACGTCCAGCACCACCAGGTCGGGCGAGGTGTCCGCGCACAGCGCCACCGCCGACGGCCCGTCCCAGGCCTGCGCGACGTCGTAGCCGGACCCGCGCAGCCGGTCGGTCACGGCCTGGTTGATCACCGGCTCGTCCTCGACGACGAGGATCAACGGTGCGGTGACGGCCATGAGGCGAGCCTAGAAGCGCGACCGGCCCGGGGACGCGGACGACTCGTGAAGGTTGTGTGCAGGTCACGGGTAGCGCTCCGAGCGCCGGAGTAGGAGGCTGGTGCGATGACCGAGCTGACGCCGTACCTCTGCGTGTCCGACTGCGAGATCGCCGTCGACTGGTACGTCGAGTCACTGGGCGCCGTGGTCGTCTACCCGCCGATCGTGATGCCGGACGGTCGCACCGGCCACGTGGAGCTCGCGGTCGATGGCGCGCGCTGGATGATGTCGGATGAGTTCGTCGAGCTGGGCGTCATGGCACCCGACCCGTCGCGCGGCGCCGCGGTGACCCTGCACCTCACGGTCACCGATGTCGACGCGCTCTGCCGCCAGGTGGTCGCGGGCGGGGTCGAGCTGGACCGCGGGCCCGAGGACAGTCCGCCCGCCGGCCGGGTGGCGGTGTTCCGGGACCCGTTCGGGCACCGGTGGTTCCTGAACCAGCCCGCGCCGGAGGATGTCGGCGCCGGGGCCTAGGCTCATGCCCGTGAGTGGACGATGAGCAAGATGGACGGCCTGCGCGCGATGCGCGAGGCAAAGTACGCCGCGGCGCAGAAGGCGGCCAAGGCATCCAAGCCGGCCGCGCGGCCGAAGGTGGCTCCCGACGCGAAGCCGTCCAAGGCGGCCGCGGCGGCCAAGGCCCTGGCCTCCGACCCGGGCCCCGCGGCCGCGAGCGAGGAGCTGTGCGGCCACCGCAACATGAGCGGGCGCACGTGCACCCGCGAGGCCGGCCACGCGGCCAAGAGCCACCGCTACTCCTAGGCGATCCCCCAGGTCGCGCGGAACTCTGCGGGGCTCATGCCGGCGAGCTGCTGCTCGACGTGGGCGCTGATCTGCGCGGCCTCCTCGGGGGGACCGACGGGCACGCGCAGCACCTCCACCCCGTCCGCGCGGCGGCGTACGACGACGTCGCCGGCCGACGACAGCTCCGAGGGCGCCGAGAGCACCGATGCGACGACGTCCACCGCGAGGATCGCGGCCCGTCGCAGCCGTCCTCGGCGGAGCGTCTCCAGCACGTGGGCGTAGACGTCCCCGGCCAGTGCGGGCTCCTCGGCGGTCACGGGCGCAAGGCTAGAGGAGCTGGTCGTCGCCGATGCCGCGGGCGTGGAGGGCGTCGCCGGTCTCGTGGGCGCGGGCGACGACCCGGACCACGAACGGCGTGAGGTAGGCGCGGGGATGGCGGCCTAGCCCCCGGGCGCGCGCGGCGTCGCGGGTCTCGAGCGCCAGCGCGACGGTGCCGGGCAGCGCCTGGATCGCGAGCGCGAAGGTCAGGGCGACCCGGTCGGGGTCGACGCCGATTCGTTGTAGCGGCCGGATCCAGCGCACCAGCGCGTCGAGCATCGCGTTGACCGGGGTCGTGGCACTGACGAGCACGGCCGCGAGCGCGAGCGCCAGCAGGTCGACGAGGGTCTCGACGGCCTTGTCGCGGCCGTACCACCACCACTGGAGCCCCGCGACGAACACCGCGAAGACCAGCACGACGCGCGCGGCCCGGACCAGCACGCCGAGCCGGACCCGCGCCAGCAGCGCGAGCCCGAGCGCCACCGCGAGGAAGCCCCAGGACGCGCGCACGTCGCGGACCAGGACGACGGCCAGGCTGAACGCCCCCAGCCCGAGCACCTTGGCGCCGACCGGCAGGCGGTGTAGGAGGGTCTCGCCGGGCTGGTAGACGCCGACCAGGATCGAGCCGCTCACGGAGCGGCCGCCGCGACGTAGTGGTCCACGGCGGCGCGGGCCTCGCCGTCGAAGACGACGCGGGCGCCGTCCACGACGAGCACCCGGTCGCAGCGGCGGGCGAGCTCGAGGTCGTGGGTGACGAGCACCAGCTGCTGCTCCAGCCCGAACAGCAGCTCCGAGACGCGGCGGGTGTTGGCCAGGTCGAGGAGCGTGGTGGGCTCGTCGGCGACCAGCACCGACGGCTCGGTGGCCAGGACCCCGGCGAGCGCGAGCAGCTGCTTCTGGCCGCCGGACAGCGCGTGCACGCTGACGTGGGCGTGGTCGGCCAAACCGAACCGCTCGAGCACCGCCAGCGCCAGCTCGCGGCGCCGGCCCGCGTGGCGCTCCTTCTTGCGCAACGACAGCTCGACGTCCTCGACGCAGGTCGGCATCACCAGCTGGGCGGCGGGGTCGGTGAACGCGAACGCCACCAGCCGGCGTACGGCGGAGCCCTGGCGCGCGACGTCCAGCCCGTCGACGAGCACCCGTCCCGCGGTGGGGGAGACCAGGCCATTGAGCAGCCGGGCCAGCGTGGACTTGCCGGAGCCGTTGGCGCCGATGACGCCGACGCGTCGCTCGGTGAGCGTCAGGGTGGTGGGGGCGAGGATGGTGCGCTCGCCGTCGGGGACGTCGACCGTGACGGCCGCGCCGTCCAGCTCGATCCTCGCCATGGCGCGGAGACTAGCGGCGGGGATGGAGCAGCTGCGGGAAGGCCCGGTGCACCTCGGCGGCGATCAGCGCGACGAGCGTCGTCTTGACCAGGTCGCCGAGCCAGAACGGGGCGTCGTAGGCGACCGCGTCGGACCACGGCACGTCGAAGAAGAGCTTCATCCCGACGATGCCCATCGGGTGGACGACGAGGACGCTGCCGGCGATCGAGCACAGGAAGACGAACACGGCGCGGGTCTTGCGCGCGCGCCCGGCGGCGTACTTGACCAGGAAGCCGGCGAGGGCGGCGGCGATGGGGAAGGACCACAGGTAACCCGCGCTGGCGCCGGTGAAGACGCCGAGGCCGGAGGAGTGCTCGGCGAAGACCGGCAGCCCGATGGCGCCGAGGCCGAGGTACAGCGCGGCCGCCAGGAAGCCGCGCACCGGCCCGAGCAGGCAGCCGGCGAGCATGATCGCGAAGCTCTGCAGGGTGATCGGCACCCCCGCGCCGCCGACCGGGATGGCGCCGACGTAGGCGCAGGCCGAGATGAGCGCGGCGAACGCCGCGATCAGGGCCAGGTCCGTGGTGGACAGTCGCGGGCGCCGCTCGCTGCGAGTGTCGGGGGTCTCGGTCACGCTCATGCCTGGTCCTCGGGATCGGCACCTGAACGGTGGTCAGGTGAACGACGTTCAGGCTAGGGTGAGTCCGCCGCTGACGTCAACGAGGTGAGAGGACCTACATGCGCTATCACCGCCAGGACGTCGTCGAGCGGGCGATCGAGGTGCTCGACCGCTACGGGCTCTCGGACCTGACGATGCGCCGCCTGGGCAGCGAGCTCGGCGTGCAGCCCAGCGCGCTCTACCACCACTTCGCCAACAAGCAGAGCCTGCTGGCCGCCGTCGCCGACGAGATCCTCGCGCGCGGGGAGCGGTCGGTGCCCGAGCGGCGGTGGGACGCGCACGTGGTCGCGGTGTGCACCCAGCTGCGCGACGCCATGCTGGCCTACCGCGACGGCGCCGACCTCGTGGCCACGGTGCACGCGTTCGGCCTGGGCGCGTCGGCGCCGTACGACGCACTGCTCGCCGCGCTCGCCCGCGGCGGCTTCCCGGACGACCTGTCGCGCACCGCCGCCCGTACCCTGCTGCACTTCGTCTTCGGCCACGCCATCGACGAGCAGGCGCACCTGCAGGCCGGCAGCGCCGGCGCGATCGACGACGAGCCTCGCGACGCCTCCGACTTCGACCTCGGCCTGGCCCTGGTGGTCGACGGCATCCGACTGCGCCAGCCCACCGACCTCCACCAGCAGCTCTAAGAGCACGCTCCTGCTGGTGAGTCGGGAAGCAACCTCGACGTAGGGCGGTCAGGTCGCGGGGTCTCGAGGCTCAGGCGCCAGGGCGCCTTCGCACCTCGACCACCGAGGGCTCCCTTCGGTGGTCGAGGTGCGAGCGAAGCGAGCCTCGAAACCACCACGCGAAGAGGGTCGAAGAATCCTCAGATCCCCTGTTGATAAAGGGGATTCTCGACCCCGCGACTGTGGGTGGCGGGTGCTTGAGTAGACCCATGAGCAGCCCCGCCACCCCCACCGCGAGCCACCCCGTGGCCGCCGGAGTGGCGCGGCTGCGTGACCAGGTCGCCGACCTCAACCAGACCCCGGTGTGGTCGATGACCCCCACCGAGACCGCCCAGGCGCTGGGCGACGCGACCCGGCTGCGCGCTCAGGCCGACGAGCTGACGCTGCGCCTGGCCGCACACGCCGAGGCCACCCAGGTCGGCCTCGACACCGGCGCCACCACGACCGCGGTCCACTGGGCCAACACCACCCGCCAGACCCAACGCGAGACCGCGAGCAAGATGAAGCTCGCCAAGGCGTTGGAGCACCATGAGACCGTCGCCGAGGCGCTGGCGAAGGGCGTGATCCTCACCGACCAGGCCCAGGTGATCGTGGAGGCTGTCGACGCGCTGCCCGAGGGCCTGCAGCCTCAGGTGCGCCTCGAGGCCCGTGCCCACCTGCTGGCCCAGGCCGCGCACCACGACGCCAAAGCCTTGCGGATCCTGGGCAGACGGATCCTCGACGTCCTCGCCCCCGAGGTCGGCGAAGCACAGGAGGCCAAGGCCCTCGAAGTCGAAGAACGGCGTGCCGAGCAGAAGGCCCGGCTCACGCTGCACGACGACGGCCACGGCACCACCTACGGACGGTTCCAGGTCCCCACCCATGTCGCGGACCGGTTCCGCAAGCAGCTCGGCGCGATCGCGAACCCGAAGGCCGGCGGTGAAGGGTCCAGCCCGCACGGCATGGGGCTCGCCCTGATCGAGTACGTGCAGCGCTACCCGACCGACGGGCTGCCACAGTCCGGTGGAATGGACGCCACCGTGGTGGTGACGATGACCCTGGAGACCCTGATGGGTGGGCTGAAGGCGGCCCAGCTCGACACCGGGACCCGGATCAGCCCCGCTCTGGCCCGCACGCTGGCCTGCCAGGCCGGCGTCATCCCCACCGTGCTCGGCACCCGGTCCCAGGTCCTCGACCTGGGACGCAAGGCCCGGTTCCACACCAAGGCCCAACGCATCGCGATGGCCGTGCAGCACGGCGGCTGCTACGCCGAAGGCTGCGAGAGACCCTCGGCGTGGTGCGAGGCCCACCACCTCACGCCGTGGTCCCAAGGCGGCGACACCACGGTCGAGGACGGTGCCCTGCTCTGCCGACGTCACCACACCCTGGCCCACCGCCCCCACTACGACATGACCCAGCTGCCCGGCGGCAAGGTCGCCTTCACCAAGCGCGAGTGAGCTGCCTGCCCGAGAAGCACAGCGCTGTGCAGGCACGTCGGGATCATGATGCCCATGACCATGAGGGCCGTCTCATATTCGGCTCATGAGCCGCTCATCCGCCCGCCGGAGCATGGAGTCATCAACCGAGCCAAGGAGAACCTCATGTCGAAGTCCCGCAAGGCCACCGCCGCCCTCGCTGCCGCCGCCCTCGTCGCCACCCCGGTGGCGATGATCGCCGGTCCGGCCCAGGCCGACGGGCCCGAGCAGAAGCGCGAGTTCCGTCTCGCGGGCGCCGACGTCGACTTCAAGGTGGAGAAGGACGACGGACGCTTCGACGTCGAGGTGAGCATCGACCGCGCCCGGCCGGGGAGCAGGTGGCGCGTCGTCCTGCGTCATGACGGACGGGTCTTCGTCAACTCGGTGCGCCGGGCCGACCGCGACGGCGAGATCGACATCGACCGGTTCCGCCGCGACACCGCCGGCGCGGATGTCTTCAAGGTTCGGGTGAAGAAGGTCGGCGGCGGGGCCAAGGAGCGCACCATCCGGATGCGCTGACCCCGCCGGCTCAGGTCGCCGGGTCGGAAAGAAGCAGGGGGTCGAGGTCGGTGTCCACGACGTCGTAGTGGTCGACGTGGAGGTCCTTCTCGACGAGGAGGTCGTCGTCGCCCGGATAGAAGACAGCGACCTCGGGCTCGTCACCGGCGAAGCGCCGGACGTCGTCCATGGACTCCCACAGGGAGAGGGTGACGACCTCGACGAGGTCGCCGACGGCTCGTCGCAGCACGACGACGCCGAGGTTGCCGGGGGTGGCGCGGTAGTCCCGCACTCCGGTGCTGCTCTGATGGGCCAGGTAGGCGCCGGCGTCTTCGGGCCGGACGGCTCCTCGCCATCGACGCAGGATCATGGTGCTGCTCCTTCTCCCAGTAGGCGTTCGCACTCCGTCACGAGCCGCTCCCGCAGCGGCGCGCCCCGCTCGGCGAAGGAGCGCTGCGCCTCGACGTAGGCCGCCTTCCCCTCGGGCGTCTCGATGCGCACCGGCTCGAAGCCGAGGTCGGCGAGGTCGTACGGCGCGGCGCGCATGTCGAGCTCCCGGATGTCGCGGGCCAGCTCGAAGCAGTCGGCCACGAGGTCCGAGGAGATCATCGGGGTGAGCCGGAAGGCGTGCTTGTAGAGGTCCATGCCGGCATGCAGGCAGGCCGGCTGTTCGTACGCCGGGCGGTCGTCGCGGCCGGGGGAGAGGGTGTTGAGCGGGCGGGCCGCCGGGGTGAAGAAGCGGTAGGCGTCGAAGTGCGAGCAGGCGACCTTGTGGGACTCGACGACGGCGTCGGTCTCGGCGCCACCGAGGCGCAGCGGCCAGTCGGCGTGCCGGGTCTCGTCCTCGGCGAGGCGGTAGACCATCGCCCACTCGTGCAGGCCGAAGCAGCCGAAGTGGGGCGGCCGCGCGGCGGTCGCGGAGAGCAGCGCGTGGATCGACTCGACGAGCGGGCGCTGGGAGGCGAGGAAGTCCGGGGAGACCGTGCCGTCGACATAGCCCTTCAGCCCGTCGTACTCGGGCGCGTCCTGGAGGGTGACGCCGAAGCCGGGGTGCCAGCGGCGCAGCTGGGCGGGTCGCTGGGAGTAGTAGGTGAAGAGGAAGTCGTGCACCGGGTGCTTCACGCGGGCGCCGCGCCGCTCGAGGTGGGGCCGGACGAACGCATCGACCCGGGCCGCGTGGGCGCGTGCCCGCGGCTCCCACGACGAGCGTCCCAGCAGCTGCACCGAGCCAGCGTAGAACGGCGGCTCAGTAGCCGCAGTCGCCGGGCAGGCCGCGGGAGAGCGTCGCCTCGCGGGCGGCCCGGCCGCCGACGTGCAGCTCGCGCAGCAGCCGCACGAGCGCCGGCGCGTCCGGGAGCAGCCCCAGGCGCAGCTCGATCCCGGGCTGCGGCGGGACCCGGTCCACCGGCAGGATCGACCGGCGGGTCCGGTGCCGGTAGCTCGGTGCGCCCGTGGCGGCGCTGATCCGCACCGCTGCCCACCGGGTGCCGAGGTGGGCGTAGTCGACGACGCCGATGTCCTCCCACGCCAGCTCGACCAGGACGCCGGCCCCGTCGTACACCAGCCGGTCGGCGCTGAGCAGGAACGACGGCGCGCGCAGCCACACCTGCCACATCTGGACCGCGAGGAGCAGCAGGCCGACCGCGAGGACCGCCGGGACCGCGGCGTGGGTGAGCCGGTCGCGGTACGAGAGCGCCCCGAAGCCCAGGCCCAGGGCGGCCGCGGTCAGCACCAGTGCGACGGCGGGAGCGGCGCCGGGCGCGCCCAGCCGCAGGCGCCAGGCCGGCCGTGCGTCGAGCCGGTCGGGCGACCAGCGCTCGCGTCCTCCGCCCAGGCTGAGCAGCATCATCCACGACACCGATCCACCGAACAGTGCCAGCGCCACCATCGCAACCCGGCCCTCCGGCTCGGTCACGGCGGTCCACGCCGCACCGGCGCACATGAAGGCGGTGATGCCGGCGGTGAAGAGGACCGCCGGCGCGCGCCGGTACCAGGGGCGAGAGGTCGTTGAGGGCTGGCGTACCGCGGGCACGCCGCGAGCCTATCCGCGTGCCCGGGTCGCCAGCTGCCGGCGGAACGGCGGCTGCCCTCCCGATCCGGATGGGGAGGACCAGGCACCGGTCGCTAGGCTCGAGAGGTGCGCATCGTGAGGTTCACCACCGGTTCCGAGCCGTCCTACGGTGTGGTCACGGGCGAGGTCGACGAGTTCGGCCAGCCGGCCGACGACAGCGTCATCGTCGCGATCGCCGGCGACCCGCTCTACGTCGGGATCTCCCTGCTCGACCAGGAGCACCGGCTCTCCGACGTCAAGCTGCTGGCGCCGGTGCTGCCGCGCAGCAAGGTCGTCGGGATCGGGCGCAACTACGCCGCGCACGCCGCCGAGCTGGGCAACGACCTGCCCGCCGAGCCGTTGATGTTCCTCAAGCCCAACACGAGCGTGATCGGTCCCGACGACCCGATCTACTACCCACGCCAGACCCAGGACCTCCACTACGAGGGCGAGCTCGCCGTCGTCATCGGCCGGATCTGCCGCGATGTTCCCCCCGAGCAGGCCACCGACGTCATCCACGGCTACACGATCGCCAACGACGTCACCGCGCGCGACCTGCAGCGCAGCGACGGTCAGTTCACCCGCGCGAAGGGCTTCGACTCCTTCTGCCCGCTGGGCCCCTGGATCGAGACCGACCTGGATCCGCAGCACTTCAGCGACGGGGTGCGGCTGCAGACCCACCTCAACGGCGAGGTCGTGCAGGACGGCTCGACGGCCGACATGATCTTCGACATCCCGGCGCTGATCGCGCACGTGTCCAGCGTGATGACGCTGCTGCCCGGCGACGTCATCCTCACCGGCACCCCCGAGGGTGTCGGCCCCATGGAGGTGGGCGACGAGGTCGAGATCTCGATCGCCGGCCTCGGCACCCTCACCAACAAGGTGGCAACACGATGACCGACCCCGTCCTGGGCGATCTCGCACCCGAGCAGGTGCGCGTCCGCTTCCCCCCCAGCCCCACCGGCTTCATCCACGTCGGCAACGTGCGCAGCGCGCTGTTCAACTGGGCCTTCGCCCGCCACTACGGCGGCACGCTCGTCCTGCGCATCGAGGACACCGACCTCGCGCGCAACACCGACGAGGGCTACGCCTCCATCCTGGACTCCCTGCGCTGGCTGGGGATCGGCTGGGACGAGGGCCCCGAGGTCGGCGGCCCCTATGCGCCGTACCGGCAGAGCGAGCGCTTCGGCATCTACGCCGACGTCGCGGCCCGGCTGCGCGAGGGGGGCAAGGCCTACGACTGCTACTGCACGACCGAGGAGGTCGACGCGCGCCGCAAGGCCGCCGGCTCGAAGATCCAGGGGTACGACGGCCACTGTCGCGAGCTGTCGGACGCGCAGCGTGACGCGTTCCTGGCCGAGGGGCGCCGCCCGACGCTACGGCTGCGCATGCCCGACGCCCCGATCACCTTCGACGACCTGGTGCGCGGCGAGATCACCTTCCTGCCCGAGCACGTCCCGGACTTCGCGCTGCTGCGCGCCAACGGTGATCCGCTCTACACGCTGGTCAACCCCGTCGACGACGCGCTCATGGGCATCACCCACGTCCTGCGCGGCGAGGACCTGCTCTCCAGCACGCCGCGGCAGATCGCGCTCTACGAGGCGCTGCAGGACCTCGGCGTCGGCAACGGAGCCCCGCGCTTCGGCCACCTGCCGATCGTCATGGGCGAGGGCAACAAGCGACTCTCCAAGCGCGACAAGGGCTCCGGGCTCTCCGAGTACGTCGAGCGCGGCTTCCTGCCCGAGGGCCTGCTCAACTACCTGGCCCTGCTCGGCTGGGGGATCGCCGCGGACCGCGACGTCTTCACGATGGAGGAGATGGTCGAGGCGTTCGACATCCGGCGGGTCAACCCCAACCCGGCCCGCTTCGACCTGAAGAAGCTCGAGGCGATCAACACCGCCCACATGCGCCGGCTCTCGGTCGAGGACATCACCCACCGGGCGATCCCGTTCCTCAAGGCGGCGGGGGTGGTCTCCGATCCGGTGTCGGACGCCGACGCGCAGCTGCTGGAGCTGGCGATGCCGCTGGTCGCCGAGCGCATCAACACCCTCTCCGAGGCGCCCGCGATGCTCGGCTTCCTGTTCGTGGACGAAGCCGCCTTCACCCGGGACCCCGCCGACGCCGAGAAGCTCCTGAACGACGACGGCCGCGCGGTCGTCGCCCGCGGTCTCGCGCGGCTGGAGTACCTCGAGGAGTGGTCGGCCGCCGCCATCCAGGAGACGCTGCAGTCCGAGCTCGTCGACGGGATGGGCCTCAAGCCTCGCGTGGCCTTCGGACCGATACGCGTCGCCGTCACCGGCCGGCGCGTCTCGCCGCCGCTCTTCGAGTCGATGGAGCTCCTCGGACGTGAGCGCAGCCTGAGCCGGCTGCGCAGCGTGCTGGTCTGATGGAGCCACTGGGCTACCACCGGCTGCAGCGTGCCGTCCGCTGGGCGTGGTGGCGGCCGCTGGTCGGGGTCGTCGCCGTCGTGGCGCTGGTCTTCGCCCTCCAGCTGGTCGTCAGCCTGGCCGTGACCGTGCTCCTCGTCGTGCGGGGGACCTCGCCCGACGACGCGCTGGACCAGCTCTCCGGCATCGGCGAGGTCACGCCGGCGTACCTCGCCGTCATCAACCTGGGCTGGGCGGTGGCCATCCCGGCGGTCTGGCTCGTGGCGTGGGCGGTCCACCGCCTGCGACCGGGCTGGCTGGCGTCGGTCGGCGGGCGGATTCGCTGGACCTGGCTGGTGGCCTGCTTCGGCCTCGCCATGCTGGCCCTGATGGCGACGGTGATCGTCGGGGCGTTCGTGCCGGCGCAGGACGTGGAGACGTCGGGCAACCTCAACGAGTTCACCCGCCAGACGCGGGACTTCCTGCTGGTGATCGTGCTGCTGACCCCGCTGCAGGCGGCGGGGGAGGAGTACGCCTTCCGCGGCTACCTGACCCAGGCCGTCGGCGGGGTGTTCCGCAGCCCGCGGCTCGCCATGGTCGCCGCGGTCGTGGTCCCCGCCCTGCTGTTCGCTCTCGCCCACGGCGCGCAGGACCCGCCGATCTTCGTCGACCGGCTCGCGTTCGGCCTGGTGGCCGGGGCGCTGGTGATCCTCACCGGCGGCCTCGAGGCCGGGATCGCGATGCACGTCCTCAACAACTTCCTGGCGTTCGGAGCGGCGCTCGCTTTCGGCGACATGACCTCCGCGCTGAACCCCACCGGCGGCACCTGGTGGAGCCTCCCGGTGACGCTGACGCAGTCGCTGGTCTACCTCGGCCTGGCCGTCTGGGTGTCGCGTCTGATGGGCGTCCGGCGCACCTGGGAGCAACCCGTTTTGGAGCCGATCCGACCTCGCGTGTAAGGTTTCTCGTCGGCTGCTGAAGCACTGGCGGAGACGCTGAACAGCAGTAAAACCATGGGATATGGTGTAATTGGCAACACGACTGGTTCTGGTCCAGTTATTCTAGGTTCGAGTCCTAGTATCCCAGCGAGATCCCGGTGGAGACCGGGATTTTGTGCGGCAGACTCCCTTCGATAGTCTGGCGCAGCACCACCAGCAACATCAGCAGCATCACGTTGGCCCCCGTTGTGTAGCGGCCTAGCACGCCGCCCTCTCACGGCGGTAGCGCCGGTTCGAATCCGGTCGGGGGTACAGCAGAAGGGCCTTGAGCGGCGGAGACGCTGCTCAGGGCCCTTCTTTGTCTTGTCGTCACCGTCAGGTGCAGAGGCCGGCCTGGCGGCGGGCCTCGGCTCGCTCCTCGGCCGCCCCGGGGGCCGACCCGCCGCCGGGCGACGCGGAGCCGCTGGGCGTGCCGACCGGCTCGTCGGCGCTGAGGCTGTCGCCACTGAACGCCCGGCCGAGCGGGCGGTCGTGGCGGATGCGCTTCCACAGGTCCTCTGCCTGCTCGGTCCAGACGAGCCGGTTGGGGTCGGGCTCGTACTCCGCGAACGGCACGGTCACGAACTTGATGTCGTCGAGACCGGTGGAGCGCAGGTCCATCGCGAGATCGACCAGGGCCGGGAGGTTGGCGAGCTCCTCGTCGAGCTGCAGCGACTCGGTGGCCGCGTCGAGGAACTTGAAGACCCGGTCCGGCCTGGAGAGCGTGCGGCCGGAGACCACCTTGTTGATCATCGAGGCGATGAAGGCCTGCTGGCGCTTCATGCGACCGATGTCGCCGGTGAGCGACAGGACGTAGCGCTCGCGGACGTAGTTGAGGGCCTGGCGACCGGTCAGCGTCTGCGTGCCGGCGTCGAAGTGGATGTTGTGCTTGTCGTCGTCGACGTCCTTGGGGATGCAGACCTCGACGCCTTTGACCGCGTCGACCATGTCCTTGAACCCGTTGAAGTCGACGACGACCTGGTGGTCGATGCGGATGTCGGTGAGCCTCTCGACCATCTGCACGGTGCACAGCGGCCCACCCAGCTTGTAGGCGTCGTTGAACATCGCCATCTTCTCGCCGGGCACCTTCTCCCCGTCGGGGAGCAGGCACTCGGGCCGGTCCACCAGCGCGTCGCGCGGCAGGCTCACGCCGTAGGCGTCTCGACGGTCGGCAGAGATGTGGAGCAGGATCGTGGTGTCCGAGCCGCCGGCACCCGCCTCCCGGTCGATCCGGCAGCCGTCACAGTTACGGGTGTCGTCGCCCATCACCAGGATGTTGATCGGCTGCTTGGGGCCCTCGACCTCGACCTTGTCGGGACGCTCGACCTCGTCGGGGATCGCGGGCAGCGCCTCGATGTTGCCGTTGAGCTGGTGGTAGGCGAAGGAGACTCCGACTCCGGTGAGCAGCGCCAGCACCAGCTGAGTCACCACGATGACGCGGAGGACCGTACGGCGATGCGGGGTATGCGGGGACGCCGGGTCGTTCGTCGGCGCCGTCGGGTCGTCGGCCACGTTCACATCATCACAAACCCCTGGGCACGGAATGTGACGCCCGCGGTTTCAACCAGGTTTCCGAGAGCGGCCCCCGTGTCCGATTCCCGCCAGTGCCGGGCGGTGTCGTGGGGGATGATGGGGGCATGCGGACGAAGCAGCGGTGGGACCCGGAGTCCTGCTACCGCGCCGTGAAGTCCCGTGACCGCCGCTTCGACGGGGTGTTCTACACCGCGGTCCGCACCACCGGCATCTACTGCCGCCCGTCCTGCCCGGCGCGCACGCCGGCGTTCGCCAACGTCAGCTTCCACGCGAGCCCCGCCGCGGCGCAGGCCGCCGGGTTCCGCGCCTGCAAGCGCTGCCTGCCCGACGCGACTCCGGGCAGCCCCGACTGGGACGTCGCCGCCACGGCGGCCGGTCGCGCGATGCGGCTGATCGCCGACGGCGTGGTCGACCGCGAGGGCGTCGACGGGCTGGCTCGTCGGGTCGGTTACACGCCGCGCCACCTGTCGCGGCTGCTCGTGGCCGAGCTCGGTGCCAGCCCCCTCGCGCTGGCCCGAGCCAAGCGCGCCCAGACCGCGCGGGTGCTGATCGAGACCACGGACATGTCCTACGTCGACATCGCGTTCGCGGCCGGCTTCTCCAGCGTGCGCCAGTTCAACGACACCGTGCGCGAGGTCTACGCCGCCTCGCCCACCGACCTGCGCGGGCGGCGGGGCGGCCGGCGGACGACGGGCGCGGTGACGATGCGCCTCGCGGTGCGCACGCCGTTCGCCGGCCGCGCGCTGCTGGCCTTCCTGGCCCACCACCTGGTCCCGGGCGTCGAGGTGGCCGGGCCCGGGTGGTACGCCCGCACGCTCGACCTGCCGCACGGTCCGGGGACGGTGCGGCTCGACGTGGACGACGCCGCCGAGCCGGGGGAGACCGCCTTCGCGACCGCGACGTTCGCGCTGCACGACCTGCGCGACACGGCGGCCGCCGTCGAGCGCGCACGCCGGCTGGTCGACGCCGACTGCGACCCGCTCGCGGTGGCTGACCACCTCGCCGGTGACCCGGTCGTGGGCCCGCTGGTCCGCGCGACCCCCGGGCTACGGGTCCCCGGGCAGGTGGACGGCGACGAGGTCGCGGTCCGCACGGTCATCGGCCAGCAGGTCAGCGTGGTCGGAGCGTGCACGGTCACGGGCCGGATCGTGGCGGCCCACGGCCGCCGGGTCGACTCCGACATCCCCGGGCTCACGCACCTGTTCCCCGATGCCGCCACGCTGGCCGCGGTGGACCCGGAGTCGCTGCCGATGCCGCGCGCCCGCGGTCGCGCCGTCGTCGCTCTCTGCGCCGCGCTCGCCTCCGGTGCGGTGGCGCTGGACCGCGGCCCGGACCGTGACGCCGTACGCGGGTCGCTGCTGGCGCTGCCGGGGATCGGCCCCTGGACGGCCGACTACGTGGCGATGCGGGCGCTCGGCCACCCCGACGTCTTCCTCCCGACCGACGTCGGGGTGCGCCAGGCGCTCACGGATCTCGGGCAGGCACCGGCCGCCGTGGTCGCGGCCTCCGGCGCGTGGCGCCCCTGGCGTTCCTACGCCTTGATGCACCTGTGGAACACCCTGATGCCGGCCGTCGCGCCGGCGCTGCCCCACGAGGAGAACTGACATGTGGACGACCCTGGACTCACCCGTCGGCGAGCTGCGGATCGTCGAGCACGGCGGCGCGATCACCGCGATCGAGTTCTCGCCGTACGCCGCCGCCGACGGCCGCGTGCGCGGCACGCGCGATGACGCCCATCCGGTGCTCGTCGAGGCGGTCCGCCAGCTGAGTGCGTACTTCGCCCGCGACCTGAAGGAGTTCGACCTCCCGTTGGCTCCCATCGGCACGGCCTTCCAGCAGCAGGTGTGGGCGCAGCTGGTCGGCATCCCCTACGGCCAGACCGCGTCGTACGGCCAGATCGCCGCGCAGCTCGGTCGCACCAACGCGGCGTCGCGCGCCGTCGGTCTGGCCAACGGCAGCAACCCGATCCCGATCGTCATCCCGTGCCACCGGGTCATCGGCGCCAACGGCACCCTCACCGGCTACGCCGGCGGCGTCGCCCGCAAGCAGACCCTCCTCGAGCTCGAGCAGGATGCCTTGTTCTGAGCGGTGCGCGGAGCGCACCGACCAGAAGGGCAAGCAGGTCGAGCGCGAGCGCGACCGACGAAGGAGGTCGCGACCGAGCTGTCGAGACCCGGTGAGCCGCACGCCGACCGCGGGACTCGACAGGCGCTCAGTCAGCAGCGGCCCGGCGCAGCGACTCCGAGAGTCGCTCGGCGGCGGCGAGGACGGCGGGGGCGTGCATGCGGCCGGGCTGTCGGGAGAGGCGCTCGAGCGGCCCGGAGACCGAGACGGCGGCGATGATCTTGCCGCCGGGGGAGCGGACGGGCGCGGAGACCGAGGCCACCCCCTGCTCGCGCTCGCCGACGGACTGGGCCCAGCCCCGGCGGCGGATGCCCGAGAGAGCGGCGGCGGAGAAGGCGGCGTTCTGTAGGCCGCGGTGCATGCGCTCGGGGTCCTCCCAGGCCAGCAGCACCTGGGCAGCCGAGCCGGCGCTCATGGTCAGCTGCGAGCCGACGGGGATCGTGTCGCGCAGGCCCGAGGGGCGCTCGGCGGCGGCCACACACACGCGGTGCTCGCCCTGGCGGCGCCAGAGCTGGGCGGACTCGCCGGTGATGTCGCGCAGCCGGGCCAGCACCGGGCCGGCGGTCGCCAGCAGGCGGTCCTCGCCGGCGGCGGCGGAGAGCTCGGCGAGCCGGGGGCCCAGCACGAAGCGGCCCTGCATGTCGCGGGCGACCAGCCGGTGGTGCTCGAGTGCGACGGCGAGGCGGTGGGCTGTGGGTCGGGCGAGACCCGTGCCGGCCACGAGCCCGGCGAGCGTCGCGGGCCCGGACTCGAGCGCGGTCAGCACCAGCGCCGCTTTGTCGAGGACGCCGACACCACTGGAGTTGTCCATATGGCAATACTGCCGTCTCAGATCATGGGATGCAAGTGAGTGGGACGGTTCCGAGTCGGCGTGTCGAGGCGCGGTGTCCACATTGCAAGATTCGAATCTCAGATCATGGGACGAAGGCGTAGCGTGGTTCGAGCACGAGACCCGCACGTCACGAAGGAGTGGAAGTCATGGGCAGGACATTGTCCGAGAAGGTGTGGGACGAGCACGTCGTCCGATCCCAGGCCGGAGAGCCGGACCTGCTCTACATCGACCTCCACCTCATCCACGAGGTGACCAGTCCGCAGGCGTTCGACGGTCTCCGCCTCACCGGGCGCAAGGTCCGCCGCCCGGACCTCACGCTGGCGACGGAGGACCACAACGTCCCGACGCTCGACTGGGACAAGCCCATCGCCGACCCGGTCTCGCGCACGCAGGTCGAGACCCTGCGCAAGAACGCCGCGGAGTTCGGCGTTCGGCTGCACCCGCTCGGTGACGTCGAGCAGGGGATCGTGCACGTCGTTGGCCCGCAGCTGGGCCTCACCCAGCCGGGCATGACGATCGTCTGCGGCGACAGCCACACCAGCACGCACGGCGCGTTCGGCGCCATCGCGTTCGGCATCGGCACCTCCGAGGTCGAGCACGTGCTGGCGACGCAGACCCTCATGCAGGCCAAGCCCAAGACCATGGCCGTGACCATCAACGGCAGCCTGCCGCCCGGCGTCACCGCCAAGGACATGGTGCTCACGCTGATCGCCAAGACCGGCACCGGCGGGGGCCAGGGCTACATCGTGGAGTACCGCGGTCAGGCCATCGAGGAGCTCTCGATGGAGGCCCGCATGACGGTGTGCAACATGAGCATCGAGTGGGGCGCGAAGGCCGGGATGATCGCTCCCGACCAGACCACCTTCGACTACATCGAGGGCAAGCCCGAGGCCCCGAAGGGTGCCGACTGGGACGCCGCCGTCGCTCACTGGAAGACCCTGGTGACCGACGAGGACGCCACCTTCGACGAGGAGATCGTCCTCGATGCCAGTGAGATGACCCCGTTCGTCACCTGGGGCACCAACCCGGGGCAGGGCGTCCCGCTCGGCTCCGCGGTGCCAGATCCCGCCAGCTTCGACGACCAGCAGGACCGCGTCGCCGCCGAGCGGGCCCTGGAGTACATGGCGCTCGAGGCCGGCACCCCGATGCGGGAGGTCAAGGTCGACACCGTCTTCGTGGGCTCCTGCACCAACGGGCGCATCGAGGACCTGCGGCTCGCGGCAGAGATCATCCAGGGCCACACCGTCGCCCCCGGCACCCGCTTCCTGGTCGTGCCGGGCTCGGCGCGCGTCCGCCTCCAGGCCGAAGCCGAGGGCCTGGACGCGGTCTTCAAGGAGGCCGGCGCCGAGTGGCGCGGGGCGGGCTGTTCGATGTGCCTGGGGATGAACCCCGACACGCTGGCTCCCGGCGAGCGCAGCGCGTCGACGTCCAACCGCAACTTCGAGGGCCGCCAGGGCAAGGGTGGTCGCACCCACCTGGTGTCCGTGCCGGTCGCCGCGGCGACCGCCGTACGCGGCACTCTGTCCTCGCCCGCCGACCTCGAGCCCGTCACCGTAGGGGGCAACTGACATGGAGAAGTTCTCGACGCACACCGGTGTCGGCGTCCCGCTGCGTCGCAGCAACGTCGACACCGACCAGATCATCCCGGCCGTCTACCTCAAGCGGGTGACCCGCGACGGCTTCGAGGACGGGCTGTTCAGCGCCTGGCGCAACGACCCCGGCTTCGTCCTCAACAACGAGGCGTACGCCGACGGCTCGGTGCTCGTCGCCGGACCCGACTTCGGCACCGGCTCCTCGCGCGAGCATGCCGTGTGGGCGCTGCAGAACTACGGTTTCAAGGCCGTCATCTCACCGCGCTTCGCCGACATCTTCCGGGGCAACTCCGGCAAGGCCGGGCTGCTCGCCGCCCAGGTCGACGAGAAGGTCGTCCAGCGCCTCTGGGACTACCTCGAGGCGAACCCTGGTGCGGTCGTCACGGTGGACCTGGAGTCACGCACGGTCCGTGCCGGCGAGGGCCCTGAGGCCATCGAGGACTCCTTCGACATCGACGACTACACGCGGTGGCGCCTCCTCGAGGGGCTCGACGACATCGGAATCACCTTGGGCAACGCCGACGACATCACGGCCTACGAGTCGTCGCGCCCGAGCTGGAAGCCGGCCACGCTCTAAGTAGCTTTTCCCAACCAGGGTTGCGGATTCTCGTGGGTCAGCGCCGGTGCTCATGCTCTTTCGAGCCGCAATTCCGCGTGGCTGAGGGGAATTCCTCGAAAGCGCGCCGGAAAATAGGTGGTGCATTCGTCGGCGTGGTGATTGTGGCGAACGCCACTGATGCCTAGCGTGCGTTGATGAAAGTCGAGCGAATGTCTCGGCACCACCAGTTCATTGGAAGGGAAGCTAGTGAACAAGTCACAGCTCATCGACGCACTCGCAGCGCGCTACGAGGGCAACCGCAAGGCAGCGTCCCACGCCCTCGAGTCCGTGCTGGACACGATCACGCGTGAGGTCGCCAAGGGCGAGAAGGTCGCCATCACCGGCTTCGGGTCGTTCGAGAAGCGGATCCGTGAGGCCCGCTGGGTGCGCAACCCGCAGACCGGCGCGCGGATCAAGGCCAAGAAGACGGCGGTGCCGAAGTTCAGTGCCGGAGCGGACCTCAAGAACGTCGTCTCCGGCGCGAAGAAGCTGCCCAAGCTGACGGTCGGTGCCGCGACGCCTGCGGCCAAGAAGGCGGCCGCGACCGCCAAGAAGGCCGCCCCTGCGAAGAAGGCGGCCCCGGCCAAGAAGGCCGCTCCCGCCAAGAAGACCACCGCGAAGAAGGCGGCACCGGCGAAGAAGGCGGCTCCCGCCAAGAAGGCCGCTCCGGCCAAGACCGCCGCCAAGAAGGCGACGCCGACCAAGACCGCCGCCAAGAAGGCCACGCCGGCCAAGAAGGCGGCGCCCGCCAAGAAGACGGCGGCGAAGAAGGCGGCTCCGGCCAAGAAGACCACCGCCAAGAAGGCGCCGGCGAAGAAGGCTGCCGCCAAGAAGTCCTGACCCGCTCAGCCGACGGGCCGTCCTCCTTCGGGGGCGCGGCCCGTCGTCATGTCAGGTCGAGCTCGGCGGATAGCGCCTGCGAGGCGGCGCCCACACCGAGCGCGAGGGCGGCGCGTAGGCCGTCCACGTCGTCGACGTCGCGTCGCAGGGACGGCAGGTCGAGGCCGAGCTCCAGGGCGCCGGAGACCAGGTGGGCGTGGCGCGAGTCCGGTCCGAACTGCGGGTCGAACTGGTCGTACGGCGCCGTGTACGTCGTCGTGCCCACGCCGTCGGCGTCGGCCACGAAGGACGGTCCCTGCGCATCGAAGGACGCGAGCGCACGATCCAGCTCACCGGGGCGCAGCGCGGGGAGGTCGGCGAGCAGGGCGGCAGGGGTGAGCTCGGGCCAGCGTCGCCGGGCCTCCGCGACGGCCTGCCGCAGCGCGGAGTTGAGGTCTGTCGTGTCGCCGTCCGGGACCGTGGCGCAGCCCAGGTCGCCCAGCTCGCGCGCGAACGCCGCATCGTCGGTGGCGACGAGGACCTGGGCGACGTGCTCGGCGGCGAGACAGGCGGTGACCGTGTCGAGGGCGAACGCGCGGGCCAGCCCACGACGGCGTGCGTCGTCGAGGCCGACGAGACGCGACTTGCCGAGGGCGGGTGGCTTCACCGGCACGATGACGACGTACGACGAGACCACGCCACGATCCTGCCAGGCGCGTCGCGGAGGCGATGGGGTGGTCCCGGTCACCTCGGCGAGTAGCGTGCTCCCGTGAAGGTTCGTGTGCGCAAGTTGCAGGAGCGACGTGGCTGGGCGTTCGGCTTCGCCGTCGCCATCGTCAAGCCCGCGCTCCTGGCGACGACGACCCATGAGTGGATCGACGGCCACAAGCTGCCGGAGTCCGGCGGGTTCGTGCTGGTCCTCAACCACGTCTCGCACCTGGACCCGCTGACCGCGGCACACCTGGTCTACGACCACGGCCGGATCCCGCACTACCTGGCGAAGTCCGGACTCTTCAGGAACCGCGCGTTGGGCGCCTTCCTGCGCTCGGCCGGGCAGATCCCGGTGGAGCGCATGAGCCGCGGCGCGGCGGGAGCGTTCGACGCGGCGGTCACCGCGGTGCGCGAGGGCAGGTGCGTGGTGGTCTACCCCGAGGGCACGCTGACCCGCGACCCTGACCTGTGGCCGATGGCCGGCAAGTCCGGCGCGGCGCGGATCGCGCTCGAGACCGGCTGCCCCGTGATCCCGGTCGGCCAGTGGGGTGCGCACGAGATCCTCTACCCCTACGCCACGAGGCCCGACCTGTTCCCCCGCAAGAGGATCACCATGAAGGTGGGCGACCCCGTCGACCTCTCCGACCTGCTCGAGCAGCCGCTCAGCGCCGCGGCGATCCAGGAGGCGACGAACCGGATCATGGCGGCGATCACCGCCCTCGTCGAGGATGTCCGCGGCGGGCACGCGCCCGCCGTCAGGTTCGACCCGCGCAAGGCCGGCATCAGGCCGACCGGCAACCCCCACAAGAAGGACAAGGCGTGAGCAACAAGGTAGCGATCCTCGGTGCCGGTTCCTGGGGCACCGCCTTCTCCATCGTCCTGGCCGACGGCGGCAACGACGTCACGATCTGGGGCCGCCGTGAGGAGGTCTGCGCGAGCATCAACGAGCAGCACGAGAACGTCGACTACCTGCCGGGCATCCAGCTGCCGCCGGCCGTCTCGGCCACCCATGACCCCGAGGAGGCCCTCGCCGGAGCCGATGTGGTCGTGCTGGCGGTCCCTTCGCAGTCGCTTCGCGACAACCTCGTCGAGTGGGCGCCGTACGTCGACAAGGACGCGGTCATGGTCTCGCTCATGAAGGGCGTCGAGCTCGGCACGCTCAAGCGGATGAGCGAGGTCATCGCCGAGGTGACCGGCGCCGGACCCGAGCGGATCGCGGTCATCAGCGGGCCCAACCTCGCCAAGGAGATCGCGCGCCGGGAGCCGGCCGCCTCGGTCGTCGCCTGCCAGGACGAGGGCGTCGCGCGGATGCTGCAGAAGCGCGTGCACTCGGCGGCGTTCCGCCCCTACACCAGCGTCGACGTGCTCGGCTGCGAGCTCGGTGGCGCGTACAAGAACGTGGTCGCCCTCTCGGTTGGCATGGCCGTCGGCCTGGGCTTCGGCGACAACACGACCGCCTCGGTCATCACCCGCGGCCTGGCAGAGACCGCCCGCCTCGCCATGAAGCTCGGCGCCAACCCGCTGACGCTCATGGGCCTTGCCGGCCTGGGCGACCTGGTCGCCACCTGCTCCTCCCCGCTCTCGCGCAACCGCACCTTCGGCGAGAAGCTCGGCCAGGGCCTGACCACCGAGGAGATCGTCGCCTCCACCCGTCAGGTCGCCGAGGGGGCCAAGTCCTGTGCCTCCCTGCTCGCGCTCGCCGAGCGCTCCGGAGTCGACGCCCCCGTCGCCCACCACGTCGACGCCGTCGTCGCCGGCACGATGACCGCCAAGGACATGGTCGACGCCTTCATCGCCCGCGACACCAAGGCCGAGACCGACTGACCGAGGCGCGAGGTCGGTCGGTCTGATGGTGGTCGAGCAGGGACCGCGGCCGAGGCACGAGGCCGCGACGGAGCGTGTCGAGACCAGGCGACCAAGATGCGAGGACGCAGGTCCTAAGGCACCAACGTGTCCAGCGCGGCGGCCAGGTCGTGCCAGAGGTCCTCGACGTCCTCGATGCCGACGGAGAGACGGACCAGGCCGTCGGGGATGGTGACAGGCTCGGCCTTCCAGCGGCGACGCCGCTCGAACGTCGACTCGACACCGCCGAGGCTGGTGGCATGGACCCACAGCCGGGTCTTCTGCACCAGGAGGTCGGCGGCCAGCGCCTCCCCGGCGAGGACGATCGAGACGATCCCGCCGAAGCCCGGGTAGCGGGTCTCGGCGACCGCGGGGTGCTCGCGCAGCCGGGCGACCAGCTCGGTGGCATTGGCCTGGGCCCGCTCGACGCGCAGGTGCAGCGTGCGCAGGCCGCGCAGGGCGAGCCAGGCCTCGAGGGTGCCGGGGGTGGCGCCCAGCAGGTCGCGACGGCCCTTCAGTACGGCGAACAGCTCGTCGTCGGCGGTGGCGACGGCGCCCATGAGCACGTCGCTGTGCCCGGCGAGGTACTTGGTGGCGGAGTGGACCACGATGTCGGCGCCCAGCGAGAGCGGCTGCTGGAGCAGCGGCGTGGCGAAGGTGTTGTCGACGACGACGTAGGCCCCCTCGTCGTGGGCAGCGGTCGCGATCGCCGCGATGTCGGCGACCTCGAGCGCGGGGTTCGTGGGCGACTCGAACCACACCAGGACGGCGTCGGCGCACGCTGCGATCACGGCCGCGGTGTCGGTGATGTCGACCAGCTCGGTGGTGATGCGGCCGCGAGCCTCCAGGTCCGCCAGCTGCAGCAGCGTGCCGGTGTAGGAGTGCGCGGGGGCGACCACCTTGCCGCCCTGGCCGACCAGGTCGAGGACGGTCGTGACGGCCGCCAGGCCGCTCGAGAACGCCAGGCAGCGCCCGCCCTCCAGGGCGCCGAGCGCCTCCTCGAAGGCGGCCCAGGTCGGGTTGCCGTAGCGGCCGTACTCCAGGCTGCCGCCGGCGACGTAGGTCGAGGTCATGGTGATCGGCGTGTTGAGCGGCTGGTCCGGCTCGTGGGGCGGCCGTCCGGCCGTGACGGCGAGCGTGGCGGGCTGCAGGTCGGGCGCGTCCTCGGGCATGCCGGAAGCCTAGGTGGATTAGGGTCGTCGCGATGAACGCCCCCAACGCCGCCCCCCCGACGGAGAGCCGCAAGCCCCGAGTCGCCGTCGTCTTCGGTGGTCGCTCCAGCGAGCATGCGATCTCCTGCGTGACGGCCGGGAGCGTGCTCCAGGCGATCGACCGGGACACCTACGACGTGGTGCCGATCGGCATCGCTCCCGACGGCCGCTGGGTGCTGGAGAGCGGCGACCCCGAGCGGCTGCGCATCGAGGGGGCCGACCGGCTGCCCCACGTCGACGGCGATCGCGCGCCGGTCGCGCTCGCGCCGGGCGCGGGGTCGACCGACCTGGTCGTCTCGGAGCCGGCCGCCCCGCCGCGCACCCTGGGGGAGGTCGACGTCGTCTTCCCGCTGCTGCACGGTCCCTGGGGCGAGGACGGCACGATCCAGGGGATGTTCGAGATGGCCGGCGTGCGCTACGTCGGCGCCGGGGTGCTGGCCTCCGCGGTCAGCATGGACAAGGCCTACATGAAGGTCGTGCTCGGCGCCGCCGGCCTGCCGCTGATGCCGAGCATCACCGTCACCGCGCGCGAGTGGGAGACCGCACGGTCCTCCGTACGCCACCGGGCGGCGGAGCTCGGCTACCCGCTCTTCGCCAAGCCGGCCCGCGGCGGCTCCAGCATCGGGATCTCCAAGATCCATGACGCCTCCGAGCTCGAGGGGGCCGTCGAGGCCGCGCTGGCGCACGACCCGAAGGTCCTCATCGAGGTGGCCGCCGAGGGCGCCCGCGAGGTCGAGTGCGGGGTCCTGCAGCGCTTCGACGGCGGCACCGACACCAGCGTGCCCGCGGAGGTGCGGGTCACCGGGGACCACGAGTTCTACGACTTCGCGGCCAAGTACCTGCCCGAGGAGCACACCGAGCTCGACGTGCCCGCCGACCTGCCGCAGGAGGTCGCGACCCGGCTGCGCGCACTGGCGGCGCAGGCGTTCGAGGCGGTGGGCTGCGAGGGGCTGGCCCGCGTCGACTTCTTCCTGCACCCCGACGGGTCGCTCGTCGTCAACGAGATCAACACGATGCCGGGCTTCACGCCGCTGTCGATGTTCCCGCGCATGTGGGCCGCGACCGGCGTGCCCTACCCCGAGCTGGTGGACCGCTTGATCCGGCTGGCCCTGGCGCGCGACACCGGCCTTCGCTGAGCCCGCTCACAGGCAGGTCGCGTCCGCCTCGTCCAGGCTGTCGCTGACCGGCCCCGCGAGGTCGGCGAGCGCCTCGGCCACCCCGTCCGGGCGGTAGTCCGAGGGGATCTCCAGCGACACCAGCGGGTCGTGGCTGACCGCCCAGACGGTGATGTCCTCGTCCTGCTGGTCCGCCTCGAGCAGGTCCGGGGGAGCGAGCCAGCCCACGCCCAGTGCCACCTCGCACTGCCAGGTCTCGTCGTACGCCGGCTCCTCGGCGCCGCAGGTCAGCACCAGCGCCGGGTCGCCCCAGGCGGCGCCCAGGGCGTCCTCGGGCTCCACGTCGACGCGGTCGTGGCCGGCCACTCTCTCCGGCAGCGCGGCCAGCAGGTCGCGGCACGCGGCCGTGTCGGCCTCGTCGAGGTCGACCGACTCGATCTCGGGGGCACCGCAGGAGGTGAGGGCGCCCGCCAGGAGGACGGCGGACGCAAACGCGACGACGCCCCGGACCCCACGGGGCCCAGGGCGTCGGTCGAAGGTGCTCAGGTCGGCCTCAGATGTGGACGACGGGGCAGGTCAGGGTGCGGGTGATCCCGTCGAGGGTCTGCACCTTGGCGACGACGAGCTTGCCCAGCTCGTCGACGTTGCGCGCCTCGGCGCGCACGATCACGTCGTAGGGCCCGGTGACGTCCTCGGCCAGCGTGACGCCCTTGACCGCCGCGATGGACTTGGCGACCTCCGCAGCCTTGCCGACATCGGTCTGGATCAGGATGTACGCCTGGACGACCATGGGGGTCTCCCTCGAATCTCGTGACAGCTGCGACGGGCGGTGTGACGGTCAACCTATCGCGCCCGCGGTGAGTGTCCATAGCCGCCCGGAGGCCGCGATCTGGTGGGATGCCTGCATGACCTTCCCG
Organism: Nocardioides sp. cx-169; assembly: GCF_021083605.1. Lineage (NCBI taxonomy): Bacteria > Bacillati > Actinomycetota > Actinomycetes > Propionibacteriales > Nocardioidaceae > Nocardioides > Nocardioides sp. cx-169. The sequence goes on from NZ_JAJNRO010000014.1 coordinate 54,261, forward strand.
CCCGACGCGACCCTGGCCGATGCTGGTGAGTTCGGCCTCATCTCCGAGATCGTCGGGCTCTTCCCGCAGGGGGAGCACGTCCTCATCGGCCCGGGCGACGACGCGGCCGTGCTGCGCGTGCGCACCGGCCACGTGGTGGTCTCCACCGACCTGATGGTCGAGGGCCGGCACTTCCGGCGCGACTGGGCCAGCGCCGAGGACGTGGGGCACCGCGCCGCGGCGCAGAACCTCTCCGACCTCAACGCCATGGGTGGACGCGCCCACTCCCTGACCGTGGGGTTGGCCGCGCCCCCGGACCTGCCGGCGCAGTGGGCGCTGGAGTTCGCCGCCGGGTTCGCCGCCGAGTGCGGGCTCGTCGGCGCCAGCGTCGTCGGGGGAGACGTGACCCGCGCGGACGAGATCGTCATCGCGGTCACCGTCATCGGCGCCTGCCTCCAGGCACCCGTCGTACGCTCCGGCGCCGAGGCGGGCGACGTCCTGGCCCTGACCGGTCGCCAGGGCTGGGCCGCCGGCGGCCTCGCGGTCCTCGGCCGCGGGTTCCGCTCGCCGCGCGTCCTGGTCGAGGCCTACCGGCGTCCCGAGCCGCCGTATGACGCCGGGCCGGTCGCCGCAGCGGCGGGCGCGACCTCGATGATCGACGTCTCCGACGGCCTCCTCGCCGACGCCGGCCACCTCGCCGCCGATTCCGGGGTCGCGATCGACGTGCACCGCGGCGCCTTCGAGATCCCCGAGCCGCTCGTCGCGGTCGGCGCCGCGACCGGCGCGGACCCGCTGTCCTTCATCCTCGGCGGCGGCGACGACCACGCGCTGCTGGCCACCTTCCGCGACAGGGCCTCCGTCCCCGACGGCTGGCAGGTCATCGGGGACGTCCTCGCCGGCCCTATGGGCGTCACCGTCGACGGTGGCGCGTACGACGGGCCCACCGGCTGGACGCACTTCTAGCGGATCGCATGAGTCACGAGATTCACCGGGCACCCGGTGAATCTGGTGCCTCCCCTACGAAGTTTCGTACGGGAGCCGTGAGTTTCACCGGGCACCCGGTGAAACTCATCGAGCGCCCGGAGACGCAGAAACGGCCGCCACCCGGAGGTGACGGCCGTGACGGCGGGACTGCTCAGGTCAGCGGGAGACCTTGCCGGCCTTCAGGCAGCCGGTGCAGACGTTGAGGCGCTGGGGCGTGCCGTTGATCTTGGCACGGACGCGCTGGATGTTCGGGTCGAAGCGGCGCTTCGTGATCTTGCGCGACCACGGACGGTTGTTGCCGAAGCCGGGCTTCTTGGCGCAGATGTCGCAGACGGCAGCCACGGTGATTGACTCCTGAGTAGTGGTGACAGACAAGGGGCCCGCTCGGCGGGCAACCGCACAAGAGTATCCGAACCGCGCCGGAGCCGAAAATCGTGCGCCTCCCACTACTCTGTGGCCACCGACACCCGACCCCCGCGACCCTAGGCAGGCGATGGAAGAGACACCCCGCAGCGGCCTCATCGAGCTCGCGGTCGTGCTCCGGTTCGTCGACATCGCCACGGACGCGCTCGCGCAGGCGCGCGAGGAGATCGACGCCCTCAACGTCTACCCGGTGCCGGACGGCGACACGGGCACGAACATGTTCCTCACGGTCTCGGCGGCCCGCGACGCGATCCGCGAGGTCGTCGAGGGCGGCGCCGACCGCGACGTCGCGCTGGCCGCGTTCGGCCGCGGCGCCCTGCTGGGCGCCCGCGGTAACTCGGGGGTGATCCTCAGCGAGATGCTGGGCGCGATCGCGCGGCGGATCTCCGCGGCGGCGCCGGGGGAGCGCAACGCCGAGATCATGGCCGACGCGCTGCACCGGGCGACCGAGGCGAGCTACGCCGCCGTGGGCCGGCCGGTCGAGGGCACCATGCTGACCGTCGCGCGCGCGGCCTCGGAGGCCGCGGTCGCACTGGCGGGGGACCCGCAGGTGCGCGCTCGCGACGTGTTCACGGCGGCTGCGCGGGCGGCCCGCGAGGCGCTGGCGCGCACGCCCGAGCAGCTCCAGATCCTCAAGGACGCCGGGGTGGTCGACGCCGGCGGTCGCGGCCTCAGCGTGATCCTGGACGCGGCCGAGACCGCGCTCACCGGGCGACGACCGGTCCCGGTCGCCAACCCGATCGGCCGGCACGCGATCCCGATCCCCCTGACCGACAGCCTCCCGGCGGGCGACCTGAGCCCCGACGGGCCGGCGTACGAGGTCATGTACCTGCTGGACGCCGCACCGGAGGCGCTCCCGGCGCTGCGGGAGACGCTGGACGGGCTGGGCGACTCGCTGGTCGTCGTGGGCGGCGAGGGCCTGTGGAACGTCCACGTGCACGTCGACGACGTGGGCGCCGCGATCGAGGCCGGCATCGAGGCCGGGCGACCGCACCGGGTGCGCGTGACCCACTTCGCCGAGCAGGTCGCCGCCCGCCACGGCGCCGGCCACGAGCGCGACGGGCGCCGGATCGTCTCCGTGGCAGCCGGGCCGGGGCTCGCGGCGCTGTTCGAGGAGGCCGGCGCGCTCGTCGTCCCGGGCGGCCCCGGGCGGCGCCCGTCGACCGGCCAGATCCTCGAGGCGATCACCGACTGCGGTGCGAGCGAGGTGGTGGTGCTGCCCAACGACGCCGACTCCGTGCGGGTGGCCCAGATCGCGGGCCAGATGGTCGAGAACGACCCCGCGCTCGCCGGCCGGGTCCGCGTCGCGGTGATCCCGACCCAGGCGCAGGTGCAGGGGCTCGCGGCGCTGGCCGTCCACGAGCCGGCCCGGTCGTTCGAGCAGGACGTCCTCGAGATGACCGCCACCGCGCGCCACGCCCGCCACGGCGCGGTCACGATCGCGGCGCGCCAGGCGATGACCATGGCCGGCCCGTGCGAGCCCGGCGACGTCCTCGGGGTCATCGCCGGCGACTTCGCGGTGGTGGGCCGCGACCTCGACGAGGTGGCCACCGGCGTGCTCGCCCGGCTGCTCGCCGGCGGCGGGGAGCTGGTGACCCTGGTGTCCGGCGCCGGCGGCGACGGCCTGGCCGAGCGCGCGGCCGCGTGGGTGGACGAGCGCCACCCCCATGTCGACGTCGTGGTGTACGACGGGGGGCAGGAGCGCTACCCGCTGCTGCTGTCCGTCGAGTGAAGGGCCCCGCGTGATCAGTCTCGACTCCCCGGTCGCCGCCGTCTTCGGCGACGCCAAGCACAAGCGCGACAAGATCGTGAAGAACCTCGGCATCGTCACCGTAGGCGACCTGCTGCGCCACTTCCCTCGTCGCTACATCAAGACCGGCGAGCTCACCCGGGTCGAGGACCTGCAGGTCGGCCAGATGCTCACGGTGGTGGGGGAGATCGCCGAGAGCAAGCCGCGCACCTACACCGACCGCCGCACCGGCAAGCCGGCCTACCGCCTCGAGACCGTGCTGCGCACCGACGGGCCGTCGCTGCGGATGACCTTCTTCGCCAAGAACGACTGGGTCTCCAAGTACCACCAGCGGCGGCTCCCGATCGGGCGCAAGGGCCTCTTCATCGGGCAGGCGGGGCACTTCAACAACCAGTGGCAGCTCACCAACCCCACGATGGTGCTCTTCGGCGGGCCCGACGACGACGAGGAGATGATCCGCCCCGACCAGCTCCGCGGGCTCTACCCGCTCTACCCGCTCACCAAGGGCGTCGACCACTGGGACTTCCAGCGTGCCATCGCCTTCGCCCGCAGCGTCGTCGAGCCGCCGGCGGAGCTGCTGCCCGACGAGGTCCGCGAGGCCTACGACGTGATCGACGCCGTCCAGGCTCTCGACTGGATCCACGGGCCCGACGACTTCGAGCAGGTCGCGAAGGCACGCCGCCGCTACCGCTTCGAGGAGGCCCTGGTCACCCAGCTCGTGCTCGGCCGGCGGCGCCGTGCGGTCCGCGCCCTCGGCGCCCGCGAGCGCACCGGTGGCGACGGCGCGCTGCTCGCGGCGTTCGACGCGCGGCTGCCCTTCACCCTCACCGACGGCCAGCGCGAGATCGGCCGGCAGATCGAGGCCGACCTGGCCCAGCCGCACCCGATGAACCGCCTGCTCCAGGGGGAGGTCGGCTCGGGCAAGACGCTCGTCGCCCTGCGCGCGATGCTGCGCGTGGTCGACTCCGGTGGCCAGGCAGCCCTCCTCGCGCCGACCGAGGTCCTGGCCCAGCAGCACTATCGCTCGATCACCGCCATGCTCGGCGACCTCGCGCTCGGCGGCATGCTCGGCGGACCCGCCGAGGGCACGGCGGTCGAGCTGCTCACCGGCTCGATGACCAAGTCCCAGCGCACGGCCCCGATGTCGCGCCTGGCCAGCGGAGAGTCGGGCATCGTGATCGGCACCCACGCCCTGCTGGAGGACCGCGTGATGTTCGCCGACCTCGGCCTGGTCGTGGTCGACGAGCAGCACCGCTTCGGCGTCGAGCAGCGGGCCGCGCTGACCGGCAAGGCGGTCGTCCCGCCGCACGTCCTGGTCATGACCGCCACCCCGATCCCGCGCACCGTCGCGATGACCGTCTTCGGCGACCTGGAGACCTCGGTGCTGACCGAGCTCCCGGCCGGTCGCGCGCCGATCCAGACCAACGTCGTCAACCTGCTGGAGCACCCGACCTGGGTCGACCGGGTGTGGGAGCGCCTCCGCGAGGAGGTGGCGAAGGGGCACCAGGCCTACGTCGTGTGCCCGCGCATCTCCGGCGACGAGCTCGAGCAGGGCGAGCAGGACGAGCCGGAGCTCGACGAGGACGGCAACCCGGTCACCGTCGACCGGCCACCCCTGGCCGCCGTGGAGGAGGTCGTGGCCGAGCTGAGCGAGGGTCCGTTGAAGGGGTTGCGGGTCACCGCGCTGCACGGCCGGCAGGCCCCCGACGCCAAGGACGCCACCATGCGCGCGTTCGGCGCGGGGGAGATCGACGTCCTGGTGTCGACGACCGTGATCGAGGTCGGTGTCGATGTCGCCAACGCCACGACCATGGTGCTCCTGGACGCGGACCGCTTCGGGGTCTCCCAGCTCCACCAGCTGCGCGGCCGCGTCGGCCGCGGCGGACACCCCGGCCTCTGCCTGCTGGTGACCCACGCCCCGGTCGACTCCTCGGCGCTGGAGCGCCTGGACGCGGTCGCGTCGACGACCGACGGCTTCGAGCTGAGCCGGGTCGACCTCGAGCTGCGCCGCGAGGGCGACGTGCTCGGCCGCTCGCAGGCCGGCGGACGCTCCGGCCTGCAGAACCTCCGCGTCCTGCGCGACGAGCAGACCATCCTCGAGGCCCGTGCCGCAGCCGAGGACCTGCTCGACCGCGACCCCGACCTGCTCGGGAGTCCGGCGCTGGCCGTCGAGGTCGCCGACCTGGAGCTGAGCCAGCAGGGCCAGTTCATCGAGAAGTCGTGAGGCGCCCGTGACCAGAGTCATCGCCGGACGCGCCAAGGGGCGCCGTCTGGCCACGCCCAAGGGCGACGCCACCCGCCCCACGAGCGACCGGGTGCGCGAGGCGCTGTTCTCCGCCGTCGAGTCGTGGGCCGGCTCGCTGCACGGCCTACGGGTCCTCGACCTGTACGCCGGCAGCGGGGCGGTGGGGCTCGAGGCCTGGTCGCGCGGGGCCGAGGCGGTCACCCTCGTCGAGCAGGATCGCCGGACCGCCGCGCTGGTGGCCGACAACGCCCGAAGCATCGGGTTCCCCGAGGCCGACGTGCGCGCCTCGTCGGTGGCGGCGACGCTGCGCCACCGCCCGGCGGCGCCCTACGACGTGGTGTTCAGCGATCCGCCGTACCCGCTGCCCGACGACGCGGTCGCCGCCGACCTCGCCGCGCTCGTGGAGCACGGGTGGCTCGCGCCCGGTGCCCTGGTCGTGGTCGAGCGCGCCAAGCGAAGCACCGAGCCGGCTTGGCCCGCGGGGCTGGTCGGCGAGCGGTCCAAGCGCTACGGGGAGACCGTGCTTTGGTACGGTCACGCCGCCCCCGCTGAGGCGCCGGGCCAACCGAGCTGAGGAGTCGCCGTGCGCCGAGCCGTCTGCCCGGGGTCCTTCGACCCCGTCACCCACGGCCACCTGGACATCGTGGCCCGAGCCTCGAGGCTCTTCGACGAGGTCATCGTCGCCGTGGGCGTCAACCAGTCCAAGAGCCGGCTGTTCTCCGCCGAGGAGCGCATCGCGATGCTCGAGCGGGCGTGCGCTCCCTTCGCCAACGTGCGCGTCGACGGGTTCTCCGGCCTGCTGACGACCTACTGCGCGGAGCACGACGTGGTGGCCATCCTCAAGGGCCTGCGCGGCGTCTCCGACTTCGACTACGAGCTCCAGATGGCGCAGATGAACGCCTCGCTGACCCGGGTCGAGACGGTCTTCGTGTCGACCAGCCCCGAGCACGCGTTCGTGTCGTCGAGCCTGGTCAAGGAGGTCGCGACCTTCGGCGGTGACGTCTCGGCCTATTTGCCGGACTTCGTCCACGCCGCGCTGTCCGAGCGGCTGGCCCAACGACAGGCCGCCACCGGGCAGGGCTGAGCGGGCCGCGACGACGGCTGCGTTTTGCCCCTCCTGTGACCGGCGGATACCATTCCTGTGATCTGTTGTGTGCCCGGAACCTGAAAGTGATCCACTGAGCAAACTGGACCCGAGAGCGCCGCTCGTGCTCGACACTCGCGAGCTCGGCCGCCGCCCGGGGTCCCAGCGCGAGGTGTCACTGACGGTCCCGGCTCCGCCAGATCTCGGCATCGAAGTCCTCCACGTCCCCGAAGGCGCGCCGGTCCAGCTGGACCTGCGCATCGAGGCGGTCATGGAGGGCGTCCTGGTCACGGGTGAGGCGCAAGCCGCGCTCGAGGGCGAGTGTGTGCGGTGCCTGGAGCCGATCGACGACGAGATCGACGTACGGTTCCAGGAGCTGTGCCTCTACGACGACCAGGTCGCCCCCGGGGAAGCTCCCGAGGACGACGGGGTCAGCATGCTGCAGGACGACCTGGTCGACCTGGAGCCCCTGCTGAGGGACGCGGTGGTGCTCGCACTACCCTTCCAGCCGGTGTGCGAGGACGACTGTCCCGGGTTGTGCGTCGAGTGCGGCGCGCGGCTGGCGGACGATCCCGAGCACTCGCACGAAGCCGCGATCGACCCGCGTTGGGCGGGGCTGACCGCGCTGAAGCAAGACGAAGACTGACCAGCAGCTAACCTGAGCTGTTCCAAGCTGTCAGAGCCTGACCGGGCCCCCGGTCGACGTATGAGGAGATCACAGTGGCTGTCCCGAAGCGGAAGATGTCGCGCAGCAACACGCGCCACCGTCGCTCGCAGTGGAAGGCCGTCGCGCCGACCCTGGTGACCTGCGCCAACCCCGCCTGCGGTGCCAAGCACCTCCCGCACCGCGCGTGCGGGACCTGCGGCCAGTACGGCGCCAAGGCCGACCGTCGTCAGGTCCTCTGACCTCGTCGCCAGTCCGCTGACCGACTACGGCGAGCTCCGCAGCGCGCTCGGCGACCCGATCCTGGATCCCGAGCTTCTCGAGCGCGCCCTCACGCACCGCTCGTACGCCTACGAGAACGGCGGGCTCCCGACCAACGAGCGCCTGGAGTTCCTGGGCGACTCGGTGCTCGGCGTCGTCGTCACCGAGACCCTCTACCTCGCCCACCCGGACCTCTCCGAGGGCCGGTTGGCCAAGCTGCGGGCCGCGGTGGTCAACGCGCGCGCCCTGGCCGAGGTCGGCCGCGGCATCCGGTTGGGTGAGTACGTCAAGCTCGGTCGCGGCGAGGAGGCCACGGGTGGGCGCAACAAGGCGTCGATCCTCTCCGACACCGTGGAGGCGGTCATCGGGGCGATCCACCTCAGCGGCGGCGGCATCGCCGCCTCCGCCGAGGTCGTGCACCGGCTGTTCGACCCGCTCCTCGAGGCCGCGTCGGCCATGGGGGCCGGGCTCGACTGGAAGACCTCCCTTCAGGAGCTGGCCGCCGAGCACAGCCTGGGCGTGCCCGAGTACCTCATCGAGGACGAGGGACCCGACCACATGAAGACCTTCACCGCCCGCGTGCGCGTCGGGGACGGCATCTACGGCGAGGGCGTCGGTCGCTCCAAGAAGGAGGCGGAGCAGGCCTGCGCCGAGACCGCCTACGGCGACATCATGCGCGTGCTCTCCGCCCGCGTCGGGGTGACCGACGCCGCCGCCGGCGCCGAGCCCCCTCCCGACTGACGTGCCCGAGCTGCCCGAGGTCGAGGTCGTCCGCGCCGGCCTCGAGCGCCACGTGCTCGGCGCCACGATCACCCGCGTCGAGGTGCTCCACGAGCGGTCCGTGCGCCGCGACCCGCGCGGACCCACCGGCTTCGCCGAGGCGCTGACCGGCCGCCGGATCGAGGCGGCCCGCCGTCGTGGCAAGTACCTCTGGCTTCCGCTCGACAACGGCGACGCGCTGCTCGGCCATCTCGGCATGAGCGGCCAGCTGCTGGTCCAGCCGCCGATTCTGCCCCCGGAGCGGCACCTGCGCGTGCGCCTCGACCTCGACGGCTCCGCCGGGGGCCGCGGCCTGCGCTTCGTCGACCAGCGGATGTTCGGCGGGCTCTCGGTCTCGGCTGGGGGAGCCGAGCTGCCCGCGGAGATCGCGCACATCGCCCGCGACCCCCTGGACCCGCTCTTCGACGACGCCGAGTTCGTACGCCGGGCGCGTCGCCGCACCGCGGGGGTCAAGCGGCTGCTGCTCGACCAGGGCCTGGTGTCCGGGATCGGCAACATCTACGCCGACGAGGCGCTGTGGCGCGCGCGGATCCACGGCGACCGGCCGGGCGACCGGCTGAGCGGGCCGCAGCTGCGCCGCCTGCTCGGCCACGCCCGGGAGGTGATGTCCGAGGCACTCGGCCAGGGTGGGACGTCCTTCGACTCGCTGTACGTCAACGTCAACGGCGAGTCCGGCTACTTCGACCGCTCGCTGCACGCCTACGGCCGCGAGCAGGAGCCCTGCGACCGCTGCGGCACTCCCATCCGCCGGATCGCCTTCATGAACCGCTCGTCGTACTTCTGCCCCACCTGCCAGCCGGCCCCGCGGCGGCGGCGCAGCGTCCCGCCCGTGGTGCCGCTGGCAGATTGACCGCACGCGGTGTTGGTGGGACTCTTGAAGACGGCCCACCTGGGCCGTCCATCCTCTCGAGACCGGAAGGCTCCATCCATGGCCAAGGCGCTGATCGGCTACCTGAACAGCGACCTGCGAGACCCCCGCCTGGCGGCCGAGAACGCCCGCCTGCGCGCCCGTGTGGGAGAGCTCGAGGACCTCGTCCTCCGGCTCACCGAGGAGAACGGCCGGCTCGTCGCGTCGCGCGCGGCGGACCTGCTCGACCTCGAGCCCGCGCACCTGCAGGAGATGCAGCCCGCCTGAGCCTTCGGGCTCCCACGCAGGCAGACCGCTCCGACCACGCCGGTCGGCGGCACTAGCCTGTCGACCTTGTGAGCCGCATCCTCGACACCGTCGCCCCGCGCCGGCTCGGGGTCCCGTTCCGTTGGGTGCTCGCCTCGTCCTGGGTGAGCCAGGTCGGCGACGGGATCGCGCTCGCGGCCGGCCCGCTGCTGGTCGCGTCGCAGACCGACGAGGCCTTCCTGGTCGCCCTCGCCGCGCTGCTCCAGTGGGCGCCGCCGCTGCTCTTCGGGCTGTACGCCGGCGCGCTGACCGACCGCCTGGACCGCAAGCTCATCGTGGCCGGGGTCAACCTCGTGCGGATCGCCGTCCTGATGCTGCTCACGCTGTCGGTGGCAACCGACATGGTGTCGATCTGGCTGGTGCTGCTCGCGCTGTTCCTCATCGGCACCGCGGAGATGTTCGCCGACAACGCCGCGAGCACGCTCCTGCCGATGATCGTGCACCGCGACGATCTCGCGATCGCCAACGCCCGCATCACGACGGGCTTCATCACCGTCAACCAGCTGGCCGGGCCGCCCGTGGGCGCGGCGCTGTTCGCGGCCGGCATGGCCTGGCCGTTCGCGACCCAGGCGCTGCTGGTGCTCGTGGGGCTGTCGCTGTTCACCCAGGTGCGGCTGCCGCCGCACGGACGCGACCCGGCCGCGAGGACCCACATCCGGCACGACATCGCCGAGGGCTTCCGGTGGGTCCGCCGCCACGCCGCCGTCCGGACCCTGGTGCTCACGATCTTCACCTTCAACATCACCTTCGGTGCGGCTTGGTCGGTCCTGGTGCTCTATGCCACCGAGCGTCTGGGTCTGGGCGCGGTGGGCTTCGGACTGGTCACCACCGTCACCGCCGTCGGCGGGCTGCTCGGGACGCTGACCTACGGGTGGCTCACCCGCCGCGTCTCCCTGGGCGACATCATGCGGGTCGGGCTGGTCCTGGAGACGCTCGTGCATCTCGCGCTGGCGCTCACCACCAGCCCCTGGGTGGCGATGCCGGTGTTCTTCGTGTTCGGGACGCATGCGTTCGTCTGGGGCACCACCTCGACCACGGTCCGCCAGCGCGCCGTGCCCCTCGAGCTGCAGGGACGGGTGGGCTCGGTCAACCTGGTCGGCGTCTTCGGCGGCCTGGTCGTCGGCGCCGGCATCGGCGGCCTCCTCGCTCAGCACCACGGCGTCACCGCGCCGTTCTGGTTCGCGTTCGCCGGCTCCGCGGTGTTCCTCGTGCTCATCTGGCGCCAGCTCACCCACATCGCGCACGCCGACGAGGCGCCGGTGCCCGGCTGAGCGGGCCGTCGTTCCCCGGATGCGGGCCGGAGGAAGGTAGGGTGAGGCGCGCTGAGCTTCCCCCGCGACGGGTGCGACCCACCCGCGCTTCAGTGCCGTAGATGCCCTGTCCACCACTGATGGAGTCTCGCGTTGTACCTGAAGAGCCTGACCCTCAAGGGGTTCAAGTCCTTCGCCTCCTCGACCACGCTCCAGCTCGAGCCGGGCATCACCTGCATCGTCGGTCCCAACGGCTCCGGCAAGTCCAACGTCGTCGACGCGCTCGCCTGGGTCATGGGCGAGGCCAGCGCCAAGTCGCTGCGCGGCGGCAAGATGGACGACGTCATCTTCGCCGGCACGTCCGGGCGACCGCCGCTGGGCCGCGCCGAGGTGCTGCTCACGATCGACAACAGCGACGGCGCGCTGCCGATCGAGTACGCCGAGGTGACGATCAGCCGCACGATGTTCCGCAGCGGCGGGTCCGACTACGCCATCAACGGCACCTCCTGCCGGCTGCTCGACGTCCAGGAGCTGCTCTCCGACTCCGGCATCGGCCGCGAGATGCACGTCATCGTCGGCCAGGGCCAGCTCGACCAGATCCTGCACGCGACCCCCGAGGACCGCCGCGGCTTCATCGAGGAGGCCGCAGGCGTCCTCAAGCACCGCAAGCGCAAGGAGAAGGCGCTGCGCAAGCTCGACTCCACCGACGGCAACCTCAACCGACTCACCGACCTGCTCAGCGAGATCCGCCGCCAGCTCAAGCCGCTGGGGCGCCAGGCCGAGGTGGCGCGGCGCGCGGCCGGCGTCCAGGCCGATGCGCGCGACGCCCGAGCCCGACTCATGGCCGACGACCTGGTCACCGCCCGCACCGCGCTCGAGCAGGAGATGGCCGACGAGACCATCCTGGTCGAGCGGCGCGAGCAGGTGGAGGCCCAGCTCGCCCAGGGCCGCGAGGCCGAGGCGGCACTCGAGGCGGCCCTGCGCGAGGACCTGCCGGCCCTGTCGCGCGCCCAGGACGTCCAGTACGCGCTCAACGGCCTGCGCGAGCGCCTGCGCGGCACCCAGTCGCTCGCCGCGGAGCGGGTCCGCAACGCCGCTGGCATCACCGAGACCGAGCTCCAGCAGGGCCGTGACCCCGACGAGCTCGAGGCCGAGGCCGAGCGGGTGCGCGTCCGGGAGCAGCAGATCGCGGCGGAGGTCGACGCCGCTCGCACCGGCCTCGAGGAGGCCGTGACCGCACGCCGCACGGCGGAGGACGCCGCGGCAGAGGAGGAGCGCCGCGTCGCCGGCCTGGTGCGCGCCGCCGCCGACCGGCGCGAGGGGCTCGCCCGGCTGCACGGCCAGGTCAACGCGCTGAGGTCCCGCGCCGCCGCCGCCGACGACGAGATCGGCCGGCTGAGCCTGGCCCGCGAGGAGGCCGTCGCCCGCGCCGACCGCGCGCAGCGCGACTTCACCTCGCTGGAGACCAAGGTGGCCGGCCTGGACGCGGGGGAGGAGGGCCTCGACGCCGAGCACGAGGCCGCCAGCAACGCGCTCGCCGACATCGAGGATCGCCTCGCCAAGACGCGCGAGGAGGCACTGCAGGCCGACCGCGACCGGTCGACCCTGGCCGCCCGCAAGGACGCCCTCGAGATGGGCCTCAACCGCAAGGACGGCGCCGGGGCGCTGCTCGCGGCCACCGACTCGGTCTCGGGCCTGATGGGCTCGGTCGCCGCGCTGCTCACCGTGCGCAGCGGCTTCGAGACCGCGGTCGCCAGTGCGCTGGGCTCGGCCGCCGACGCCGTGGCCGTCACCGACGCCGGGTCGGCCGTGGCGGCCATCGGCCATCTCAAGGGTGACGACCTGGGCCGCGCGGGGATGCTGCTCGGCGGGCTCGCCGAGACCGACGACCGGCCGTGGCCCGCCCTGCCCGGCCATGCGTCGTACGCCGTCGACGTCGTCGAGTGCCCCGAGACCCTGCGTCCCGCGCTGACGCGGCTGCTGTTCAAGGTCGCCGTCGTCGAGGACCTCGCGACCGCCCAGGCACTGATCGCCGACCTGCCCGACGTCACCGCGGTCACCCGCGAGGGCGACGTCCTCGGCGCCCACTTCGCAGCGGGCGGCTCCAGCAGCCAGCCGAGCCTGATCGAGATCCAGGCGGCCGTCGACGAGGCGGCCTCGATGCTCGCCGAGGCGGTCGCCTCCGCCGAGCGCCTCACCTTCGACCTGTCCCGGCTCGAGAGTGAGCGGCTGGAGGCGCAGAAGCGCGCCGACGTGGCGCTGGCCAAGCTGCACGAGTCCGACGCGACCCTGGCCGCCGTGGCCGAGGAGCTTGGCCAGTACGGCTCCCAGGCGCGCTCCGCCCGCGGCGAGGCCGACCGGCTCACGCAGGCCATCGAGAAGGCCCAGGCCGCCCGTGCGCAGGACCTGGCCGGCCTTGCCGATCTCGAGGCCCGTCTGGCCACCGCCGAGGACGCGCCCGACGAGGAGCCCGACACCTCCGAGCGGGAGCGGCTCGTCGAGGCCGCCAAGGCGTCGCGCCAGGCCGAGATGGACGCCCGGCTGGCGCTGCGCACCCACGAGGAGCGCTCCCGGGCACTGCACGGCCGGGCCGACAACCTGCTGCGCGCCGCTCGCACCGAGCGCGAGGCCCGTGCCAAGGCCGCCCAGCGTCGTGAGCGGCTGCTGCGCGAGGGCCGCGCCGCGGAGGCGGTCGGCGTCGCGACGTCCTACGTCCTGTCGCGCCTGGAGGTCTCCATCCACCAGGCCACCGTCGCCCGGCAGCAGGTCGAGCAGTCCCGCAGCGGCCGCGAGCGCGAGCTGCTCGAGGTCCGGGGCACGCTGCGCCAGCTGACCAAGGAGCACGACGAGCTGGTCAACTCCGTCCACCGCGACGAGATGGCCCGCACCCAGCAGCGGATGCGGATCGAGCAGATCGAGGAGAAGGCCCTCGAGGAGCTCGGCCTGGACGCCGACGGGCTGGCCCGCGACTACGGCCCGGACCAACCGGTGCCGGCGACGACGCCCGACGAGGAGGGCAACCTCCCCGACCCCGTGCCCTACGACCGCGAGGAGCAACAGAAGCGGCTGCGCAAGGCCGAGCGCGAGCTGACGACGCTCGGCAAGGTCAACCCTCTGGCGCTCGAGGAGTTCTCCGCGATGGAGGAGCGCCACAAGTTCCTCACCGAGCAGCTCGAGGACCTCAAGCGCACCCGCAAGGACCTGCTCGACATCGTCCGCGAGGTCGACGCCCGGGTCGAGACGGTGTTCACCGAGGCCTACGCCGACGTCAGCAACGCCTTCGACTCCACGTTCGCGCGGCTCTTCCCCGGCGGCGAGGGGCGGCTGGTGCTCACCGACCCCGGCGACATGCTCAACACCGGCATCGAGGTCGAGGCGCGACCCGCCGGCAAGAAGGTCAAGCGGCTCTCGCTGCTCTCCGGCGGGGAGCGCTCCCTGGTCGCGGTCGCGTTCCTGGTCGCGCTGTTCAAGGCCCGGCCCTCGCCGTTCTACATCCTCGACGAGGTGGAGGCCGCACTCGACGACACCAACCTCGGGCGGCTGCTGGAGATCTACGAGGAGCTGCGCGAGAACTCCCAGCTCCTGGTCATCACCCACCAGAAGCGCACGATGGAGGTCGGCGACGCGCTCTACGGCGTGACCATGCGCGGCGACGGCGTCTCCGCGGTCATCAGCCAGCGGCTGCGGGATCAGGATGGCGGGGCCGCGTGACCCACCGCCCCACCCGTGCCGACTACGTGGCCTGGCGCACGGTCACGACCCGCTGGCGCGACGACGACGCCTACGGCCACCTCAACAACGCCACCTACTACGAGCTGTTCGACACCGCGGTCAACGCCCACCTCTACGAGGCCACGGGGCTCGACGTGCGAGCCCTGCCGCAGATCGGCGTCGTCGCGGAGACCTCGTGCCGCTACTACCGCGAGCTGGGCTTCCCGGCGCCCATCGAGACCGGCCTCGTGGTCGACAAGGTCGGCACCTCGTCGGTGGTCTACCGGATCGGCCTCTTCCAGGGCGCCGGCGACGACGCAGCGGCCGAGGGGCGCTTCGTGCACGTGTACGTCGACAACACCGACCCGGCGCGACCCGTGGCGCCGGTCCCCGACGCCATCCGCGCGGCCGTACTGCCGCTGCTCCGACACGCCGCCGAATGACGCTCCCCACCGCGGGTGTGCGACCGTGGATCGTGGGGTACAGACCCACCCGCATCGACGTCTCGGAAGGCTCCCGCCGTGCTCATCATCATCCTCGTCATGGCCGCGATCCTCGTCATGTGCGGCCTGGTCCTGACCTACGTCGCGTTCCCGCACCGAGGCGCGGACGTGCCCACGGCGCCCTGGCTCGGCAAGGGCATGGCCAAGGCGGTCGACGCCCTGCCGACGCTGGACGCCGAGGAGGACGAGCAGCCGCGCGCTGCGGGGTCTCCGCTGGACCAGCGGGCCCCGCGCTGACCGGCGTCCTCGGACTGCTGCCGGTCGCCGACCCTGGCAGGCCCCTCTGGTTGGATTGAGCCCATGGATGCCCTGGCTCTCGTGATCCTGCTCGTCGCCGTCGTCGGCCTCGCCCTGGTGGGTGCGGTCGTGGGGCTGGTGACGACCAGGCGGCGCCGCCCCCGGCCGCTGCCCAACACCCACACCGACGTCCTCGGTACCCCGGTCGCCGAGGACGAGGCGCCGGTCGAGCTCTCGGCGCCACCGGCGACGATCGAGCCCGAGGTCCCCACGCTCGAGCGGCCCGAGGGGGCCGCCTCCCGGCTGGCCCGGCTCCGGCAGCGCCTCGCCGGGTCGCAGGGCGGGCTCGGCCGCGGCCTGCTCGCCCTCCTCAGCCGGGACCGGCTCGACGAGGACACGTGGGAGTCGATCGAGGACACCCTGCTCACCGCCGATATCGGCGTCGCCCCGACGCAGCAGCTGGTAGACAACCTCCGGGCCCGGCTGCGGGCCGAGGGCGGGGCCGACCCGCGCGCGGTACTGCGCGAGGAGCTGCTCGCGCTGGTCGACCCGGACATGGACCGCCGGCTGAACGTCTCCGGCCCGGACGGGCAGCCCGGCGTGGTGCTGGTGGTGGGGGTCAACGGCGCCGGCAAGACCACCACGGTGGGCAAGATCGCCCGGATCCTGGTGTCCGAGGACCTCCGGGTCACCTTGGGTGCGGCCGACACGTTCCGTGCCGCCGCCGTCGAGCAGCTCGCGACGTGGGGCGAGCGCGTCGGCGTCGAGGTCGTCCGGGGGAGCGAGGGCTCCGACCCGGCGAGCGTGGCCTTCGAGGCGGTCAAGCAGGGGGCCGCCACCGAGGTGGACACCGTCATCATCGACACCGCGGGCCGGCTCCAGAACAAGCAGGGCCTCATGGACGAGCTGGGCAAGGTCAAGCGCGTCATCGAGAAGCAGGCGCCGGTGACCGAGGTGCTGCTGGTGCTCGACGCCACCACCGGCCAGAACGGCATGATCCAGGCGCGCGTGTTCAGCGAGGTCGTCGACGTGACCGGCATCGTCCTCACCAAGCTCGACGGCTCGGCCAAGGGCGGGATCGTCGTGGCCGTCCAGCGCGAGCTCGGCGTGCCGGTCAAGCTCGTCGGGCTCGGGGAGGGCCCTGACGACCTGGCGCCGTTCAACGCTGAGGCGTTCGTCGACGCGCTCCTGGGCTAGCCAGGCCCTGGGTCCCGCTCAGAGGCTGCGCCGCCGCAGCCGGCCCCACAGCTCGAGGTCCGCCCCCTGCTCGAGGTAGGCCGTGTCCTCGTCCGAGAGGGTGCGCTCTCGCCCGGCGATCGACTGGCTGTATCGGCGGTGGGCCTGGGCGAACGCCGCGTCGAAGAGCGGGTCCTTCTCGAGGCCGAGCCACTGCAGCGCGGCCGCTGCCGCCGCACCGTCGGGGTCGCCGAAGAGTCGTTCGTACTCGATGACCGCCACCCGCTGTGGGTGGGTCCTCCTCATGCGGCCGACGCGCCGGAGCGCCTTGTTCCAGGGCAGGAGAGCGGCGCGAGCGCCGTTGGTGGCCGCCCAGGCCGTGTCGTCCTCGTTGCGGGCTCGCCGGTCCCATGAGTCCGCCACGTCGCGCACGTCCCGGATGATGCAGAGGAACCGGGCGTCGGGAAGCGACTCCAGGATCGGACGGAGCCGGAGGTGGGTCAGCTTGTCGCCGACGTACTCGGCGTGGTCCCACTTGCGGTCCAGCGACTCGTAGAAATCGTGCCAGCGGGGGTGGACGTCGGGGCGGATGTTCGTCAGCCCGTCGGAGAAGTCGAAGAACCGCTCACGCGTGAAGTGCTCGGGCGTCAGGGTGCCGTTCATCTCGAGGCCCACGAGGACCTTGTAACGCTCCATCCCGATCGCCACCTTGGGATGGCTGTCGAAGAGCTCGGTGAGCGCGGTGGTGCCTGAGCGTCCGAGTCCGGCCAGGAAGAGAGGGCGGGGCATGGCGAGCAGTGTAGGGAGGTCGGATGCGTGGACGGCACGGCTGTCCGCTCGTCGGGGTGCGGGAGCTAGGGTGCCTCGCGGACGACCAGCAACGACAGAACAGGTGGTGTGAGGTGACCGGGCTTCTCGAGTATCCGCGGCGGTACTGCAGCGTCTGTCACCAGGTCGTGCGGCGCGAGTTCAGGCCCGGGCCCGGGGGGCGGCCCAACGCGTCGTGCCCGCGCTGCCGCAGCCTCGAACGGCACCGCTTCTTCGCCATCCTGCTCAGCGTGCTCGGGCCCACCCTCGAAGACCTCGACACCCTCCTGGAGGTGGCGCCGTCTCCAGAGACCTCGCCGATCCTCGGAGGCCTGCAGCCGCGGCGGCACCTCCGGCTGGACCTCGGCGCGGACAACCGGCTGGTCGACGTGCTCGGCAGCCTGACCGACCTGCCGCTGGCGGACGACTCGGTCGATCTGCTGGTCTGCTACCACGTCCTCGAGCACATCCCGGACGACCGGGCCGCCATGCGCGAGATCGCCCGGGTCCTGTCGACGTCGGGGATCGCCCTGCTGCAGGTGCCGTTCCGGGCGGGGACGCGCACGGACGAGGATCCCGATGCTCCGGAGGAGGAGCGGTTGCGGCGCTTCGGCCAGGTCGACCACGTCCGCTACTACGGCGACGACTTCGAGGACCGCCTGGTCGAGTCGGGGCTCGCGATCCAGCGAGTCAGCCCACGCTCGCTGCTCGGCCCGGAGATGAGCACCTGGCTGCACGTCAATCCCGACGAGCTCGTCTGGATCGCCCGCCCGCTCGCGGGAGCGGAGGTGCCGCCACCACGGACCCCGACGTCGACGTCGCTCACCCGGTCGCTGACGGCGGTGCTGGGCGAGATGACCCGTCTGCACGGGGAGCTCGACCGGCAGCGCCAGGAGACTCGTCGCCTGCGCTCGGTGGTCGAGCGGCTCAGGGAGGAGCGCGATCGGCCCCTGGGGATCAAGGAGAGCGCGCGGGCGGGCGCCCTGGCCGTGCGGCGCCGAGTCGGCCGGACACTGGCGCGCGACTGAGCGACGGTCACCGCCTGGCGCACGCGCCTGTCGTACCGTGTCCCCGTGCCCTGGGCCCGTCCTGAGTCTCCCGTCCAGCGCCCCCAGGAGCCGCTGGTGGAGCGCCTGGTGACCGACGCGGTGCTGACCCGGACCACCCATGGCAACCTGGCGGCCCTCGGTCGTCCGGACCGCTGGATCCGGGGGGCGGTCCACACGAGGGACGGCTCGCTCGTGTCGGAGTCCCAGCGCGTCTGCGGCGGCGGCGGCGAGCGCTACGCCGCCAGCGACCCCGCGCTGCTCAAGGATCTCGGGCAGCAGGCGCCGGGTCGCCGGCTGCGCGGAACCTGGCTCTACGGCGGCCACTGGATGCCGATGTTCGGGCACTTCATCACCGAGACGCTCACGAGCCTGTGGCCCGCGACGTCGGCCGACGGTCTGGTCTTCCACTCCTGGCTGGCACCCCGCGGTGAGGTGAGCGCGTGGCAGCAGCGTCTGGTCGAGCTCGCGGGACGGCAGGGTCTCGACGTGCGCGTCGTCGGCACCCGGCACGCGGTGGACCGGTTGGTCGTCGCGGAGCGCCCCTACGTCGTCAACGGCTGGGCCCGCCCGGAGGCGGTGGACGTGTGGCGCATGGTCGCCTCCGGCGTCACGTCCGATCGGTCCCCGGACCGGGTGTACTTCTCCCGCACCCGCCACAACGCCGACGCGGTGAGCCGGGGCCGACCCGTGCGCTCGTCGCCGCAACGCGACCGCGAGCTGGACCAGGACTTCGAGCGTGCCGGGTTCGCCGTGTTCTTCCCCGAGGAGCTGAGCGTCGACCAGCAGATCGGTCTGGCGGCGGGGGGCCGGGTGATCGGGGGCAACTCGGGCTCCGCCCTCCATCTCTCCGCGTTCGCGTCGCACCCGGCCTATGTGGTGGAGGTCGGTGACGAGCGAGCCCCGCACGAGGGCCTTCGCAACCAGCGGGTCATCGACGCCGCGCGCGGTCACCACCACGCGTTCGTCCCTGCCGCACGGCGTGCCGCTGACATACTCGACGAGCTCGAGCTCGATCTCATGTCTCCACCGACGAAGGAAGTCCGATGACCGCGACGCCCCTCGGCAACGCCGAGCCCTCCGCCGAGAAGCGCTCACCTGCGAAGCAGTACGTCCCCCGCTCCAAGGTCGTCCAGCGTCTGCTGAGCCTTTTCGACGAGCCGAGCTACCTCGAGGTCGGGGTGAGCCGGGGAGTCACCTTCCACGCGGTCAAGGCGCGCCGCAAGGTGGCCGTGGATCCGGTCTTCGACTTCGACTGGCAGACCGAGCAGGAGAAGCGCCGCGACACGACGACCTACCACCAGGTGACCAGTGACGAGTACTTCGGGTCCGTCATCGGGGAGGGTGAGAGGTTCGACGTCATCTTCCTCGACGGGCTCCACACCTTCGAGCAGACGCTGCGAGACCTCCTCAACGCGCTGGACCACCTGTCGGAGGGCGGCATCATCGTCATCGACGACGTCCGTCCGAGCAGCTACCACGCCTCCCTGCCCGACCACCTGCAGTCCGTCCGCGTGCGGCAGTGGGTCAAGGGAGACAACAAGGACTGGATGGGTGACGTCTACCGCCTGCTGTGGTTCATCGACACCTTCTGCCAGCAGCTGACCTACCGCACGGTGAGCAACAACCACGGCGTGGCCGTGGTGTGGCGGCAGCGGCGCTCCTCGGTGGTCGAGCGCTCCGTCCGCACGACGGCGGAGCTCTCCTTCGAGGACTTCGTGCTGCAGCAGGACGTCCTCTCCCTCGCGCCGTTCGGGAAGATCTTCCGGGAGATCCGGGCGCTGCGCGAGCCGGCCGGCATCGAAGCGACCGGCTGACCTGCCACCGGGTCAGTCCTCGTGGGCCCGCGCAGACCGCTGCCGGAGCAGCTGCACCGCGTCGTCGAGCAGCTGCGCCGCGCGCGCGTCGAATGAGTGCTCGGCCGCGACCAGCTCCGCCGCGGCACGTCGGCCGGCCTCATCGGGGAACAGGGTGTCGCGCTGCGCGACGATGCCGACGAGCTCGTGCTGGTCCTGCCACGGCTGCACGAGGCCGTGGAACAGCTCGCGCAGGTCCACCCCTGGGACGTCGTCGCTGGCGACGCGGGCGCCCGCGGCCGCCGCGTCCATGAGCCGGTTGGAGACGAAGCCGGCGGCGCGCATGTCCTCCCAGTGGTCGTTGAGGACGACGCCCGCGGCCGCGTAGAGCTCACCGAGCTCGGCGTTGTCGACGAGCAGGGAGCTCACCGCGCCCTCGGGCAGGATGTCGTGCCAGCCGGCGCCGTGGACGGTGACGGCGAGCCCGGCCGCGTTGGCGTGGCGCAGGGACGTGCGGTACACGCCGCGGGAGTTGCCCACGAAGAGCACCTCGGGCCCGGTGTCGAAGGCGGCGCGGGCCGGGTGGAAGAGCGTCGGGTCGGTCGCCTGCAGGAGTGGCCGGACCTCGACGCCCCAGGCGGCGCTGACCTGCTCGGACCATGCGACGCTGGCGGCGTACACCCGGTCGAAGCGCGCGACCTCCTGGGGTGTCACCAGGTCGGGGTGGCTGATGACCCACTCCAGGTTGACCCGGCCGGGACGGGGCACCACGAGGTCGAGGCCGCGCAGGACGAGGACGACGTCGTCCAGGTCGCGGCTCGGGCGGTGCCGCTGCTCCCGTGCGTCGACGGCGACGTGCTGCCCGCGCCGGCGCAGCGCGGCGGCCAGGGCCTCGCCGAAGTGGGTGTCGCCCCAGGCGAGGCCCTTGGGGCCGGCGGGCGAGGCGAGGTCGATCGCCCACCGCAGTACGGGCGCCGCCTCCGTGACCTGCAGCGGCCCGCGCAGCGGCTGAAGCACCGCGCTGGGGCACAGGGCGGGGTTGTCCTCCGGCCCGGTGGCCTGCCCCGGCAGTACGTCGTAGCGGTGGCGGACCACGTCGAGGCCCGCGGCACGCCAGGCGTCCGCCGAGCCGTCCGGCGGCCGGTGGCGCGCCGCGAGCGTCCGCATCGCGGCTGCCGTCACCGCCGGGTCGGCCGGCGGCGTCGGTCGGGCGACGATCTCCACGTCGGGCACCAGGACCGTGGCGCCGTGGCCGGCCTCGCTCCCGCGCAGGGCGAGGTCGACGATGGTCAACGGGCCGCACAGGGCATCGAGCCCGTCCAGGTCGGCGAGGTGCTCGCCGCGCAGCGCGACGACCGGCCCCGCGGCGGCGGGGACGGGTCGCCGACCGGCGCGGCGCGCGTCCTCGGCCGGATGGCCGGCCAGGAAGGAGTAGGGCACGGCCAGGTCGTCGTCGAAGGCCGCCCCGGCGGTCTGCACGGTGCGGGTCGTGTCCAGCACCAGCGGCTGAGCGAACGCGACGCCCTCCTCGAGCGCCCCGGCGAGCCGCAGGGCGGCGGGCAGGTCGGGATCGATGGGGTCCATCACGAGCACCACCCGCTCGCCGTGCGTGGCCGCGAAGCCGACGTTGGCCCGGACCGCCGCGCCCCGGTCCATCTGGAGTGTCACCAGCCGGGCGTGGCCGAGGACCTCGGTGAGCACTCCGAGAAGCACGTGGTGCGAGCGGGGGAGTCGTTCGCCGACGACGACCGCGTCCACCGGAAGCCCCTCGCGGGCCGCCGCGGACACCGCCCGCAGCCACAGGACCAGGGGGCGGATGGAGCCCACCGCGGGGAGCACCACGCTGGTGTGGCCCGGCACCCGCTCGGCGGCGCGTGCGGCGTCCCAGTCGACGAGGTGACGCGACGCGATGACCGAGAGCCAGGCCGGCGACTCCTGGTTGCTGATGCGCGGGCCGGCGGTGGTCGCGTCGTCGGAGTCGTCGGTGTAGTCGACGCCGACGTACGGCACGAGGTGAGGTGAGGTGAGCTCGGCCATCTTGAGCAGCAGGTCGTAGTCGACCCCCCGCCGCAGGCTCTCGTCGAAGCCACCTACCCGGGCGACGAGCTCGCGCCGGGCGACCAGGACATTCAGGTCGATGTGGTTGGCCACGAGCAGGTGCCGGTGCGTGCCCTCGAACGCGCGGTAGTAGACCTCGCCGTCCCTGGCCGCCTGCAGTGCCGCGTGCGCCATCTCCCACGCGGGGTGGGCCTCCAGCTCGGCGAGCATCACCTGGAGGAAGCCCGGGCGCCATTGGTTGTCGGTGTCGAGGAAGGCGACGTAGCGGCCCTGGGCGTGGGCGAGCGCGGTGTTGCGCGCCGCCGAGACCCCGTGATGGCCCGCGGGCAGGACGACGATGCGGTCGTCGAAGGCGGCCATGCCACGCACGACGGCGAGGGAGTCGTCGGTGGAGCCGTCGTCCACGATGAGCAGCTCCCAGTCACCGAACGTCTGGCGCTGGACGGACTCCACCGCGTCGCGGACCACGGTGGCGCGGTTCCACAGCGGCATCACGATGCTCACCAACGGCGTGCCGTCGTCGGGTGCGGCCGGCATCGTGCCGGGCTCGAGCAGGTCGCCGGGTCGCGCCGCGCTCACACGGGGCGCGTTGCGCAGCCCCATCTCGCGCTGCCACTGCCGCAGGGCCCGCGCGCTGGCCGCCGCCACCTCTCCCAGGGTCACGGCCGGGGCGTCCGGGCTGCCCGGGAGGACCGAGTCGGGCGTCGCCTTCTCGAGCCAGCCCACGAGGGGGCCGAGGCGGTGCTCGGCGGCCGCCGGATCGACGCGAGCGATGGCCTCCACGTCCACGAGCGGATGGGGCGAGGCCTTGCTGCGCACGCGGTTGCTGTTGAGGAACCACAGCAGGGGGTTTCGCAGTGCCTGCGGCCTCCCGAAGCGCGGGTCGACGGCTTCGATGAAGAACAGCGGGTGCGGCGAGAGCGCCGGATCGTCCAGGTAGGCGTCCACCGCCGCCGCCCTGGAGCCCAGCTTGCGCCCCAGCTGCTGCTCCACCCAGTGCTGGTCGAAGAGCGGCGTGTCGATGAGGACCTGACGGCCCTTGGCGGTGACCCGGCTGCGGGGCGGGGTCGGTTCCCCGGGGCGCAGGCCGGTGCGTCGGGCGGCCGCGCCGGCGACGCGCCGGGCACGGCGGAGGAGGTCGGGCGTCTCAGGAGGCACGTCGGTACTCCACCAGTCGTCGGAGCGGGCGCAGCGCCAGGGGGGTCGGGCGCAGCACGGTGTCAGGGCGCACGGTCGAGATCGCGGACGTGGCCTCCAGGTACTCGCGCACCCCGGTGAAGGCCTCGGGGTAGCGCTGCTCGCACAGCCTCAGCAACCGGTCGGCGCCCAGGCCGTAAGGGTCGTAGCGCAGGGTGTCGATCTTGACGTACGGCAGGCGCCCGTTCTCGAGCGCCACATCGGCGAGGGCGATGGCGGGGTTCCAGGCGTCCTTCGCCCGCTCCCGCAGCCAGGCAAGCTGACGGCGCGATCGCGGCGGCGGCAGCCGGTGCACCGTCCACCACGCCACCCGGCGCTGCGCGAGCGTGCGGTCCGCGTCGGTCTCGGAGAAGTACGACGACCAGCGGAACCCGGCGTCGGCCAGGGAGCGGCTCAGCCCGACCTCGTAGGCGGCGATCACCTTGCCCCGGTCCGAGACCGGTGACATGGCCCGCCAGAAGCGCGCGAACGCCTGCGAGTCGACGACCCAGGGCCGGAAGGCGACGAAGAAGCTCTGCACGTGCGGGTGGACGCGCTGGGAGGCCGTGAGCCCCCAGAAGTCGGCGGGCCGGGCCGCCATCGCCTCGAAGATCTCGCGGTAGTCGACCAACGGCCCGACGTAGGTGTCGTTGCAGATGACCACTTCGTCGTGCCCGGTGAGCCGGCTCGCCTCCAGCCCGGTCTTGTAGCTGAAGAAGTCGTAGCCGTAGTTGGGCCGGCGGATCAGCCGGGCGTGGCTCTCGAGGAAGGCCGCGCCCTCGTCGTCCAGCTCGGCCGTGGACACGACCACCAGCTCGTCGACCGCCGAGGCCAGCGCCGCCACGTGGCGGCGCACGTGCGGGGCCACCTGGCCGCGGGGGTCGAAGTGAGCCATCACGGCCAACCGAGACAAGACTCCTCCTGGTGCCGGATGCGGGTGTGCGCGATCGGAGATCGTACGCGACGGCATCAGCCCCGACGTCGGTCGGCGCCCGCGGTCGCGGCTCGGGGATCGCGTAACGCAGACGTAACACAGGGTGGGGACTCGTTGCCTGCCCGCAACATCGGACGGCGGATCGTGAAACCTCGGAGCCCGAAAGTTCTGACCAATGAGGTGGGGATCTCGCGGCGACAGTGCGGTCGCCGGCGGGCCGCGTCTCCCCGGTTAGATTCCTGGAGGTTCTGTGGACGGCTATTACGCCTTCATGCTCATCGCGACAGCCCTTGTCCTGATGATGACGGTGCCGGCACTGGCGCTCTTCTACGGCGGCATGTCGCGGTCGAAGTCCGTGCTGAACATGATGATGATGTCCTACGTCGCCGCGGCGATCGTCGGCATCCTGTACGTCGCCGTCGGCTGGTCGATGGGCTGGGCTGGCGACGGCACGTTCTTCGCCAACCCCTTCGACATGTTCTGGCTGAAGGACGTCCCGACCGACGCCTACATCGGCGTGATGTTCCAGATGACCTTCGCGATCATCACGGTTGCGCTGATCAGCGGCGCGGTCGCGGACCGGATGAAGTTCTCGGCCTGGGTGCTCTTCGTCCCGCTGTGGGCGCTGCTGTGCTACTTCCCGATGGCCCACATGGTCTTCAGCTGCACCGACGACTCGCTCATCTGCGGCCGGATCGGGGCCCAGGACTACGCGGGCGGAACGGCGGTCCACATCAACGCCGGCGTCGCGGCCCTCGTGCTCGTGCTCCTGCTCGGCAAGCGCATCGGCTGGCCCAAGGACCAGATGCGCCCGCACAACCTGACGCTGACGATGCTCGGCGCCGGCCTGCTGTGGTTCGGCTGGTACGGCTTCAACGTCGGCTCGATCGTCTTCGGCGGCGAGAGCCCCGAGGCCGACATGGCGCAGTTCTTCTCCGAGACCGGCCGCACCTTCGCCAACACCACCCTGGCCACGATGGCCGCGATCCTCGGCTGGCTCCTCATCGAGCGCCTGCTGCACGGCAAGGCCACCTCGCTCGGCGCCGCCTCCGGCATCGTCGCGGGTCTGGTCGCCATCACCCCGGCGGCGGGTGCGGTCGACATCGAGGGCGCGGTCGCGATCGGCCTCATCTCTGGCGCGGTGTGCGCCTGGGCGGTCAGCCTCAAGTACAAGCTGGGCTACGACGACTCGCTCGACGTGGTCGGCGTCCACCTGGTCGGCGGCATCGTCGGCACCGTCCTGATCGGTCTCTTCTCGACCGCCGACGGTGCCGGTGGGGTCGACGGCCTCTTCTACGGCGGCGGCCTCGGCTCCCTGGGCGACCAGGTCCTGGGCGTGCTGGTGGCAATCGTCTTCTCCGGCATCATCACGGCCGTCATCGCCCTCGCCATCAAGTACACGCTGGGCCTGCGCATCTCCGAGGAGGACGAGGTCGAGGGCATCGACCTCGCCGCCCACGGTGAGACGGCCTACGACCTGCACACCGGGATGGGCGGGGGCGGCGGCAAGACCGGCGTCCTCGGCACCCAGACCGTCCCCGCCTCGGAAGGAGCACGCGCATGAAGCTCGTGACCGCGGTCATCAAGCCGCACAAGTGGGAGGACGTCCGCGAGGCCCTCGAGACCTTCGGCGTCACCGGCATGACGGTCTCCGAGGTCAGTGGCTACGGGCGCCAGAAGGGCCACACGGAGGTCTACCGCGGTGCCGAGTACGACATCGCGCTGGTGCCCAAGATCCGGATCGAGATCGTGGTCGACGGCGATGACGCGGACGACATCGTCGGCATCATCGTCAAGACCGCGGCGACCGGCCGGATCGGTGACGGGAAGGTCTGGGTCAGCCCGGTCGAGACCGTCATCCGGGTCCGCACCGGCGACAAGGACGAGGCGGCCCTCTAGCCTCCCCGCCCCTCGAGAGCCCCGACGACCCGGCCGTCCTGAGACGGTCGGGTCGTCGGCACGTCGTGGGGGCATCATCGGCACCGTCTCGGCTGTCGCCCACCCCCCAGCAAGGAGCGCACGCATGAAGCTCGTCACCGCGATCATCAAGCCGCACAAGTGGGAGGACGTCCGGATGGCCCTCGAGGCCGTCGGCGTCACCGGCATGACCGTCTCCGAGGTCAGCGGCTACGGGCGCCAGAAGGGCCACACGGAGGTCTACCGGGGTGCGGAGTACGACGTCGCGCTGGTGCCGAAGATCCGCCTCGAGATCGTCGTCGGCGACGAGGACGCCGCGATGATCGTCTCGACGATCCAGACCAGCGCCGGCACCGGCCGCATCGGGGACGGCAAGATCTGGACCTCCCCGCTCGAGTCCGTGGTCCGCGTGCGCACCGGCGACCGGGACGACGCGGCCATCTAGTGGCCGCTCTCGCATGACCGCCTCGGAGCGCGCCGCCCGGACCGCCGAGGCCGACGCCCTGTGCGTCACCGCCTACGAGGGCGCCGGTGGCCCCGCCTCGGGGGCGGCCCTGGTCGCGGTCGGCGGGTACGGCCGCGGCGAGCTCGCGCCGTACTCGGACCTGGACGTGGTGCTGGTCTCCGACGAGGGCGTCGACCTCGGGGACCTGCCCGAGAAGGTCTGGTACCCGCTGTGGGACAGCGGGAGCCGGCTCGACCACTCGGTGCGCACGATGCCCGAGATGCTGACCGCGGCCGCGGCGGACCTGCGCGTGGCGTCCGGGCTGCTGGATGTGCGCCACCTCGCCGGCGACCCCCACCTGACCCTGCGCCTGCGCACGACGATGCTCGCGGAGTGGCGCCGCGGGGCCCGGGAGCGGCTGCCGGCCCTGCATGACCTGGTGCGGGCCCGCCACGACCTGCTGGGGGAGCTGGCCCATCTGTCGGTACCTGACGTCAAGGAGGCCGAGGGCGGCCTGCGCGACGCGACCGTGCTCCGCGGACTGGTCGCCACGTGGCTGGTCGACGTGCCCCACGTGGACCTCGAGCGCAGCCGGAGGTCGCTGCTGGACGTCCGCGACCTGCTGCACGCCACCACCGGGCGGGCCACCGATCGGATCGCCCCTGAGGTGTGGCCGGACCTCGCCGAGGCGCTGGACCTGGCCGACGACCTGGCCGCGCAGGTGCACGTGCGCGACCTCGGGCGCCGGATCGCGCACCTGTCGCGGCTGGCGTGGCGGCGCGTGGACGCGGTCCTGGCGCGTCCGGTGTCGGTGAAGGGGGCCCGACGCCCCTCGCTCGAGCCGGTCGCCGCCGGGGTCGCCCTGTCGGCGGGGGAGATCGTGCTCGACCGCAAGGCCCGCCCCGCCGAGGACCCGGTGCTGCTGCTGCGTGCGGCGACCGCCGCCGCCGAGCGCGACGTCGTGCTCGCGCCGGCCACCGCCGCGCGGCTGGTGCGGGAGTGCCCGCCGCTGCCCGATCCCTGGCCGGACGAGGCTCGGCAGCTGCTGGTGCGGCTGCTGGCGTCCGGCCGCAGTCTGCTCGCGGTCTGGGAGACGCTGGAGGAGACCCAGGCGCTGAGCGGCTTCCTGCCGGAGTGGGAGCGAGTGCGTTCGCTGCCGCATGCCTCGGTCATCCACCGCTTCACCGTCGACCGGCACGTCATCGAGACCTGCATCGAGGCCTCGTCCCTGATCCGCTCCGTCGCCCGCCCCGACGTCCTGATGGTGGCCGCGCTGCTGCACGACATCGGCAAGGGCGGGCTGACCGAGCACAGCGTCGCGGGCGAGCCCATCGCCCGTGGGATCGCCATCCGCATGGGGTTCGCGCCGGACTGCGTGGAGCTGATCTCGCTGCTCGTGCGCTGGCACCTGCTGCTCGCCCAGAGCGCCACCACCCGCGACCCCGACGACCCCGCGACCGTCGAGCTGGTGACCTCGCGCCTGGGCTCGGTCGAGGCGGTCGCACTCCTCGGCGCCCTCACCGAGGCCGACGCCAAGGCCACCTCGCCCAAGGCCTGGTCGTCCTGGCGAGCCGGGCTGATCCTCGACCTGGCCCGCCGCGCGCACGCCGCCCTCGACACCGGCGCCGCCCTGCCGCCGATCCACAGCGACGAGGTGCCCGTCCCCGCCGACCTGCGCCCCGACTCGGTCTACATCTCCGTGGAGCCCGTGCCCGGTGGCTCCCGCGTCACCACCATCGCCATCGACCGGGTCGGGCTGCTCGCCGACTTCGCCGCGATGTTCGCGCTGCAGCGCACGGCCGTGCGCGCGGCGCGCGTGTGGGCGCAGGGGGAGCACGGCATCTCGGTCTGGGAGGTCGCGGACGAGGACCTCGACCAGGCCATCCTGCGGCAGAAGTACGACGCGATCGTCGACGGGCGACTCGACCCGTCGGCGCGGCTGCGGCCCGGGGGCGGCGGTGCGCTCGCCCCGACGGTCGTGGTGCGTCCGGAGGCCAGCGACCACGCGACGGTCCTCGAGGTGCGCACCGCCGACCGGCCGGGCGTGGTCTACCTGGTCTGCGCCACGCTGGCGCGCCTCGACGTCGAGGTCCGCTCGGCGCACGTGGACACGCTGGGACCGCAGGCCGTCGACGTGTTCTACGTGGTGGAGCCGTCGGCCGGAGCACTCTCGGAGACCCGCGCGGCGGCCGCGGCGTACGCCGTACGCGAGGCACTCACGGGTCCCGGTTAGGCTGGACACCTCCACGAGACTCCCGACTTCGCCTGCCCGAGGACGCCACACCTGTGTTTGCCACCCTTTCCGACCGGCTTGCCGACACCTTCAAGAACCTGCGCGGCAAGGGCCGGCTCTCCGAAGCCGACATCGACGCCACCGCGCGCGAGATCCGCATCGCGCTGCTGGAGGCCGACGTCGCGCTGCCGGTGGTCAAGGAGTTCGTGGGCGCGGTCAAGGAGCGTGCGCGCGGCGAGGAGGTCAGCGGTGCGCTGAACCCCGCCCAGCAGATCATCAAGATCGTCAACGAGGAGCTTGTCGAGATCCTCGGCGGCGAGACCCGCCGCCTGCGCTACGCCAAGTCCGGGCCCACCGTGATCATGCTGGCCGGCCTCCAGGGCGCGGGTAAGACGACGCTCGCGGCCAAGCTGGCGCTGTGGCTCAAGGACCAGGGCAAGTCCCCGGTCCTCGTCGCGTGCGACCTCCAGCGCCCCAACGCCGTCAAGCAGTTGCAGGTCAACGGCGAGCGCGCCGGCGTCCCCGTCTTCGCCCCCGAGCCGGGCAACGCGCAAGGAGTCGAGCACGGGGGGGACCCGGTCGGTGTCGCCCGGGCGTCGATCGAGGAGGCCAAGCGCAAGCTGTACGACGTCGTCATCGTCGACACCGCCGGCCGGCTCGGCGTCGACGCCGAGCTGATGCAGCAGGCCTCGGACATCCGCGACGCCGTACAGCCCGACGAGGTGCTGTTCGTCGTCGACGCGATGATCGGCCAGGACGCGGTCGTCACTGCGCAGGCGTTCCTCGACGGCGTCGGCTTTGACGGCGTCGTCCTCACCAAGCTCGACGGCGACGCCCGCGGTGGTGCCGCCCTGTCGATCGCGTCGCTCACCGGGCGCCCGGTCATGTTCGCCTCCAACGGCGAGAAGCTGACCGACTTCGACCTCTTCCACCCCGACCGCATGGCCTCGCGCATCCTCGACATGGGCGACATGCTCACCTTGATCGAGCAGGCCGAGAAGAGCTTCGACTCCGAGCAGGCCATGAAGGCCGCCGCCAAGCTGAGCGGGCAGGGCGGCGAGTTCACCCTCGACGACTTCCTCGAGCAGATGCAGCAGGTCCGCAAGCTGGGCTCGATGTCGAAGATCATGGGGATGCTGCCCGGGATGGGGCAGTTCCGCGAGCAGCTCGAGAACTTCGACGAGCGCGAGATCGACCGGATCCAGGCCATCATCCAGTCGATGACGCCGGCCGAGCGGGCCAACCCGAAGATCATCGACGGATCGCGCCGCGCCCGGATCGCCAAGGGCTCCGGCCGCATGGTCTCCGACGTCAACCAGCTCGTCGACCGCTTCTTCGAGGCGCGCAAGATGATGATGCAGATGGCCAAGGGCGGTGGGATGCCGGGGATGCCCGGGATGCCGGGTCTACCGGGCGCCGGCAAGCGCGGCAAGCAGAAGGCGCAGCCCAAGAAGGGCAAGGGCGCCAAGCGCTCCGGCAACCCCGCCAAGGCGGCCCAGGAGGCCGCCGCTGCCAAGGAGCGCGCCGCCGCCGCGGCCGCCAACCCGTTCGGCAACCCCGACGCGGAGCCGGTCGACTACGAAGCCGCCGCCGCCAACCTGAACCTGCCCAAGGACTTCTCCAAGTTCCTGAAGTGACCGGGCGCCTCGAGTTTCACCGGGCACCCGGTGAAACTCACGCCTCCCCGACGAAGTTTCATGCCGGATGCGTGAGTTCCGTACGGCCCGTGGTGCTGCCGTGACTAGGAGACTCGTGATCGCCGGCGCTGACTGGGGAGATGGGCGCCGCAGTGCCCGGTGCCGCGAGTTTCACCGGGCACCCGGTGAAACTCACGCCTCCCCGACGAAGTTTCATGCCGGATGCGTGAGCTCCCTACGGGCCGCGGTGCGGAAGTGACCACCACCCTCGTCATCGACGGTGCCAACGTGGTGGGCGCCCGGCCCGACGGCTGGTGGAAGGACCGCGCGGGTGCGGCGGCCCGGCTGCACGCCCAATTGATGGTGGCCGACGTACCGCAGGACCGGGTGGTGCTGGTGCTGGAGGGCGCGGCCAAGGGCGGCGTCCGCGCCGGGCGCGACGCCCACGTCACGACGGTGCACGCGAAGGGCAACGGTGACGACACGATCGTGGCCGAGGCCAAGAAGGCCGCCGAGCGCGGCGACCGGGTCAGCGTCGTCACTGCCGACCGGATCCTCATGGGCCGCGTCGAGCACCACGGGGCCATGGTCCTCAGTCCGAGCTGGCTGCTCGACCACCTCTGAGCCCCCCCGCTCAGCCCGAGGCGACCCGCGCGATCGCGAGCGAGACGGCGCCGATGATCTCGGCGCGGTCGCCGAGGCGGCCGGGGGCGACCCGAACGGCGGCGGCGGTGTCGGGCTGGGCGTAGCGGTCGACCGAGGCGCGGATGCCGACGGCCAGCGCCGACGACGTGCCGAGCGAGCCCCCCAGGAGCACCAGCTCGGGGTTGAGCGCGTTGCACAGGTCGGCGAGCGCCCGCCCGATCGTGCGGCCCGCGTCGCTGAGCACCCGGCGCACCCCGGCGTCGCCGTCCGCGTCGAGCTCCAGGACGCGCTGCACGTCGAGCGGCTCGTCGTACGCCGGCTGCAGCACGTCCAGCAGCCGGGGGGCAGACACCATGGTCTCCAGGCAGCCGCGGTTGCCGCAGCGGCACACGGGCCCGTCCTCCCCGACCTGGACGTGCCCGAGCTCGCCCGCGATGCCGGACGCCCCCCGATGCAGCCGGCCGCCGAGCACGATCCCGGCGCCGACGCCGCTGGCCACCTTGACGTACAGGACGTCGCTGGCGCCGCGGGCCGCCCCCCGCTCGACCTCGGCCAGCGCCCCGAGGTTGGCGTCGTTGTCGACGAAGACCGGTATCCCGATGCGACGCTGCAGCTCCTCGCCGGGGGAGAGGTCGCGCCAGCCGGGCATGATGCCGGTGCTGACCCGGGCCGAGCGGCGGTCCAGCGGGGCCGGCACGCACATCGCGGCGGCGTGCACCTCGTCGCGCTCCACACCAGCGGCATGCAGCGCCGCGCGCACCATGACCGCCGTACGGTCCAGGGTGTCGGCGCCGTGGGTGTCGACGTCCACGGCGGCGCAGTCCTCCGCGAGGACCTGGCCGGTGCGATCGGCGACCGCCACCCGGACGTGCCGGTGGCCGACGTCGACCCCGACGACGCCGCCCGAGGGTGCGCTCAGGGTGACCAGGACGGGCGGCCGGCCGCTGCCGCCCTTGTGCGGACGGCCGCGGTCGGTGGTCTCGCTGACCAGACCCCCGGCGATGAGCTCGGCGATCAGACTGGACACTGTCGTGCGGGACAGGCCGGTGCCGCGAGCCAGGTCGGCCCGGCTCATCGGGCCGCCGGACAGCAGCGAGGTGACCGCGCGGCGGTTGGCGACGCGGAGCCGTTCGAGGGACCCGGAGCTGGGTGCAGCCATGGATCCGAGCCTAAGGAAGATTCATCCGGGAGGCGCACTAAAAAGTCGTTGTTGCCGGATCTTTACGCATTGCCTCGTTCAATTGGAGTTCGTACCACCCGCGCTACCCGTACGGCTGGGGGCTGCGCGCGCGGCGGTAGCGTCCGGGGCATGACGGTCATCAGGTTCCGAGGTCCGGTGCTGCCCGACGGGGAGGCCCGCGACGTGTACGTCGTGGACGGCCGCGTCACCTACGAGGCGACGTCCGGCGCGCACCTCGTCGCCGAGGGCTGGATCGTCCCGGGCCTGGTCGACGCCCACTGCCACCTGGGCCTCGACGACCATGGCGCGGTCGACGAGGCCACCACCGAGGAGCAGGCGGTCGCCGATCGGGACGCGGGTGCGCTGCTCATCCGCGACTGCGGCTCCGCGGCCGACACCGCCTGGATCCACGAGCGCGAGGACCTGCCGCGGCTGATCCGTGCGGGCCGGCACATCGGACGCACCAAGCGCTACATCCGCAACTACGCCCACGAGGTCGAGCCGGAGGACCTGACGGCGTACGTCGTGCAGGAGGCGCAGCGCGGCGACGGGTGGGTCAAGCTGGTCGGTGACTGGATCTCGCGGGAGGAGGGCGACCTCGCGCCGTCGTTCCCCGCCGAGGCGTTCGCCGCCGCGATCGCCGCCGCCCACGAGCACGGCGCCAAGGTGACGGCGCACTGCTTCGGCGAGGGCGTGCTGCCCGGTCTCATCGAGGCAGGCATCGACTGCATCGAGCACGGCACCGGCCTGACCACCGACCTGGTCGAGGCGATGGCAGGGCGCGGCGTCGCGCTGGTGCCGACGGTGATGCAGCTCGACAAGTTCCCGAGCTACGCCGAGGCCGGCGCCGAGAAGTTCCCCGCCTACGCCGCGACGATGACCGACCTGTACACCCGTCGCCGCGACACGATCATGGCCGCCTACGAGGCCGGTGTCGCACTGTACGCCGGCTCCGACGGCGGCGGGGTCAGCCGGCACGGCAACCTGGCGGGGGAGGTCGTGGCGATGGCCGAGCTCGGTCTCCCGGCCGACTACGCCCTGGGCGCCGCATCCTGGCGCGGGCGCGAGTGGCTCGGCTTCGACGGCCTCGAGGAGGGCGCCTCCGCCGACTTCGTGGTCTACGACCGCGACCCGCTCGCCGACCTCACCGCGCTCTTCGACCCCCGCTGCGTCGTCCTCCGCGGCCGCGTCGTCGCCTGACTCAGCGCGAAATGCGGTCAGTTGGTGACGGGTCAGCGGGGGTGGGGGTGCGGGGGCGGCCGATGGTGAAGAGGACGCCGGTGACGATGAGGACCACCAGGCCGGTGCCGCCGAGGAGCAGGGGGACGAAGACGGTGGCGAGGAGACCGAAGACGAAGCTGTCCACGGCAGGGGCCGGGCCGATCTCGACCACGGCGCCCTCGTGTGCTCCCTGGCAGGTGACCTCGAGGTCGCCACTGCCCGGATCGACCAGGTGGACGCCGAGCCAGTCCGCGGAGCCGACCTCGCGGCGGAAGTCGCCGGACACCGACCGGAGGGGGATCTCCTCCTCGGTGCGGGCGTCGACCACCCGGCAGTCGGGGTAGGTGACGGTGTCGTCGAACCACAGCATCCGGTCCCGATCGGTCGGCACCGAGATGCGGTGCGGCTGCCCGTCGGCGCGGATGCTGGCGTCGGTCTCGAGGAAGCCGCTGAGCGTCCACACGAACAGGGCGGTCCCGGCGCCGACGGCCGCGAGCACGAGCGCGCCGCCGACCGCGAACCACCAGGCGCTCGGACGCGTCCGCGGCGCGGCCGCGGCAGCGCCGTACGGCGTGAGGTGCTGGGTCATCGCCTCAGCCTGCCCGATTTCATCTGTCCCGCGCATCTCTGGCAGAATCACCCGCTGAGTCCTGTGCGCCCGGTCCCTCTCACCGCGACGCGACAAGGCCCATCGAAGGACCGGCACCGTGTGTTCCCCACCCGGCTCCGCGACTTCACCCACCACGAACCTCAAGGAGACACCACAACCGTGGCCGTCAAGATCCGTTTGAAGCGCCTGGGCAAGGTCCGGGTGCCGCAGTACCGCATCGTCGTCGTCGACTCGCGCAAGAAGCGCGACGGCAAGGTCATCGAGGAGATCGGCAAGTACCACCCCAAGGAGGACCCGAGCTACATCAGCGTCGTGTCCGACCGGGCGGCGTACTGGCTCGGTGTCGGCGCGCAGCCGACCGAGGCCGTGGCCAAGATCCTCAAGATCACCGGCGACTGGCAGTCCTTCAAGGGCATCTCCGGCACCGAGGGCACCCTCAAGGTGGCCGAGCCCAAGCGGGACAAGCAGGAGATCTTCAACGAGGCGCTGAAGGAGTCGGCGAACGAGCCCAAGGGCGACGCCGTCACCAAGAAGAAGGCCGAGAAGAAGACGGAGAAGAAGGCCGAGGAGGCGCCCGCCGCCGAGGCCGCTCCCGCCGACGAGACCCCGGAGGGCGCGGCCGCTGAGGCCGAGGCCACCGAGGCGACCGAGCCGAAGGCCTGATCGCCATGCTCGCCGACGCGCTCGAGCACCTCGTCCGGGGTGTCGTCGACAACCCCGACGACGTGTCCGTGAGCGACAAGCAGCTGCGTCGTGGCTCGATCCTGGAGGTCAGGGTCCACCCCGACGACCTCGGCAAGGTCATCGGTCGGGGCGGCCGTACGGCGTCCGCGTTCCGCACCGTCGTCTCCGCCCTCGCGGGCAAGGCCGGCGCGCGGATCGACTTCGTGGACGTCGACCGCCGCCGCTGACGCACGACAACCGCTTGAATGGGTGCCGTCCTCCGGGACGGCACCCGTTCTGCGTCTAGGAGGAGAGCTGTGAGCACCATCGAGGTCGTCGTCGCCCGCATCGGCAAGCCGCACGGCATCCGCGGCGAGGTGACCCTCGAGCTGCGCACCGACGAGCCGGACCGGCGCTTCGCCGCCGGCACCACGCTGTCCCTCCAGAAGCCGGCCGGGTCGGCGTTCGGCCATCGCGCGCTCACCGTCGCCCGCACCCGCTGGCACCAGACCACGCTGCTCGCCACCTTCGAGGAGCTGGCCAGCCGCAACGACGCCGAGGCCGCCCGCGGCGTCCTGCTGGTCGCCACCGTCGACCCGCACGAGACCCCCGAGGACCCCGACGAGTTCTACGACCACCAGCTCGTCGGCCTGGCGGCGTACGACGTCGACGGGCGCGCACTCGGCACCGTCACCGCCATCACCCACGGCGGTGCGCAGGACCTGCTGACGGTCACGACGCCCGAGGGCCGCGAGGGGCTGGTGCCGTTCGTGAAGGAGCTCGTGCCGGAGGTCGACGTGCCCGGCGGGCGGCTGGTCGTCGCCGACCGCCCGGGCCTCGTGACGCCGCTGGAGGACGACGCGTGAGGCTGGACTACCTCACCATCTTCCCCGACTACCTGGCGCCGCTGTCACTGTCGCTGCCGGGCAAGGCCCGCGACCGCGGGCTGATCGAGGTCCACGTCCACGACCTGCGCCGGTGGGCCCACGACCGGCACCACACCGTCGACGACACTCCCTACGGCGGGGGCGCGGGCATGGTGATGAAGCCGGAGCCGTGGGGTGAGGCCTTCGACGAGCTGGTCCTCGACGGGTCGCCCGGGGCCACGCTCGTCGTCCCCACCCCGTCGGGGGTGCCGTTCACGCAGGCGCTCGCCCGCGACCTCGCGACGCGGAAGCGGCTGGTCTTCGCCTGCGGTCGCTACGAGGGCATCGACCAGCGGGTCCTCGACCACGCCGCGAGCCGCGTCGAGGTGGTCGAGGTGTCGCTCGGCGACTACGTCCTCAACGGGGGAGAGGTGGCCGCGCTGGCCGTCACCGAGGCCGTCGTACGGCTGCTGCCGGGCTTCATGGGCAACGCTGAGTCGCTCACGGAGGAGTCCCACGAGGACGGGCTGCTGGAGTACCCCGTCTACACCAAGCCCGCCTCCTGGCGCGGCCTGGACGTGCCCGACGTGCTGCTGTCGGGCGACCACGGCCGCATCGCCCGGTGGCGCCGCGAGCAGGCGGAGCGTCGTACTGCGACCAGGCGACCGGACCTGCTCAGCCCCAGCGCGCTGCCAGGGCAGTGGGAGATCGTCCCGGCCGCCCGCGCTGACGCGGGGGAGCTGCTGACGCTGCAGCGCGCCTGCTGGCTCCAGGAGGCCGTCGCCAACGACAGCGTGAGCGGCATCCCCGCCCTGCAGGAGTCCTACGACGACGTCGTCGCCTGGCTGTCGCAGTGGGCGACGTACGTCGTGCGCGTGGAGGGGCGTCTCGTGGGGGCCGTCCGGGGCCGGCTGGAGGGCACGGCCTGGGACATCGGCCGGATCATGGTGGCCCCCGACGTGCAGGGCCGGGGGCTGGGGCGGGTGCTGCTCGAGCACATCCAGGCCGTCGCGCCGGCCGAGGCGACGTCGTACGTGCTCTTCACCGGCGCGCAGAGCGCGGACAACCTGAGGATGTACCGAAAGGCCGGCTTCCGGATCCGCCGCGACCTCCCGGCGCCGCCGCTCGCGGTGGTCCTGACCAAGGCCCGGCGCTAGCCCGTCGCCGTCCCGGCCGATTTCTGGCGACGGCGCCGACTGTGGCAGACTCCTAGGTCGGTCCAGTCGGCCGAAGGTCCGCTCCGAAGCACGCCCGGAGGGTCCGCGCCGGGCTCCTGCCACAGGGGGAGCCTTGCGCCGCCGGCCAACACGGTTGGACCGACCCAGCTGAACACATCCGATACCGCGGCTGACCTGTGGCACTCGCGAGGAGAACCATGACCAACGTCATCACCGAGCTGACCAACGCCAACAAGCGCGCGGACGTCCCCGCCTTCCGCGCCGGCGACACGATCAAGGTCCACGTCAAGGTCGTCGAGGGCAGCCGCTCGCGGGTCCAGGTGTTCCAGGGCGTCGTGATCCGCGTCCAGGGCTCGGGCATCGGCCGCACCTTCACCGTCCGCAAGGTCTCCTTCGGCGTCGGCGTCGAGCGCACCTTCCCGCTGCACTCCCCGATCTTCGAGGAGATCGAGATCGTCACCCGCGGTGACGTCCGCCGCGCGAAGCTCTACTACCTGCGCAACCTGCGCGGCAAGGCCGCCAAGATCAAGGAGCGCCGCGAGCTCTGAGAAGCCTCCCTCTCGGGACGCCTCTCTAGACTTTGCGCGTGAGCCACCACCCCGACGAGCCCCTCGACGACGTCGACGGGCCCGCCCCTCGGGCCGACGCCGTGGCGGTGCGCGAGGACGACCCCTCCGGGTCCGGCCTCGCGCCCGGGCCCGCCGACGAGCCGGCCCGGCGCCGGCGCCTGCCCATCTGGCAGGAGACCGCGCTGCTGCTGGGCGTCGCGGTGGTGCTCGCGGTCGTCATCAAGGCCCTGTTCGTCCAGGCCTTCTACATTCCGTCCGAGTCCATGGAGCCCGGGCTCGTGGAGAACGACCGGATCCTGGTCCAGAAGGTCTCCTACTGGTTCGGCGGCTCTCCCTCGCGCGGCGACGTGGTGGTCTTCGAGGACCCCGGCGGCTGGCTCGACCCGGCCGATGGCGCCGGCCCCACCAACGGGGTCGGCAAGCTGATGGCCAAGGTCGGCCTCTACCCGTCGGGCGGGCACCTGGTGAAGCGGGTGATCGGCGTCGAGGGCGACGTCATCGAGTGTTGCGACGACCAGGGCCGCCTGCTTCTCAACGGCGAACCGCTCGAAGAGGACGACTACGTCCAGCCCGAGACCGACGTCGAGTGCCGCGGCCCGATGCCGGGCTGTGACTGGAAGGTCGGCCCGATCCCCGAGGGCCAGCTCTTCGTGATGGGCGACAACCGCAACCACTCCAGCGACTCCTCGGCGCACCTGTGCACCGCCGACGAGACCCA
The DNA here is from genome assembly GCF_021083605.1 of Nocardioides sp. cx-169. Taxonomy (NCBI): domain Bacteria; kingdom Bacillati; phylum Actinomycetota; class Actinomycetes; order Propionibacteriales; family Nocardioidaceae; genus Nocardioides; species Nocardioides sp. cx-169. Next base: position 92,181 of record NZ_JAJNRO010000014.1, read on the forward strand.
GTGTCATCGCAACCCGTACGTCGACACCGACCTCGTGGTGGGCAAGGTGTTCCTGCTGGCCTGGCCGCGTGACCGCTTCGACTGGCTCGACCGGCCCGACGCGTTCGCCGACGTACCCGAAGCCCACGCCGCGGGGAGGTGACGCCGTGAGCCAGCTGCCACGCGGCCTCACGGTCCGCCGTGACGCCGGGCTCTACGGCTACGAGCGCGCCCTGCGCCGTCACGGCATCGAGCCCGTCGCCGGCGTGGACGAGGCCGGCCGCGGTGCCTGCGCGGGGCCGCTGGTCGCCGGGGCCGCGATCCTGCCCTCCGGCAAGGGTGGCATCGTCCCGGGCCTGGCCGACTCCAAGCTGCTCACCGAGAGGGCCCGCGAGCGCTGCTACGACCAGGTCGTACGTCGCGCGCTCGCGTGGTCGGTGGTCGTGGTCAGCCACGAGGAGTGCGACCGGCTCGGCATGCACGTCGCCAACGTCGAGGCCCTGCGCCGCGCGGTGGCGCTGCTCGACCTGCCGCCGGCGTACGTGCTCACCGACGGCTTCCCGGTCGACGGTCTGGGGGTGCCGGGGCTCGCGGTCTGGAAGGGCGACCGGGTCGCCGCGTGCATCGCGGCCGCGTCCGTCCTGGCCAAGGTGACCCGCGACCGCCTGATGACCGACCTCGACCGCGAGTGGCCGGCCTACGACTTCAAGACGCACAAGGGCTACATCACCGAGGCCCACTCCGTGGCGCTCGACGAGCACGGCCCCTCGCCGATCCACCGCATGCGCTTCGTCAACGTCCGCCGAGCCGCCGGGCTGGTGCCCGCCTCAGACCCGCTCGGGACGCCCGAAGAGGACGTGCACGCCGGAGGAGAAGAGCACCGAGTCGGGGGCTGAGCCGCTCAGTCCGCGGAACCCGGCGGCCGGCACCAGCTCGTCGTCGACGACTCGGGCCCGGGCCCGCCGCAGCGGCCAGGGCGCGTGCGTGACCGGCACCCACCAGGTGCGGCCGCACGCGTGCGTGTGGGCGCCGAAGCGGGCGGTGAGGAAGTGGTCGAGCTCGGAGGGGCGCCCGATCGGCTCGCCCACCTCCACCTCCAGGTGGGTGCGCGCGCGCCCGGGGGCGCGGCGCACGGAGCTGTAGACGAGCCGCTGTCCGGACGGGTCGACGCCGGGCGCCGGATGCGTGCACGACATCCGGGCCCAGCGGTAGGGGATCCGGAGTGCGGCGTTGATGCCGGCGACCACCAGGAGCCGCTGCGCGTCGAGCGAGCAGAAGACGATGCCGCGCCGGCCGCGCTGGTCCACGGAGTAGAGCCGCACGTTGTACTCGAGGAAGTCGCCCGCCCACGGCACCGACCACCGGCCGCCGGGGCCGGCGGCCGACATCCGGAACGGGATCAGGCCCACCCAGGTGCTGCCGTCGATGACGTCGGGCCGCACCCCCGGGGGCAGCAGGTCGGCGACCCGCGACGCCTCGACCCGCCAGTGCAGGAAGCTGATGTCGCGCCACCACTGGTGCGCGAGCGTGGAGGAGCGCAGGGGCGGTGCGACGGGATCGATCGCGTCGGGCTCGACCCACGGTTGCTCGCGGCTGCTCGGGTCCACACGTCTACGATGCCAGTAACGAGGTCGCGTCCGGCCCGTGAGCGACCATCCAGGACCGGCAGGAGGGCCATGAGCGCCGAGGAGCTCGAGAAGTACGAGACCGAGCAGGAGCTCACCCTCTACCGCGAGTACCGCGACGTCGTCGGCATCTTCAAGTACGTCGTCGAGACCGATCGGCGCTTCTACCTGTGCAACCAGGTGGACGTGAAGGCCCGCACCGAGGCCGGTGACGTGTTCTTCGAGGTCTCGATGACCGACGCCTGGGTGTGGGACATGTACCGCCCGGCGCGCTTCGCCAAGAACGTCAAGGTGCTGACGTTCAAGGACGTCAACGTCGAGGAGCTCAACACCTCGGAGATCGACCCGCCCAAGGGGTAGCCGGCCGGCCCTAGGTGTCCCCAGCGCCCCGAGCGCCCCACGAGAGACCGCCCTCCGTCCACAGCCGCGGTCCGCGACGGTGCGCGTCCCCAGGGCGATGCCGGCCTCGCTCGCCTGTCCATCCTCCTGACGAGGCTGTCATCAGGAGGTCGGAGATGACGACGACAGCAGCGAGCAGACAGGCGTTGGGCGCCTACGGCGAGAGGGTGGCGGCGCGCCACCTGGTGGCGGCGGGCCTGGTTCTGCTGGACCGCAACTGGCGGTGCGACGAGGGCGAGATCGACCTGGTGCTGCGCGACGGGGCGGTGTTGGTGGTGGGCGAGGTGAAGACCCGCACCAGCGAGGTGTGCGGCTCACCGCACGAGGCGGTCTCGGAGGCCAAGCTGGACCGCCTGCGCCGCCTCGGGCAGCGTTGGGCCGAGGACCACGGGCTGCACCCGCCCGAGACCCGGGTCGACCTGGTGGCCGTGCTGCGGCCGCCGCGCGGTGCCGCCGTCGTGGAGCACGTGCGGGGGATCGGCTGATGCCGTTCGCGACCGCCCACACGGTGTCACTGCACGGCGCCACCGGTCACCTCGTCGACGTCCAGGCCGACGTGTCGCCGGGGCAGGTCGGCACGACGCTGGTCGGGCGCCCGGACGCCTCGCTGAGCGAGGCCCAGCACCGGTGCCGGATGGCCGTGATCAACTCCGAGCTCGGGTGGCCGAGCACCAAGCGGATCACGATCCTGCTCTCGCCCGCCGACCTGCTCAAGCGGGGCAGCCACTTCGACCTGGCGATCGCGGTGGCGGTCGTCGCAGCCGACGGGCGGCTGCCGGTGGCGCAGCTGCAGGCGACCGCCTTCATCGGTGAGCTGACCCTTGACGGTGGGCTGCGCTGCGTGCCCGGGGTGCTGCCGATGGTGCTCGCCGCGGCGGAGCGGGGGATCGCCCGGGTGTTCGTGCCCGAGCCGCTGGCGCGCGAGGCGTCCATGGTCCCGGGCATGGACGTGTTCGGGATGCGCTCGCTGGCCCAGGTCGTGGCCGAGCTGCAGGGCGAGGAGGTCCCGGAGGCGCCGCCGGTGCCGCCGATGTCCGGCAGCCGGCTGCTGGCCTGGCGCGGGGCCGAGCGGCTCGAGGAGGTCGACCTGGCCGACCTGCGCGGCCTCGCCGACGCCAAGTACGCCGTGGAGGTCGCGGCGGCGGGTGGGCACCACCTGCTCCTGTCCGGGCCCAAGGGCAGCGGCAAGACCAGCATCGCGGAGCGGATCCCCACCATCCTGCCCCCCCTGAGCACCGAGGAGGCCCTGGAGCTGACGGCGATCCACTCGCTGGCCGGCACGCTGGACCCGGGCCAGGGCCTGCTCACCCAGGCGCCCTACGCCGCGCCACACCACGACGCCAGCAAGGCCGCCCTGATCGGCGGTGGAAGCGGGTACATCCGCCCCGGGGAGATCAGCCAGGCCCACTGCGGGGTCCTGTTCCTCGATGAGTTCCCGCTCTTCCGCGGCGACGTCATCGAGGCGCTGCGACAGCCGCTGGAGAGCGGCGAGGTCACGATCGCGCGGCGCGAGGAGCTGGTCACCCTCCCCGCCCGCGGGATGCTGGTGCTGGCGAGCAATCCGTGCCCCTGCGGGGAGTACCACGCCAAGGCCAGCCACAACCGGTGCACCTGCGCAGAGCGGGTGCGTCGCGACTACCGGGCCAAGATCACCGGTCCGCTCGCCGACCGGATCGACATCGTGCGCCACGTGGAGCCGGTCGCGCCGCACGAGCAGGCCGACCGGTTCGCGGTCGTCGAGCCCTCGTCGGTGGTGCGCGACCGGGTGGCGGCGGCGCGGCGACGACAGGCGGAGCGCTATGCCGAGCGCAGCTGGCGGCTCAACGCCCACGCCCCCGGACCGGTGCTCCGCGAGGCGTGGCCGCTGGAGCCCGAGGGGCAGCGCCGGCTCGACGACGAGCTCTTCTCCGGGCGGCTCAGCAGTCGCGGCGCGGTCCGCGTGCACCGGGTCGCGTGGACGGTGGCCGACCTGACCGCCGTACGCAGCGGGCGGGAGGTGGCGCCCGGCCCGGCGGAGGTGGGAACGGCGCTGCTGCTGCGGACCGCCGAGCCGCTGCCGCAGCGCCAGGTGGAGGTGAGGTTCGCGTGAGCCACGCCGACCGCCTGGCGCGGGCGGCGCTCAGCCGCCTCGCCGAGCCCGGTGACCCCCGCCTGACCGCACTGGTCGCCGAGCTCGGTGCCCAGGAGCTGCACCGGCTGCTGGTGGATCAGCGCGACCCCGAGGGCCTCCGCACCGACCTCGCGGCGCGCCTCGCCTCGTCCGACCCCGAGCGCGAGCTCGACCGGGCCGCGCGGCTGGGGCTGCGCTTCGTGATCCCCTCCGACGCCGAGTGGCCCGCGCAGGTCGACGACCTGGTCCGGGCCGGCCAGCTCCACGAGCGGGGCGGACCGCCCATCGGTCTGTGGGTCCGCGGCCCGGTGCGCCTGGACTCGCTCACGGGCTCGGTGGCCATCGTCGGGGCCCGCTCCGCGACGAGCTACGGCGCCCAAGTGGCCGGCGAGCTGGCCGCGGTGGCGGCCCGCGCGGGCTTCCCGGTCGTCTCCGGGGCGGCGTTCGGCATCGACCAGGCCGCCCACCGGGGCGCCGTGGCCGTCGACGCGCCCACGGTGGCGGTGCTCGCGTGCGGCGCCGACCGGGTCTACCCGGCCGCCCACCAGCAGCTGATCGACCACATCGCCGCCACCGGCGCCGTGGTGTCGGAGGCGGCGCCGGGCTGCGCCCCCACCCGGATCCGGTTCCTTGCCCGCAACCGGCTGATCGCCGCGCTCGCGCGCGGCACCGTCGTGGTGGAGGCGGCGGCGCGCAGCGGGGCGCTCAACACCGCCAACTGGGCCGCCCGCCTCAACCGGGTCGTCCTGGGGGTGCCCGGTCCGGTCACCAGCGCCCAGTCCCAGGGCGTCCACCAGCTCCTGCGGCAGGGGGCGGCCACCGTCGTCACCAGCGGCCAGGAGCTGCTGGAGCTCGTCGGTGAGTCGGGCAGTCACCTGGCCGACGAGCCGCGCGGCCCGGTCCATCCTCGCGACCGGCTGAGCTCGCGGCACCGGCAGGTCCTCGATGCGGTGCCGGTGGCCTACGGCGCGGGCACCGACTCGGTGGCTCGCACTGCCGGGCTGGGCGTGGTCGAGGTGCGCTCGGCGCTCACCTACCTGCTGGGTGCCGGCCTGGTGGTCCAGGACGACGCGGGCTGGCGTCTCGCTGCGCCGGCGCACACGTGAGGAGGTGGGTGCGGCCGGTGCAGCTCAGCGCAGGTCGAGCGTGCGGGCGAGGAAGTGGCTGTGGAAGACCCCGTCCGGGTCCGACCGGAGGGCGAGGTCGCGGAAGTCGTCGAAGCGCGGGTAGAGCGGGCGCAGCTCGGAGGCGGTGGCGGCGAAGCACTTGCCCCAGTGCGGCCGGGCACCCAGCGCCAGCAGACCCTCCTCGATGGCGGGCAGCACGGCGTACACCGCCGCGACGTCGCGGACCCACGTGAAGTGCAGTGCGATTACGTCGGTCCCGTAGGCGCCGCTGAGCCAGAGCCGGTCCGCCGCGACGGTGCGGACCTCGCTGACCTGGAGGAGAGGTGCGAAGGTGCCGGCGAGCGACCGGAGAGCCTCGAACGCCGCGGCTGCGTGGGCTCGCGGAACGAGGTACTCGCTCTGGAGCTCCTCGCCCCTGCTGGGGGTGAAGTCCATGCGGAAGTGCGGGAGCCGCTCGTGCCACGGTCCCGGCAGTCCGCCCTGCTCGGTGACCGCCGCGACGTCGGCGCCGACCAGCATGTGCAGCGTGCCGGTGGCCGCCGGTGCGCCGAACAGCTCCGTGGGCGAGGTGCCGGCCCGGCTCTTCAGCCAGACCTGGGCGATCCGGCCGCTGGCCCAGTCGGTGAACAGGCTGACGCTGTCGGCACTGCCGGTGAGCTCGTCGAGGTGCTCGCTCGCGACGTCCCACGGCAGGTCGGTGTAGAGGTCCTGGCGGATCTCGTAGCTCGGCTCGATGTCGAGCGTCACGTGGGTGGTGACGCCCAGGGCGCCCAGGGCGACCACGTGCCCGTCGGCGTCGGGGTCCCCGCGCCTGACGGTGCGCAGGCTGCCGTCGGCCGTGACCAGCTCGAGCCCGGTGACGGCCGACGCGAGGGACCCGGTGCGGTCCCCGGAGCCGTGGGTGCCGGTGGCGACCGCGCCGGCGACCGAGATGTGCGGGAGCGAGGCCATCGTCGCGAGCGCCCAGCCCCGGGTGTGCAGCGCGACTGCGAGCCGGCCGTAGGTGAGCCCGCCCGAGACGCGCACCTCACGGCGGCCGGCGTCGACCTCGATCTCCTCGGGCAGGGTGTCGGTGGCGACCAGGTCGCCAGGGGTGTCGGCGACGTCGGTGAAGGAGTGGCGCGAGCCCAGGGCGTGCACCCGGTCCGCGCCGGCGACGATCGTCTGCAGCTCCTCGACGGTCGTGGGGCGGTGCAGGCGAGCGGCCGCGAAGCGGTGGTTCCCGGACCAGTTCGTCAGCATCCCCGCATCATCGCTCGCCACTCCCAGTCCGGACCCGCCGTCCGGGGGACGGGAGGCAGGTCTGAACCGGGCTGGCGGGCGGGCGGAGGCCGTCCTACTGTCCCTGGATGGGCACGACGCTGAACATGAACCGCGTGATCCACGCCGCCGTCCGGCGCGACCTGGACCGGCTCGAGGCCGCACTCGCCGACTTTGCGGGCGGGGACGCCGAGCGGGCCGCCGGCCTGCACCGCGCCTACGAGCACCTGCGCGCGGAGCTGCACCATCACCACGTCGGGGAGGACACCCACATCTGGCCGATGCTGGCCGGCTTCGGCGTCGACGCGGGACTGCTCAGCACGATGGAGTCCGAGCACCACGCCATGGCCGAGTCGCTCACCTCCGTGGCGCACGCGATGGACGCGTTGGCGGCCGACCCGAGCGTGGCCGCGGCGGCCGCGGCGCGGGTGCGCGTGGCGGATGCCCGCGAGGTCGTCGAGCAGCACCTCACGCACGAGGAGAACGAGCTGGAGCCGGTGCTGCTGCCGTACCTGGGGACCCCCGAGTGGCGAGCGACCGAGAAGCGGCTGCGCTCGGCCCCGCCCCGGGTGACCGGGGAGTTCTTCGCCTGGCTGCAGGACGGGATGGACCCCGAGCATCGCGCGTTCCTGCGCCGCAGCGTCCCGCGGCCGGTGACGTTCGTGCTCGGCCGGGTCCTCGGCCGCCGCTACCACCGCGACGTGGCCACCGTCTGGCGCGCCTGAGCGCGACCGGCGTGCGCATCCCTAGGCTGGGCAGGTGAGCGCCGAGCCCGAATCCACACCGGCCGTGGAGCCCGACCTGCTGCCCGACCCGATGGCGCGCGTGCTGGGGGAGTACGAGCGCCACCTGGTCTCCGAGCGCGACCTCACCGCGCACACCGTGCGCGCCTACTCCGCCGACATCGCCGGCCTGCTCGCGCACTCCGCCCGCCTGGGGTGCGCCCGCGTGGACGAGCTGGACCTGCGCACGCTGCGCAGCTGGCTGGCCAAGCAGCAGAGCATGGGCCTCTCGCGCACGACGCTGGCGCGGCGGGCCACGGCGGCACGGGTCTTCACGGCCTGGCTGGCCCGTACCGGCCGCGCCCCCGCCGACGTCGGCGCCTCGCTGGGCTCGCCGCGGCCGCACAAGTCCCTGCCGGCCGTGCTGCGCACCGACGAGGCCGCCGACCTGATCGCCGCGGCCGCGGAGATCGCCGACGACGGCAGCCCGGTCGGGCTGCGTGATGTCGCCATGCTCGAGCTGCTCTATGCGACCGGGATCCGGGTCGGGGAGCTGGTCGGCCTCGACCTGGACGACGTCGACCGGGACCGCAACGTCGTGCGGGTCTTCGGCAAGGGCCGCAAGGAGCGGTCGGTGCCCTTCGGGCGTCCTGCGGCGCGGGCGCTGGAGCTCTGGCTGCGCCAGGGCCGGCCCTCGCTGCTGGTGGACGGCTCGGGACCGGCGCTCTTCCTGGGCGCCCGCGGCCGGCGGATCGACCCCCGGGCGGTGCGCACGCTGGTGCACCAGCGCATCGCGGCGGTGCCGGGCGCGCCGGACATCGGCCCGCACGGGCTGCGCCACACCGCGGCGACCCACCTGCTCGAGGGCGGCGCCGACCTGCGCTCGGTGCAGGAGCTGCTCGGCCACGCCTCCCTGGCGACCACGCAGCTCTACACCCACGTGACCACCGACCGGCTGCGCCGGGCCTACCAGCAGGCGCACCCGCGCGCCTGAGCATCAGGGCGGTGCGCGGGCGGTGATCGCGTCGCCGCCCACGCCGGCCGCGCGCCCCAGCGTGGTGACCCAGGTGGCCCAGAGCGGCAGCCCGGCGTACGGCAGTGCCGCCGCCCGCGCCGGGGCGGGGGAGAGGCTCCAGAGCGGGAGCAGCCGCACCGGGCCGGCGCCGACCAGGCGGAGGGGGTCGAGGTAGGTCTCGCCCTGGATCCAGCCCCAGTGCAGGCAGGCGCGGGGGAAGCAGTGAGATCCGGCCAGCTCGAGCGCGCCCAGCGCCTCGCCCGCCGCCACCGCCCGGCCGACCTCGACGTGGGCCGTGACCGGCTCGTAGGTGGTCCGGGTGGCCCCGTGGTCGACGACCACGACGCCGCGGCCGGCGAGCCGCCCGGCGTAGCGCACGGCGCCGGGCAGGGCTGCGCGCACCGGCTGCCCCACGGCGCCGGCGAGGTCCACGCCGCGGTGGCCGGCGCCGTAGGGCGTCTCGGGCGGGTCGAAGCGCTGGACCACCTCGGGGGCGGGACGCAGCGGCCAGGAGCCGCGAGGGTCGGCGTCGGCGTCGGCGGCGGCGCTGGACGGGGCGCCGCAGAGCAGGAGGACGCTCAGGGCGGCGCAGGGGGCGAGGGACGCGAGACGACGCATGCCGCCAGGGTGCTCGCGCAACGCGACATCGGGTGCCGCCGAGGTGCCGGACTGGGGATAGCGTCGGCGCGCGGCATCGCTGTGGACGACTCACGGCCTGTTCTGGGCGTCAGGGGGCGCCGCGCGGCTCCTGGTGCTCGAGGTCGCCGCTGAGCTCGTCGACGACCAGGAGGTCGTGGCGCACCTGCCCGGCGCGGAACGACGCGCGCCCGAGCATGTGGCTCGACACCACGCTGCTGGCCATCTGCAGCAGCACGACCAGCGCCAGCAGCCCGAGGACGCCCGGCTCCCGCAGGCGCAGCGCGACCCCGGCCATCACGAGCATCGTGCCGAGCACCTGCGGCTTGGTCGCGGCGTGCATGCGGCTGAGCAGGTCCGGCATGCGGAGCACGCCGATGGCCGCGACGAGGGCCAGCAGCGCGCCCAGCAGGAAGCACGCGGCGGCGGCGATGTCCGCGAGGGCGGTCCAACTCACCGGGCACCCCCTTCGTCGCCGTCTCCGAGGTCGTTGCTCCGGCTGGCGTAGCGAGCGACGCTCACCGCGCCGACGAACCCGCAGCCGGCCAGCACCACGAGCAGCGGGAGCGCGAACGTGACCCCCGTGTGAGCCGTGTAGAGGCCGACGGCGCTGACCGTGATCGCGACGAGCACGTCGAGGGCCACGCTGCGGTCGAGGATCGTGGGACCGATCGTCAGCCGGAGCAGGAGCAGGAGGGAGGCGACGAACAGGATCGCGGCCGACACCACGAGTACGGCGGTCATGCGGCCTCCCCCTCGACCGGGTGGGGCGGCAGGGCCCTCAGCAGGCGCTGCTCGAGCATCAAGGCGCTGCGGCGGAAGTCCTCGGCCGCGCCCGCGTCGGGGACGTCCAGGACGTGCAGGTAGAGGGTGTGGGTCGACCTGCGCGCCTCCACCACGACTGAGCCCGGGATCAGGGAGAGCATGGCGGCGACCAGCGTCATCAGGAAGTCGGAGGAGCTCTCGAGGTCGACGGCCACCACGGCGTTGCGCACCGGCCGGCGACGCAGGACGACGCCCGCGACCTGCGCGCTGGCGCGCACGACGTCGACGAGGAACCAGGCGAGCACCCCGAGCAGGAGCAGTGGCCGCACGCGGCAGACCAGGTCGATCGGCGGCAGCGGGAAGACGACGCACACCAGCACGGCGACCAGGACCCCGCCCACCAGGAGCAGCGGCGTCACCTCGCCCCACAGCGCCAGCCAGACGAGCGTCAGCCAGACCACCGCCAGGGGCTGGACGGCGCGGTGCCGCGCGGGGCGGGTCCTGCCGTCGGGCCGGGTGCGCGTCACGGGGCTCATCCGCGGTCCTCGCCCAGCACGGAGGACAGGTACGGGTCGCGCTCGTGGAGGTCCGCCGCGGCGCGCTCGCACAGCGCGTACAGCGGGCCGGCGACCACGGTGAGCAGCACGCTCATCACCACCAGGCCGGCGGTGGGGACCAGCATCCCCATGGGGGAGTGGCGGTTGTCTTCGCCGGCCTCGATGAGCGTGTGGAAGTCCCGGTCCGGCAGGTCGTCGTCGCCGAGCCGGCGTGCCTCCTCGATGTCCTGCTTGGAGACGGTGCCGGCCGCGGTGTGGACATGGCCGCGGTGCTCGTGCACGACGCCGGTGTCGTGGCCGGGGACCGGCTCGCCGCCCCCGCCGATGGCCTCGAGCGCCTCGTGGGCCTCCTGCGGGGTGCGCCAGAAGGCGACCGCCCACGTCTTGGCGACGGCGTACAGCGTCAGCAGGCTGGTCAGGGCGCCCCCGGCCACCAGCGTCCAGGCGAGCCAGCCGCCCTCCTGCTGGGCGGCCTGGAACAGGCCGACCTTGCCGATGAAGCCCGAGAACGGCGGGATCCCGGCGAGGTTCATCGCCGGGATGAAGAACAGCACGGCGAGCAGCGGGGCGAGGCGCGCCAGGCCGCCGATCCGCATCAGGGCGGTGCTGCCGGCGCGACGCTCGACCAGACCGAGCACCAGGAACAGGGCGGTCTGGATGGTGATGTGGTGCACCACGTAGAACGTCGTGCCGGCGGTGCCGGCACGGCTGCCGAGCGCGATGCCGAGCACGAGGTAGCCGATGTGGCTCACGAGAGTGAACGAGAGCATCCGCTTGATGTCGGACTGCGCCACGGCGCCGAGGATCCCGATCAGCATCGTGAGCAGGGCCGCCCACAGGAGCAGGTCGGACAGCGGGCTGTCGGGGAAGAGCAGGGTCTGCACCCGCAGGATCGCGTAGACGCCGACCTTGGTCAGCAGGCCTGCGAAGACCGCGGTCACCGGTGCGGGCGCCGTGGGGTAGCTGTCCGGGAGCCAGAACGACAGCGGGAAGATCGCCGCCTTGATGGCGAAGGTCGTGATCAGGAGCAGCTGGATCATGAGCGAGACGTGGTCGGGCAGTGCGGCCAGTCGCTCGGCCAGGTGGGCCAGGGTCAGCGTGCCGGTGGCGGCATAGGTCACGGCCAGGCTGATCAGGAAGAGCGTGGAGGACAGCAGGTTGACCAGCACATAGATGGTCCCCGCGCGGATCCGGGTCGCGGTGCCGCCGAGCGTGAGCAGCACGTAGGAGGCGAACAGCAGCATCTCGAAGCTGACGAAGAGGTTGAACAGGTCGCCGGCGAGGAAGGCGTTGGCCACGCCGGCGACGAGCACCAGGAACGTCGGGTGGTAGACCGAGATCGGGGCCCCCTCCTCGTCCTCCGTCATACCCTGGCCCACCGAGTACGCCAGCACGGCCAGCGTCACCAGGGCGCTGACCAGCAGCATCAGCGCCGCCAGCCGGTCGGCCACCAGGACGATGCCGAGCGTCTCGGGCCACGCGCCGATCCAGACCGTCTGCGGGCCGTGGTGGTCGGCCTGGACGAGCAGCACCGCCGCGCTCGCCACGACGCCGACCAGCACGACGAGGCTGAGCCAGCGCTGGAGGCGGGGGTGGTGCAGCAGCGCCAGGGACGCGCCGGCCCCCAGGATCGGGAGCAGCACGGGGAGCGGGACCAGGGCGTTCACTTCGCCGCCATGATCTCGGCCGCGTCCGCTGCGAGCGGGTCGTCGTCGGGCCCCTCGCCGGGGTCGCCGCTCGAGTCGTCGCCCGGGAAGTCGGACGTGGTGGCGTCGTAGGCCTCGGAGGTGACGTCGCCGGCGGCCAGCCTGCGGATCGTGGCGTCCTCGACATCGTCCTGCACGTCGTCGTGGCCGTTGAGCTGCCAGCTGCGATAGGCCATCGCCAGCACGAACGCCGTGGTCGCCAGCGTGATCACGATCGCCGTCAGCACCATCGCCTGAGGCAGCGGGTCCGAGAGCCCGGTGACGTCGCCGTCCTTCGTCACGATCGGGGCCCGGCCGGCCGGGCCGCCGGCGACCAGGAAGGCGACGCTGACGCCGTTGCCGATCATGACCAGGCCCACCAGCACCCGGGAGAGGCTGCGCTCGAGCAGGAGGTAGACCCCGCAGCCGAGGAGGGCGGCGGCGATGAGGACGAGGGTGAGGTTGACGTTCATGCGGCCTCCGCCGTGCTCCGGCGCTGGGCGCGTTGGATGTCCCGGTCCATGTGCGAGCCCAGGGCGCGCAGCAGGTCGAGCACCAGGCCGACGACGACGAGGTAGACCCCCACGTCGAACAGCACCGACGTGACCAGGTGCAGCTCGCCGAGGAAGAGCAGCGGGACGTCGACGACAGCCGACTGGAGCACCTCGCCGCCGAACGCCAGCGGGAAGAGGGCGGCGAGCGCGGCGATCGCGAGGCCGGAGCCGATCAGGCGTCCGGCGTCCACCGGCGCCGCCTCGTCCAGCTCGTAGCGGCCGCCGGCCAGGTAGCGCACGACCAGCGCCAGCCCGGTGGTCATCCCGGCCGCGAAGCCGCCTCCGGGCGCGTTGTGGCCGGCGAGCAGGAGGTAGACCGAGATGACGACCAGCGTGTGGAATATCAGGCGGACCACGACCTCGAAGATGATCGAGCGCTTCTCCGGGGCCAGCGTGCGCGACCCCGGGAGCCAGGCTCGGCGGCCCGGGGAGGTCGCGAGCTTCTTGACGCCCGCGGGGTAGGGGATGTCCTGGACGCGCCGGATGTCGGCGCCTCGCGCGTGGACGAAGATCAGGCTGGCCACCCCGGTGGCGGCGGCCACGAGGACCGCAATCTCGCCCAGGGTGTCCCAGGCCCGGGTGTCGACCAGGATGACGTTGACGATGTTGCCGCCGCCGCCGTAGTCGAGGGCCTCCTTCGGGAGGGCGAGCGAGACCGGGTCGCTGTTGCGGGCGGCCCCGGCCATGAGCAGGAAGCCGGCCGTCACGACGCCCACGGCGAGGCCCAGCGCAGCCCGGAGGTAGCGCTGACGGCTCAGGGGCCGGTCGGTGAAGTACTCCGGCAGGCGCCGCAGCGCCAGCACGAAGACGACCACGGTGAGGGTCTCGACCAGGACCTGGGTCAAGGCGAGGTCCGGCGCGCCGTGCAGGACGAAGAGGAGCGCGGTGCCGTAGCCGGTGACGCTGACGAGCAGGACCGCGCGGATGCGCCGGCGTGAGCGCGTGGTCATCAGCGCGGCGAGGACGATCACCACGCCGACGACCGCCTGCATGGGGGTGTCCCAGGCGCGGACCTGCAGGTCCCCGAGACCGTCCAGCAGGGTCGAGCCGGGCAGCACCACCACGACCATCAGGATGATCGCCAGGTAGGCGGCTGCCGAGCCGCGCTGCAGCACACCGGTGATCTCCACTGCGGAGCGGTCCAGCAGCCGCATCCCGGCGTGGTAGGCGCGCTCGAGGCTCCACTCGTGGGCCAGCCGGGTCTGCAGGCGCGAGACCGGCGCCCTGGCCACGAAGAGCAGGCCGCCCAGCGTGAGCGTGGTGAGGGTGAGCAGCAGGGGGAGGCCCACCCCGTGCCACAGGGTGAGCTCGGGCTCGTGCGCACCGAGGGGGAGGGTGTCGGCCTGGCCGCGCAGCATCGTCGTCAGGGGCCCGCCGAGCAGGCCGAAGACGAGCGAGAGTCCCGCGAGGACGACCGGCGCCGCGACGAACGCCGGGGCCGGGTCGTGCACGACGGGGGCCTGGTCGACCTCGCGGTGGCCGAAGGCGCCCCACACGAACCGGGCGGAGTAGGCCACGGTGAGGACCGAGCCGAGGACGACGCCGAACAGCAGGAGCCAGCCGCTCGCGGCGTTCAAGCCGGTGCCGTCGCCCTTCCGGGCCACGTCGAGCAGCGCGACGAGCACGCTCTCCTTCGCGACGTAGCCGAGCAGGGGCGGCACCCCCGCCATCGACGCGGCCGCGAGGGTGGCGGCCACCGCGAGCACCGGCATCCGGCGGGCCAGGCCCGTCAGGCGGCGCAGGTCGCGGGTGCCGGTGCTGTGGTCGATGACGCCGACGGTGAGGAAGAGCGCGGCCTTGAAGAGCGCGTGCGCCACCAGCAGCGCCAGGCCGGCGAGCATCGTGCTGCGGGTGCCGACGCCCAGCACCAGGATGAGGAGGCCCAGCTGGCTCACCGTCCCGTAGGCCAGCAGCAGCTTGAGGTCGTGCTGGCGCAGCGCGCGGACGCCGCCGAGGATCATCGTCGCGAGGCCGAGTGTCAGGAGGATGCCGCGCCACCCGGGCACGTCCGCGAAGGCGGGCGCCAGGAGCGCGACGAGGTAGACGCCGGCCTTCACCATCGACGCCGCGTGCAGGTAGGCGCTCACCGGGGTGGGTGCGGCCATGGCCGAGGGCAGCCAGAAGTGGAAGGGGAGCAGGGCCGACTTGCTGATCGCTCCCACGAGCATCAGGAGCACGCCGACGGTCACCGCCGTGCCGGTCGGGGGGGCGGCCAGGATCTCGGAGATGCGGAACGTGCCGGCCTGCCCGCCCACGAGGAGGGCGCCGACGAGGAGGACCAGGCCGCCGAGGGTGGTGACCACGAGCGCCTGGATGGCCGCGCGCCGGCTGCTGCGCCGGCCGGGGTCGTGGCCGATGAGGAGGAAGGAGAAGACCGTGGTCAGCTCCCAGAAGACGTAGAGCAGCAGCAGGTCGTCGGCCAGCACCAGACCGAGCATCGCGCCGATGAAGGCGACCAGGACGCCGGCGAAGCGGGGGACGCCGGGGTCGGCCTCGCCGAAGTACCACGCGCAGTAGGCGAGCACGAGTGCGCCGATGCCCAGGACGATGAGCGCCATGACCCATTGCAGCGGGCCCATCGCGAAGGCGAGCTCCATGCCGATGCTGCCGACCCAGGGGTGGACCTCGAGCAGGGTGTCGCCGTCGACGACGCGACCGCCCTGGGCGCCCACCCAGGCCGCTCCGGCCAGGGGGACCAGGGCGAGAAGCAGGAAGGCGCGGCGGCCGGCTCGGAGGACCAGCCACGGCGACAGCGCCGCCGCCGTGAGCACGGCGGCGATCAGCTCCAGCACAGGCGAAGGTCCTCGCTGTCGAACGTCGGGGGATCACCGTGATTCTACAAGGCGAGAGCTCCTCGCCGGCGCCCAGGAGGGCTGCCGACGCGAAGATGGGTGGTAGACCCCATGGGGCGTCGCCACCCGCGCCCGTTCGATGGAAGCATGGGCGAACCAGCCGGCATCGTGCTGACCGTGATCGCGTGGGCGCTGATCGCACTCCAGGTGTGGCTGACCCGCCATGACCGCTCCCGGATCAGGCGGGTGCGGGTGGCCCGGGCCGCCTCGTGCGCGCGGGCCCGGGTGGATTCGCGGGGACGGCCCGCGCTCGACTAGGCTGGGTACATCGGCGTGCGGTCTCGACCGCGCTCCGAAATTCGCACGCTCGCCGACCACGATGGGGCCCCCGGGTCCCGACCACCCGTGGGCGACGGCCCTCAGTCCCGTGAGACCACCAGGTCGAGCAGGTCGGGCCGCGCGCGGGCGTCAGGCACGAGCGGCACCCGCCGGTCGTGGACGAACTGAAAACGACCCGGAGCCCAGCCCCGGCTCGCCCTGACTCAAGGGTGTGCGTACGGCGCTGCTCCGAATCAGGAGATAAGAACCATCATGGCAGTTGTCACCATGCGCCAGCTCCTCGAGAGCGGCGTCCACTTCGGGCACCAGACCCGTCGCTGGAACCCCAAGATGAAGCGCTTCATCATGACCGAGCGCAACGGCATCTACATCATCGACCTGCAGCAGTCGCTGGCCTACATCGACCGCTCCTTCGCCTTCGTCAAGGAGACCGTCGCCCGCGGCGGCACCGTGATGTTCGTCGGCACGAAGAAGCAGGCCCAGGAGGCCATCGCCGAGCAGGCGACGCGCGTCGGCATGCCCTACGTCAACCAGCGTTGGCTCGGCGGCATGCTCACCAACTTCCAGACCGTGCACCAGCGGATCAACCGTCTCAAGGAGCTCGACGAGATCGACTTCGACGACGTCGCCGGCAGCAGCCGCACCAAGAAGGAGCTGCTGCAGATGCGTCGCGAGCGCGACAAGCTGAACAAGTCGCTCGGCGGCATCCGCGAGATGAGCCGGACCCCCAACGCGGTCTGGATCGTCGACACCAACAAGGAGCACCTCGCCGTCGAGGAGGCCCGCAAGCTGCGGATCCCGATCATCGGCATCCTGGACTCCAACTGCGACCCCGACCTGGTCGACTTCCCGATCCCGGGCAACGACGACGCCATCCGCGCGGTCGGCCTGCTGACCCGCGTGGTCGCCGACGCCGTGGCCGAGGGCCTCATCGCCCGCTCCGGCGCCAAGTCCGAGAGCACCGCTCCCGGCGCGGCCGAGCCGCTGGCCGACTGGGAGCGCGAGCTCCTCGAGGGTGACGCCGAGAAGGCCGCCGAGAAGGCGACCGCCGCCGACCCCGAGGCTCCGGCCTCCGAGGCGACGGGTGCGTCCACCGAGGGCGCCGCCGCCGCCGAGGTCGCCGAGGCCGCGACCGAGGCGCCCGCCGACGAGACGCCCGCCCCCGCGGCCGGCGACGCGCAGGCGACGACCGAGCAGGTCGCCGCCGACGTGGACGCCGCTGCCACGGAGGCTGCGTCGGTCGACACCGCCGCCGCCGAGAAGGACGCCGAGCCCGCGACCGACGAGGCCTCGGCCTGACCGTCTCCGGACCGCGGTGGGGCCGACGAAGGAAGCCGCCCCCCCCCCGGTGAAGGCACCCCCCCCCCCCAC
>NZ_JAJNRO010000015.1:0-48782 GCF_021083605.1 Nocardioides sp. cx-169
CCCCCCCCGCCCCCCGCGGGGGCCGCCTGGGCCCCCCCCCCCCGGGGGGGGGGGCCCCCCCCCCCCCCCCCCCCCCCCGCGCCGGTTGACGGCACCACCACCCCACACTTCCGATCCAGAACCCTGGAGACACCCATGGCGAACATCTCCGCCGCCGACGTCAAGAAGCTCCGCGAGCTCACCGGCGCCGGCATGATGGACTGCAAGAAGGCCCTCACCGAGGCCGACGGCGACTTCGAGAAGGCCGCCGAGATCCTCCGGATCAAGGGCGGCAAGAAGATGGCCGAGCGCGCCGCCGAGCGCGAGGCGTCGGCCGGCCTGGTCGCCACCTCCGGAGGCGCCCTCGTCGAGCTGAACTGCGAGACCGACTTCGTCGCGAAGGGTGACCAGTTCATCCAGGCCGCCCAGCAGATCGCCGAGGCGGCCGATGCCGCCAAGGCCGCCGACGCGGAGGCCCTCAAGGCCGTCACGCTCGGCGACAAGACCGTCGGCGAGGTCGTCGAGGACCTCGCCGTCTCCATCGGCGAGAAGATCGAGCTCGGCCGGGTCGCCTACTTCGAGGGCCCGACCGTCGTCTACATGCACAAGCGCGCCGCCGACCTGCCGCCCGCCGTCGGCGTGCTGGTCGAGTACGACG
Source organism: Nocardioides sp. cx-169 (assembly GCF_021083605.1). Classification (NCBI taxonomy): domain Bacteria; kingdom Bacillati; phylum Actinomycetota; class Actinomycetes; order Propionibacteriales; family Nocardioidaceae; genus Nocardioides; species Nocardioides sp. cx-169. The sequence continues at coordinate 638 of NZ_JAJNRO010000015.1, forward strand.
GCGACGCCGACGCCGCGCGCGCCGCCGCGATGCAGGTCGCCGCGATGCGCCCGAAGTACCTCACGCGCGACGAGGTCCCCGCGGACGTCGTCGCCAAGGAGCGCGAGATCGCCGAGGCGACCTCCCGCGAGGAGGGCAAGCCCGAGCAGGCGATCGCCAAGATCACCGAGGGCCGGCTGAACGGCTTCTTCAAGGACGTCGTCCTGCTGGAGCAGCCCTCGGTGACGGAGAACAAGAAGAACGTCAAGACCGTGCTCGACGAGGCCGGCACCACCCTGAAGCGGTTCGCCCGTTTCGAGGTCGGCGCCTGACCCAGTAGGTTCGCACCAGACGTTGGACGACGAGGAGGCCGGTTCGATGACCCAGACATGGAGCATCGAACCGGTCTCCTCGCACGTCACCACCACCACCGACGTACGAAGGGAACTCGTGTGACCGCCTACAAGCGCGTCCTCCTCAAGCTCTCCGGGGAGGTGTTCGGCGGCGGACAGGTCGGCCTCGACCTCGACGTCATCAACGCCATCGCCAAGGAGATCGCCGACGTGGCGCGCTCGGGGGTCCAGGTCGCCATCGTCGTCGGCGGAGGCAACTTCTTCCGCGGCGCGGAGCTCCAGCAGCGCGGCATGGAGCGTGCCCGCGCGGATTACATGGGCATGCTGGGCACCGTCATGAACTGCCTGGCGCTGCAGGACCTCGTCGAGCAGCACGGCGTCGAGACCCGCGTGCAGACCGCCATCACCATGGGCCAGGTGGCCGAGCCGTACATCCCGCGCCGCGCGATCCGCCACCTGGAGAAGGGGCGCGTGGTCATCTTCGGCGCCGGCGCCGGGATGCCGTTCTTCTCCACCGACACCGTCGCGGCCCAGCGCGCGCTCGAGACCCGTTGCGAGGTCATCTTGATGGGCAAGCGGGGCGTCGACGGCGTCTACGACTCCGACCCCCACCAGAACACGGAGGCCGTGAAGTTCGACGCCCTCACCTACGACGAGTTCCTCGGGCGCGGCCTGAAGGTGGCCGACGCCACGTCGGTGAGCCTGGCCCGCGACAACAACCTCGACATGGTCTTCTTCAACCTCTCGACCCCCGGCACCATCCGCCGCGCGGTCAGCGGTGAGAAGATCGGCACCACGGTCTCGCGCGACTGAGTCGCCGGATCGTCGCAGCACCCTCCCGACCAGCTAGGAGCACCACGTGATCAACGACATCCTCAACGAGGCAGACTCGAAGATGGACAAGTCCGTCGAGGCCACCCGCGAGGAGTTCGCCGCGATCCGGGCCGGACGGGCGCAGCCCAGCATGTTCAGCAAGATCACCGTCGACTACTACGGCACCCAGACCCCGCTGCAGCAGCTGGCGTCGTTCACGGCGCCCGAGGCACGGATCATCCTGATCCAGCCGTTCGACATCGGCGCGATGCCCGCCATCGAGCGCGCGATCCGCGACTCCGACCTGGGCGTCAACCCGTCCAACGACGGGAAGATGCTGCGCTGCGTCTTCCCCGAGCTGACCGAGGAGCGCCGCAAGGAGTACATCAAGATCGCGAAGGCGAAGGCCGAGGACGGCCGGGTCGCGATCCGCAACCTGCGCCGTACCGCCAAGCAGAATCTCGAGAAGCTCGAGAAGGACGGCGAGGTCGGCAAGGACGATGTGACCGGCGCCGAGAAGCGTCTCGACGGGGCCACCAAGAAGCACACCGACGCCATCGACGAGATGCTCAAGAACAAGGAAGCCGAGCTGCTCGAGGTCTGAGGACCCGCCGCCCCCACTCCATGACCGACACCTCGCCCATGCCTGCGCCGCAGAAGGACCACGGCCGCGCCGGGCGCGACCTCAGGGCCGCCGTGGGCTCCGCGGTCGTGCTGCTCGCCGCGATCGCGCTCTCGCTGCTGTTCTGGAAGCCGGCGTTCATGGTGATCGTCGTGATCGCCGTGGTCGTGGCGATCTGGGAGCTGCGCCGGGGGCTCTCGGCCAAGGGCATCGACATCCCCGAGGAGCCGCTCATGGTGGGCGGCGCGGTCATGGTCGTGGTCGCCTACCTGTACGGCGCCCCGGCGCTGGTCACCGCCACCGCGGTCACCGCCCTCGGCACGATGCTGTGGCTGCTGCGCCGCGGCATCGACGGCTACGTCAAGAACGCGACGGCCTCGGTCTTCACGCTCGTCTACGTGCCGTTCCTCGGCTCCTTCGTGGCGCTGCTGCTGGCCGAGGGGGGGCTGGGCGGCGGCGGGCTGGACGACGATGGCGTCGCCGGCATCGTGGTGTTCATCCTGGTGACGATCTGCTCCGACACCGGCGGCTACATCGCCGGCGTGCTGTTCGGCAAGCACCCGATGGCCCCGGTGATCTCGCCCAAGAAGTCATGGGAGGGCTTCGCCGGCTCGATGGCCGCCACGGTCGGCGCCGGCATCCTGCTGGTCGTCCACCTCCTCGACGGCGACTGGTGGGTCGGCGCCTGCCTGGGCGTCATCGTCGCCGTGATGGCCACGCTGGGCGACCTGTGCGAGTCGGTCATCAAGCGCGACCTCGGCCTCAAGGACATGAGCCAGGTCGTCCCCGGCCACGGCGGCCTGATGGACCGCCTGGACTCGCTGCTCGCGACGGTCGCGCCGGTGTGGTTGCTGCTGCACTACCTGGTCTTCACGTGACCCTGCACCTCGTCCGCCACGGCCGGCCCTTGGTCGACCGCACCCGGCCCGCGGCCGAGTGGGAGCTGGACCCCGCGGGGTTCGACGACATCTGGGCGCTGCGCGAGTCCGGCCGGCTCCCCGAGGACGCGGCGTGGTTCTGCTCCCCGGAGCCGAAGGCCGTCGGCACCGCCCAGTTGCTGACCGAGGGCGACGTCGGCATCGTCGAGGACCTGCGCGAGCAGGTCCGCAACAGCACCGACTGGCTCGACGACCACGACGCCGTGGTCCGGCTGGCCTTCGCCGAGCCCGACCGGTCCGCGCACCCGGGCTGGGAGCCGCTCGCCACCTGCCGCGACCGGATCATGACCGCGGTACGGCGGATCCTCGACGTGCACACGGGCGAGGACGTCGTGCTCGTCGGCCACGGCACCGCCTGGACCCTTGCCGTCGCCGAGCTGACGGGTGCCCCGCCGGACCTGGAGCGCTGGGCCGCGCTGGCGATGCCGGACGTGCTCGCGGTGCCCCTGGCATAGTGACGCCCGACCCGGCCTGGTGCACGTCGCGACCGCCTCAAGACCGTGATCGCGCGGCGCAACACCTGAGCCGGTCCGGGCCGGCTGCGGCCCGCCGGGCGGGAGCGATGAGATGCTGGCGCCCATGACCACGCCCGTCAGCCAGATCCGTGCCCTGCCGGTCGTCGGCGGCCTGGTGCTCGGCGTGGTGGCCTGCTGGCTGTGGATCGCGGTGGCGATCATCGTGGGCTTCGGCGCCGCCTACGGCAGCGACTCCGAGGCTCCCGCGATCGTCGCGCTGGCGGTAGCCGCGGTGCCGGTCGTCGTCGGCATCGTGCTGCTGCTGCGTCCCCGCACCCGGCAGCTCGGCGCCGGCTTCCTCATGGGCGTCTCGATCGGGTTCATCGCCGGTGCCGGAGTGTGCGCCTCGATGTTCCTCCCCGGGAGCTTCTGAGCGTGTACGAGACCCTCGGGCCGGTGCCCGCCCACGAGCTCTTCGTGCTGCTCGGCGTGCTCGCCGCGGGCGGGGTGTTCGCGCTCGAGGCGCGACGCCGCGGCCACACCGACGAGCGGCTGGCCTACGTCATCCTCGGCGCCGTCGTCGGCGGGGCGGTCTTCATGCGGCTCGGCACCTGGATGCAGCACGTCGACCTGCGCGAGAACGCCTCGCTCGCCGAGCAGTGGCTCTACGGCAACCGATCGATCCTCGGCGGCCTGGTCGGCGCCTGGCTCGGCGTCCACATCGCCAAGCGGGCGGTCGGCTACCGGGCGCGCACCGGCGACCTGTTCGCCCCCGCGGTGGCCCTCGGCATGGCCGTCGGCCGCATCGGCTGCCTGCTGACCGAGGCGCCCGGCACCGCGACGGCCGGCGGCTGGGGGATCACCCTCGACGCCGCGGCCGCCGATCGCACCGGCGCCCCGGCCGGCGTCGGCCTGCACCCGTCGTTCGGCTATGAGATCGCCTTCCACCTGCTGGCCTTCGGGCTGCTGTGGCTCTGGCTGCGCCACCGCGCGCTGCCGCCGGGGGAGTCGTTCGTCTGGTACGTCGCGTCGTACGGCGTCTTCCGCTTCCTCGTCGAGCTCGTCCGCGGCAACGAGATCGCCTGGGCGGGGCTCACCCGCCCCCAGCTGTTCCTGATGGCGACGGTGCCGCTCGTGCTGCTCCGCATCGTCTACCAGGCGCGTCGTGGTGCCTACCGCGGCGCGCTCCATCCCGCACCCCGAGAGCAGGTCGACGCGTGAGCACGCAGGTCACCAGGGGACCCGGGATGCCGCTGCGCGGCGACCGGATCCACCGCTACGTCAACGCCTTCTGCCCGCTGTGCCACGAGGAGCGCCCCGACCGGCCGCTCGCCGAGGTGCGGCGCCTGTCCGGCTGGCTGGTCGAGCGTGAGGACCGGATCTGGCTCGAGCGGGGCTGCCCCGACCACGGCCTGGTCCGCACGATGTACGACGAGTCGCCCGGGATCCTGCGCTACCTCGAGGAGTGGACCGCGCCCACCAAGGTCCACGAGCCCGACCTGCGCGGCAACTTCAAGCCGGTGCCGTCGGCCTACGAGGACGGGTTGCCGGAGATGCAGACCCAGCACACCTGCATCCTGCTGGAGGACCTGCTCGACCACTGCAACCTCAAGTGCCCGACCTGCTTCGCAGAGTCGTCGCCGGCGCTCGCGTCGGTCGCGCCGCTCGAGCAGGTGCTGGCCTCGATCGACGCCCGCCTGTCCCGCGAGAACGGCCGCATCGACGTGCTCATGCTCTCGGGCGGCGAGCCGACGCTCTACCCCCAGCTCGCCGAGCTCCTCGACGCGGTGGCCGCGCGCCCCGTCGTACGCATCCTGGTCAACACCAACGGCCTGCGGGTCGCCCAGGACGACGACCTGCTCGCGCTGCTCACCCGGCACCGGGAGCGGGTCGAGGTCTACCTGCAGTACGACGGCGGCTCGGCCGAGGCGTCGACGTACCATCGCGGCGCCGACATCCGCCGCTTCAAGGAGCGCGCGATCGAGCGGCTCTCGGCGGCCGGCGTCTTCACCACGCTGACCATGACCGCGGCGCTCGGCGTCAACGACGACGAGATCGGCCACGTCCTCAAGCGCGCCCTGGACACGCCGTACGTCGGCGGCGTGACCATCCAGCCGGTGTTCGGCAGCGGCCGCTCCGGCGCGATCGACCCGATGCAGCGGCTGACCCACACCGGCGTGCTGGCCCGGCTCGAGGAGCAGACGCAGGGGGTCGTGACCTGGCGCGACCTGACCGCGCTGCCGTGCTCGCACCCGCACTGCTGCTCCGTGGGCTATCTGCTGCGCGACGACGCCGGGACCTGGAGCTCGCTCACGAAGCTGATCGGCCACGACAAGCTCAAGCAGTGGCTCGACCTCGAGCCGGACCTTCTGGCCAACCGGATCGCCGACGACACCATCCCCGACACGATGCGCCAGATCGTCAAGGGCTCGCTGCTCGACCTGCTCTCGGAGCAGTCGTCGCTCTCGCACCCGTCGATGAGCACCATCTGGCGCGACATCTGCCAGAACTGCGACCTCGGCATCGGCACCCTCACGGCGCTGGCCTCCAGCCGCCTGCCCGGACAGCACCAGCGGCTGCGCAAGATGCTGGGGGAGCGGGTCCTGCGGGTGACCGTCAAGCCGTTCATGGACATGGACACGATGATCGAGGAGCGGCTCACGCAGTGCTGCGTGCACGTCGCGACGGTCAACGAGGAGACCGGCGGGCACCAGTGCGCGCCGTTCTGCGCGGTCCAGGCCTGGGCGCCGTTGAGCCGCACCCGCCTCTCCACCGCCACCGGTGGACGCGCGTGAGCCGGGACCCCCGGCTCGTCGAGCCGCAGCGCGTCGAGCCGGACGGGCAGTCGGGACCGCCGGACCCGCTGCGGCTGTGCACCTTCGCAACGGTCGCGCTCCTCGGCTGGCTGCTGGGGCCGGTCGCGGTGGTGGTGTTCGCTGCCGTCGGCTTCGCCGGCTACTGGCGGGCCCGCCGCGCGGGGCTGCTGCGCTCGCGCTGCAAGCTCGGGGACACCCGTCTCGTCCTGGTCTACCTCGCCGCACTGGCCGCCGCGGGCGTCGTCGGGATCGTGCTCGGCTGGTGGGTGTGGTGACCCGGCTACGGCCCGACGGCGCCCTAGAGTGAGACGGTGAGCCAACAGTCCCCGCCGCCGTACGGCGGCACGCCTCCCGGGGGCTGGGGGCCGCCGGGGCCACCGAGCCCGTGGGGACCACCGCCGCCGAGGCCGCCGGGGGGGCTGCCGGTCTGGGGTCAGGTGCTGGCGGGGGGCGGCATCGGCCTGTTCGCCGGAGTCTTGCTGCTGGTCCTGGTGCTCGCGGTGGTGGCCACCCAGACCGGCTCCGCCGAGATCTCCGGCCAGACCCTCTTCTGGCTGGTGGTGCTGGTCCCGATCCTGTGCCCCGTCCCGATGCTGTTCTTCAACCCGACGCGCATGTGGGGCGTGGGCCTGATGATCGGCATCGCGGTGTCGACCATCTCGCTCGCGGGGGTCTGCGCTGCGATCATCACCGGTCTGGACGGTTCCGCATGAGCACCCAGCACCCCCTCGACGACCCCCGCGAGCCCACACCGGACGAGCCGCACGGGCATGAGGAGGAGCGTCACGAGCCGCAGGGCGACCCGCCGAGCTGGTGGCACCGCGACCACCCGACGTTCACCTCGCTCATGGGCTTCTTCACCGGCCTGGCGTTCGTCATCGTCGTGCCCGGCACGTTCGCGGCGATCCTCAGCGCGTTCTTCGACACCGGCACCGCGGAGGAGCTGTTCCCGCTCGTCCTGGTGACCCTGGTGGTGCCGATCGGCCTCGTGGTGTCGCCGCGCACCCGGCTCTTCGGGCGCTACATGCTGGTCGGGATGGTGACGACGCTGCTCGTGGTGGGCGGGGTCGCCGCGCTGGTGCTCTGGGTGCTCATCAGCCGCGAGGGCTGACGTTTTCGCCCCCTCCCGCGCCGGTGGGAGACTGGGCCCGATGTCCGAGCCGATCAAGACCCTTCCCCTGGTGTTCGACGAGCCCCGTGGGCGCAAGAAGCCCCCGCGGCACCTCGCCGACCTCACGGCCCCCGAGCGCAAGGCGCTCCTGGAGGAGAAGGGGCTGCCCGGCTTTCGCGCCAAGCAGCTCTCGACGCACTACTTCTCCCGCCTCGTCGACGATCCGGAGCAGATGACCGACCTGCCGGCCGGACAGCGCGCCGAGCTGGTCGAGGCGCTGCTGCCGACGCTGATGACGCCGCTGCGCACCATGGAGGCCGACAAGGGGACCACCCGCAAGACCCTGTGGCGGCTCTTCGACGGCGCCCTCGTCGAGTCGGTCCTGATGCGCTACCCCGGCCGGGTCACCATGTGCGTGTCGAGCCAGGCCGGCTGCGGCATGGCCTGCCCGTTCTGCGCCACCGGTCAGGGCGGCCTGCAGCGCAACATGTCGACCGCCGAGATCGTCGAGCAGGTCGTCGCCGGTGCCCGCGCGCTCGCGCGCGGCGAGGTCCCCGGGGGACCCGGCCGCGTCTCCAACGTGGTGTTCATGGGCATGGGCGAGCCCCTGGCCAACTACAAGGCGGTGATCGGCGCCGTACGCCGCCTGGTCGACCCCTCGCCCGACGGCCTGGGCATGTCCGCGCGCGGCATCACGGTCTCGACGGTGGGCCTGGTGCCGCGGATCCGGCAGCTGACCGAGGAGGGCATCCCGGTCACCCTGGCGCTGAGCCTGCACGCCCCCGACGACGAGCTGCGCAACGAGCTGGTGCCGATCAACACCCGCTTCTCGGTCGCCGAGACCGTGGAGGCCGCCTGGGACTACGCCCGAGTGACCAAGCGCCGGGTGTCGATCGAGTACGCCATGATGCGCGGCATCAACGACCAGGCCCACCGCGCCGATCTTCTCGCCGACGTGCTCAACTCCTACGGCGACTGGGGCTGGGTGCACGTGAACCTGATCCCGCTCAACCCGACTCCCGGCTCGAAGTGGACCGCCTCCGACCCCGCCGACGAGCGCGAGTTCGTACGCCGGCTCGAGGCGAAGGGCATCCCCACCACGGTCCGCGACACCCGGGGCAGTGAGATCGACGGCGCCTGCGGACAGCTGGCCGCGGTCGAGGTCTGACATGACCCTGAGCCCGGAGCGGGTCGCCGCGGCGAGCAGCGACTGGGTGTGGGTCCCCGACTCCGCGAGCGCCGTCGAGACCGCCGACTACCTGCTGGTCCGCTTCCCGGACTGGTTCGAGCATCCCGCGGCGCTCGTCCGCTTCGAGCCCACGGGCGACCCGGCGGCCACGCTCGACGAGGCGGCGGCGAAGGCCCGCGAGCTCGGCGCCGATCGGTTGATCGTGTGGGTCAAGCCCGGGACCGGCCCCGAGCTCGACAGCCTGTTCGTGGCCCGCCGTGGCGTGATCGACGAGGTCCTGGACATCCTCGCTCTCGACCTCGCGCCGGCCGCACCCGACCTCGGCACGCCCGAGCACCTCACCCTCCGCTGGACCACCGAGGCCGAGGTGGTCCGCGCCGCGGAGGAGGTCTCGGTCCAGGTGTTCGGGGGCGCCATGCCGCCCCAGGACGAGCTGGCCGCCATGCTCGAGCGGGACCGGAGGACGGTCGCGGCGGGTGGCGGTGGCATCGTCGTGGCCTACGCCGACGACCGTCCGCTCGGCTTCGGCGGCGTCAGCGTCGTCGACGGCGTGGCCCGCCTGTGGGGCGGCGCCGTGCTCGAGGAGGCCCGGGGCCGCGGCGTCTACCGTGCACTCCTCGCGGAGCGGCTTCGCTACGCCCTCGCTCAGGGCGCGACGATGGCGCTCGTCAAGGGCCGCGTCGCCACCTCCGGACCGATCCTGCGCCGCGCCGGCTTCGCGCCCTACGGGCAGGAGCGCTCCTACCTGCTGCCGCTCTGAGGCGCCGCGGCCACGGCGGCCGGCTGAGGCCCCTCGGGCAGCACGACGGCGCGCTCGGCGCGCCGCAGCCGGCCGGCGAGCCTCTGACCCCGGGCCGAGAGCGCCACGACCGCGCGCCGGCGGTCGGCGGGATCGACGCGGCGTACGACGAGCCCGTGCTCGACCAGCTTGTCCATGTGTCGGGTCATGCTGGCCGCGGGGACGACGGCCTCGGCGCCGACGTCGCTCATGCCCAGGCCCGGCGTGTCCTCGACGACGGCCAGGATCCGCCAGTGCTCCAGGCTCAGCCCGTGCTCGTCGAGGACCGGCTGGAGCCGCTCGCGCACGGCCGCCTCGGCCCGCCGCAGCTGCACGGCGATGCTGCCGGTCTGAGCAGCGGTGGCGAGGCCTTCGGTCACGGCCTGCTCCTTCGGGCTGGGGGCGACGGCGAGACGCGCGTGGCTACCTGGTGAACGGCGCCGCACCGTCGTCGGGTCACCCCTATCCTAGGCAGAGCCACTGCGATTTCCGTTGGAACGTGCGCCCGCAACGACGCCGGCCCGCCCAGCCCAGGCACCCGGAGGTCTCGTGCCCGCCCGCTCTACCGAGATGCTCTCGGTCGCCCTCGTCGTCCCGCTGCAGGGGCCCACGGGGCTCTACGGCCCGTCCTGCCTGGCCTGCGCCGAGCTCGCCGCCGAGCAGCTCAACGAGCGCGACGGCATCGCGGGACGCCAGGTGGAGCTGGTGGTGGTCGACGCCGGGCGGGAGCCCCGGGTGGTCGCCGACGAGGTCGGCAGGCTGGTGGACGAGGGGCGGGTCCAGGCGGTCGCAGGGTGGCACATCTCCGCCGTACGACAGGCGATCACGCGGCGCGTGGGCGGCCGGGTCGTCTACGCGTTCGCCGCGATGCACGAGGGTGGTGACGCCACCCCGGGCGTCTACATGATCGGTGAGCGCCCGATCAACCAGCTGCTGCCGGCGGCGCACTGGATGCGCGAGGAGCTCGCGGTGGGCCGGTGGGCGATCGTGGGCAACGACTACGTCTTCCCGCGGGTCACCGGCGCCACGGCCAGGCTCGCGCTGGCCGACACCACCTCCCAGGTCGTCAGCGAGACCTACGTGCCGCTCGGGACCAGCGACTTCGGGGCGGTGATCGAGAGTCTGTCCCGCCAGCCCGTCGACGGGGTGATGATGCTGCTGATGGGGCAGGACGCCGTCCACTTCAACCGCCAGTTCGCGCGCGCCGGGCTCTCGGCGACGCTCCCGCGGCTCAGCCCGGCCGTCGAGGAGAACACGCTGCTGGCAGGCGGCGCCGGCGCCCACGAGGGCCTGTACGCGGCCGCGGCCTACTTCGACGCGCTCGGCACTGCCGAGAGCACCGAGCTGGCGCGCGCCTACTACGCCCGCTGGGGGCGCTGGGCGCCCACCCTCAACGCGGTGGGGGAGTCCTGCTACGAGGCGCTGTACTTCCTCGCCCGCGTCGGAGAGGTCTGCGGCTCCGTCGACGTGGCGGCGGTCGCGGCGATGCCGTCCGGCCACTTCTACTCCAGTCCCCGGGGGCTGATGCGGCTCGACGGCAACCTGCTGGACCAGGACGTCTACGTCGCCGCCGCCGACGGCCTGGAGTTTCGCATCGAGCAGCAGATCGCCCGGGCTCACTGACGGGCTCACTGACCCACCGTGCTCGCGTGCGCCGCGGCCCAGGCCGCCGCCAGCTCCGCCTCGTGGGCCTGCGCGCCCAGCCGCCGCCACAGGGTGCCGTCAGCGTCCAGGTCGAAGCGGTGCTCCGTCGGACCGGCGACGGCCGGTGGCGGCCCCACCGACAGCACCGAGGAGACGACCCGGCGCCCGCCGAGCAGCCCCGCCGTCGCCGCCGGGTCGAGCCGCAGATCCTCCACCAGGACCGGTCGGCCGGCCACCGTGACGTCGGTCCGCTGTCGGATCGAGCCGGGCGCCTCGCGGTGGCGGCCGAGCACCAGCGTCTCCCGCAGGGCCAGGCGGGCGCCGGCGGACAGGTGCAGGACCGTCGTCCGGTCCACGTCGGCGCCGGCGGCCACGACGAACGGCTCCCCGGCCCAGGTGAGCACCGCCCCCGGTCCGAGCGTCACCAGCACCGACCAGGAGGCGTTGCCGCCGCGCATGTCGAAGGCCACCGTCCCGCCGGGCTCGACCAGGTCCAGCCGGGCGCCCGCGTCGACGCTGACCTCGAGCGAGATCGCGTCGCCGGCGAGGAGCAGGGCGCCCTCCGGCACCAGTGAGACGAGCGCCTGCCGGGCGTCGTGGTGCACGAGCACCGGGCGCAGCGAGGTCGCGCTGGGGTCCGAGAGGGTCACCTCCGTGCGCACTCGGCAGCGCGTGCCGTCGGGGGACGGGCTGACCCGCACCCGGGTGCGGGCGCCGCGCTCAGTGCTCGTGAGCATGCACGTGCCGCGCCATCGGGCCGGGGTCGCTCGGCACCAGCACTCCGGACGTGTGGCGCTCGCGCACCCGGTCCAACCACGCCACCAGGGACTCGACGCTGGCCGGGTCGGTCCGCGAGAGGCCGATGACCGGGCGACCGCTCCGGGCCGCCGCGGCCTCGGTCAGCATCCGGGCGACGTCCACCCCGACGTACGGCGCCAGGTCGGTCTTGTTGACCACCAGCAGGTCCGCCCGCTCGATGCCGGGACCGCCCTTGCGGGCCACGTCGCCGCCGCCGGCCACGTCGAGCACGAACACCTGGGCGTCGACCAGGGCGGGGGAGAAGGTCGCGGTGAGGTTGTCGCCACCCGACTCCAGGAGCACGACGTCGAGGTCGGGGTAGGTCTGCTCGAGCTCCTCGACCATCATCAGGTTGGCACTGATGTCGTCCCGGATCGCCGTGTGCGGGCAGGCTCCGGTCTCGACGGCGCGGATCCGGTCGGCCGCCAGGACCCCGGCCGAGCGCAGGAAGCGGGCGTCCTCGTCGGTGTAGATGTCGTTGGTGACGACGGCGAGGCTGAGCCGGTCCGACAGCTCTCGGCACAGCAGCGCGATCAGGGAGCTCTTGCCGGTGCCGACGGGTCCGCAGACCCCCAGGCGGAGCGGACGGCTCGGGTGGGTGTGCTCAGGCACGGAACAGCCTCCTCGTGGTACGAGCGTGGGCCTCTGCCCACTCCTCGATCTGGGGTGCGGCGACGGCGGGGAGGTCGGCCGGGTCCCGCACCTCGGCCACCTCCAGCGCCACGACCGCGACGTCGGTCAGGGCGTCGGCGACCCAGCCGGCGACCGTGACCGGGTCCAGGGGGACCAGCTTGAGCGCCGCGGCGCACACGGTCTGCACGTCGTCGTACGCCACCAGGTGCGCCAGCGCGGCGGCGCCGAGCCCGAGGTGTGCGGCGACGCTCCCGAGCACGGTGGCTCGTGAGGGACGCTCGATGTCGGCGAGTGGGAGCAGGGCGTCGGGCCAGAGCCGGCCGGCGAGGCGCAGGAGCGCCTGCCCCTGGTCTCGCGAGGCCGCGCGCAGCGCCGGGGAGACGGTGCGCGCGGCCCATGCCCGCTCGACGTGGACCAGGCCTGAGCCCCCGGCCAGGACGGCGTGCCGCGCGGCCACGGCGGTGCCGGCCTCCACCCGGACCACCCCTCGGAGCCGGGTGCGCACGTAGCCGGGCACCTGGTCCTCGGCGAGCCCATGGCGCAGCGCGCCCTCGAGGGTGGCCGACTGGGTGTGTCCGGCGACGGGCAGGCGCGCGTCGGCCAGCAGCAGGAGGACGAGGTCGGGATGGGTCATGGCGCTCAGAACATCGAGTAGAGCTGGGCCAGCGGCAGCTCCTGGGCCGGTGATGGCACGACCCGCTCGCCGTCCACGTCGATCGCGAAGGTCTCGGGATCGATGTCGATCCGGGGCAGGGCGGAGTTGTTGACCATCGAGGCCTTGGTGACCTCCCGCGTCGGGCGTACGGCGACCAGGCGCCGCCGCAGCCCGAGCCGGTCCGCCAGCCCGTCCTCCAGCGCCGCCGGGGACACGAAGGTCACCGCGTGCGGGCTGCCGTCGTCGACCAGGGTCGGGCGCATCAGCACCGGCTGCGGAGTGGGGATCGACGCGTTCGGGTCGCCGAGCGCCCCCCACACCAAGGCTCCGGACTTCATCACGACGTCGGGGCGGATCCCGAAGAACCGCGGGTCCCACAGCACCAGGTCGGCCATCTTGCCCGGCTCCACCGAGCCGACCTCGTGGTCGATGCCGTGGGCGATCGCCGGGTTGATCGTGTACTTGGCGACGTACCGCTTGGCCCGGGCGTTGTCCGCTGGCCCGGCTCCGAGGTCGGCGTGGTCGCCGTAGCGGTGCTTCATCACGTGGGCGACCTGCCACGTGCGGCAGACGACCTCGCCGATGCGCCCCATGGCCTGCGCGTCGGAGGACGTGATCGACAGCGCGCCGATGTCGTGCAGGAGGTCCTCGGCGGCGATGGTGGTCGCGCGGATCCGGGACTCGGCGAAGGCGAGGTCCTCGGGCACCTGCGGGTTCAGGTGGTGGCAGACCATGAGCATGTCGAGGTGCTCGGCGACGGTGTTGACCGTGTGCGGCAGCGTCGGGTTGGTCGATCCCGGGATCACGTGCGGCAGGCCCGCGACGGTGAGGATGTCGGGGGCATGCCCACCACCCGCCCCCTCGGCATGGAAGGCGTGGATCCCGCGCCCGGCGATGGCGCGGATCGTCGAGTCGACGTAGCCGGCCTCGTTGAGGCTGTCGGAGTGCAGCGCGACCTGGAGCCCGAACTCGTCGGCTGCCCGTAGGGCCGCGTCGATCGCGGCAGGGGTGGAGCCCCAGTCCTCGTGCACCTTGTAGCCGGCCGCCCCGGCCAGCGCCTGCTCCTCCAGGCTCTCCGCGCTGACGGTGTTGCCCTTGCCGAGCAGCAGCACGTTGAGCGGCACCGTGTCGAGGGCCCGGTGGACGGTGGCGAGATGCCATGCCCCCGGCGTCACGGTGGTGGCCTTGGACCCCTCGGAGGGGCCGGTGCCGCCTCCACCCACCGTGGTGATGCCCGTGGCGAGCGCCTCGACCAGCTGGGAGCGGGAGAGCAGGTGCACATGGGAGTCGATGGCGCCGGCAGTGAGGATCCGGCCCTCGCCCGACACGACGTCGGTGCCCGGACCGATCACCAGGTCCGGGTGCACGCCGTCGGCGATGTCGGGGTTGCCGGACCTGCCGAGGGCGACGATCCTCCCGGCGCGGACGCCGACGTCGGCGCGCACCACGCCCCAGTGGTCGAGGACGAGCGCGTTGGTGATGACGGTGTCGAGGGCGCCCTGTGCCGACGTGGCCGTGGACTGCGCCATCGACTCCCGGATCGACTTGCCGCCGCCGAACACGGCCTCCTCGCCACCCACCACGAGGTCCTGCTCGACCTCGACCCAGAGGTCGGTGTCGCCCAGGCGGACCTGGTCCCCGACGGTGGGACCGTAGAGGGCGGCGTACGCGGCCCGGCTGATCTCAACCATCCGACGAGCCGATCTGGATGCCGGGCACGAGCCGGCGTCCGCGCAGCGCGACGATGGCGACCTCCTGGGAGGCCCCGGGCTCGAACCGCCGGGAGGTGCCCGAGGGGATGTCCAGGCGGAAGCCGGCCGCCCGCTCGCGGTCGAGGTCGAGGGCGGAGTTCACCTGGGCCAGGTGCACGTGCGAGCCGATCTGCACCGGCCGGTCACCGGTGTTGGTCACGACCAGCCTGCGCCGCTCGTCGGGGGTGCGGTCGCCGTTCAGCACGACCGTGCCTGGTCCGGTCCTGGTCGCTCCGGGGCCGTCGGTCACGAGTCCCACGGGTTCCTCCTGTGTCGTTGCCTGGTCATGCGATGGGGTGGTGCAGCGTCACGAGCTTGCGACCGTCGGGGAACGTCGCCTCGACCTGGACGTCGACGACCATCTCGGGCACTCCGGGCATCACCCGGTCCCGGGTGAGGACGTCGCGGCCGCGCTCCATCAGCTCCGCGACGCCGGCTCCCGCCCGCGCCTCCTCGATCACCCAGCAGGCGAGCAGGGCCACGGACTCGGGGTAGTTCAGCAGGACGCCGCGAGACAGCCGGTCGCGGGCGACCATGCCGGCCACGCTGAGCAGCAGCTTCTCGGTGTCGGCGGGGGTCAGGTGCATCTCAGACCGCCATCGCCGAGCGGACCGCCTCGAGGGCACCCTCGCCACCGTCACCGGTGGACGTGATCCGGCCCGACTCCAGGACGTAGTAGCGGTCGGTGCTGCGCAGGGCGAAGCCGACGTGCTGCTCGACCAGCAGGACCGACAGGTCGCCTCGCGCGGTGAGCGCCCCGATCACGCCCTCGATCTCCTGGACGACGTTGGGCTGGATGCCCTCGGTCGGCTCGTCGAGGATCAGCAGCCGCGGCTTGGTGAGCAGCGTGCGGGCGATCGCGAGCTGCTGACGCTGGCCTCCGGAGAGCAGCCCGGCCCGGCGTGACAGCAGGGAGGAGAGGGCGGGGAACGTGTCCAGCACGCCGGCGATCTCCGACCTGGCGGTCGACACCAGCTGGAGGTTCTCCAGCGTGGTCATCTGCGGGAAGGACTGCTGGCCCTGCGGCACGTAGCCCAAGCCGCGGCGCACCCGGGCGCTGGGGCGGGTGCCGGTCACGTCCTCGCCGTCGAGGAGGACCGCGCCCGACCGCACCGGCAGCAGGCCCACGGCCACCCGCAGGAGCGTGGTCTTGCCCGCCCCGTTGTGGCCCATGATCGCCACCGCGCCGCCCGCAGGGACCTGGATCGTCACGTCGTTCAGCACCATGCTGCGGCCGTAGCCGGCGGTGATGCCCTTCAGCTCAAGCATGCTCGCCGCCCTCCGCGGTCCGGCCCAGGTAGACCTCCTGGACCCTCGGGTTCGCCTGGATCTCTGCGACCGTGCCCTCGGCGAGCACCTTGCCTGCGTGCATCACGGTCACGATGTCGGCGAAGGTGCGCACGAAGTCCATGTCGTGCTCGATGACGACGATGGTGCGCTCCGTGCCGATGTGGTGCAGGAGCTCGCCGGTCTGCTCGCGCTCCTCGGCGCTCATGCCCGCCACGGGCTCGTCGAGGAGCATCACCTTGGCGTCCTGGACCAGCAGCATCCCGATCTCCAGCCACTGCTTCTGGCCGTGGGCGAGGACGCCGGCGGGCCGGTCGCGAAGGTCGCCGAGTCCGATCGTGTCGAGCGCGTCGGCAACGTACGACGGCACGCCGCGCCGCGCCCGCACCATGCCCCACGCCGAGCGGTGCACCCCGCCGGCGATGTCGAGGTTCTGGAGGACGCTGAGCTCGTCGAAGACCGTGGCGGTCTGGAAGGTGCGGCCGATGCCGGCCCGCACGATCCGGTGGGACCGCATCGCGAGCAGATCCTTGTTGCGGTAGCGGGCCAGCCCGGTCCCGCGCACGAGACCGGTGACCGCGTCCACCAGGGTCGTCTTCCCCGCGCCGTTGGGCCCGATCAGGAAGTGGACCTGCCCCTGGAGCAGGGTGAGGTCGACGCCGTCGACCGCCTTGAACCCGTCGAAGTCGACGGTGAGGCCACGGATCTCGAGGTAGTCGACGCCGAGGGCGTCGGGGCTCAGGGTCGCGGTGCTCATGCGGCGACCTCCTTCCGGCGGTTGCTGAGGGCCGCCCACCAGCGAGGGAACAGCGAGGCGAGCCCCGCGGGGACGAACAAGATGACGACGATGAACAGCGCGCCGAGGAAGTAGGTCCACTGCTCCGGGAACGACTCCGACATGTAGGTGCGGCCGAAGCCGACGGCGAGGGCGCCGATGGCCGGCCCGAGGAGCGAGGCGCGACCGCCCAGCGCGACGCCGGCGATGAGCATGATCGACGCCAGGGCGCTCACCTCGCGCGGGTTGATCAGCCCGGCTAGCGGGACGAACATGGCGCCGCCGATGCTGGCCATCACCGCGGCCACGACGAACGCGACCACCTTGATGTTGGCCGGGTCGTGCCCGAGGAAGCGCACCCGCTCCTCGGCGTCGCGCGTCGCGAGCAGCAGCTCGCCGAAGCGGCTGCGGTACAGTTGGAAGGTGATGAGCAGCATGGCGATCAACAACACCGCGGTGATCGTGTAGATCAACCGCTTGTTGATCGGGTCGTAGAGGTTGTAGCCGAAGAACGAGTACAGCGAGTTGAGCCCGGTCTGGCCCCCGGTGTACTTGATCTGCGAGACCAGCAGCGCGGCGAACGCCACCGTCAGGGCCTGCGAGAGGATCGCGAAGTAGGCGCCCTTGATCCGCCGCTTGAAGACCGCCAGGCCCAGCAGCGCCGCGACCAGTGCGGGGATGACCACGATCGCGGCCACGGTGAACGCCCCGCTGCGGAACGGCTCCCACCACGCGGGCAGGGTGCCGGAGCCGAAGTTCATCATGAAGTCGGGCACGGCGTCCGGGCCGGCCGCCTCCAGCTTGAGGTGCATCCCCATGGCGTAGGCGCCGATGCCGAAGAAGAGCCCCTGACCCAGGACCAGCATGCCGCCGCGACCCCACGCGATCCCGATGCCGACGGCCGCGAGGGCGTAGCAGCAGTACTTGCCGAGGTTGTTGAGCCGGAAGTCGCTCAGCAGGGCCGGTGCCAGCACGAGCAGGAACACGGCGAGGACCGCGATCCCCACCAGCGGGAGGAACGGTCGGAGACGGGCGCTCATACGAGGCTCCTCGTGCGTACGGCGAACAGGCCCTGTGGTCGCAGCTGCAGGAAGACGACCACGATGAGGAAGGTCAGGACGACGGCCATGCTGCCGTCGGTGAAGTAGGTCAGGAACGAGCGCGTGATCCCGATGGCGAACGCCGCGATGACCGCGCCCTTGATCTGGCCGATGCCGCCGGCGACCACGACGAGGAACGCCCAGATGATGTACTCCGACCCCATCGTGGACTCGGTGGCCGTGATCCTGGTGACGGCCACGCCGGCGATGCCGGCGAGCCCGGAGCCGAGGAAGAAGGTCAGTCGGTCGATACGGCGGGTGGAGACC
This sequence comes from Nocardioides sp. cx-169, assembly GCF_021083605.1. Taxonomy (NCBI): domain Bacteria; kingdom Bacillati; phylum Actinomycetota; class Actinomycetes; order Propionibacteriales; family Nocardioidaceae; genus Nocardioides; species Nocardioides sp. cx-169. The sequence goes on from NZ_JAJNRO010000015.1 coordinate 18,602, forward strand.
CCCACGGTCTCGGCCAGGTCGCGGCTCTGGACGGTCGCCCGGATCTGGCGCCCGAGCCTCGTGTACCTCAGCAGCGCGGCGACCCCGACCAGGCAGGCGACGGCGAGCACCAGGATGAACAGCTGGCTGAGGGGGTAGCGGTAGCCGAGGATGGGGATCTGGCCGTGCAGCCAGCTGGGCGCCTCGACCGCCACGGCCTGCGCTCCGAAGATGTCCTTGGCGAGCTGCTGGAGCACGAGGCTGACGCCGAACGTGACCAGCAGGGTGTCGAGCGGGCGGTGGTACATCCACTGGATGACCGAGGCCTCGAGCAGCACGCCGAGGAGGCCGGCGACCACGAAGGCCGCCGGGATGGCCAGCAGCAGCGAGATGTCGGCGTTCGGGACGACCTGCTGGGTGAGGTAGGCGGTGTAGGCCCCGGCCATGAGGAACTCGCCGTGGGCCATGTTGATCACGCCCATCTGCCCGAACGTGAGCGACAGCCCGAGCGCGATGAGGAGCAGGGCGGCGCCCGTCGAGGCGCCGGTGAAGAGCTGGGAGATGACGACGTCCATGTGTTGCTTGCCTTCCTGGAGGGGCGACCGGGCGGCGTCCCCGCCCCGGGCGGGGCGGGGACGCCGGTGCGACTCAGGCCGCGGTCACTCCTTCGAGGGGTCCCACCAGTCGTAACCCTCGAGGTACGGGTCCGGCTCGACGGGCTCACCGGAGGACCAGATGGTCTTGATGAGCTTGTCGGCCTGCACCTCGCCGATCAGCGCCGTCTTGGCGATGTGGTGGTTCTCGCCGTCGATCGTGACGGTGCCCTCGGGGGCGGCGAACGAGACGCCGTCCGCCGCCTCGATCACGTCGTCGACGTCGAAGGTCTCGGCCTTCTCGACCATGGCCTTGTAGAGGTACAGCGAGGTGTAGGCCGCCTCCATGGGGTCCGAGGTCACCGACTTCTCGCCGTACTTGGCCTTGAACGCCTCGACGAACGTCTTGTTCTCCGGGGAGTCGACGCTCTGGTAGTAGTTCCACGACGTCATCTGGCCGGTGAGGTCCACCGGGATGGCGGCCGCCTCCTCCTCCGCGATCGAGACCGAGACGATCGGAGCGTTCGACGCGTCGAGGCCCTTCTCGTCGTAGGCCTGGAGGAAGGCCACGTTGGAGTCGCCGTTGATGGTGTTGAAGACGACGTCGGGCTTGGTCGCCACGATCTTGTCGACCGCGGTGCCCCAGGCGCCCTGGTCGAGCGGCTGGTACTCCTCACCCACGACCTCGATGCCGTACTCGGCGGCGTACTGCTTGATGATCTTGTTGGCGGTGCGGGGGAAGACGTAGTCCGAGCCGGCCAGGAAGATCGACTCGATCTTCTTCTCCTCGCGCAGGAAGTCCAGCGCCGGGATGATCTGCTGGTTGGTGGTCGCGCCGGTGTAGAAGATGTTGCGGTCGGACTCGAGGCCCTCGTACTGCACCGGGTAGAAGAGGATCGAGTTCAGGCTCTCGAAGGCGGGCCGCATGGCCACCCGCGACGAGGACGTCCAGCCGCCGAAGACCGCGGCGACGCAGTCCTGCTGGATGAGCTTGGTCGCCTTCTCGGCGAAGACGGTCGGCTCCGAGGCGCCGTCCTCCTGCACGATCTCGATCTGCTTGCCGAGGATGCCGCCGTCGGCGTTGATCTCCTCGGCCGCCATGGTCAGCGACTTGGAGACGGTGGTCTCGCTGATCGACATCGCGCCGGACAGCGAGTTGAGGAACCCGAGCTTGACGGTGTCACCGGAGGTGTCTACGCAGCTCTCGATGCCACCGCCATCCTCTCCGGCGTCTCCGGTCTTGGAACCGCCGCACGCCGTGACGGCGAGGGCGGTGGTGATGGCTACCAGGGTGCCGGCCAGCCGGCGGGGGTGGGAAATGAGCACGGGGAACAGCCCTCTCGGTCATCGACCTGCGACGCGGCGTCGTAGGCACTGGGCCAAGGGCACGGCGGCGGGCCCTGGTGGTGAGAAACCTAGGGACGCCGGGTTTCCAATCACTACCAGATGGAATTAACTGCGTGTTACGGCGACGACCAGCTCGGTGTTGCGGTCGGAGGGTGCACCGAGGCCCACGTCCGAGCGGCCGTGCCAGTCGTTGGCGGCGATCTCGCGCGCGAGGCCGGCGAGCTGGACAGGGTCGTCGAGCCGACCGTCGTACGCCGCCGGGCCGGCGTGGTCGAGCATCGTGGTGAAGATCGACAGGGTGCCGTCGAGGTTGTCGGCGAGCTCGAGCAGTCGTGACTGCTGCGGCCAGTCGATGTGGGAGGCGGTGGTGATCTCCCACAGTCCACCGCCCCCGGACCGGTGGCGCGCAGCGATGCGGTTGCCGTGGGTGTGACCGTTGACCCAGGCGACGACCCGGTCGTGCGCCAGCAGCAGGTCCAGGACCTCGTGGCCGAGCACCCGCCGCTCCGCCTCCGGGTCGGCGCCGGGAGTCACGAAGGCGTTGTCCATCCGATCGGAGGGGTGGTGGCTGAAGACGACGACCACCCGGTCGGCGGAGCGCGCGAGCACCTCGCTCAGCCATGCGAGCTGCGCCAGGTCGAGCGAGCCGTCCTCGAAGCCGTGCGGGTTGACCGTGTCCAGGGCAACCAGAACCACCGGCCCCGGGTCCAGGACGTAGTAGGCCGTGCCCTCTCGCCGGTTGTCCTCGGTGAAGCCGTGGCCCACCGGGGTCCCGGTCGTGTGGAAGTGCTCCTCCACGATCTCGCCGCGCGCCAGCACCCGGCGGTCGGGGTCCGGCGTGACCGTGCGCGCGCCGGCGCTGCGGGTGAGCGCCGTGATGAAGCCGGTGTAGTCGCCGGACATCGCGGCCAGCGTGTCCTCCTCGCTCACGCCGGGCGGCGGGGAGACCAGCTTGCGCGAGCCGACCGCGACCGCGCCGACCGGCCCCGTGCGCGGGAAGTTCCCCTGCACCAGACCGTCGTGGTTGCCCAGGGCGGCGTACCACGGCATCGCCAGTCCCTCGGCCTGGAACGGGCGGCGCGCGGCGTCCAGCAGCCCCGGCACCCGGGGGAAGCCGTACGTCGCGTGGGCGAGATCGTCGGGCTGGTCGGTGGGGGAGCCGTCCGGATGCCAGTAGTGCGGGTCGTGGTGGTCCGGGTCGGAGTCGGCGACCCCCTCGTAGCGGCTGAGGTCACCGGAGTCGAGGCGGACCGGCCCGCCGTCGAGGAGGTCGATGTTCCAGCGGACCTCGTTGTGCTGGGAGCTGTCGGAGTTGTCGCCGGTCTGGATCGCAAGCGACAGCGGCAGCCCGGTGACCGGGCCGCGGGCGACCCGGTTGACCGCGCGCACCATCGCGTCGGCCACGTGACCGGAGAGCATCTCCTGCGGACGGTGGGCCGAGGCGAAGACCGGGTCGTCGAACCGGTCGGCCCACTCGACGCGCAGCGGGGACTGGGCGTCCACCACGTGCACGTCGCTCAGCTGCACGAGCGCCAGCAGCGGGCGGCGCTCGGCGGCGCGGTGGGGGCCGGGCTCGGCGAGGTCGGTGCGCACCACATGGGGCTCGCCCTCGCGGCGCACGATGCCGGCGTACCCGCCGCTGCCGGGGTCCCCACGCCCGAGCACCGAGGCCGCGGTGGCGGCCTCGGTGCTCCGGGGACGGGTCATGCGTGAAGCGTAGGTGCGGGCGTGGCCTCAGAGGTCGGCCGGGCGGAGCACCTTGGTGATGCCGTGGGCGATCTGCTTGTTGCCGGCGTTGATGTCGAGCAGCTCCGCGATGGCGCGGGCGTTGTTGTCGTTGTAGTCGCGATCGACGATGACGACCTCGCCCCGGCGCAGGTCGACCTTGAAGCCGATGCCTGCGGCGGTCTGGATCCGCGTGTCGGCCTTGGCGGCGGCGACGACCTTCTGGGAGTTCAGGGTCGCGCCGGGGACCACGTGGTAGAGCAGCACCGTCTCTACGGTGTCGATGCCCAGGCCGGCCACGGCCTTGAAGGCGGCCTTCTCGGTGTGCGGCCGCTTGCCGGTCAGGTCGTGGACCAGGTTGCGGAAGGCGGCGTCGGTGGGTACGAACACGGTGGCCCGCTGACGGCCCTTGGTCAGCAGCGAGACCGCGCTGTCGGGCTTGGCCTTCAGCACCGCGAGCACGGCCGCCTCGGTGACGTCGAAGTCGCCCCAGTTGCGGTCGAACCTCGTCCCGTCCGCGGCCAGCACCTTGGCCAGGCTGCGGTTGCCCTGCGCGGCCGGAGCGGCCTCGGCAGGGACGAGCATCGCGCTGCTGGTGGCCATCGCGGCGACGGCGGCGACGAGACCGGCGGCGACTCGGTTGAGCTTCCTCATGGTGTGGCTCCCTATCTGGCTGTCTGGATGTGGGAAGGGGCATCCGCCCCGAGGCGAGTACGGCGTCCACCGCACCCTCACTACGTCCTTCGTCGCCGCGCACCGACCGGATTGGCAGCTTTCCCAACCAATCTCCGTCCCCCGCTGACCCGTCAGGAACCCTCTGACGGGTCAGCGGGGGACGAGGGCGACGGCCTCGTCGACGGTGTCGACCAGGTGCACGTGGCCCTCCATGGCGCGGCCGTGGGCCAGGCGCGACAGAAGGGGCCAGGCGGGGACGGTCTGCGTCCAGTGGCGCACCCCCACGAGGACCATGGGCGCAACGGAGGTCTCGTCGGCGTAGTAGTTCTCGCAGGCGTCCTGGAAGACCTCCTGCACGGTGCCGGCCGCACCCGGCAGGAAGACGATGCCGGCATCGCAGATCTCCAGCAGGGTCGCCTCGCGGGTGGAGTTGCGGAAGTACTTCGCGATCGCCGTCGCGAACAGGTTCGCCGGCTCGTGCCCGTAGTGCCACGTCGGGATGCTGAGGCTGTCGGTGGGCTCGCCGAAGGCGTCGCACACCTCGCGCGCCGTCGCCACCCAGGCATCGACCGACGGGTGGTACGACGGCACCCTGGCCAGGATCTCCAGGGCCCGGGCCAGGTCGTCGGGGGAGCGGCGCGACAGCCGGGCGCCCAGGTTGGCCGCCTCCATCGCCCCGGGCCCGCCGCCGGTGGCGACCACGTGGCTTCCGCCCAGCCCGGCGCCCAGGCGAGCGGCGTCGGCGTACGTCGCCTCGCCGCGCACCAGCGCGTGCCCGCCCATGACCCCCACCAGCGAGCGCCCGGCGGTCCACTCCAGCAGTGCCCGGTCGACCGCGTGGTCGTGCAGCGCCCGCGCCAGCGTGCTGTCGGCGCCGGCGTCCTCCTGCGACCAGGCGTAGGCGCGGGCGTCGGTGCTGGCGGCGTACTGGGCGGCGTCGTACAGCTCGTCGGCCTCATACAGGCCGGCCCGGTAGACGTCGACGGGGACGTCGCCGATCGTGGGCAGCACCAGCGCGCCGGCGGCCTCCACCCGCCCCGCGTCCCCCGGCGCGAACGTGCAGCCGAGGAACGTCGCACCCGAGAGCCGGCAGGCAAGGAGCGCCTGGCCGTGCGCGGTGAGGTCGAGCCCGTGCAACCGCCAGCCCGAGAGCCGCCGCGCGCCCCGGCCCAGACGCCGGTCGAGATCCTCGAGCGAGTCGATACGGACGCCACGGCCTCGGGTGCGCTTCACGCCCGCGAACCTACCCGGCGGTGCGACCCTCAGAACGCGTGCGCGATGAGCTCGCCGAACAGGCTCTGTTCGTCGACGGCCAGCCCGCGGGAGCGGAACCAGCCGCACACGTTCGCGCAGTCGCGCAGGAGGAAGTCCATTCCGGCGGGGTTGGCGACGAGGTCGACCACCTGCGGCAGGTCGATGACGACCAGCCGCTCACCCGCCGCCAGGACGTTGTACGGCGAGAGGTCGCCGTGCACCACGCCCTGCTGCACCAGGAGCACGAGCGTGTCGCGGAGCTGGTCGTAGTAGGACGCGAGCAGGTCGGGGTCGGGCCGGGTCTGGGCCAGCCGGGGCGCGGTCTCGCCGTCGACGGTGACCCACTCCATGAGGATCTCCGTGCCGTCGATCTGCACCGGATAGGGGACCGGGGCGCCCAGGCGGTGCAGGCGGACCAGCGCCTGCCACTCCGCCCACGCCCACTGCCCGGCCGCGACGGAGCGCCCGAACGCGCTCTTGCGGGACAGCGCGCGGGCATCGCGGGTGTTGCGCATGCGGCGACCCTCGGTGTAGGCCGTCGAGCGGTGGAACGAGCGGTGCTCCTCGCCCCGGTAGCGCTTGGCGGCCATGACGACCGCGTGCTCCGGCTCGTGCGGGTCGGCGCGCTCCAGCAGGTACACGTCGGCCTCCTTGCCGGTCTTGAGGACGCCGAGGTCGGTGTCGACGGCGCCCTGCGAGGTCACCAGCCAGTCGGGCCGGGGCTCCGGCCCGCGGCACAGCGGCTCGACGGAGAGCCAGGTGGACCAGCGCTGGTGGGGATCCGCGAGGTCGTCGTACGCGGCGAAGTCGAAGACGAACGACGGGTCGAGCCCGTCGGTGGTGCCGGGGTCGTGCTGCTCAGGGGTGAAGTCGTCCTGGGTGGACATGGGTGGTGCTCCGATACGTCGAGAGGGGGTGGTCTGCGGACAGGCCGAGGACAGTCATGGGCATGTCAGCTCCTCTCGTCGGGCGCCGGCCCAGGCCGGCGGTGCGCGACCAGCCTGACGCGCGGCGGTGCGGGCGGGCAACTGGATAAACGACGGATCCATTAGGTTGAGCCGGTGCCGCACCCCCCTGGCCTCCGGCGGCGACCGCCTTCGGCCCTGGTCGCCGCGCTGCCCCTCCTGCTCCTGCTGCTGCTGGCCGTCCCGGTGTCCGCGAACGAGCCTGCGCCGGTGCTGGGAGCCGCTGGCATCGGCGACCCCTACTTCCCGCTCGACGGCAACGGCGGCATCGACGTGCAGTCCTACGAGGTGCATGACCGCTATGCGTTCCGCACCGAGCGGCTGTCGGGGTGGACCGTCGTCCGGCTCACTGCCACCCAGGCGCTGCGCCGCTTCAACCTGGACCTGCTGCTCACCGCGCGATCCGTCACCGTCGACGGGGCGCCGGCCGCCTTCGCCCAGCGCGATGGCCACGAGCTCGAGATCACCCCGACCGTGCCGCTCGCGGCGGGACAGACGGTGGACGTGTTGGTGCGCTACGCCGGCTCGCCCGCCGAGCTCACGTGGGGCGGCGAGTCGAACTGGCTGGCCAGCGACCGCGAGGTGCTCGCCGTCCACCAGCCGCACATGGCCGCGTGGTGGTTCCCCGCGAACGACCACCCGAGCGACAAGGCGCTGGTCGACGTCTCCATCACGGCACCCACCCGCAAGGTCGTCATCTCCAACGGCGAGCGGGTGGGGCGGGTCGTGCGCGGTGGGCTCACGATCACCCGCTGGCGCTCGGCCCAGCCCATGGCGCCCTACCTCGCCTTCTTCGCGATCGGGCCGTTCCGTGTCGAGCGCGGCACCCTCTCCGGCCGCCCGTGGCTGGTCGCGGTGTCCAAGGCGATGCCGCGCCAGCACCTGCGCCGCTCCCTGCGGCTCATGCGGCGCTCGGCCGCCGTGACCCGGTGGCTGGAGCGGCAGGTCGGCCCCTACCCGTTCGGCTCGACGGGTGGCGTGACCACCAGCCTCAACCCCGGCTTCGCTCTCGAGACCCAGGGGCGCCCGGTGTACCCGATCCTCGCCCAGGGCGGCCACTCGCTGCTGGTCCACGAGCTCGCGCACCAGTGGTTCGGCAACTCCGTGGCGCTGGAGCGGTGGGGCGACATCTGGCTCAACGAGGGGGCCGCGACCTTCCTGGAGGTCCGCTGGACCGAGTCCCGCGGAGGGCTGGAGGGGCGGCGGTGGCTGGAGCAGGCCTACGCCCGCTACTCGCGCGGCGCGCCGTTCTGGCGGGTACGCCTCAGCGACCCGGGCCCGGACCGGCTCTTCCACGAGGCGGTGTACCTGCGCGGCGCCATGACCTTCCAGGCGCTGCGCGTCCGCATCGGCGAGGACGCCTTCTGGCGGCTGCTGCGTACCTGGGTCGCCGACCACCGCGACGGCAACGCCACGTCCGCCCAGTTCGAGGCCCTCGCCGAGCAGGTCAGTGGCCAGGACCTCGGCGCGTTCTTCGATGCCTGGCTGCGCGCTCGGGTCCGGCCGGGGCGGGCGGCCGCGCACGGCTTGTAACTCAGCGTTACGACCTCTACCGCACCCTTGTAACGGCGTGTAAGACGCAGTAACGGTGAGTTACAAGCACGCCGCCGCTCAGCGCACCCCCCACGAGTAGGTCTGCTTGCGGAGCTTGAGATACATGAAGGTCTCGGTGCTGACGACGCCGTCGAGCGAGCGGATCTTGGAGGAGATCAGCTCCAGCAGGTGCTCGTCGGTCTCGCAGACGACCTCGACGAGCAGGTCGTAGCGGCCGGCGGTCACGACGACGTAGTCCACCTCGTCGAGCTCGGCGAGGGCATCGGCGACCGACTCGAGCGGGCCCTGGACGCTGACCCCGACCATGGCCTGGCGAGCGAAGCCGAGCTGGAGGGGATCGGTCACCGCGACCACCTGCATCACGCCGCCCTCGACCAGCCGCTGGACGCGCTGGCGGACGGCGGCCTCGGAGAGGCCGACCACCTTGCCGATCGCCGCGTACGAGCGGCGGCCGTCCTGCTGGAGCTGCTCGACGATGGCCTTGGAGACGTCGTCGAGGACGATCCCGGGGCGGTCCTGCTTGCGCGTCATGGCGGCAACGTACCCGGGGGGACGCCGTGCGACACGTTTCCGGCTCGCACCTGCGACGAGCGAATTCGTTGCCAGAAGGTTTCCGATCGACGGTTTCGCTTGTCGGCCCCCCCTGCCCGTGGCACGATCCGATCGTTGGTCTCGCCAGTCGAGGGAGTCGCATGTCGCCAGACGTTCCCGCTCGCAGGTCGACGCTGTCGCGCCGCGGGGTGCTGAGGGGCGGGGGAGCCGTCGCCTTCGCGGGCGTCAGCCTGGCCGCGCTGAAGCTGCCGTTCTTCTCGGTGCCGGGTGCCCAGCAGGACCCGGCATCGTGCCGGGCCACCGACGTCTCCGACGCGGAGAAGGCGCTCGTCATCTCCAACTGGACCGGCTACATCGACCCGCGCAAGGACCCCGAGTCCACCTGGGCGGGCTTCCGGGACTCGACCGGGATCAAGGTCGACTACAACGTCGACATCAACGACAACGCCGAGTTCTACGCCAAGGTGAAGAACCAGCTCGGCTCCTGCGACCCCATCGACCGGGACCTGATCATGATGACCGACTGGATGGCCGCGCGGATGATCGGACTCGGCTGGATCCAGCCGCTCGAGAAGGAGAACGTGCCGAACCTGCATGCCAACATCATCGACTCCCTGCGCCAGAAGCCCTGGGACCCGGACCTGGAGTACCACGCGCCCTGGCAGAGCGGACTGACCGGCATCGCCTACAACGCAGCCGAGACCGGCGAGATCAAGAGCTTCGAGGAGCTGATCACCCGCTCGGACCTCAGAGGCAAGATCACCCTGCTCTCGGAGATGCGCGACACGATGGGCTTCCTGCTCAAGGTGGCCGGCGCCGACCCCCTCGACTTCACCGAGGACCAGTGGCAGAACGCGCTCGACCTGCTCCGCAAGGCGATCGCCGACAAGCAGCTGCGCAGCTTCGCCGGCAACAACTACCTCCAGGAGCTCTCCGGCGGCAACGTCGTGGCCTGCGAGGCCTGGTCCGGCGATGTCATCCAGGCACAGTTCGAGAATCCCGACATCAAGTTCGTCGTGCCGGAGGAGGGGCTGTCCCTGTGGAGCGACAACATGATGGTCCCCAACCTGGCCACCCACCAGGGCAACGCCGAGAAGTGGATCGACTACTACTACGACCCGGCCGTCGCGGCCAAGCTGGCCGCCTGGGTCAACTACATCTGCCCGGTCGCCGGTGCCCGCGAGGAGATGGAGAAGCTCGATCCCTCCCTCGTCGACAACCCGCTGATCTTCCCCGACGCCGACCTGCTCGCCAACACGTTCGACTTCATGGATCTCGACGACCGGCAGAACGCGCAGTACGAGAGGGAGTGGGCCGATGTCACAGCTGGCTGAGGATGCCCCGGCGAGCGAGCCGGCCGAGTCCGGCGGAGCCGGGCGCGCGGCGTACGACGGGCTGCGGCTGCAGCGCCTGACGAAGTCGTTCGGGGGCGGGTTCACGGCGGTCGACCGCCTCGACCTGGACGTGCCGCGCGGCTCGTTCTTCGCGCTGCTCGGCCCCTCCGGCTGCGGCAAGACCACGACGCTGCGGATGGTCGCCGGGCTGGAGACGCCGACGTCCGGCTCGATCGTGCTGTCCGGCCAGGACATCACCTTCGCCAAGCCCTACCGGCGCCCGGTCAACACGGTCTTCCAGAGCTACGCGCTCTTCCCGCACCTCGACATCTTCGAGAACGTCGCCTTCGGGCTGCGCCGGCGCAGGTCCGCGCAGGTGAAGGAGAAGGTCGGCGCGATGCTCGAGCTGGTGGAGCTGACCAGCCAGGCGCGCAAGAAGCCGGCCCAGCTCTCCGGCGGCCAGCAGCAGCGGGTCGCGCTCGCCCGGGCGCTGATCAACGAGCCCGAGGTGCTGCTGCTCGACGAGCCGCTGGGCGCGCTGGACCTCAAGCTGCGCCGGGCGATGCAGATCGAGATCAAGCGGATCCAGACCGAGGTGCAGCAGACCTTCATCCACGTCACCCACGACCAGGAGGAGGCCATGACGATGGCCGACACCGTCGCGGTGATGAACGCCGGCGTCATCGAGCAGATGGGCGCGCCGGCCGAGCTCTACGAGAACCCGCGCAGCACGTTCGTCGCCAACTTCCTCGGTCAGTCGAACCTCATCTCCGGCACGGTGCGCTCGCGCAGCACCGACGTCACGTCGGTCGACATGCACGGGATCCAGGTGTCGGTGCCGACCGGGCGCACGCACGTCGACGGCGACCAGGGCTGGGTGGGGATCCGCCCCGAGAAGGTGCTGATCGGCGAGGAGGGGACCGAGCTGGACGCGCCGGGCAACACCATCCCCGGCGGCGTCATCAGCGACGTGAGCTTCGTCGGGGTGAGCACGCAGTACCTCGTGCGGATGCCGTGGGGCCAGGAGCTGCAGGTGTTCTCCCAGAACACCGGCCGCACCCGGATCTTCCGCGCCGGAGAGCGGGTCGAGCTGTCCTGGCGGCCCGAGTACGCGTTCCTGCTCGACCAGTCGCAGGACGCCACGGCCGGGGCCCAGCGGGACGACGCGTGAGCGACACGGTGCGGCGCAGGGGGCGGGTCGGCTACCTGCTCCTGCTGCCGGCCGCCCTGTGGCTGCTGATGTTCTTCGTGGTGCCGCTCTACTCGCTGGTCGCGACCAGCCTCTTCGACCCGGCCGGATCGGACTTCCGCGGCTACGAGATGAGCTACGCGTTCGGCAACTACGGCGACGTCGTGCGCGCCTACGCGGGCCCGTTCGGGCGCTCGCTTCTGTACGGCGCGCTGGCCACGCTGTTCTGCCTGGTGCTCGGCTACGTGCTCGCCTACGCGATCGCGTTCAAGGCCGGCCGCTGGAAGAACCTGATGCTGGTGCTCGTGATCGCGCCGTTCTTCACCAGCTTCCTGGTGCGGACCCTGTCCTGGAAGCTGATCCTCGCCGACGACGGCTTCGTCGTGAACGCCCTGCAGACCCTGCAGATCCTCGGCGACGACGGCCGGCTGCTGGCGACGCCGATCGCGGTCGTGGCCGGACTGACGTACAACTTCCTGCCGTTCATGGTGCTGCCCCTGTACGCCAGCCTGGACAAGATCGACCCCCGGCTCATCGAGGCCTCCGGCGACCTGTACGCCAACCCGTTCGTCGGGTTCTTCAAGGTGACCTGGCCGCTGTCGCTGCCGGGCGTCGTGTCCGGCACGCTGCTGACGTTCATCCCGTCGGTCGGCGACTACATCAACGCGCAGTTCCTCGGCAGCACCAACGAGCGGGTGATCGGCAACGTCATCCAGGCGCAGTTCACCGACGCCAACAACTATCCGGTCGCCTCGGCGCTGTCGGTGCTGCTGATGGTGATCATCCTGGCGATGGTGCTGGTCTACGTGCGGCGGGCCGGCACGGAGGAGCTGCTCTGATGCGCTGGGTCAAGGAGCGCCTGGTCCTCGCCCTCGGGCTGCTGGTGCTCGTCTACACCTTCGTGCCGATCTTCATCGTGGTCGCGATGAGCTTCAACAACCCCGGCGGGCGCAACGTCTACCAGTTCGGGAGCTTCACCTGGGACAACTGGAAGGACCCCTGTGGCCCCGACGACCTGTGCAGCACCCTGTTGACCAGCATCCAGATCAGCCTGCTCGCGACGCTGGTCGCGACCCTCCTCGGCACCCTGGCGGCGTTCGCGCTGGTGCGCCACGACTTCACCGGCCGCTCGGCGTCCAACCTGTTGATCTTCCTGCCGATGGCGGCCCCCGAGATCGTGCTGGGCTCCTCGCTGCTGGCGCTGTTCGTGGCGTCCGGCTTCGCGGGGCAGCTGGGCTTCTGGACGATCTTCATCGCGCACGTGATGTTCTGCCTGTCCTTCGTGGTGGTCACGGTCCGCGCCCGGCTGGCCGGCATGGACGACAACCTCGAGCAGGCCGCGATGGATCTCTACGCCACGCCGGGGCAGACGTTCTGGCGCGTCACCTTCCCGCTGGTGCTGCCCGGCATTCTCGGCGCCGCGCTGCTGAGCTTCTCGCTGTCCTTCGACGACTTCATCGTCACGAACCTCAACTCCGGCAACACCACGACCTTCCCGATGTACGTCTACGGCCAGGAGCGGGTCGGGGTGCCGATGCAGGTCAACGTGGTCGGCACCCTGATGTTCCTGGTGTCCATCGCGATCGTCCTGGGCATGGAGCTGCGCAGCCGGCGCCGCGCCCCGGTGTGACCTCGCCCGCCGCCGCCCTCGCCGGCGCCGCCCCGTCGGTCTTCTGGCTGGAGGACCAGGCGCGTCCCGAGGCCCTGCCCCCGCTCGCCGGACGGGTGGGCGCGGACCTGGTCGTGGTCGGTGGCGGGTACGCCGGACTGTGGACCGCCCTGCGCGCCGTCGAGAGGGAGCCTGGCCGCTCGGTGGTCGTGCTCGAGGCCGGCAGGTGCGGGCAGGAGGCCAGCGGGCGCAACGGCGGCTTCGCCTCGGCCAGCCTCACCCACGGGTTCGCCAACGGGCTGGCGCGCTGGCCCACCGAGCTGGCCACGCTCGACCGGCTCGGTGCCGACAACCTGCGCGCCATCGGCGACACCGTCGCGCGCCACAGCATCGACTGCCACTGGGAGGAGACCGGCGAGCTGGCGGTCGCGTCCGCCCCGCACCAGCTGGCCGAGCTCGAGGAGCTGGCGGCGGCGATGAGGGCCGCGGGCCACGAGGTCGCCCTGCTGGACCGGACCGCCGTACGCGCGCGGCTGGACTCGCCGGCGTTCGTCGGCGGGCTGGCCGACCCGCACGGCACCGCGCTGGTCGAGCCCGCCCGGCTCGCGTGGGGCCTGCGCCGGGCCTGCCTGGACCTGGGGGTGCGGATCTTCGAGAACACCCGCGCCACGGCGATCGGCGAGGGCGGCGCGGGGATCGTGGTCTCGACGACGGGCGGCTCCGCGCATGCCGGGCAGGTGGCGCTCGCCACCAACGCGTTCCCCTCGCTGCTGCGGCGCCTCCGGCTCAGGACGGTGCCGGTCTACGACCACGTGCTCATGACCGAGCCGCTCTCGGCCGCGCAGCTCGCGTTGATCGGCTGGGCAGGTCGCGAGGGGGTCGGCGACTCCGCAAACCTGTTCCACTACTTCCGCCTGACCCGCGACGACCGGATCCTGTGGGGCGGCTACGACGCGGTCTACCACTACGGCTCGCGCATCGCGCCCGACCTGGAGCAGAGCGACCGGACGCACGGATTGTTGGCGGAGCAGTTCTTCGCGGCGTTCCCGCAGCTCGAAGGGCTGCGGTTCACGCACCGCTGGGGCGGGGTCATCGACACGTGCACGCGGTTCGCGGCGTTCTTCGGGACCGCGCGCGCCGGGCGGGTCGGCTACGCGCTGGGCTACACCGGCCTCGGCGTGGCGGCGACGCGGTTCGGGGCCGACGTGGTGCTCGACCTGCTCGACGGCGAGGAGACCGAGCGGACGGCGCTGGAGATGGTGCGCCGGCGGCCGCCGCCGTTCCCACCCGAGCCGGCGCGCTACGCCGGCATCCAGCTGACCCGGTGGTCGCTCGCGCGCGCCGACCGCCACGGTGGACGACGCAACGTGTGGCTGCGCGCGCTGGACGCGGCGGGGCTGGGGTTCGACTCATGAGGGAGACGCAGATGGACGTGGTGACCCACTGGCGCGCCGGCGAGCGGTGGACCGGCTTGGGCGAGCGGCTCGGCGACGTCTACGACCCCGCGACCGGGCGGGTCGCGCGCCAGGTGGCGCTGGCGTCGGCGGACGACGTGGAGGCTGTGGTGTCCGCGGCGGTCGAGGCAGGACGCGAGTGGGCGGCGGCGTCGCTCTCCCGCCGTACGGCGGTGCTGTTCGCCTTCCGCGAGGTCTTGGCGCGGCGTCGGTCGGAGATCGCAGCGGCGATCACCGCCGAGCACGGCAAGGTGCTCGACGACGCCCTGGGCGAGGTGCAGCGCGGGCTGGAGGTCGTGGAGTTCGCGTGCGGGGCGCCGCACCTGCTCAAGGGCGGCTTCAGCGACGGCGTCTCGACCGGCGTCGACGTCTACTCGATCCGGCAGCCGCTCGGTGTCGTCGGCGTCATCTCCCCGTTCAACTTCCCCGCGATGGTGCCGCTGTGGTTCGTACCGGTCGCGATCGCGTGTGGCAACGCCGTGGTCCTCAAGCCGTCGGAGAAGGACCCGTCGGCCTCGCTGCTGCTCGCCGAGATGTGGGCCGAGGCGGGGCTGCCGGCCGGCGTCCTCTCGGTGCTCCAGGGCGACAAGGTCGCAGTCGACGGGCTGCTCACGCACCCGGAGGTGAAGGCGGTGTCGTTCGTCGGCTCCACACCCGTCGCGCGCTACGTCTACGAGACCGGGACGGCCCACGGCAAGCGCGTGCAGGCGCTCGGCGGCGCCAAGAACCACATGGTCGTCCTTCCCGACGCCGACCTCGACGCCGCCGCCGACGCCGCGGTCTCCGCCGGCTTCGGCTCGGCGGGGGAGCGCTGTATGGCGATCTCCGCGCTGGTCTGTGTCGACCCGGTCGCCGACGTGCTGGTGCCGCTGATCGCCTCGCGGATGTCGGCGCTGGTGACCGGCGACGGCCGACGCGGCTGCGACATGGGCCCGCTGGTGACGGGCGAGCACCGCGACAAGGTGGCGTCGTACGTCGAGGCCGGCGTCTCGGCGGGCGCGACCCTGGTGGTGGACGGCCGGTCGGTGGTGCCGATGGGGGAGTCCGGCGGCTTCTGGCTCGGCCCGACCCTCTTCGACCGTGTCACGACCGGGATGTCGATCTACGACGAGGAGATCTTCGGGCCGGTGCTCTCGGTCGTCCGGGTGGCGACGTATGACGAGGCCCTGGCGCTGGTCAACGCCAACCCCTACGGCAACGGCACCGCGATCTTCACCCACGACGGCGGCGCGGCCCGGCGCTTCCAGCGCGAGGTGGAGGTCGGCATGGTGGGCATCAACGTCCCGATCCCGGTGCCGATGGCCTACTACTCCTTCGGCGGCTGGAAGTCCTCGCTCTTCGGCGACACCCACGCCCACGGCACCGAGGGCGTGCACTTCTTCACCCGCGGCAAGGTCGTCACCACCCGCTGGCCCGCCCCCGACTCGCCGCGTCCCGGTGTCGACCTGGGGTTCCCGCAGCACACATGAGTCACCTCGACTGTCACAAGATTCACCGGGCACCCGGTGAATCTCACGCCTCCGGTGCGAAGCTTCGTCGGGGAGGCGCGAGTTTCACCGGGCACCCGGTGAATCTCGCGCGCGGCGGCCACGCCGCCGTCACCGGCTCACAGCAGCGAGTACGCCTTGTCCAGCACCACGCGCAGGATCTGCTCGATCTCGTCGAAGTGGCTCTGGTCGGCGATGAGCGGGGGGGCTAGCTGGACGACCGGGTCGCCGCGGTCGTCGGCGCGGCAGTAGAGGCCCTCGGCGTAGAGCTGCTTGGACACGAAGCCGAACAGCAGCCGCTCGCACTCCTCGGCGGTGAAGGTCTCCTTGGTGGCCTGGTCCTTGACCAGCTCGATGCCGTAGAAGTACCCGTCACCGCGTACGTCGCCGACGATCGGCAGGTCCTTGAGCCGCTCGAGCGTCGCGCGGAAGCCGGCCTCGTGCTCGCGCACGTGCTCGAGCACCTTCTCCTCCTCGAATAGCTCGAGGTTGCGCAGGCCGACGGCGGTCGAGACGGGGTGGCCCCCGAAGGTGTAGCCGTGGGCGAACATCGCGCCCGGCTCCAGGAACGGCTCCATCAGCCGGTCGGAGGCGATCATCGCGCCGAGCGGGGCGTAGCCCGAGGTGATGCCCTTCGCGCAGGTGATCATGTCCGGCTGGTAGCCGTAGCGCTCCGAGCCGAACATGTGGCCCAGCCGCCCGAACGCACAGATGACCTCGTCGGAGACCAGCAGGACGTCGTACTCGTCACAGATCTCGCGCACCCGCTGGAAGTAGCCCGGGGGCGGCGGGAAGCAGCCGCCGGCGTTCTGGACGGGCTCCAGGAAGACCGCGGCGACGGTGTCGGGGCCCTCGGCCTCGATCGCGACTGCGATCTGATCGGCGGCCCAGCGCCCGAAGGCCTCCGGGTCGCTGCCGTCGAGGAAGCCGCCGGTGATCGCCTCGGCACGGTAGGAGTTGGTGTTGGGCACCCGGAACGTCGAGGGCACCAGCGGCTCGAACTGCTGCTTGAGCAGCGGCAGCCCGGTGATGGACAGCGCGCCCTGCGTGGTGCCGTGGTAGGCGATGGAGCGGCTGACCACCTTGTGCTTCATCGGCCGGCCGGTGAGCTTGAAGTAGTTCTTCGCCAGCTTCCATGCGGTCTCGACCGCCTCGCCGCCGCCGCTGGTGAAGAAGACGCGGTTCAGGTCGCCGGGCGCGTACGAGGCCACCTTGTCGGCGAGCTCGATGGCGCTGGGGTGCGCGTAGGACCACAGCGGCATGAAGGCCAGCTCCTGGGCCTGCTTCGCCGCGGCCTCGGCGAGCTCGGTGCGGCCGTGGCCGAGCTGGGAGACGAACAGCCCCGCGAGCGCATCGAGGTAGCGCTTGCCGTTGCTGTCCCACAGGTAGGCGCCCTCGCCGCGCACGATCACCGGCACGTCGGCGTCGGCGTAGGAGCCGTGCCGGGTGAAGTGCATCCACAGGTGGTCCTTGGCGGCGCGCTGCAGCTGCTCGTTGTCCATGCTCATGCGTCTATGGTGGGGGTCGCCCCGGGTGGTGGCAAGTGAATCAGGCGCGAAACGGCCCTATTTCGACGGAATCCGTTGTGATGTCGCGCCGACGGGCCGGTGAATCCTCTAGGCTCGCGCCATGGCCGACCAGACCTTCCGCAACGTCATCAACGGCGAGCTCGTCGACAGTGCGTCGGGGGAGACCTACGACATCGTCGACCCGACCACCGGGGAGGTCTACGCACAGGCGCCGAAGTCCGACGCCGAGGACGTCGACCGCGCGTACGCCGCCGCGGCGGACGCGTTCCCCGGCTGGCGCGATGCGACCCCGCAGGACCGCTCCAACGCGCTGCTCAAGATCGCGACGGCGATCGAGGCGCGCATGGAGGAGATCAACGCGGTTGAGTGCAAGGACACCGGAAAGCCGCTCGGGCTGACCATGGACGAGGAGATGCCCTATGCCTCGGACCACTTCAAGTTCTTCGCGGGCGCCGCTCGGGTCCTCGAGGGTCGCTCGGCCGGCGAGTACCTCGCCGACCACACGTCCTGGGTCCGCCGCGAGCCGGTCGGTGTCGTCGGGCAGGTGACGCCATGGAACTACCCGCTCTTGATGATGATCTGGAAGATCGCCCCCGCGCTCGCGGGCGGCAACACGATCGTGCTCAAGCCCAGCGACACGACTCCCGCGAGCTCGACGCTGCTGGCCGAGCTCGCGCAGGAGTTCCTGCCTCCCGGCGTACTGAACGTGGTCTGCGGCGACCGCGACACCGGACGCGCGCTGGTCGCGCACCCGACCCCGCAGATGGTGGCCATCACCGGCTCGGTGCGCGCCGGCATGGAGGTCGCCGCGTCCGCGGCCACCGACCTCAAGCGGGTCCACCTCGAGCTCGGCGGCAAGGCACCCTGCATCGTCTTCGACGACGCCGACGTCGCGAAGGCCGCCGAGGGCATCGCGGGCGCCGGCCTCTTCAACGGCGGCCAGGACTGCACCGCCGCCACCCGGGTGCTCGTCGCGCCCGGCATCCACGACGAGTTCGTCGCCGCACTCACCGAGGCCGCGCAGGGCCTGCCGACCGGGATGCCCGACGCCGAGGACACCTACTACGGCCCGCTCAACAATGCCGACCAGCTCGCCCGTGTCACCGGCATGGTCGACCGCCTGCCCGACCACGCCACGCTGCAGACCGGCGGCGCCCGCCAGGGGAGCACGGGCTACTTCTACGAGCCGACCGTCGTCTCCGGCCTGCGCCAGGACGACGAGCAGATCCAGTCCGAGATCTTCGGCCCGGTGATGACCGTCCAGAAGTTCACCGACGAGGCCGAGGCGCTGCGCTGGGCCAACGGCGTCGAGTACGGCCTGTCCTCCAGCGTCTGGACCCGCGACCACGCCCGCGCCATGCGGATGTCCAAGGGCCTCGACTTCGGCGTCGTCTGGATCAACACCCACATCCCCTTCATCTCCGAGATGCCCCATGGCGGCTTCAAGCACTCCGGCTACGGCAAGGACCTCTCGATGTACGGCCTCGAGGACTACACGCGCATCAAGCACGTCATGAGCTACATAGGTGAGTGAGCTGATGCGCATCCTCCTGGTCGGCGCCGGCGGAGTCGGTGCGGCCTTCGCGGCGATCGCCGCGCGGCGCGACTTCTTCTCCACGATCGTGGTCGCCGACTACGACGAGGCCAAGGCGGCGAAGGCGGCCGCCATCGACCCTCGGTACGCCGGCGTGCGGGTCGACGCCTCCGACGCCGCCTCGGTGACCGCCCTGTGCCGCGAGCACCGGATCACCCACGTGATGAACGCCGTCGACCCGGTCTTCGACATGCCGATCTTCCACGGCGCCTTCGAGGCCGGCGCCGACTACCTGGACATGGCGATGTCGCTGTCGACGCCGCACCCCGAGTCGCCGTACGAGCGGTGCGGCGTCAAGCTCGGCGACGAGCAGTTCGCCGCCGCCGACACCTGGGAGCAGGCCGGGCGCCTGGCCCTGGTCGGGATGGGCGTCGAGCCCGGGCTCTCCGACGTGTTCGCGCGGTACGCCGCCGACCACCTCTTCAGCGAGATCGACGAGCTCGGCACCCGCGACGGCGCCAACCTGGTGGTCACCGACGACGACGGGCGCGAGATCTTCGCGCCGTCGTTCTCGATGTGGACCACGATCGAGGAGTGCCTCAACCCGCCCGTGGTCTGGGAGAACGGCGAGTGGCACACGACCGCCCCGTTCAGCGAGCCGGAGATCTTCGACTTCCCCGAGGGCATCGGGCCGGTCGAGTGCGTCAACGTGGAGCACGAGGAGGTGCTCCTGATGCCGCGCTGGGTCGACTGCAAGCGCGCGACGTTCAAGTACGGCCTGGGTGAGCCGTTCATCAACATCCTCAAGGTGCTGCACACCCTGGGCCTCGACAGCACCGAGAAGGTGCGCGTGAAGGGCGTCGAGGTCAGCCCCCGCGACGTGGTCGCCGCCGTGCTGCCCGACCCCGCCACCGTCGGCCCGCGCATGAGGGGCAAGACCTGTGCCGGCCTGTGGGTAAGAGGCAAGGACAAGCAGGGCCTGGACCGGTCTTCCTATTTGTTCCACGTGGTCGACAACGAGGACACGATGCGCGAGTACGGCCACCAGTGCGTGGTCTGGCAGACCGCGATCAACCCGGTCGTCGCCCTCGAGCTCCTCGCCCGCGGCACCTGGAGCGGCGCCGGAGTCCTCGGCCCGGAGGCCTTCGACGCGGTGCCGTTCCTCGACCTGCTCACCGAGTACGGCAGCCCGTGGGGGATCAAGGAGCTCTAGCTCAGCGCATCTGGTTCAGGTCGGCCGGCGAGGCGATCCCGTCGATCCGGGCGCTGTCGGACTTCTGCCAGATCCACCAGTCACGGGAGGGGCGCGCGCCCAGGCTGCGAACCCACTGGCGGCGCTCGAGGTCGTCCGCGATCGCGTAGCGCTCCTCGAGGTCCGGGTGGAGGTAGACGACCATCCGCTTCCCGGTGCGCGCCTCGACGGTGCCGATGAACGAGCGCAGCTCGACGAGCAGCTCCTCGCGGGGCGGGCCTGGGTCACAGTTGCCGATGAGCTCCACGTCGACGGCGGGCGGCATCGTCGTCCGCTCGCCGATGACCGACAGGAAGTGCTCGGCCTGCGGTGCGCCCTGGGCGCAGAGCGTGAAGTAGTGATAGCCGCCGACTCGCACTCCGGCGCCCAACGCCCCACCCAGATTCTCGGCGAAGCGTGGGTCGGTGAAGCCGGTGCCCTCGGAGGCCTTGAGGTAGGCGAACGAGATCCCGTCGGCGTGGACCCGCGGCCAGTCGACGACCCCCTTGTGGTGGGAGACGTCCACCCCGAGCGTCGGACGGCGGGGGGACTCGGGGGTCGTCGTGGTCGAGGGCGGTGTGGTCGGGCCGGGTGGCAGCGTGGCCGACACGGTGGCCGACGGCGCCGTGCGCTCCTCGTCCGTCGGGGCGGGCCTGCCGCACCCCGCCACGAGCAGCAGGACGGCGAAACCCACGAGCGACCTGCGCATGGGTCGCACCGTAGCCCTCGCTCGTCGCCTCCTCCGGATCCGGGTCCGTACCTTGGTCGGCTCCGCCAAAGCGACGGGCCGGTGGCTGCCCTACGTTGGTCCGGTGAGCTCTCCCGTACTCCTGACCGGTGGCACCGTCGTCGACCCGGAGAGCGGGTCGATGTCCGTGCAGGACGTGCTGGTCCGTGACGGCGTGGTGGCCGAGCTCGGCGACGTGAGGGCGCCCGAGGGAGCGGAGGTCCTCGACGTGACCGGCCTCGTCGTCGGCCCCGGCTTCGTGGACCTGCACAGCCACGTGCACTCGGTCGCCGGCCAGCGGCTGCAGGCGTACGACGGCGTCACCACCGCCCTCGACCTGGAGTCCGGCCTGATCCCGGTCGAGCGCGCCTACGCCGAGGCCGCCGCGCACGGGAGGCCGCTGCACTACGGCTTCTCCGCGTCGTGGGGCGGGGCCCGGGCCCAGGTGCTGCTCGGCCTCGAGCCCGACGCCACCCTCGCCAGCGGCCTGGCGGTCCTGGGCGAGCCGGGGTGGCAGCGTTCGTCGACCCCGCGGGAGCTCGCCGACAGCCTGGCGCTGATCGAGCGCGAGCTCGGTGCCGGCGCGCTCGGCATCGGCATCCTCCTCGGCTACGCGCCGCGGCTCGACCCGGCCGAGTACCTCGCGGTCGCGCGCCTCGCCGCCGCCGCCGGCCGACCGACGTACACGCATGTCCGGGAGCTCGTCGAGGCCGACCCGACCACGCCCATCGACGGCTCCGAGGAGGTCGTGCGCGCGGCAGCCGAGACCGGAGCGGCGATGCACCACTGCCACGTCAACAGCACCTCGCGCCGCCACGTCGACCGGGTGCTCGCGATGCTGGACAAGTCGCGCGCCGAGGGATCCCGCGTCACCGTCGAGGCCTACCCGTACGGCGCCGGCTCGACCGCCGTCGGCGCGGCCTTCCTCGAGCCGTCGCTGCTGGGTCGCTGGGACATCGGCCCGTCCAGCATCGTCATGGTCGGCACCGGGGAGCGCATCCGGGACGAGCGGCGCCTGCGCGAGCTGCGCGCGGACTCGCCGGGGGAGACCTGCATCATCGAGTTCCTCGACGAGACCGACCCGGCGGACGCGGCGCTGCTCCGCCGCTCGCTCGAGCACCCCGACGCGATGGTCGCCAGCGACGCGATGCCGGTCACCTGGGACGACGGGTCCCACGACACTCGCGAGTGGCCGCTGCCGCCGGGTGGCACGACGCATCCGCGCACGGCCGGCACCTTCTTGCGCGCGATCCGGATGATGGTGCGCGAGGAGGGCGCCTGGAGCTGGCCGGAGGCGTTCCGCCGCTGCTCCTACCTCCCCGCCCAGGTCCTCGCCGACACCACCGCCGCCATGCACGGCAAGGGCCGCCTCGCCGTCGGCTCGGACGCCGACCTCGTCGTCCTCGACCCCGACGCCGTGACCGACCGGGCGACGCACACCGACCCCACGCAGCCCTCCCTGGGCGTCCGCCACCTCCTCGTCGCCGGCCGCCTCGTCATCCGCGACGCCACCCTCGACACCCAGGCCTACCCCGGCCGCCCCATCCGCGCCTAGCCACCACCTCCGAGCGCCGGCCGAAATGGAGGCGACGACTGTCGGTCCCGCCGCGTAGCGTCGTCTCTGATGACCACGACTCTCGGCGATCGCCCCACCCTCACCCCGGCCGAGCGCCCAGCACCCGGGGTCGCCGTCGACTGGCGCCGTCTGCGCGGACCGGTCGCCATCTGGGCGCTGTCGGCGTGCGCCGTAGCCGCGGTCGGCACCTCGCTGGGCTCCTTCGTGGCCGGCCTGCTCGCCGAGGAGGCGTCGGGCCGGCTCGTCGCCGTGCTCGCGATGTGCGTGGTGGGTGCCGCGGTGCTCGACACGCTGGCGCGCACGCTGTGGGCCGGCGTCGTCGACCGGGCCGAGGGGCGGCTGCGCGCCGACCTTCTGGACGCCGCGATGCACCAGCCCCTGTCAGCGCTGACCGAGCAGGCCGTGGGGGAGGTGCTCGACCGCGTCGACGACGACACCCACGAGGTCGGCACGCTGCTGCGTCAGAGCGCCTGGATGGCGATCCGTACGACGCTCGGCGCCGGCCCTCTGTGGATCGTCGCCGGCCTCACCTGGTGGCCGGCGTTCATCCTCTTCCCGATCACCGGGTGGGCGGCGCTGGCCGTCGTGCGCCCGATGCTGCCGGAGATCTCGCGACGCAAGGTCATCGAGGAGGCCGCCTGGACCGACCACGCGGCCGCGCTCGAGGAGGGCATCGCCGGGCGCGACGACATGCGGGCCAGCGGCGGACAGGCCCACGTGCTGCGCCGCTGCACCGAGCTCGCCGCTCACGTGCACGAGCTGTTCGACGCGGTGCTCCGAGTCGAGGCCCGGGTGACGCGCCGCGCCGGCACCATGCTCCACGCCGTCCTCGCCGCCACCGCGGTCCTCGGCGTCGCGCTGGTCACCACCGACCACCTCGACACCTCGTCGCTGGTCACCCTGTTCCTGGTGACGACGATGTTCGTCGGCCAGGTGGACCAGCTCGCCCGCCACCTGCCGGACCTCCAGGCCGGCTTCGGCGCCGTGCTCCGTCTGCGCGGGCTGCTCGGCTCCGAGCGCGAGCCCACCGCCGGCGCGCCGGTCCCCACCGGGCGCCTCGACATCCACTTCTCCGACCTGCACTTCGCCTACGCCGAGGGGCGGTTCGCGCTGCGCCACGTCGAGCTCGCGGTCCCCGCCGGCACCACCTGCGCGCTCGTCGGGCGCACCGGCTCCGGCAAGTCGACGCTGGCCGCGCTGCTCTCGCGGGCGGTCGAGCCCGAGCGCGGCACGGTCCTGCTCGGCGGTGTCGACGTGCTCGACCTGGAGCTGCAGTCGCTGCGCTCCGCCGTGGGCGTCGTGACCCAGCGCACCGAGATCCTGGCCGGCACGCTCGCGGAGAACATCGCGCTGTTCGAGGACCTCCCGCGCGAGCGGATCACCGCCGCGGTGGTCGAGCTTGGTCTGGACGACTGGGTCGCCGGCCTCTCCGAGGGCCTCGACACGCTGCTCGGCCCCGGCGGCACGACGCTGTCGGCGGGGGAGGAGCAGCTGGTCGCGTTCGCCCGGCTGCTCGTGCGCGACGTCAGCGTGGTCGTGCTCGACGAGGCGACCGCCCGGATGGACCCGGTCACCGAGGCCAACGTCGTCCGTGCCGCCGACCGCCTGCTGGCCGGTCGCACCGGCCTTCTGGTCGCCCACCGGCTCTCGACCACCGAGCGCGCCCAGCAGGTCGCGGTCCTCGACGGCGGCCGCGTGGTCCAGCGCGGCTCGCGCGCGCAGCTCGCCACGACGCCCGGCCCGTTCCGCTCGTTGCTGGAGGCCTCCGCCGAGGAGGACCGCGCCCTGCCGTTCGAGTCCGCGTCGTTGCAGGTCGGCACCGCGCGTCGGGTGGGGGATCCGCCGGCCCAGCCGGTGATGGAGGCCGTCCCGAGCCTGGCCCGCGCCACCAACTCCGCGCTGTGGATCGAGCCCCAGTGGGGCGCCCTGAGCATCGTGATCTTCCTGGCCTCCGCGCTGTGCGGCGCGTTCGGTGCCATCACCGGCTGGATCTGGGGACATCTGGTCGTCGCGCTGCAGCGCGGCGAGACCCCGACGATGCTCACGATGTGCGTCGTGGTGTCGCTGATCGCCTCGCCCCTGCTGCTGGCCGAGGCCATCCGCCTCTACCCGCGCTGGTGGGTCGCGGTCATGCTGCGGGTGCGCATGGCCGTCCTCGCCGGCCAGACCGACCAGCGCCGCCTGCGCCGTACTCCTCCTGGCGAGGTCGTCGCGCGCACCATGGACGCCGACCGCCTGGCGCGCTACGCCGACCGGTGGGTCGACTTCGTCAACGGGCTCGCGATCGCCGCGGTGACCGCCATCCTCGCCCAGAGCTGGCTGGCCGGCGGGGTGCTGCTCGCCGTCATGGTCGCCTCCGCCCTCGCCTCCTCGCTGGGCCGGCCGATCGCCGGCCGCTCGGCCGCTGCGTCCGCCGCGGCGCGGGCGCGGTTCGGCCGCTCGCTGGTCTCGGCGCTCGACTCCGTGCGCACCGTCAAGCTCGCCGCATCCACCCCCAGCGTCCACTCCCACCTGCGCGAGGTCGACTCCGGTCGCGTCGACGCGGCCGTGCGCGAGCACCGCGTGCAGGCCATGCTCGACGGGGTGCCGATCGTGATGGTGCAGTGTGGCGTCGTGGCCGCCTGGGGTGTCATGGTCGCCGGCGGCTGGGGCCTGGCCACGGCGTTGCTGGTGGCCGGCGCGGTCAACGGCTTCGACTGGTTCGGTCGGGTCGCCGGCGCCATCGTCACCGAGGCCCCCGGCACCCGCGCCTGGATGCAGACCACCAGCCGGCTCGGCGGCGGCGGCGACCTGATGCACCTGCCCGAGGGCGTCGACCTGGTCCACGGCCACGCCCCGGCGCCGGTGCCCGGCCCCCGCGACCCGCTGCACACCCTCCAGCTGGTCGGCGTCTCGGCCATCCACGACGACGGCACCATCGGCGTCAGCGGCGTCGACCTCACCGTCGGCTCCCGCGAGCTCGTCCTGCTGCTGGGCCAGGTCGGCTCCGGCAAGTCCAGCCTGCTCTCGACGCTGGCCGGGCTGGTCACCAGCACCGGCGAGATCCGCTGGAACGGCGTCCGCGTCGAGGACCCCGAGACCTTCCTGCGCCCCGGCCGCGTCGCCCACGTCGCCCAGGTCCCACGGGTCCTGTCGGGCACCTTCACCGACAACGTCCGCCTCGACCACCCCGAGCGCGAGGTCCTGCCCGCTCTGGAGGCCGCCCGCATGCTGCCCGACGTCGAGGCCGCCGGGGGCCCCGACTCGCTCGTGGGTCATCGCGGTGTCCGGCTCTCCGGCGGTCAGGTCCAGCGACTGGCCCTGGCGCGCGGCCTCGCCGCCGACACCGAGCTCCTGCTCGCCGACGACGTCTCGTCCGCCCTCGACGCTGCCACCGAGATCGAGCTCTGGTCGGCCCTGCGCGCCCGTGGCGCCACGGTCATCGGCGCCACCAGCAAGCGCGCCGCGCTGGCCCAGGCCGACCGCGTCGTCGTCCTCGCCGAGGGCCGCGTCGCGGCCGTCGGTCCGTGGGCCGAGCTGGCGCCCACCTGGGGGCACCTGGCGGGGTGAGGCCGGGGCGCGCCTCCGGATACGGTGCCAGCCACCATGATCGCAGCGACGACGTACGAGGCGCCGATCGGCTGGCTGCAGCTCTCCTTCGAGCAGGCCTCCGGGGTCGTGACCGCGCCTCTGCTCACCGCCGTCGCCTTCGGGGCCTACCGCCTCGGGTCGGTGCACGTGGGCACCGCCGCCGGGTTCGCCGCCTTCGGGCTGGCCCTGGGAGCGCTCTTCGCGCTCACCAACAACCTGCTGTCCATGTGGCCCCTGACCTGGGCGATCAGCTCCGGCATCGGCAGCATCGACGCCGGCCTGAGCCTCGGCTGGGGCGCGGTTGCGGCCGGCGGCCTCGTGCTCGCCGTCCAGTGGGCGTTGCTCGCGGCCCTCGCCGGGGCGTCATCTCGCGGGGCGGGTCCCTGGCCCCGGACGCCGTACGGACGGCAGAGGCGACTCCACCGTCCGTACGACGTCACGCGCTGAGGCCTCAGCGCACCCGGATGGTCCGCACCTTCGACGTGCCGATGGAGTGCAGTGCGGTCGGACTCAACACCACCTTGATCCGGTGCAGGCCGGTCGCGAGACCGCGGAGCCGGACGCGGACCACGTTGCCGTCACCTGCCGTCACGTAGCCGGTCGCGACCCGTCGCCCGTGGTCCAGGATGACGAGGCGACCGGTGGCCGGCGTCGTGCCCGCTCCGACCAGGCCGGTGCTGACCCGGAGGACGCGAGATCTTCCGCCCGTCGAGCGGAGCACCCGCACCCGGACCGTCGCCTTGGCGCGGCGCACGAGGATCGAGCTGGACGCGGCCGATGGTGCGGAGGTGGTGCTGCCGGCGTACGCGACCCGGATGCGGTGGGCACCGGGTCGCAGGTCGCGCGGGAGCGGGACCGTGGC
Source organism: Nocardioides sp. cx-169 (assembly GCF_021083605.1). Taxonomy (NCBI): domain Bacteria; kingdom Bacillati; phylum Actinomycetota; class Actinomycetes; order Propionibacteriales; family Nocardioidaceae; genus Nocardioides; species Nocardioides sp. cx-169. The sequence continues at coordinate 45,348 of NZ_JAJNRO010000015.1, forward strand.
GACGCCCTTGCGCAGCACCGCGGTGGCCGGCCGGCGGGTGCCGATCTCGACCTTGACCTCGCCGGAGGTCAGCCCGCTCACGCGGATCCGGGCCGAGGTCCTCTTGCCGTACGTCGTGGCGGCGGGCGCGGTCACGGTGGTGATCGTCGCCTTCCGCAGCAGGGACGGCGTGGCGGCGGGCGCCGTGCGGTGACCGGTGGCGTGCTCGAAGTCGTAGGCGTAGGACAGCAGCCCGGCCTCCGAGTAGGGCTTGCCCATCAGGCTCAGGCCGACGGGGAGCCCGTCCTCGTCGAAGCCGGCGGGGACGCTCACGATCGGGAAGCCGGAGAAGTTGGCCCAGGCACAGTGCGAGCCGAACTGCCGTGCGTCGGCCGAGCTCGGCGTCGGGTCGTCGGCGAGCGTGACCGGCGGGTAGGCCATCGTCGGGAAGGACAGGGCGTCGAGGTCGTTGGCCTCGTAGAGCGCCCGCATGCCGTCGGCGAAGTGCCTGCGGTTGTCCTTGGCGAGCTGGTTGCGCTCGGCGTCGGCCGGCACGTTGTCGCTGCCGGTGAGCGAGGAGACGTCCTCGGCCAGCATGCGGTCACTCGCCGCGACCAGGTCGGCGTAGTTGATCCGGTCGGTGGGTGCTGTGCGCTCCGCGAGGCCGACGGGCCAGGTCGCCTCGGTGCGGTCGAAGTAGGCCTGGCGACCGCCGGAGCCCCACAGCCTCCGGCCGTCGTAGTACTCGGCCATCCACGCGTCGGTGATCTCGATCGGGACCACGGTCGCGCCCTGGGCCTCGAGGTCGGCCACCGCGGCGTCGGCGGTCGCGAGCACGGAGTCGCTCTCCTCGCCGACCTCGAAGTCGCCGGCCCCCAACGGGTGCACCATGTAGCCGATCCGGGCGCCCTGGAGCGAGGTGGTGCTCAGGTCGTCGACGTAGGAGGCGGGCATGCGCGCGTCGGCCCCTGCGGTCAGCTCGTCCCTGGGGTCGGTGCCGGCCAGGACATCGAGCGTGCGGGCCGCGTCCTCGACGCTGAGGGCGAGGGGGCCGACCGAGTCGCCGATGAGGTTGTAGTCGACGCCGGTGCGGCTGACCATGCCCACGGTCGGCCGCACGCCGACCAGGTTGCTGAACGACGAGACGTCGGTGATCGACCCGCACGACTCGGTCCCGAGGCCCACGGCGCCCAGGCTGGCGGCGACCGCGGCCGCGGAGCCGCCGCTGGACCCGTTGACGTTGCGGGTCAGGTCGTAGGGGTTGTGCGAGCGCCCACGCACGGAGCTGTAGGTGTCCCACCAGGCGGCGAACTCGGCCATGTTGCTCTTGCCGAGGATGATCGCGCCGGCCCCCTCGAGTCGGCGCACCACCTCGGCGTCGTGGTGCGGCTGGTACGTCGCCAGCGCCTGGTTGCCGTGGGTGGTGGGCATGTCGGCGGTGTCGATGTTGTCCTTCACCACCACCGGCACGCCGTGCAGCGGTCCCCGGAGCGCGCCCGCCGCGCGCTCGCGGTCGAGCTCGGCCGCCTGCGCCACCGCGTCGTCGTTGAGGGTGACGAAGGCGCCCAGCCCGGCGCCGTACGTGGTGCCGTCGTAGGCGGCGATCCGGCCGAGGTACTGCTCGACCAGCTGGACGCTGGTGATGTCGCCGGCCTCCAGGGCCTCGAGGGCGCCGCTGACGCCAAGCTCGACGACGTCGATCTGCGCCGCCGGGGTGGGCTCGGCGGCTGCCGGGGCGAGCGCGGCGGTCGTGGCCAGGAGGGCGAGGGACAGCGCGGCGACGCCGGTCGCCGTGCGGCGACGGTCGGGGCGGCGTGGGGACAGGAAGGTCACGATGGGGTGGTCTCTTCTCTCTTCGCTCGGAGGGGACGGGCCGAACGTAGAGCGGGCTGGTGCTCGCAAGGTTGCCGGTGTGTTACGCCCGATGCCGCTCGGAGTGTCCACGGGTAACGGACTGGTCTCCGGCTACGTCGGGACCCGGACCGATCGCGTTGGCCGCTTACGCCCGGCCCCTACGATTCCCGCGTGCTCGGCTCCACGTCCCCCGTCGTCCCCGCGCTTGCCGCCCTCGCCCTGGGTCTGGCCGTGGGTGTCCTCACGTCGTTCCTCCAGGCAGTGCTGGACTTCCCCTGGCTGGCGTTGGTCAATGCCGCGAGCCCCTGGCTGACCACCGCCTTCGTGGCCGGCGCGTTCCAATCGCGGCTGCGGACGGCGTGCTGGCTCGGCATGGCGGCCACGCTGCTGCAGGTGGCCGGCTACTACGTCACCGCGGAGCTCCGTGGCTATGACGCCGGCTTCACCTACGTCGCCCTCTGGACGGTGTGCGCGGTGGTCGGCGGCCCGGTCTTCGGGGCCGCCGGCCACGCCGGCCGCTGGGACGCACGCCACCTCGACCTGATCGAGACGATGGACTGTGACGTTCTGCTTCTCACCGAGGTCAACGAACGTGTCGAGCTGGGCGGGCACGACCTGCACCTGGGAGGCCAGGCGATGGCGGCCAAACGGCGCTGGGCCGCGGTCGCCTCCCGGCTGCCGATGTCCCCGCTGCCGGACCCCCACGGCGCCTCGGCCTTGGTCGAGCTGGCGGGCTTGCGGGTGTGTTCATCCGTCCTGCCGTGGAAGGGTTGTGGCACCCGGGAGCCGTGGATAGGGGTCAACACGGCGGAGAGAACGAGCGCGGCCGTGGCGGACGTGGAGGCACGCGGCCCTGAGATCTGGGGCGGCGACTGGAACCATGCCCTGATCGGCCGCGAGTGGACCGGCGCCGTCGCCGGCCGGCAGTCCCTGCTCGCGGCCCTCGAGCGTCTGCAGCTTCAGGTGCCCACCGCCTCGTCACCGCACCACCTCGAGGGCCTCCTGAGCATCGACCACATCGCTGTCCCCGCGACGTGGGAGGTCGGCGTCACCGAACGCCATCGAGCCTTCGTCGGCGAGACTCGCATCTCCGACCATGACGCCTATGTGGTCAAGGTGACCTCAGCACTGGAAGAACTCTCGATTCGATAGCCACTTACCGTCCACAGCCGTGGACCATCAAGGGCATCCGGCGTAAAATCGAACACATGTTCGACAGTCTCATGCGGCAGATCGCCGAGACGCAACGCGCTCTCGCCGACTGCCCCCGCGCGCTCTCGGATGCGCAGCGAGTGCAGCTGCTCGGTGCCGCGGAGGGTCTCAAGTGCACCGCCTCGGCGGCGCAGGCGACGACAACCGTGGAGCTGGACGCCTCGCAGCGACAGGTCCAGGCGGCGGCCGGCGTCCCCACCTCCCGCCTCGGCGAGGGCATCGCCGAGCAGGTCGGTCTGGCCCGCCACGAGTCACCCACCAAAGCCGCCCGCCTCCTCGCCTCGCGAAGGTCCTGCAGCACGAGATGCCCCACACCCTGGCGCTCATGCGCGCCGGGCGGCTCAACGAGTGGCGCGCCACCATCCTGGCCCGCGAGACCGCCTGCCTGTC
>NZ_JAJNRO010000016.1:0-155182 GCF_021083605.1 Nocardioides sp. cx-169
GGTGAAACTCACGGCCCTCAGCGGCACACGAACACCGTGACGTGGCCGGCGTACTCGCGGGGGCCGTCGAACCACGGGAGGTCGCGCTGGCTGGGCTCCTCGGAGGAGGCGAGGTACGCGAGGGCCGCGGCGTGGTCGGGGAAGACCGCGCGCGGGCGCAGGTCCTCACGCCGTACGTCGGAGAAGTGCCGGCCGAGCGCCGCCTCGCCGTTCTCGCTGCTGAAGTGCGTGACCATGGGTGGCCGGCCGACGGCGCGGCGGAGCTCGGCCACGTGCTGGTCGCCGTTGGTGACCGCGAGGAACGTGCCGCCGGGGCGGAGCACCCGCCGGACCTCGGCGAGGCCACGGTGCAGGTCCGGGACGTGGTAGAGCATCCACAGTGCGGCGACGAGGTGGAAGGAGCTGTCCTCGAACGGCAGCGCCTGGGCGTCAGCCACGTGCGCGGTGACACCGCGCGCACGGGTCAGCTCGACGAACCGCTCCGAGGAGTCGATGGCGACCAGGTCGGTGGCGGGCAGGACCTCGCGGACGCGCGCCGCGAACGCGCCGGTGCCGCAGCCGACCTCGAGCATCCGTGTCGGCGCGGCGCCGACCACGGCGTCCAGGGCGAGGGCGGAGGGGTCGCGGCCGTCGGCGTCGGGGTGCCACACGGAGGATCGGACCTGCAGGTTGCCCTCGGCCGCGTACTGACGGCGCACCGCGTCGGGGCTGGTCATGTCGGTCATGCCGGCAACCCCACCAGACGCTGGCTCTCCGCCCACAGCCGACACGCCACCGCCTCGTTGCGCGCTACCGTCGACGGCTCGGTGAGCCGTCCCTCGTCGTAGTAGCCGCCGGTGCGACCCTCGACCTCGGGGCCGACGGCCAGGTACGCGAGGTGAGCACCGCCCTCCTCGGGGGAGATCATCGCGACCCGTTTGCCCAGCGCCAGCACGGGCCGCGCCCACCAGGGGGCGCCGCTCCAGATCGAGGTGGCGACGGCGCCGGGGTGCAGGCAGTTGACGGTGACGCCGGTGCCGTCGAGCTGCCGGGCGAGCTCCCGGGTGTGCAGCACGTTGGCGAGCTTGGAGCGGCTGTACGCGCGCAGGATGGAGTAGCCGCGCTCGAAGCCGAGATCGGTGAAGTCCAGGGTGCCGGAGTAGTGGCCGCGCGAGCTGGTGATCACGATCCGGGCCGGAGCGCCGGCCACGATCCGCTCGCGCAGCAGCTCGGTCAGCAGGAACCCGCCGAGGTGGTTGACCGCGAAGGTCGCCTCGATCCCGGCGTCGGTGAGGGTACGGCGCTCGAAGACCGAGCCTGCGTTGCTGACCAGGACGTCGATCCGCTCGCAGGCGGCCAGCAGGTGGTCGGCCAGCGCACGGACCGAGTCCTGGGAGGCGAGGTCGACGAGCGCCTGCTCGACCACCGCCCCGGGCGCGGACGCGCGCACCGACGCGACCGCGGCGCGGGTCTTGTCGGGGTTGCGGCCCACCATCACGACCCGGTGACCCAGCGCGGCCACCTGCCGCGCGCACTCCAGCCCGATGCCGTCGCTGGCGCCGGTGACAACCACCGTCTTGGGCGTCACGGGTGGGTCATGCTCTCCAGGTCGAGCGCCTCGTCGAGCTGCGCCTCGGTCAGGTCGCCGCGCTCGACGAAGCCCATCTCGAGCACGGTCTCGCGGATCGTGGCGCCCTCGGCGAGCGCCCGCTTGGCGATCTTGGCGGCGTTCTCGTAGCCGACGTACTTGTTCAGCGGCGTGACCACCGAGGGAGACGAGGCCGCGTAGCGCCGCATCCGCTCGGCGTCGGCGGTGATCCCGTCGACGCAGCGCTCGGCGAGCAGGGTCATCGACGTCGACAGGATCCGCACCGACTCGAGCAGGTTGCGCGCCATGACCGGCATCGCGACGTTGAGCTCGAAGCTGCCGCTGGCCCCGGCCACGGCCACCGCGGCGTCGTTGCCGATCACCTGCGCGCACACCATCAGCGTGGCCTCGGGCAGGACCGGGTTGACCTTGCCGGGCATGATGCTGGACCCCGGCTGCAGGTCGGGCAGGTGGATCTCCGCCAGGCCGGTGGTGGGGCCTGAGGACATCCAGCGCAGGTCGTTGCAGATCTTGGTCAGCCCGACGGCGAGCGTGCGCAGGACGCCGCTCAGCTCCACCAGCGAGTCGCGGGTGCCCTGCGCCTCGAAGTGGTTGCGGGCCTCGGTGAACGTCTCGCCCGTGAGCTCGTTGAGGGCGGCGATCGCGGCCTGCGCGAAGCCGGGCGGGGTGTTGATGCCGGTGCCGACCGCCGTACCGCCCAGGGGCAGCTCGCGCACCCGCGGCAGCACGGAGTCCAGCCGCTCGGCGGCGTAGCGCACCGTCGCGGCGTAGCCGCCGAGCTCCTGGCCGAGCATCACCGGGGTCGCGTCCATCAGGTGCGTGCGGCCGGACTTCACCAGGCCGGCGAACTCGTCGGCCTTGGCCTCCAGGCTGGATCCGAGCACGTCGATCGCCGGCAGGAGGTCGCCCACGACCGCGCGCGTGACCGCGACGTGGATCGCCGTGGGGAAGGTGTCGTTGCTGGACTGGCTCGCGTTGACGTGGTCGTTGGGGTGCAGCTCGACACCGGCGCGCGTGGCCAGCGAGGCGATCACCTCGTTGGTGTTCATGTTCGAGCTCGTGCCGGATCCGGTCTGGAACACGTCGATCGGGAAGTGCGTGTCGTGCTCGCCCGCAGCCACGGCTGCGGCGGCGTCGGCGATCGCGGCGGCCTGCTCCTCGGGCAGGATGTCGAGCTCGCGGTTGGCGCGCGCGGCCGCGCCCTTCACCAGCGCCAGCGCCTCGATCATCCGGCGCTCCAGCGGGGTGCCGCTGATCGGGAAGTTCTCGACCGCGCGCTGGGTCTGCGCCCGCCACAGGGCGTCGCGGGGGACGAGGACCTCGCCCATGGAGTCGTGTTCGGTGCGGTACTCGGTCATGGGGTCACGCTAACCCTTGACTAATTGGTAAGGAAGCAGTTACCAATAGGTATGGACGTCTTCGCCGCGCTGGCCGACCCGGTGCGCCGGGAGCTGCTGCGGGCGCTCGCCGCCGGCCCGGCGCGCGTGGTCGACCTGGCGGCGGCCCAGACGGTCAGTCGCCCGGCGGTCAGCCGGCACCTGCGCGTGCTCACCGAGGCCGGGCTCGCCGCGGCCGAGGACCGGGGTCGGGAGCGCCACTACCGGCTGCGCGCGGAGGCGATGGCGCCCGTCCTGGCGTTCGCCGCCGAGCTGCGACACGCTCCGCCCTTCGCGGAGTCCGCGCTGGACGGCCTCGAGCTCGAGGTCCGCCGCACCGGACGCGAGCACCGCGCCGACCGCGCCGGCGCCGGACCGGCCATCACCGAGGAGACCGCATGAGCCGCATCGCCCCCACCGGCCGTCGAGAGGCCCGCGACGGCACGTCGTACGTCGCCTACACCCGCACGTTCGCCGCCCCCATCGAGGACGTGTGGGCGGCGGTGACCGAGCCGGAGCGGCTGGCGCGCTGGATCGGGACCTGGTCGGGCGACCCGGCGTCGGGCGCGGTGTCGTTCCGGATGACCGCGGAGGGTGAGGACGTCGCGGCGGAGACCTACCGGATCGAGGTCTGCGAGCCGCCGCGGCGACTGGTGACGCACTCGGGCGGCACCGGCCCGGAGGACCCCGACGGCATGGTGTGGCAGCTCGAGTTGGACCTCGTGGAGAGCGACGGCGTCACGACCTTGACCTTCGCGCAGGTGATGAGCGACCCGTCCGTCGCCGAGAGCGTCGGGCCTGGCTGGGACTACTACCTGGACCGGCTGGTCGCCGCCGAGACCGGTCGCGACGTGGCCGGGGTCCTCTGGGACGACTACTACCCAGGCCAGGCCGGCTTCTACCGCAGCGCATTCTCCTGAGCGCGGCCGACGTAGATCCAGTAGTGCTCCTCGCGCCCCTGGAGCAGCACCTCCAGCGGCTGCGCCTGCACCTGGCCGAACACGCCGGTGAGGACGTCGGCGAGCTCGGGCGCCGGGCTCGCCGACCAGATCGCGAGCGCGCCACCGGGTCGCAGCGTCTCCCGCGCGGCGCGCAGCAGCGGCTCACGGTAGAGCTCGGCGTTGCGCTCGTGGACGAGGTAGCCGGGGCCGTTGTCGACGTCCAGCAGGATCAGGTCGTACGACGCCGGGCGGGCCTCGGCGAGCGCGACCGCCACGTCGGCGACCACGAGGCGCACCCGCTCGTCGGCGAGCAGCGCCGGGCCGTGGGGGATGGTGCCGTCGCGCATCCAGCCGACGAGGGCCTCCTCGATCTCGACCACCGCGCAGGTCTCCACGCGGGAGTCGGCCAGGACCTCGTGCATCGTGAACCCGAGCCCGAGCCCGCCGACCACCACCGCCTTCGGGTCCTCGACCAGCGCGAGCGCCGCGGTCGCGAGCGCGCGCTCGGTGCTCACCTCGAGGGTGTCCATCACGAAGGCGCCGTTGGACCGCAGCTCGATGACGGAGGGGCCATCGGCGGGGCGCCGCTCTCGCAGCACCAGCTCGCCGCGCTCGGACTCGGCCCGGGCGAGCTCGACGTACTCCATGGCCTCATCCTGCCAAGAGATGCCGGCGGGACGGGACCGGGCCCGCGGGCACGCCGTGGGCGCGGCCGGGTCAGTCGAAGATCTCGCTGAGCCAGCTCTCCTTGCGCTTCTTCTTGTAGCCCTGCTGCTGGTAGCCCCGCTCGTAGCCCTGCTCGTGGTGGCGCGGCTCCTCGTAGCGCTCGTAGCTGCGCTCGCGGGAGGGTTGCTGCGGCGCGGGCGCGGGGGGTGCCTGCTGGGCGACGGAGCGCTCGATGAGCTTGTCGAGCTCGCCCCGATCCAGCCAGACGCCGCGGCAGCTCGGGCAGTAGTCGATCTCGATACCGCTGCGCTCGCTCATCGTCAGCGTGGTTCCGTCGGTGGGGCACTGCATGATGCGCTCCTCTGGGTGGGCCTTCTCCTCGGCCAACGGACGAGGCAGGATCGGGGTTCCCATTCCCTCGTAGGGAGCACTTCATGCGCCTGGTCCCAGCCGTCGCCGTCGCCATCCTGCTCGCGGTCCTGGGCGGCTGTGCGGGCGAGAGCGAGAGCAGCCCCGAGGTCAGCGACGAGGCGCGGGAGACCTGCGATCTGCTGTCGGCCGACGACGTGGTCGCGCTCGCCGGCAAGGACCTCGGCGAGCCCGAGGCCGGGGAGGTCACCGGGCTGCCGACCTGCCGCTGGGGCTCGCCTGCCGACACCGGCGTCCAGGTGATCGACGTGCCCGTCGCCGACTGGGTCGCCAACCTCGGGCCCGCCCTCGACGCGGTCGAGCAGGAGCTCGGCGACGACCCGGGGACCGGCGCCAAGATCGAGGAGGCGCGGCGGATCCTGGCCTCCGACGAGGTGGACGACGCGGAGGGGTGCGAGCTGTTCTCGCTGTTCGTGGAGCTCCAGGGACTGGGGCCCGGGCTCGAGCGCGTGGTCAACGTGATCCCCGACCGGGAGGCGCCAGAGGCGATCACGGCTCAGGCCTGCGGCGGCGGGCGGTTCACGTCCGTGCTGCTGCAGGGCCCGGGGGTCACCGGCTCCGACGAGGAGGTGGACCGGACGGACGCCGCGCTCGACGCCGCGCTCGGCCGGTCCGGTGAGTGAGCCCGGCGCGCGGCGGGTACCGGTTCGTCCCACGACGAGAGGAGCCCGACGATGGACGACGGTACGCAGGACGAGGGCCAGGTCTCGGAGGTCGCCTCGATGGACCCGGACGTGGCCGACGTGCCGATCTCCGACGACCAGGCGGTCGCCGGCAACCCCGACGACCAGAGCGGCGAGGCCCAGGAGGGCACCGCGGGCCCCAACGCTCTGCCGCGGCACAACCCGCCCGAGGAGGGCAACGAGTCGTCGCGCTGACGAGGCGCACCGGCTCGTCGCACCGGCCGCGCGGGCCGGGGGAAGGATCCGCCGCGACCAGCGGTTCGGTCGAGTGACCCCCGTCCGCACGACCGCGAAGGACCACCCATGACCCTCCTCGTCACCGCCGCCTCCGGGCACCTCGGCCGCCTCGTCCTGGACTCGCTACTGGACCGTGGCGTCGACCCGGCCACGATCCGCGCCGGCGCGCGCCGGCCCGAGTCGCTGGCGGCGTACTCCGAGCGCGGCGTGCAGGCCGTCCCGCTGGACTACGCGGTCCCGGCCTCGGTGACGGCGGCCGTCGAGGGCGCGGACCGGGTGCTGCTGATCTCGGGCTCCGAGGTGGGCCAGCGCATCGAGCAGCACGCTGGCGTGATCGACGCGGCCGGGGCCGCCGGGGTCCAGCAGCTCGTCTACACGAGCGCCCCCCAGGCGACGACCAGCCCGTTGGTGATCGCCCCCGAGCACAAGGCGACCGAGGAGCACCTCGCCGCGCCGGGCGTCCCCGCGACGGTGCTGCGCAACAACTGGTACACCGAGAACTACGCCGATGACCTCGAGGTCGCGCGGGAGCACGGTGTGCTGGTGACCAGCGCCGGCGACGGCCGGGTGCCGAGCGCCTCGCGTGCGGACTTCGCGGAGGCCGCGGCCGTGGTCCTCACCACCGACGGCCACATCGGCCAGGTCTACGAGCTGGCCGGCGACGTCGCGTGGGACTTCGCGACCCTCGCGCAGGCGATGTCGGAGGTGCTGGGCCGCGAGGTCGCGCTGCAGCAGCTCACCCCCGAGGAGCGCCTCGCCCAGCTGCAGTCGGTCGGTCTCGACGCCGGCACCGCGGGCTTCGTCGTCGCGCTCGAGGGCAACATCCGTGACGGGATCCTCGAGCACACCGACGGCAGCCTCTCCCGCCTGATCGGCCGCCCCACCACCCCGCTCGTCGACGGGCTGCGCGCCCTCGCCTCCTGACCGACCGGTGACGGGTCGATCGGCTACTGGGCGCTGCGGACGCGGAGGCCGCTGCCGAGCAACGAGCTGAGCGGGACGGTGACGGCGCCGGAGGGGTCGGTGAAGAAGTCGTTGCCCTGGTCGTCGACGACGATGAAGGCGGGGAAGTCCTCGACCTCGATCCTCCAGACGGCCTCCATGCCGAGCTCCTCGTACTCCAGCACCGACACCGAGCGGATGCAGTCCTGGGCGAGGCGGGCCGCGGGGCCGCCGATGGAGCCGAGGTAGAAGCCGCCGTGGGCGTGGCAGGCGTCGGTGACCTGCTGGGAGCGGTTGCCCTTGGCCAGCATGACCATCGAGCCGCCGGCCGCCTGGAACTGCTCGACGTAGGAGTCCATCCGGCCGGCCGTGGTCGGACCGAAGGAGCCGGAGGCCAGGCCGTCGGGGGTCTTGGCCGGACCGGCATAGTAGACGGGGTGGTCGCGCAGGTACTGCGGCATCGGCTCCCCGGCGTCGAGCCGCTCCTTGATCTTGGCGTGCGCGATGTCGCGGGCGACCACGAGCGGGCCGGTGAGCGAGAGCCGGGTCTTGACCGGGTGGCGGCGCAGCTCGGCGAGGATGTCGGCCATCGGCTGGTTGAGGTCGATCGGTACGACGGCGCCGCCGGCGATGTCCTCGGCCACGCCCGCGTCGGGCATGTACTGCGCCGGATCCATCTCGAGCTGCTCGAGGAACACCCCGTCGGGCGTGATCTTGCCGAGTGCCTGCCGGTCCGCCGAGCACGACACCGCGATCGCGACCGGGCACGAGGCGCCGTGGCGCGGCAGGCGCACGACGCGGACGTCGTGGCAGAAGTACTTGCCACCGAACTGCGCACCGATCCCGAACGACTGCGTGAGCTTGAAGACCTCCTCCTCGAGCGCGAGGTCGCGGAAGCCGTGGGCGCTCATCGAGCCCGCGGTGGGGAGGTTGTCGAGGTAGTGCGCGGAGGCGTACTTGGCGGTCTTGAGCGCGAACTCCGCCGAGGTGCCGCCGATCACGATCGCCAGGTGGTACGGCGGACAGGCCGCGGTCCCGAGCGAGCGGATCTTCTCGTCGAGGAACTCCAGCATCCGCGTGGGGTTCAAGACGGCCTTGGTCTCCTGGAACAGGAACGACTTGTTGGCCGACCCGCCGCCCTTGGCCATGAACAGGAACTTGTACTCCGGGCGGCCCGAGGTCTGCGGCGTCGAGTACAGCTCGATCTGCGCCGGCAGGTTGGTTCCGGTGTTCTTCTCCTCCCACGTCGTCAGGGGCGCGAGCTGGGAGTAGCGAAGGTTGAGCTTGGTGTAGGCGTCGTAGACGCCGCGGCTGATCGCCTCGCCGTCGTCGACGCCGGTGAGCACGCCCTCGGTCTTCTTACCCATGACGATCGCGGTGCCGGTGTCCTGGCACATCGGCAGCACGCCGCCGGCGGAGATGTTGACGTTCTTCAGCAGGTCGAGCGCGACGAAGCGGTCGTTGCCGGACGCCTCAGGGTCGTCGATGATCCGGCGCAGCTGCGCGAGGTGCGCGGGACGCAGGTAGTGCGAGATGTCGTGCATCGCCTCCGCGGTGAGCCGCTGGATCGCCTCCGGCGAGACCCGCAGGAAGCTCTGCCCGTCGGCCTCGAAGGTGGACACCCCCTCGGTCGTGAGCAGCCGGTACGGCGTGTCGTCACGGCCGGTCGGCAGCAGGTCGGAGTAGCGGAAGTCGTCGCCGGTGGTCACCGGGGCAGGCTATCGCCGCGCCTCCACGAGACGGCCGCCGACCTCGGGCAACCTGAGTGTGCCCCCCATGCGTCTGAAAGGCAGGGGCATGTGAGGCCGGACCGCTCGGGGACCGGCCGGAGGAGGGATGATGGCCGGGTCCAGGCGTCTCGCGGCCGTGGCGGCAGTGCTGGCGGTCACGATCTCCGGCGTGCTCGCCGTCGGCGCGATGGCCGACCGGGACACCCGAGGGACCCGGTCCCCCGCGGCGGACGGCGAGCGCCCGACGGTCGTCCCGGCGCAGGCCGTCGGCACCGACGGACGCGCTGACATCGTCCTGATCCTGATGGACGACTTCTCCCTCGAGCTGCTGGCGACGATGCCGCACGCGCAGCGGATGGCAACAGAAGGCGCTACCTACGACAACGCGTTCGTCGTCGACTCGCTGTGCTGCCCCTCGCGCGCGGCGATGGCGACCGGACAGCTGCCGCACCAGACCGGCGTACTGACGAACACGCCGAACGACCCCGAGGACCCCATCGGCGGCTACGAGGCCTTCGTCGCCCACGGCAACGAGCAACGGCAGTTCAGCGTGAACCTGCAGGACGCGGGCTACCACACCGGCTTCGTCGGGAAGTTCCTCAACGGCTACCGGGGGGAGTCGGTCGCCGGGGTCGAGCTGCCCGCGCCGACGGTTCCCGGCTGGAGCGACTGGCAGGCCCTCTCGGGTGCGGCCTACAACGGATGGGACTTCCAGAGCACCTATCTCGACGCCGACGGGGAGGTGCAGCTCCAGGACCACCCCAAGCCGCCGCTCTCGGCGCCGGCGGCCCGACGCGACCGGGCGTACGCCACCACCGTCACCGCCCGCAAGGCCGTCGAGTTCCTCAAGGAGCGGCGACCGGGCGACCCGCCGTACTTCCTCGAGGTCGCGACCTACGCCCCCCACAGCTCGATGGGGGCGGCCTATCCCGGCGGCACTCAGTTCCCCGCCGCCTTCCGCGACCGGCCTCGGGGGGGCGGGACCACCGGCGGCAACTGCGGCACCCGCCCGTGCGGTGAGCTGACGCTCGACGACCTGACGGGCTACGGCGACCCGCGCGAGGACAACGCGCCCACCTACCTGCTGCCCGACGGCTCGACCGCCCCGGCGCCGCCCTGGCGCACCAACGAGATCACGCTGACCGACCAGCAGGCGCTGACCCGCTACCGCGACCGCGCGCGGATGGTGCAGTCCGTCGACCGGCTGGTCAAGCGGGTGCGCAAGGCCGCCGGCCCGGACGCCTACGTGTTCCTCACCTCCGACAACGGATTCCACCTCGGCCAGCACCAGCTCAACGGCGGCAAGGGCACGCCGTACGACTCCGACAGCCGGGTACCCCTGGTGGTGGTCGGGCCGGGCGTGGTGCCCGGCACTCGTCACCAGTTCGTCAGCAACATCGACCTCGCGCCGACGTTCGAGGAGCTGGCGGGCGTGCGGACGCCGCGCTTCCGCTCCGGGCGGTCCTTCGCCGCGACGCTGACCCGTCCCGAGGCGCCGGGCGCACGCTACGCGTTCTTCGAGCACACCTACGCCAAGTCGCAGCCGGGCGAGGTGGACACCGACGAGGGCTCGGGGGGGACCATCGACCTGATCCCGTCGTTCGTGGCGGTGCGGGGCGAGCGGGGGCTGCTCGTCCGTCTCGACCTGGACCCGTCGTGGTCCGGCACCGACCCCGCCTTCGAGCTGTACCGCTACGACCGGCCGTGGGAGGACGTCAACGTGTTCGCCGAGGACCACGACAAGCCCTACGCCCGTGACCTGATGAGGCGCCTGCTGCGGCTCGACGGGTGCCGCCCGGCGCAGTGCCGCGCCGCCGTGCGTTAGCCGGCGGGCCAGGACGCGCGCCAGACCCGCCCGGCCAGGCCGTCGTCGGCGAGCAGCAGCAGGGTCTCGTCGGTCGCGGCCACGGTCAGGACCCGTCCGCCGCCGGCGGCGGGGTTGACCGGGACCTCGACGGGGCGCCAGGAGGACGAGTCGAGCGTCGCCCAGGCGGCGTACGACGTCCCGTCGCTGGCCGTGGCCAGCGCCCGGTCGCCGGATGCGACCAGGCCCGACGGCCCGGCGAACGCGGCGCGGTCGGGGTCCAGCGGGCCGAACGACTCGCCGGCCACCCAGTCGGAGCCGGTGCGGCGCCAGCTGCCCACCGCGCCGTCGCGCAGGCCGACGGCGAGCACCCCGTCGCCCGTCGCGGCGACGCGCTGCAGCTCGGTGAACGTCTGCCCGGCCGGGACCTCCTGGCGCGACCAGGCGCGGCCGTCGGGGGAGACCCAGGCCATCGGCACGATCCGGCCCTCCACCTGGCCGCTCCCCACCACCGTCCAGCCCTCGCCGTCGTGCACCTGCGCGATCGCGAGGGTGTCGACGCGCTCGTCGCGGCCCAGGGCGGGGTCGTCGTCGACGAGCTCGAACTCGCGCTCGTCCTGCGACACCCAGACCGCCGCCCCCGAGGTGCGGTTCCCGGCGATCAGCCATTCGGACGGCCCGGCAGCCACCCGCTCGACGCTGACCGCCTCGACACCGCCGAAGAGCGGGAACGGCGCGATCACGTCGACGAAGGCGCCGTCGCCGCGCTGGTACCAGGTGCTGACCCGCGGGTTGCCGTGTGCGCCCCCGGACTTGGCGCCGACCATGACCACCCGGTCGCCGCGGCACGCCACCGAGGAGAGCACCGCGCGCCGGGCCCAGTAGGCGCGCGGCGCGAACCGCAGCGGCCGCCAGGTCCGGCCGTCGTCGTCGCTGCGCCAGGCCGCCGGCCGCGTCCCGTCCCCACCGGTGAACACCGTCCCGACCAGCCACCAGGTGCCCTCGCACGCCACGGCGTCGCGTACGCCGACCCGCCCGGCCGGTCCGTCCGGCACCGGCAGCGAGACCTGCTCCCACCCGACCGCGACCGGCGTCGGGTCCTCCGGTGGCTCGTCCGGTGAGGTGCACGCGGAGCCGCCCAGCAGCACGAGGACCCCGACGAGGGCGGTCACGGCACGGCGCACGTCCTCAGGCTAGTGCGCTGCGGCGCACTGCCCGAGATGTTCGGCAGCGTGACCGGCTGCAGTCGCGTGGGAGTAACGTCAGGGCAGGCCTCACCTGGAAAGGTGGGCGTCGACGCGCGGCCTCTCGCGCTTGAACAAGGAGAAACGTGAAGCCCAAGATCTCACTACTGGCCGTCATGGCGCTGCTCTCGACCGCCGCTCTCGCCGCGTGCGCCCCGCCCGAGGACGATGACAAGGACTCCGGCTCCTCCTCGGAGGCTGCGACCGCGACCTCGCTCGACGACTTCGGCTCGATGGAGGACCTCGTCGCGGCCGCCGAGGAAGAGGGTGAGCTCAACGTCATCGCCCTGCCGCCCGACTGGGCCAACTACGGCGAGATCATCGAGACCTTCGAGGAGAAGTACGACATCAAGGTCAACTCGGCGCAGCCTGACGCGGCCAGCCAGGACGAGATCAACGCCGCCGAGCAGCTCGCCGGCACCGACCGCGCGCCCGATGTGTTCGACCTGGGTCAGTCCGTGGCCCTGGCCAACACCGACATGTACGCGCCGTACAAGGTCGAGAAGTTCGACGAGATCCCCGAGGAGTTCAAGGACCCGAACGGCGCCTGGGTCAACGACTACGGCGGGTTCATGTCGGTGGGCTACGACTCCAGCGTGGTGCCCGAGGTGACGTCGCTGGACGACCTGCTCGGCCCCGACTTCAAGGGCAAGGTCGCCCTCAACGGTGACCCGACGCAGGCGGGCGCCGCGTTCAGCGGGGTCGTCATGGCGGCCATCGCCAACGGCGGCTCGGTCGACGACATCAAGCCGGGCGTCGAGTACTTCGCCGAGATGAAGAAGGCCGGCAACTTCCTGCCCGTCGACCCGACCTCGGCCGCCATCGAGTCCGGCCAGACCCCCGTCGTCATCGACTGGGACTACCTCAACGCCATGGAGTCGGCCAAGCTCGACACCTGGGAGGTCTACGTCCCGGACGAGGCGGCCGTCGCCGGCTACTACTTCCAGGCCATCAACGCCGACGCGCCGCACCCCGCGGCCGCCCGGCTGTGGCAGGAGTTCCTCTACAGCGACGAGGGCCAGAACCTCTGGCTCGCCGGAGGGGCGCGCCCCGTGCGCGCCGAGGCGATGGTGGAGGCGGGGACGATCGACCAGGAGCTGTACGACGCTCTCCCGCCGGTCGGCGGTGAGCCGGTGATCCCCACCAACGAGCAGACGGAGAAGATGGCCGGCTACCTCGCGGACAACTGGGCGAAGGCCATCGGCTGACCATGTCGGCAGCCGCACCGCTGGCCGCAGCGGCGACCGCCGCCCCGGAGACGGTCCCCGGGAGAGGACGGCGCCCAGGCGCCGGGCTCTCCCTGGGGCCGGCACTGGGGCTGCTCCCGTTCCTGGTCTTCATCGGGATCTTCCTCATCATCCCCACCATCACCGTCGTGGTCGGTGCCTTCCAGGCCGAGACCGGCGGCTTCAGCCTGGAGAAGATCCGGGCGCTGGGCGAGGGCACGCCGCTGCGCGCGCTGCGCGAGAGCGTGATCTTGTCGTTCACCTCGGCCGCGGTCGGTGCGGTGCTGGGCGCGCTGCTGGCCTACCTGGTCGTCACCGCCCCGCCCACCAGCGTGATGCGCCGCGCGGTCACCGCCGTGTGCGGCGTACTGGCCCAGTTCGGCGGGGTCACCCTCGCCTTCGCGTGGATGGCGACGCTCGGCTTCGGCGGACTGCTCACCGGCGTCCTGGCCGACGTGTTCGGCGCGAGCGAGACGGGGGCTAGCTGGCTCTACGAGCTGCCAGGCCTGATCCTGGTCTACTCCTACTTCCAGATCCCGCTGATGGTGATCGTCTTCATGCCGGCCCTGGAGGGCCTGCGCCCGCAGTGGCGCGAGGCGGCGGTCAACCTCGGCGCCACGACCCGGCAGTACTGGCTGCAGGTGGCGTTCCCGCTGCTGCGACCGGCCTTCCTGGGCTCGGCGCTGCTGCTGTTCGCCAACGCGTTCGCGGCCTATGCCACCGCGGCGGCGCTGGTCAACCAGGGCGCCCCGATCACACCGCTGCTGATCCGCTCCGCCCTCACCAGCGAGATCGTGCTCGGCCAGGCCAACTTCGGCTACGCCCTCGCCCTCGAGATGGTCGTGGTCGTCGCCGTCGTGATGTCGCTGTACGCCTGGCTGCTCCGCCGTACGTCGCGGTGGCTCTCGTGACCGGGGGACTGGTCTGGCGCGTGCTCCGCTGGCTGCTGCTGGCGGCGTTCGCGGTCTTCTTCCTGCTGCCCTTGGTGGCCCTGCTCGACTTCAGCACCAAGGTGCCGCGCACCGGCGAGCGCACCGGCGAGGCCTGGCGCGGGCTGCTCGAAGACCCCGCCATGACGGAGGCGATCACCACCTCGCTGCTGCTGTCGTTGCTCACCGTCGTGGGCATGGTGGTGCTGCTGGTGCCGACCATGGTGTGGGTGCGGCTGCGGGTCCCGCGGGCCTCGCGGCTCGTGGAGTTCCTGTGCCTGCTGCCGCTGACCATCCCGGCGCTGGTGATCGTCGTGGGCATCAAGAACGTCTACGCCTGGGTCGACTACCTGATGGGCGACTCCGCCTTCACGCTGACGTTCGTCTACGTCGTGCTCGTGCTGCCCTACGCCTACCGCTCCATCGACGCCGCGCTCTCGTCGATCGACTCCCGCACGCTCTCGGAGGCGGCGCGCTCGCTCGGCGCCGGATGGCTCACGGTCATCGTCCGGGTGATCTCGCCCAACATCTGGACCGGTGTGCTCAGCGCCGCCTTCATCTCGGTGGCGCTCGTGCTCGGCGAGTACACCGTCTCGTCCCTGCTCAACTACGACACCCTGCCCGTCGTGATCGTCCAGCTCGGCAAGAGCGACGCGCCGCAGTCCATGGCCGCCGCCCTCGCCTCGATCCTGTTCGCCGCCGCCCTGCTGGTGGTGCTGTCGTTCCTCGACCGCCGGCGGCGTACCCCCGGAGGAAGTAGATGACCGTGTCCCCGTCTCCCAGTGAGACCTCCCGTGAGACCTCCACGCCACCCGGCCTCGCCGTCGAGATGACCGGGCTGCGCCGTACCTACGGCGACGTCCAGGCGCTCGACGGCCTCGACCTGCGCCTGGAGCCTGGGGAGATGGTCGTGCTGCTGGGGCCCTCCGGCTGCGGCAAGACCACCGCGCTGCGGCTGCTGGCGGGCCTCGAGCGCCAGGACGCCGGCACCATCAGCGTAGGCGGCAAGGACGTCACGCGGGTGCCCGCCAACAAGCGCGACATGGGGATGGTCTTCCAGGCCTACAGCCTGTTCCCTCACCTCACCGTGCTCGACAACGTCGCGTTCGGGCTCAAGCTCCGCGGTCGCCCCCGAGCCGAGCGGCGCAGGCGGGCCGGCGACATGCTGGACCTGGTCGGGCTCGGGGAGCAGAAGGACCGCTACGCCAACCAGCTCTCGGGCGGCCAGCAGCAGCGGGTCGCGCTCGCGCGGGCGCTCGCGGTGGAGCCGGCGGTGCTGCTGCTCGACGAGCCGCTCTCCGCCCTCGACGCCAAGGTCCGCGTGCAGCTGCGCGACGAGATCCGCCGAGTTCAGATGGACGTCGGGACGACCACGCTGTTCGTCACCCACGACCAGGAGGAGGCCCTGGCGATCGCCGACCGGGTCGGGGTCATGAACGCCGGACGGCTCGACCAGATCGCGCCGCCGGCCGAGCTCTACTCCGCCCCGGCCACGCCCTTCGTCGGGGAGTTCGTCGGGCTCAGCAACCGGATCCCGGCCCGGGTCGTCGACGGTCGCGCCTCGTTGCTCGGCACCAGTGTGCCGGTGCTCCCGGGGTCGGCGGCCGAGGCGGGCGTCGCCCTGGTGCGCCCCGAGTCGATCTCGGTGGTCCCGGACGACGCCGGACACGGGCACGTCGCCTCGGTGTCGTTCCTGGGCCCGGTGACGCGTGCCGGGGTGATGCTGGACGACGGCACCCTCGTGGTCGCCCAGCTCATGAGCAGCGACGCCGCCCGGCTGGAGCCGGGTGTCCGGGTGCGGCTCGAGGTCGCGCCGGCGGCGGTCCTGGTCGTTGCGCCGTAGGATTCCTCGCATGGGTGAGATCGAGCGCCCCGACGCAGACCCCAGGCAGCTGCGGGTCTCCGACGCCGAGCGCCACGAGGTGGCCGAGCTGCTGCGCACCGCCGCGGGCGACGGCCGCATCGACCTGCAGGAGCTCGACGAGCGGCTCGAGGCGACGTACGCCGCCAAGACCTACGCCGACCTCCTTCCGATCACCTCGGACCTGCCGGCGCATCGCGACGCGGCCCGGCCGCCCGCGCCCCGCCCGGCCCCTGCCTCCTCGCAGATCACCCCCGGAGGTCCCCGCGAGCAGCGTCACCTGGCGATCATGAGCGGCCTGGACCGCTCGGGGGTGTGGACCGTCCCGGAGCGGCTCACGATCACCTGCTTCATGGGTGGGGCCAACCTGGACCTGCGCCAGGCGACCTACGCCGCCCAGGAGGTCGTGATCACGGTCAACGCCTTCATGGGTGGCGCCTCGATCGTCGTCGGCCCCCACACCCACGTCGTCATCGAGGGCGTCGGCATCATGGGCGGCTACTCCGGCCCCTCCGGCCTCGTCGACCCCGAGCTCGACGACAGCTCACCCACCGTGCGGGTCAGGGGCATCGCGATCTGGGGCGGCGTCTCCGTCGAGCGCAAGCCCCGCCCCGACCCCCGCCCCACCCGCCACCACCGCCTGCACTGAGTCGCGGCGCTGCCCTGAGATTCACCGGGTGCCCGGTGAATCTCACGGCTTCACGGCTCCCGTACGAAGCTTCATACGGGAGGCACCAGTTTCGTCCGGAGCGTGTGAACCGCACGGGTCTGCCCCGCTCGGCGATATCCACAGGCAACGTCGAGGCGGGTGCGCGACCGGCGAAGAACGGGCAACGTCGGGGGCATGTTGGATGCACTTCTGGGGACGGGCAGTACGCAGGGCTTCCTGCTCAGACGCGATGCCGTGGCGCTCGGTATCGACGACAACGCACTTGCTCGGCTCGTCAGGATCGGCGAGCTCGTGCGCATTCGTCAGGGGGTGTACGCCCCACGACGGGAGTGGTCGACGATGACGAGGCGACAGCGGCACGGCGTACTGACCCGCGCCGTCCAGGCGCTGTACCGCGACCATGTCGTCGTGTCGCACACGTCCCAGGCGATCGCCGACGGCGCGCCCGATTGGGGCGTCGACCTCTCATCGGTCCACCTGACTCACCTGAGTGGGGGTGGGCGACGGAGCGCGGGCGTCGTTCATCATGAGGGGTCGCTGCGGGTCGTCGACGTGACCCGCTCCCCGGAGGGCTGGCGTACGACGCCGACCCGCACGGTCCTGGACTCTTGCAACCTGGTGGGCACGGAGGCTGGCCTCGTCCTCGCGAACTGGTATCTGCATGAAGGGCTCACCTCGGTCGACCAGCTCGAGGCTCGGTACGTCGAGATGCAGCGGTCGCGGCGGATGCTCGCTGTCCGACTCGTGCTGAGGCTGGCCAACGGGCGGGTGGAGTCCGTGGGGGAGAGCCGTCTGCTGTATCTGATCTGGCGGGCCGGTCTGCCGATGCCGATCGTGCAGTGGGAGGTGTGGGACGGCGATCGGCTGGTGGGGACTGTCGACTTCGCCTGGCCGGAGCTCGGGCTGATGGCAGAGTTCGACGGAAAGGTGAAGTACGGCCGGCTGTTGCGACCGGGGCAGGACGCGGGCGACGCGGTCTTCGCCGAGAAGCGCCGGGAGGACGAGCTACGTGAGGTCACCGGATGTCGGATGATCCGGCCGATCTGGGTTGATCTCGACCGACCCGACACCACGGCGGAGCGCATCCGCCGCATGCTCAAGCGCGCGGCGTAGGCGCCAGCGATGCCCGCGCCTGCCACCGGCACTGGGGTCCTGCGCCGTTCACTCCTGTGACACCACTGGTGCCAATCTCTCGGCTCCCGTACGAAGCTTCGTGGGGGAGGCGTGAGATTCACCGGGTGCCCGGTGAATCTCAACCCGCTCGCGCTCCCCGCGGAAACGCGAGAACCCGGCCACCACGAGGGCGACCGGGCTCGCGAGGGGGGTGCGAGGGGGGTCAGCCGTCGGCGGCCTCGGCGGCGGCGGTCTGCTGGTCGGCCACCTCGTGCTCGGAGCGCGCCTGGGCGGCCGGGTCCTGGCCCTGCTCCAGTGAGGGCACCCGGCCGGCGTGCTCGAGGTCGATCGTGAGGTTCTCCCCGGTGGACGGGTCGAAGAGGTGCATCTGGGAGGTGTCGACCCAGATGTCGGCCTCGTCGTCCTCGGCGATTCTGCTCGACCCGTCGAGGGAGATGACCAGCTGGGTACGCACGGTCTCGCCGTCCAGGTCGCGCTCGAGCTGCTGCAGCTGCTCCTGCACCTCGGGCGGGGCCTCGAACGGGATGTAGGCGTAGGCGGTGTTGCCGAGCCACTCGACCTGGTCGACCTTGGCGCGGAACGTCGAGCCCTTGCGGGACGGGTCTACCACCGAGGCGTCCTCGAACGCCTCGGGGCGGATGCCCGCGATCAGCAGGCCGCGCCCGGCCGCCGCGGACGCCTTCTCGGGGGAGATCTCCACCTTGCCGAACGGCAGCTCGACCGTCGTGCCCTCGACGGTGGCCGGCAGGAAGTTCATCGGCGGGGAGCCGATGAAGCCCGCGACGAACAGGTTGCCCGGGTTGGTGTAGAGCTCACGGGGGGACGCCAGCTGCTGCAGGATGCCGCGCTTGAGTACGGCGACCCGGTCGCCCAGCGTCATGGCCTCGGTCTGGTCGTGGGTGACGTAGACCGTGGTGATGCCGAGCTTCTTCTGCAGCCGCGCGATCTCGCTGCGCATCTGTCCGCGCAGCTTGGCGTCGAGGTTGGACAGCGGCTCGTCGAACAGGAACGCATCGGCGTCGCGGACGATCGCGCGGCCCATCGCCACGCGCTGGCGCTGGCCGCCGGAAAGGTTGGCCGGCTTGCGCTCCAGGTGCTCGTCGAGCTCCAGGGTCTTCGACGCGGCCCGCACCTTCTCGTCGACCGTCTTGTCGTCGACCTTGGCCAGGCGCAGCGGGAAGGCGATGTTCTCGTAGACGGTGAGGTGGGGGTAGAGCGCGTAGTTCTGGAAGACCATGGCCAGGTGGCGGTCCTTGGGGGGCAGGTCGTTGACGCGCCGGTCCCCGATGATCATGTCGCCGGACGTGATGTCCTCGAGCCCCACGATCATCCGCAGCAGCGTCGACTTCCCGCAGCCGGACGGGCCGACCAGGATCATGAACTCTCCGTCGTGGACGTCGATGGAGACGTCGTTGACGGCCGGGAACCCGTCGCCGTACTTCTTGACGATGTTCTTCATGTCGATGGCAGCCATGAGCTCAACCCTTCACTGCGCCGGAGGTCAGACCGGCGACGATCTTGCGCTGGAATATCAGGACGATGATGATGATCGGGACCGTGGAGATGACGGCGCCCGCGGCCAGCAGCGAGGCCGGCCGGTTGAACGGATCGGCTCCCACGAAGAAGGACAGCGCCGCCGGGATCGGCCGGGCGTTCTCCGTCGAGGTGAGCGAGATGCCGAACACGAAGTCGTTCCAGGCGAAGAAGAACGTCAGGATCGCGGCGGTGAACACACCGGGCGCCGCGAGCGGGACGATCACCTTGCGGAACGCCTGCCACGACGTGGCGCCGTCGACCTGGGCCGCCTGCTCGAGCTCCCACGGGATCTCCCGGAAGAACGCGGACAGGGTCCAGATCGCCAGCGGCAGCGTGAAGGACATGTAGGGGATGATCAGCCCCGGCCAGGTGTCGTAGAGGCCGAAGGTGCGCCACATGTCGAACAGCGGGCCGACCAGCGAGACCACCGGGAACATCGCGATGGCCAGCGCCATCGTCAGCACGAGCTTCTTGCCCTTGAACTCCAGGCGGGCGATCGCGTAGGCGGCCAGGGTCGCGATGATCACCGACAGCACCGTGGCGATCAGGCTGATGCCGATCGAGTTGAGGATCGCCCGACGGAACTGGGCGTACTCGTCACCCGTGAGCAGGTCCTTGTAGTTCTGCCAGCCGGCGCTGTCGCCGTCGGCCGGGAAGAACCCCGGGCTGCCGTTGGTGATCGCTTCCTGCGACTTGAAGGACAGCGAGATGATCCAGGCGACCGGCAGCAGGCACCACAGGAGGATGAGCAGACAGCCGATGGCGGTTCCGAGCTTTCTCATGCCCTCATCCCTCCTGCCGCGCCGCGGCGAGGTCGACCCGGAACAGCTTGACGATCAGGAACGCGATGAGCAGCACCGAGAGGAACAGCAGCACCGACAGCGCCGAGCCGATCCCGAGCTGGAACTGCTCGATGGTCTGGCGGTAGGTGAGGAACGAGATCGACTCGGTGTTCACCGCTCCCGCCGTCATCACGAAGATGTTGTCGAAGATCCGGTAGGCGTCGAGCGCCCGGAACAGCACCGCGACCATGATCGCCGCACGCATGTTGGGCAGGATCACCTTCCACAGCCGCTGCCACCACGTGGCGCCGTCGACCTTGGCGGCCTCGATCATGTCCTCGGAGACCTGGGCCAGGCCGGCCAGGAGCAGCAGCGACATGAAGGGCGTGGTCTTCCAGATCTCGGAGACCATGATGGCGATGACCGCCGGCGTGGTCTCGCCGAACCAGTTGAAGGTGGCGTCCAAGCCCGGGATCCAGGAGTTGACGAAGCCGTTCTGGTAGCTGAAGGCGAACTGCCAGGCGAAGCCCGAGACCACCGTGATGATGCCGTAGGGGATCAGGATCGAGGTGCGGATGACCCCGCGGGCGAAGATCACCCGGTGCATCACCATCGCGAAGATGAAGCCGATCACGAGCTCGACGGCCACCGTGACGACCATGTAGAGGACGGTGATCCCCGTGACCTTCCAGAAGAGCGGGTCGGTGAGGGCGGTGAGGTAGTTGCTCAGCCCCACGAACTCCTTGTCCTCGGGGGCCGTCAGCGAGTAGTTGTACAACGACAGGTAGAGCGCCCGGAGCATCGGGAACGCGGTGACGATGAGCATCACGACGATCGCGGGCGCCACCAACTTGCGGCCGAGGGAGTTCTCGGCCCGGGCCCGCTGGTTGTCCGGCGGCGTCGTCGTGTCCGGCCTGGCCTTCTCGCCGGCCGTGGCGACGTAGGAGGTGGTCACAGCAGGGCCTTCCCTTCGAGGACGTCCTTGAGGAACCGCGCCGACTCACGGGGCGTGGACTCGGGGTCGACGGACCGGGGCGAGTGCCAGACGCTCTGCAGCGCCGCCGAGATGGTGGCGTAGTAGGAGCTCTTCGGTCGCGGCCCACCGGAGTCGACGCTCTGGCTGAACAGCTCGAGCAGGTCGGCGGGGTAGGCCTCGGTCAGCTCCTTGGCGTCGTATGCCGACTGGCGTGCGGGCATCAGGCCCGACTCCACGGCGAGCGCGACCTGGGACTCGCTCGTCGTCACGCACTCGGCCGCCTCCAGCGCGAAGTCCGGGTGCTTGGAGAACGCGCCGACGCCGATGTCGATCCCGCCGATGGGAGGCTTGGACTCCTCGCCCTCGACCGTCTCGGGGTAGCGGGCCCAGCCCAGGTCGTCGAACTGCTCCTGGGTCAGGCCTCCGGTGTCGACCAGCGTCTTGTAGTTCTGGTAGACGAAGGTCCAGTTGACCATGAACTCCCCGGGGCCCTCGAACATCAGCCCGAGGCTGGTGCCCTCGTTGGAGGTCGTCAGGTCGGGCTGCGCGGCCTTGGAGTCCGCGAGCTTCTCGATGACCGCCGCCGCGGCCTTGCCGGCCTCGGAGTCGATGTCGACCGAGGCGTCCTTGCCGGCCTCGTTGTTGCTGATGATGTCGCCGCCCGCGCCTTGGATCAGGGCGTTGATCCACACGACGTAGGCCTCGTACTTGTTGGCCTGGACGCCGACCGTGCCGCCGTTCTCAGCGGCGGCGTCGATGACCTGGTCCCACGTGACCGGCTGGCTCATGTCGAGACCGGCGGCCTCGGCGAGCGACTTGCGGTACCAGAGGACCTGGGTGTTGGCCCACTGCGGGAAGGCGTAGACGCCGTCGTCCCACTTGACGGTCTCCGCCGCGCCCTCGAGCACGTCCTCGTCGGTCGCGATGGCCGCGCTCTCCTCGGGGAGCTGCTCGAGCCAGTTGGCATTGGCGAACTCCGCCACGAAGACCGGGTCGAGGCTCATCAGGTCGGTCGAGGAGTCCTCGGCCGCGAGGCGACGGGCCAGCTGAGTGCGCTGGTCGGTGGCGCCCGAGGGGAGCAGCTGGACCTCGATGTCGTACTCGTCGGTGCTGCACTGCTCGGCCAGCTTCGTCAGGGTCGGGACACCGTCGGGGTTGACGTACCAGTTGAGCGTCGGCTTCCCGGAGCCGCCGGAGCACCCCGCGAGGAGACCGCTGGCCAGGGTGGCGGCAGCGAGGACCGCGATGCCGCGGCGACGCCGACGTCCCCCACCTCTGCGATCTCTCGGTGGTGCGGATGCGAACGTCATGCGGCCCCTCCCGAATCATGTGGCTGTGCTCACATGGTCTAGTCCTGACCGACGTTTGTCCACTGCCCACACGGGCGTGGCGGGCTCAGGCTCGGTCGGCGGTTCGCCGGATCCCGGTGGCGAATGTCTCGAAGAGGTCACGCGGGAGGTCGTGGCCCATTCCGTCGATGAGCAGGAGCTCGGCGCCAGGGACGGCGGCCGCGGTGGCGCGCCCTCCGGACACGTGCACCATCCGGTCGGCGAGCCCGTGCACCACGAGCGTGGGCACCCGCACCGACTTGAGGCGCGGGCCGCGGTTGGGCTGGTTGAGGATGGCCAGCATCTGGCGCAGCACGCCCTGGGGGGTGACGCCGCGGTCGTAGGTCTCCTCGGCCCGGGCGCGCACCTCCTCGTCAGTCTGCGGGAAGCCGGGGGAGCCGATCAGCTTCCACAGCGCCGCACTGGCCTTGACGTAGGCCTCGCGCCCCGCGCCACGGTTGGCGAGCAGCGACGGCAGCAGGCTGGGGTGCTGCCAGCCGACGGTGCGCTTGCCGGTGGTCGACATGATGCTGGTCAGGCTGCGCACCCGCGTGGGCTTCGCGATCGCCATCGTCTGCACGATCATGCCGCCCATCGAGACGCCGGCGACGTGCGCGGACTCCACGCCGAGGTGGTCGAGCAGTCCGAAGGCGTCCTCCGCCATGTCGTCCAGCGTGTACGGCGGTCGGCTGCGGCCGCCCGTGAACGCGCGCACCAGTGCCGCGCGGCCCACCCGCCCGCCGACCCGGCTGGACCGGCCGGTGTCGCGGTTGTCGTAGCGGATGACGTAGAAACCGCGCGCGGCGAGCATCGAGCAGAGCTCCGGGTCCCACCACGTCATCGGGCCGCCCAGGCCCATCACCAGCAGCAGCGGCTCGTCGTCGGGGTCACCGAAGGTCTGGTAGCAGAGCTCGACGCCCTTGCCCACGGGGGCGAACAGCTCCCCGGAGACGGCGACATCGGGGGCGTCCGGGGTGCTGCGGCGAGGTCGAGAAGGCATGACGGAAGTCTCTCGCACCCGACAAGAGGTGTCGTCGAACGTGGCCGGGTTGCCCCCTGGAATCGTTACCTGCGCGTAATCTCACGCAGATGAGCGCCCCGACCCTCGCCGCCTTTCTGCTGCCGGAGGGCTTCGCCCGGCCGGCCGTGGCGGCGGTCGTGCGCGAGGGCAGCGTGCTCGGCGAGGCCGGTCGCTATGTGCTGCGCACGGCGGGCGACCGGCGTGCCCGCCGCAGTGCGCCGTACACCGGGCGGACCCGGCCCCGCGCCTCGGACCCCGTGGTGCTGGTGCCCGGGTTCCTGGCCGGCGATGCGTCGCTCGCGCTGATGGCGCGCACCCTGCGGGGACAGGGCTTCCGGACCTACCGCTCCCACATCCGCGCCAACGTCGGGTGCACCCTGGACGCCGCCGCCCAGCTGGAGGAGCGGCTGGAGTCCATCGTCATCCGGCGCGGCACCCGGGTCCAGATCGTGGGGCACAGCCTGGGCGGGATGCTCGCGCGCGGGATCGCCGTACGCCGCCCCGACCTGGTCGCGGGCATCGTCACGCTCGGCAGCCCGATGCTGGCGCCCGGCGCGCACCACCGCGCGCTCACGGCGAGCGTGGACGTGCTGGTGCGGCTGAGCCGGGCCGGCCTCCCCGGGCTGATGGCGGAGGAGTGCGTCGCCGGCGGCTGCGCGCGCCAGAGCTTCGATGAGAGCCAGCAGCCGATGCCCCGGAACGTCGGGTTCACCGCGGTCTACTCCAAGCGCGACGGGATCGTCGACTGGCGCGCGTGCGCCCCGGCCGCCGCGCACGCCGTCGAGGTCACCGCCTCGCACGTCGGCATGGCGCTCGACCCCCGGGTCATCGACCACGTGGCGGCGTCGCTGCGACGCCACGGGCTCGACTCAGTGGTCGAAGTCGATCGAGGAGTAACTGCGTAGCTTCTGCAGGCGGTGCTCGGAGGTGATCGAGCGGATCGTGCCGCTGCGCGAGCGCATGACCAGCGAGTGCGTGGTGGCACCGCCGCCGGCGTAGCGGACGCCGCGCATCAGGTCGCCGTCGGTGATGCCGGTCGCGACGAAGAAGCAGTCGTCGCCGGTCACCAGGTCGTCGGTGGACAGTACGAAGTCGGGGTCGAGGTTGTGGCCGGCGTCGAGGGCGCGCTGGCGCTCGGCGTCGTCCTGGGGCCACAGCTGGCCCTGGATCACCCCGCCCATGCACTTCATCGCGCAGGCGGTGATGATCGCCTCGGGGGTGCCGCCGACGCCCAGCAGCAGGTCGACGCCGCTGTCGGGGCGGGCGGCCGAGATCGCGCCGGCCACGTCGCCGTCCACGATGAACTTGATCCGCGCGCCGGTGGCGCGGATCTCCTCCGCGAGCCGCTCGTGGCGGGGCCGGTCCAGGAGCACGACGGTCACGTCCTCCGCCTTGCCGCCCTTGGCCTTCGCGACCTGGTGGATGTTCTCCGCGACCGGGTAGCGGATGTCCACGACGTCGGCCGCCTCGGGGCCGGTGGCCAGCTTGTCCATGTAGAAGACCGCCGACGGGTCGTACATCGAGCCGCGGGGCGACACCGCGAGCACCGCGACCGCGTTGCTCATGCCCTTGGCGGTGAGCGTGGTGCCGTCGATCGGGTCGACGGCGACGTCGCAGTCCGGCCCGGTGCCGTCGCCGACCTGCTCGCCGTTGTAGAGCATGGGCGCGTTGTCCTTCTCGCCCTCGCCGATCACGACGGTGCCGTTCATCCCGATCGTCGAGATCATGACCCGCATCGCGTTGACGGCCACGCCGTCGGCGCCGTTCTTGTCCCCGCGACCCACCCAGCGCCCGGCCGCCATGGCCGCCGCCTCGGTGACGCGCACCAGCTCCAGTGCGAGGTTGCGGTCGGGAGACTGGGGGGCGACGTCGAGGGAGGGATCCATGAGCGCATGGTATCGGTGCGATCAGGGTGCGCCGTACGTCTGCACGGCGGTCTCCTTCACCGAGAGCCAGACCTCGCGGCCGGGAAGCAGGTGGAGCTCGCCCATGGAGGCGGGCGTGACGTCGGCGAGCAGGTCGGTGTCACCCGAGACCAGCAGCCGTACGGCGTCGCCGTGCGGCGCCGCGCTGACGACGGTTCCTCGCCAGCGGTGCCGCGCGGACCCCTCGGGCCTGAGTAGCGAGACCGTCACCGCGCTCGGGCTGAACGAGCGGAACGTGTCGCCCTCCCGCAGCACGTTGAGCCCGACCAGGCGGGCGACGTGGTCGGTGCGCGGGTGGGCGGCGACCTCGTGCGGCGTGCCGTCCTGCGCCACCCGGCCCTCGTCGAGCACCAGCACGCGGTCGGCGAGGGTGAGGGCGTCGATGGCGTCGTGGGTGACCAGCAGGGCGACGCCGTCGTAGCCGGCGAGGTGGCGGGCCAGCTCCACCCGCAGGGCCGACGCGACACCGACGTCGAGTCCCGCGAACGGCTCGTCGAGCAGCAGCAGCGCGGGCTCGGTGGCGAGCGCGCGGGCGATCGCCACCCGCTGCGCCTGGCCGCCCGACAGCTCGGCCGGCCGGCGTGCCGCCAGGTCCGCGACGCCGAGGCGGTCGAGCCAGCCCTGCGCGGTGGCCTCGGCGGCGGCGCGGCGGGCGCCTCGCGAGCGGGGGCCGAAGGCGACGTTCGCGAGCGCGGCGAGGTGGGGGAAGAGCGACTGGTCCTGGAAGACGAAGCCCAGATGGCGCTCCCGGACCAGCCGGGCCGGGTCCGTCCAGCTCTCGCCGGCCACGGTGACCGAGCCGGTCATCTCGACCAGCCCGGCCAGCGCCCGCAGCAGGGTGGTCTTGCCGGCGCCGTTGGGGCCGATCACGGCCACGACCGAGCCGGGCTCCGCGGCGAGCGCCGCCTCCAGCCGTCCGGGGACGTGGATCCGCGCCTCCAGGCCGCTCACGGGCTGGTCAGCCATCGGTTGCGCAGGGCCGCCAGGATCGCCACGGAGGCGAGCAGCAGGATCATGCTGAGCGTGCGGGCGACCTCGGGGTCGCCCTGGAGGGTCGTGTAGATGAGTGAGGGCATGGTCTGCGTGGTGCCGGGATAGTTGCCCGCGAAGGTGATCGTGGCCCCGAACTCCCCGAGCGAGCGCGCCCACGCCAGCACCGCCCCGGCCAGGATTCCCGGCATCGCGAGCGGCAGGGTCACCCGGCGGAACGTCGTCCAGCGGGTGGCGCCAAGGGTGGCCGCCACGACGTCGTAGCGCTCGCCGGCGCTGCGCATCGCCCCCTCGACGCTGAGCACGTAGAAGGGCATCGACACGAAGGTGTGCGCGATGACCACCGCCGGGGTCGTGTACGGCAGCGAGACCCCGCCCTCGCGCAGCAGGGGGCCGAGCAGGCCGCTGCGCCCGAGCGCGGTCACGAGCGCCACGCCGGCGACGACCGGTGGCAGCACCAGAGGGACGGTCACGGCGGCGCGCAGCAGGGCGCGACCGCGGAAGTCCACTCGAGCCAGCAGCCAGGCCAGCGGGGTGCCGAGGACCAGGCAGGCCACGACCGTCGCGCCGGAGGCGACCGCGGTGAGGCGCAGCGCCTCACGCACCTCCTGGCTGCGCAGCCGGTTGAGGAACGTGCCCCACGGCGTGTCCAGCACGAGGCTGACCAGAGGCAGCACCAGCAGCGCCGCGGCGAGCGCGGCGGGCACGAGCAGGACCAGCGGAGGTCGGCCGAGGGCACGGCCGGAGGCGTCGGTCACGGCGGACCGAACCCGGCGTCCCGCAGGAGCCGCCTCCCGGCGTCGGAGAGCACCAGGGCGACGAAGTCCTGGGCCAGGCCGGGGTCCGTCGCCTGCTCGAGCGGGGCGATCGGGTACGCCGTGACCACGTCCTGAGCGCCGGGAACCTCGAAGCGGCGTACCTCCTCGCCGGCCGCGACCGCGTCGGTGGCGTAGACGAGCCCGGCGTCGGCCTCTCCGCTGGTGACCTTGGCGAGCACCGCCTTGACGTCGACCTCGAGGCTGGCGGGCTGGGCGCGCTTGTCGGTGGCGTCGAGCAGGGCGGTCGCGGCCCTGCCGCACGGCGCGGTCGTGACGCAGACGACGTAGGTGACGTCGCCGGAGGCGAGGTCGTCGTACGACGTGATGCCGGCCGGGTTGTCGGCCGGGGTCACGAGCACCATCGTGTTGGTGGCGAAGACGACCGGGTCCGCCGCGAGGGCGTCGCCGGCGCGGTCCATGGTCGTCGTGTCGGCGGTGGCGATCACGTCGGCCGGCGCGCCGCCCACCGCCTGCTCGGCCAGCGTCGCCGAGGAGTCGAAGGCCAGCCGGACGGTGACGCCGTCGTGCTCGGCCTCGAAGTCCTCGGCGAGCGCGGTGAAGCTCTCGGTCAGCGAGGCGGCGGCCAGGACGGTGATCGTCGTGTCGTCGTCCCCGCCGCAGCCCGCGAGGGGGAGGAGCAGGGCGAGGCAGGCCAGCGCGGGCAGCGCCCTCATCAGGGACGCTCCACGACCACGTTGGTGGACTTGACCGACGCGACGGCGCGCACGCCGGGGGCGAGCCCCAGTTCGTCTGCGGCCTCGGCGCTCATCAGCGAGACGATCCGGTACGGGCCGCAGATCAGGTCGACCTGCGCCATCACCGTGTCCTTCTTGACCCGGACGACGATGCCGGTGAGCCGGTTGCGGGCGCTGACCGCGGCGGCCCGGCCGGGGTCCGGGTCGCGGGAGTCGGCCAACGACTCCGCCAGGACCGCGAGGTCGGCGCCGTCCACCACGGTGCGACCGTCGGCGACCGAGGCCTCGACCCGGCCGGCCTCGATCCAGCGCCGCAGCGTGTCGTCGCTGACGCCGAGGATCTCGGCGGCTTCCGCAACTCGGTAGGTGGCCACGTCGAGAGTCTGCCGCAGTTGCGGTCAGGTGACCAGCCACAATGCCGCGACTGCGGCGGCCAGGCTGAGCGGGGTGAGCGCGAGGGAGACCCGGTGGAAGCGGCGCAGGTCGGGGCGCTCGCCGTACCGGCCCAGGTGGCGTGCCCACAGCAGGTTGGCCAGGGAGCCGCTGTAGGTGAGGCCGGCGCCGATGTTGAGGCCGAGCAGCGCGGCGAGCACGGCGGTGTCTCCGAGGGGTGCGAGCAGCGGCACCAGGAGCAGGGTGGCCGAGAGGTTGGTGAGCAGGTTCGCGAGGACGGTGGCGAGCGCCGCGATCAGGGCGAGGGCACCGAGGGTGGTCGCGCTCGGGATGGCCCGCGCCACCAGGTCGCCGAGGAAGCCCTCCGAGATCGCGGCCACGACGACGCCGAGCGCCAGGACGAAGCAGGCGAAGCCGGGGTGGGCGGCGCGGAGCACCTCGCGTGCGCCCCCCAGGCGACGGCGGCGCCCCCAGAGGACGAGCACCAGCGCCGCCACCGACGAGACGGCGTACGGCTCGAGTCCGAGCGGCGAGGTCACCGCGAAGCCGGCGAGCATGAGCGCCACGACCGCGACCGGGAACGGCTCCACGGCGGGCGCACCCACCTCGCCGCCGTCGGACGGTGGCTTGGACAGCTCGCGGCGGAACACCACCCGCAGGGCGACGTACTCCACGACGAGCACCGCCGCCAGCACGGGGGCCATCGTGAGGGCGAAGCCGGCGAAGGTGAGGTCGAGGTGGGGCATGGCCAGCAGGTTGGTGAGGTTGGAGACCGGCAGCAGCAGCGAGGCGGAGTTGGCCATCCGCAGGCAGGCGTAGGCACCCGGGGTGGGCGACGTGCCGATCGCGACCGCGGCGCCGACCACGACCGGGGTGAGCAGCACGACCGTCGCGTCGAGGCTCAGCACGGCGGTGACGCAGGCGGCCACCAGGAACGCCGCGGTGAACAGCCGGCGCGGGCCGTGGGCACGGTCCGGCCCCGGGCGAAGCAGGCGGCCGAGGGCCGCGAACAGCCCGGCGCGCGCGCAGACGTCGGCGACCACGAGGATCGTGGCGAGGAAGGCGACCACCGGCGCCAGGTGTCGCAGGGCCTCGCCGGCCCGGTCGAGGGTGATCAGACCCGTGGCCAGCACCGCGCCGGTCGCGACCGCCGCTACCAGGGCCTCGACCCGTCCGGAGGGGTGCCGGTAGGCCGTGACCAGCAGCGTCAGCAGGGCCGCGACAGCGACCAGTTCGGCCGACAGCTGGGCGAGGGTCGGCACGCGCGCAATCTACGACACCTGTGAGGATGGGCCCGTGAGCGACAGCGAGAAGCCGGGCCGGTACCCGCGCTCGGCCAACAGCCTGATCGCCTCCCTCGTCGTGACCCTGCTGGTCGTCGCCGCGTTCGTGGTCTTCCGGGCCGTCACGCGCGACAACAAGGAGATCGAGCCGGAGGCGGTCGACTACCTCGAGACCGTCGAGCAGATCCAGGGCTCCGGCGCCCGCGTCGCCTACCCGCCCGAGCTGCCCCAGGACTGGAAGGTGACCGGCGTGGCGTTCACCCCCGGTGAGCGGGGCGCCTTCGGGTTGTCGATGCTCACCGACGACGGGACCTTCGTCGGCCTGCGCCAGGAGGACGAGGGACTGGACGACCTGCTGGCGACCTACGTCGACGAGGAGACGGTCGAGGGCGAGCCGGTGACCTTCGACAGCCCGATCGCGACCACCTGGGAGAGCTACTCCGACGAGGGGGGCGACCGCGCCTACGCGACCGAGCTCGGCGAGGACACCCTGCTGGTCTTCGGGTCCGCCGACGAGGATGACCAGCGGCTGCTGATCGAGTCGCTGACGACCGAGCCGGTCTCCTAGTCCTCGTCCTGCTGGTCGTTGTGCTGGGCCAGCACCGCGTCGAGGCGCTGCCGGGCACCGTCGAGCCACTCCTGGCAGATCGTCGCGAGCTGCTCGCCGCGCTCCCAGAGGGCCAGCGACTCCTCCAGGGTGGTGCCGCCGGTCTCGAGGCGGCGTACGACGTCGAGCAGCTCCTCGCGGGCTGCCTCGTAGGAGGGGGTGGCGTCGTCGGTCATGCGGGCTCTTCTTCCTGGTGCGGTGCGGGGTCGGGGACGGTCGAGTCGACCGTGGCGGCGATGCGGCCGTCGGCCACCCGGACGCTCACGGCGGCGCCGGCGCCGACCGAGTCGATGGTCGTGACGACGTGGCCGTCGGCGTCCTGGAGGACGGCGTAGCCGCGTTCGAGCGTGGCGAGCGGGGACAGGGCGCGGGCGCGGGCTCGCTGGTGGCCGATGTCGTCGGTGGCGCGGTCCAGGGCATGGCGCAGCGTGCGGCGGCTGCGCTCGAGCAGCGCCGTGAGCTCGGCCCCGCGGTCGTCGATGAGGGTGCGCGGGTCGGCCAGCGACGGTCGCTCGCGCAGGGCGTCGAGGCGGTGCTGCTCGTGCTCGACGCGGGTGCGGACGGACTGTCGCATGCGCAACCGGGCCTGCCCGAGGCCGGACAGCTCCTGGTGGACGTCGGGGACGACCAGCTTGGCCGCGTCGGTGGGCGTCGAGGCCCGCACGTCGGCGACCAGGTCGAGCAGCGGCGAGTCCGGCTCGTGGCCGATCGCCGAGACGACCGGCGTACGGACCCGCGCGACGGCGCGGATGAGCCCCTCGTCGCTGAAGGGGAGCAGGTCCTCCACCGCGCCGCCACCGCGGGCGATGACGATGACCTCGACGGCCGGGTCGCGGTCGAGCCGCGCCACTGCCTCCATCACCTCGGCTGCGGCGCGGGTGCCCTGCATGGCCGCGTGGACCACCTCGAACGCCACCGCGGGCCACCGGCGGCGGGCGTTGTCGAGGACGTCGCGCTCGGCGGCGCTGTTGGGCGCCGTCACGAGCCCGACCTTGCCCGGCAGGAACGGCAGTCGGCGCTTGAGCTCCTGCGCGAAGAGGCCCTCGGCGGCCAGCAGCTGGCGGCGCTGCTCGAGGCGGGCCAGCAGCTCGCCGAGTCCCACCATCTTGATCTCGCGCGCATAGAGGGAGAGCGTGCCGCGATTGGCGTAGTAGGACGGCTTGGCGTTGATGACCACGCTCGCGCCCTCGACCAGCGGCGGGTTGAGCCCGTCGAAGAGCTGGCGCGAGCAGGTGACCGGCACCGACACGTCGGCCACCGAGTCGCGCAGCGTCAGGAACACCGTCCCGACCCCGGGCCGGCGGCTCACCTGCGCCACCTGCCCCTCCACCCAGACCGCGCCGAGCCGCTCGACCCACCCGGCGATCGCGTTGGCGATCTGGCGAACCGGCGCCGGGGACTGCGCAGACGTCTCCAGGGCCATGCCGCGACCCTAGGCCACGCCTCCGGCCGGGTGGCGGGGTGCGCCAGTTTCACCGGGTACCCGGTGAAACTGGCGCCACCCGGCCCAAACATCGGTGGGGTGGCGTGTGTTTAACCCCGCGCCCGGTGAAACTCCTTCGGCCGGGACCGCGCCGACTCGGCGACGCACC
This sequence comes from Nocardioides sp. cx-169, assembly GCF_021083605.1. Taxonomy (NCBI): domain Bacteria; kingdom Bacillati; phylum Actinomycetota; class Actinomycetes; order Propionibacteriales; family Nocardioidaceae; genus Nocardioides; species Nocardioides sp. cx-169. The sequence continues at coordinate 31,407 of NZ_JAJNRO010000016.1, forward strand.
GCGCCGCCCGTAGACTGGGCGCCATGACGATCGACCTGGGCACGCCGAGTCTGCTCTCGCCCGAGGAGGCCGACAAGGCGGTCCTGCTGGCGGCGCCGCGGGGCTACTGCGCCGGGGTGGACCGGGCCGTGGTGACCGTCGAGAAGGCGCTGGACCTGTACGGCGCGCCGGTCTACGTCCGCAAGCAGATCGTCCACAACAAGCACGTCGTCGCCGACCTGGAGTCGCGCGGGGCGGTGTTCGTCGAGGAGCTCGACGAGGTGCCGGCGGGGGAGACCGTCGTCTTCTCGGCCCACGGGGTGTCGCCCGCGGTCCACCGTCAGGCGCAGGAGCGCGAGCTCAAGACCATCGACGCGACCTGCCCGCTGGTGACCAAGGTCCACCACGAGGCCAAGCGCTTCGCCGACGACGACTTCGACATCCTGCTGATCGGCCACGCGGGCCACGAGGAGGTGGAGGGCACGGCGGGCGAGGCGCCGGAGCACATCCAGCTCGTGCAGAGCCCCGCCGACGTCGCCAACATCGTCGTACGCGACCCGGCGCGGGTCGCCTGGCTCTCGCAGACGACGCTGTCGGTCGACGAGACGCTGGAGACCGTGGCCGCGATCCGCGAGCGCTTCCCGCTGCTGCTCGACCCGCCCAGCGACGACATCTGCTACGCCACCCAGAACCGCCAGCTCGCCGTCAAGGAGATCGCCCGCGACTCCGACCTCCTGATCGTCGTCGGCTCCGGCAACTCCTCCAACTCGGTCCGCCTGGTCGAGGTGGCGCTGGAGGCCGGCGCCAAGGCCTCCTACCGGGTCGACGACGCCTCGGAGATCGACGAGACCTGGCTCGACGGCGTGCGCAGCGTCAGCGTCACCTCGGGCGCGAGCGTCCCGGAGGCGCTGGTCGAGGGTGTGCTGTCCTACCTCGCCGAGCGCGGCTTCCCGGACGCCAAGGCCGTGCACAGCGCGGAGGAGTCGCTGATCTTCTCCCTGCCCAAGGAGTTGCGCCGCGACCTCAAGGCCGCGGGTCGGAGCTGACGCTCCCGGTCCGGTCGGCCTCCCTCGCCTCGGCGGCGGGCCACACCACGAAGCGGTAGGCCACGAAGTTCAGCACGAAGCTGACGCCGATCGCGACGAGCTTGGCGCCGAGCACCAGCAGGTCGTCCGGCCCGCCGACGTCCTCGAGCAGCGCGAGCAGCCCGTGGATGACCAGCGGCTGGACCATCCAGAGGGTCACGGCGTTGGTGGCGAGGAAGAGCGCCGCGTGGCGAAGGGTCAGCCGGTCGGCGCGGAACGTGAACAGCCCGTTGACCACGAAGCTGAACGTCATGCCGGCGATGGTGGACACGCAGTTGGCCGCGAGGATGCCGAGCCGGTCGTGCAGCAGCATGAACAGCACCACGTCGATGAGCGTGTTGGCCACGCCGACCGCCGCGAAGCGCACCAGCACGGTCCCGCGACGCGGAGCGGACTCGCTCAGGACGCACCGTCCCGCCGCGTAGCGCCCTCGGTGGTCTCGGCCCGCGGCGTCCGGGTCAGCGACCGTACGCCGGCGCGCTCCCCCCGCGCCGCGAGGGCGAGCGAGTACAGCGGCCGGTCCTGCACCTCGACGTAGACGCGTCCGAGGTAGCTGCCGATCACGCCCATCATGATCAGCTGCAGCCCGCTCAGGGCGAACATGCCGACGCCGAGGAAGGCCCACCCGGGCACCGCCTGCTCGGGCACGAACAGCCGCACCACCAGCACGTAGACGGCCAGCAGCAGGCTCAGGAACGAGATGACGTAGCCCAGGCGGGAGATCCACCGCAGCGGGGCGGTCGAGAAGCCGAGGATGCCGTTGGCGGCGAACGCGATCATCTTGCGGAACGGGTAGCCGGACTTCCCGGCGTAGCGCGGGTCCCGGTCGAAGAGCAGCGCCTCCTGGCGGAAGCCGACGTGCGCCACGATGCCGCGCAGGAAGCGCTCGTGCTCGCGGTAGCGGGAGACCTCGGCGACGACCTTGCGGTCCATGAGCCGGAAGTCGCCCACGTTGCGAGGGATCTTGATGTCGGCGAGACGGTCGAGCAGCCAGTAGAACCCGTAGGCCGTGGTCCGCTTGAACACCGAGTCCTGACGGCTGCGGCGCTGTGCGTAGACGACGTCCACGCCGTCCTCCCACATGGAGATCATCTCCACGCTGACGCGCGGCGGGTCCTGGAGGTCGGTGTCCATCACGATCACGGCATCGGCGTCCGTGGCGGCGTCGAGGCCGGCCGTGACGGCGATCTGGTGGCCGCAGTTGCGCGAGAAGCTCAGGACGCTCACGCGGGTGTCGGCGTCGCGGAGCTCGAGCAGCTTGGCCAGCGAGTCGTCGCGGCTGCCGTCGTTGACGTAGATGAACTCGAAGTCGAGGTCGCCGCGAGCCTCGGTGGCCCGGACCAGCGCGCTGTGGAAGGCCGCGATGTTCTCGACCTCGTTGTAGACGGGCAGGACGTAGGCGATCTTCGCCCGGGCCTCGTCGCGCGCGTGCTGCTCGGTGGGCTGGTGCTGCTCAGACATCGGTTCGCTCTCAGGTCCTCGATCGGCTCCGCGGGCTCCGGCCGCGGCAGGCATCCGGCGTTCCTACCCGTCCCGCCTGCAACGACGCTGTGGATCAGCCACGACGATGCTACGTGGCCGCGCGCCGCTCGCCCCGCATGGTCCGCCGTCCGCACGTCGTAGAGTGGCGCGATGGCCCGGTTCGTCGACATCCACCCCGACAACCCGCAGCCTCGTCTGCTCCAGCAGGTGGTGGACGCCCTGCGCGACGACGCCCTCATCGCCTACCCGACGGACTCCGGCTACGCCCTGGGATCCCGCATCGGCAACCGCGACGGTCGCGACCGGATCCTCCGAATCCGCGGGCTCGACGACCGGCACCACTTCACCCTGGTGTGCAAGGACTTCTCCCAGCTCGGCCAGCTGGTGCATGTGGACAACTCGGCGTTCCGCGCGATCCGGGCCGCGACCCCCGGCCCCTACACGTTCATCCTGCCGGCGATGCCCGAGGTGCCGCGCCGGCTGATGCATCCCAAGAAGCGGACCGTGGGCGTGCGCATCCCGGACCACAAGGTCGCCCAGGCCCTCCTCGAGCTGCTGGGCGAGCCGCTGCTCAGCAGCACGCTGATCCTCCCGGGTGAGACCGAGGCCCGCACCATGGGCTGGGAGATCAAGGAGGAGCTCGACCACGAGGTCGACCTGGTCATCGAGGCCGGCGAGACCACCTCGGAGCCGACGACGGTCGTCGACTGGTCCTCCGGCGCGCCCGAGGTCGTACGGCGCGGCGCCGGCGACCCCGACCGCTTCGGCTGAGCTCAGCGGGCCGGCGTACGCCTGGTGTCCGGGACGGCCGACACCGCGCGCTGCCGGACGAAGAGCACCGCGAGGCAGAGCAGGTAGCCGACGACGAGCGCCACGCTGTGCTGCGACATGCCGGTGATGACGGCCTGGACGGTGCCGTCCTCGGGGTGGCCGAGCACGCCGGGCCGGCTGACCGCGACGAGCACGAAGACCCCGACCAGCAGCAGCGGCGGCAGCACCCCGACCGTGAAGAAGTCGGCGGGACGGACGCTGAGCGCGAGGGCGACGCACAGCGCCACGAACGTCAGGTCGAAGAGCAGCCCGACGTCGTCGGTGAGCCAGAGGTCGAGGACGGCGACCGTGAGCGAGGCGGCCGCGCCGAGCGCGGCGACCTCCCGGCCCGGCTGTCGCCCCTCTTCCCAGAGCGTCCGGGCGTGCGTCACGAGACTCTCGCCACTGCGGTCACAGCGCCACCGTATGGTCCCGATCCGGCTCATCCGGGGCGGCGCGCCGGGCGACCGCGCGGAGCTCGACCGCCCGCGGGGCCGGCAGGTCGTCGTCGGTGACCGAGAGGTCGGTGAACCGGCGGGCGGCCACCAGCACCCGTGACTCCAGCGACCCGACCGCCTGGTTGTAGTGGCCGACGGCCGCGTTGAGGGAGCGCCCGACCGCGTCGACGTGGGCGCCGAGGGTCCCGAGCCGGGCGTGCAGATCGCGGCCGAGCCGGTGGATCTCGCGCGCCTGGTCGGCCAGCGCCTCGTGGCTCCAGCCGTGGGCGACCGTGCGCAGCAGCGCGATCAGCGTGGTGGGCGTGGCCAGCACGACCTGCCGTGCGGCGGCGTAGTCGATCAGGTCGCCGTCGCTCTCCAGCGCGGCGGCGAGGAACGACTCGGCCGGCATGAAGAGCACCACGAACTCCGGGCTCTCCTCCAGGGAGCGCCAGTAGGCCTTGCCGGCGAGCGTGTCGACGTGGGCGCGCACCTGGCGGGCGTGCCGGGCGAGGTGGCCCTCGCGCTCGTCGTCGTCATCGGTCGTCGTGGCGTCGAGGTAGGCGTCCAGCGGCACCTTGGCGTCGACCACGAGCCGCCGGCCACCGACCAGGTGCACCACCAGGTCGGGGCGGCGGGCGCCGTCGTCGAGGCGCACCTGCTCGGAGAAGTCGCAGCGGTCGACCAGCCCGGCCAGCTCGACCGCGCGCCGCAGGTGCAGCTCGCCCCAGCGTCCCCGCACCTGCGGCTTGCGCAGCGCCGTCGACAGTGACTGGGTCTCGCGGCGCAGCAGGTCGTTGGACTGGCGCATGTCGAGCACCTGCTGGTGGAGCTGGCTCTGCCACGCCACCCGGTTGTGCTCCAGGTCGCGCATCTGGTCCTGCAGGCGCTCCAGGCCCTCCTTGACGACGGCCTGGTCGGCGGCGCGCTGGTCGAGCGCGGCATGAGTCCGGTCCTCGTACGGCGCACGGTCGCGGCCGCGCAGCAGACCGGCGGCGAAGCCCAGCCCGGCGCCCGCAGCGAGGCAGACGAGCAGCGCGAGCAGTGTGGTCAGGTCCATGGCTGAAGCATGGACCCGACCACCGACAGGCGCTCTCAGTCGAGCTCGACGACCACCGGAGCGTGGTCGGAGGCCCCCTGGCCGGCCCGCTCCTCGCGGTCGATGAACGCGCCGGTCACCCGCTCGGCGAACGGTGCCGAGCCGAGGACGAAGTCGATGCGCAAACCGCGGTTGCGCTCGTAGCGCTGGCGGTAGTAGTCCCAGTAGGTGTAGACCTCCGGGCCGGGCGCGTGCGGGCGCACGACGTCGACGTACCCATCGTCGAGGAAGGCCTGGAAGGCCGCGCGCTCGCGGGGCGTGACGTGGGTGGACGTGGCGAACTGCCTCATGTCGAAGACGTCCTCGTCCAGCGGCGCGATGTTCCAGTCGCCGACGAGCGCCGTGGGCTCCTGGCGCCACGCGAGCGCGGCGTCGCGCAGGGCGGCGAGCCACTCGAGCTTGTAGAGGTAGTGCGGGTCGTCGACCTTGCGGCCGTTGGGCACGTAGAGCGACCACACCCGCACGCCGCCGCAGGTGGCGCCGATCGCCCGCGCCTCGGACGTCAGCGGATCGCCGAACCCCGGCATCCCGTCGAAGCCGACCTGGACGTCTTCGAGCCCGACGCGGCTGATGATCGCGACGCCGTTCCACTGGTTGTAGCCGGCCGTGGCGATCTCGTAGCCCATGGACTGCAGCCCCATCAGCGGCAGCTGGTCCTCGCGCGCCTTGGTCTCCTGCAGGGCCAGGACGTCGAGGTCGTGGCGCTCCAGGAGCCGCTCGACACGGTCGATGCGGGAGCGGAGGGAGTTGACGTTCCAGGTGGCGAGGCGCACCCGCTCAGCCTAAGAGCGCGCGCAGGCGCTCCAGCAGGCGGTCGACGTCCTCGGGCGACGAGTACGCCGCCAGCCCGACGCGCACGCCGCCCTCGTCGCCCAGCCCGGCGTGCCGCGAGGCCTCGATGGCGTAGAAGTGCCCCGACGGCGCGTTGATGCCGACCCCGCCGAGGTGCTCGTGCAGCTCGCGCGGTGAGCGGCCGGTGACGGTGAACAGCACCGTCGGGGTGCGGCTCGCAGGGCGCCCGTGGACCGTCACGCCGTCGATCGCCGCCATCCCCTCGAGGAGCCGCCGCATCAGGCCGGCCTCGTGCGCCGCGACCGCGCTCATGGACGCCAGCACCCGCTCGCGCCGCTGGCCCGCGCCCGGCACCAGCGAGGCGATGAAGTCGACCGCCGCGGTGACGCCCGCCAGCAGCTCGTAGGGCAGCGTGCCGAGCTCGAACCGCTCCGGCACCGCGTCGCTCGAGGGCAGCAGCTTGTCGGGCCGCAGCCCTTCCAGCAGCGCCGGGTCGGCGACGAGCGCGCCCAGGTGGGGACCGAAGAACTTGTACGGCGACACCGCCAGCAGGTCGGCCCCCAGCGCGGCGACATCGACCGGTGCGTGCGGCGCGAGGTGCACCGCATCGACGAAGACCAGCGCGCCCACGGCGTGCGCCTGCTCGGAGATCGCCGCAACGTCGGGACGGGTGCCGAACAGGTTGGACGCCGCGGTCACCGCGACCAGGCGGGTGCGCTCGGAGAGCAGCGGCCCGAGGTTGTCGAGCTCGGCGGCGACCGGGTCGAAGCCCAGCCATCGCACCGTGGCGCCCGCGCGCTCGGCCGCGACCACCCAGGGCCTGATGTTGGCGTCGTGGTCCAGCCCCGTCACCACGATCTCGTCACCTGGGCCCCACCCGCTCGACAGCGTGCGCGAGAGGTCGAACGTCAGCTGGGTCATCGAGCGTCCGAACACCACCCCACGCGAGTCGCCGCCCACGAGGTCGGCGATCGCCCGGCGTGCCTCGAGCACCACCTCCTCCGTACGGCGCTCGGTCGCCGACGCCGTACCTCGCTGGCACAGGCCCGAAGTCATCGCCTCGGCCACCGCCGCCGCCACCGCCGAGGGGACCTGAGAGCCGCCGGGACCGTCGAAGTGGGTGACCCCCAGGGCCAGCGAGGGGAAGGCGGCGCGGACGCGTTCGAGATCGAGGTCGCTCACCGCTCGACCATAGGACGCCTCCGCGCTGATTGGGAGCGCGGTCGCGCGCGCTCGTAGACTCGCCGCTCGTGGCACTCACCATCGGCATCGTCGGTCTCCCCAACGCGGGTAAGTCAACGCTCTTCAACGCGCTCACCAAGAACGACGTCCTCGCGGCGAACTACCCGTTCGCGACGATCGAGCCCAACGTCGGCGTCGTGGCGGTGCCCGACGACCGGCTGCCGCGGCTGGCCGAGGTCTTCGGCTCCGCGAAGATCCTGCCCGCCACGGTGGAGTTCGTGGACATCGCCGGCATCGTCAAGGGCGCCTCGGAGGGCGAGGGCCTGGGGAACAAGTTCCTCTCCCACATCCGGGAGGCGTCCGCGATCTGCCAGGTGACCCGCGTCTTCCGCGACGAGGACGTCACCCACGTCGACGGCGAGGTCAACCCCGCCAACGACATCTCCACCATCCAGACCGAGTTGATCCTCGCCGACCTGCAGACGGTCGAGAAGGCGATCCCGCGCCTGGAGAAGGAGGCCCGCGGCAACAAGGGCGTCGTGGCCAACCTCGAGGCCGCCAAGGAGGCCCTGGGCCACCTCGAGGCCGGTACGCCGATCAGCTCGACGTCGGTCGACCGCAGCCTGGTCCGCGAGCTCTCCCTGCTCACGGCCAAGCCCTTCATCTACGTCTTCAACTGCGACGCCGACGAGCTCGCCGACGAGGCGCTCAAGGACCGGATGCGCGCGCTGATCGCCCCGGCCGAGGCGATCTTCCTGGACGCCAAGTTCGAGTCCGAGCTCGTGGAGCTCGGCGACGACGACGAGGCCCGTGCGATGCTCGCCGAGATGGGCGTCGAGGAGCCCGGCCTGGACACCCTGGCCCGCGTCGGCTTCGACACCCTCGGCCTGCAGACCTACCTCACCGCCGGCCCCAAGGAGACCCGCGCCTGGACGATCCCGAAGGGCGCCACCGCCCCCGAGGCCGCCGGCGTCATCCACACCGACTTCCAGCGCGGCTTCATCAAGGCCGAGATCGTCTCCTTCGACGACCTGATGGCCGCCGGCTCCATGCAGAAGGCCAAGGAGGCCGGCAAGGTCCGCATGGAGGGCAAGGACTACGTCATGGCCGACGGCGACGTCGTGGAGTTCCGCTTCAACGTGTAAAGCCGCAGGTCAGAGGCCATTTATGGCCGATCTGCCCTCACAGTGCCCTCAGTAGAGCGGTTGACTTCAACAACTAAAGACGCGGTCGCTTCGCGGACCCGGTCCTCAGCCGAGGGCCACAGGTGGGCGTACGTCGTCAGCGTGGTCGTCGACTTCGCATGGCCCAGAGCGCGCTGAACGGCCACCACGTCGCAACCAGAAGCGATCAGGTCGGTGAGGTAGTCAACGACGTACTCGACATTCCTGTACCGGCCGTCACGCGTGTCACTGAAGTGGATGGCGACGGTGCCTTCACTGGGGTTGATGGCGAAGTCGCCCTCGCCGAAACCCGCCAGTAGGGGCGACTACGTCGCGACACTGGGTGAGCCTGGGAACTGCGGCGGGGGCCGCGCGCGGTGTCGCGGTGCGATCGGCCGCATCGGAGTTCGCGGGGACGGAGTGCGAGGCGGGGGTTGCGGTGCTTCTTCTTGCTCGTTGCCATTCGTATTGCACGCGCTGAGCGCTACGCCGCTGACGAATAGCACGAGGACACACGTTCCTGCCCGACCCGACATCATCCTCATGAGATGCACCGCCGCACGACTTTGTTGCCTGTATGCCGCCGCCTAGTGGTTCCGCCCGACCGTGCCGTACATCGGGCTCCGCTCGACCATGCGCTGACGGTGCGCTTGCGTGCCGAGATCCGGTCGACTTGTGGGCGATCTTGCTCGTGCAAATGGCTGCGCTTGACCCCGGCCGCCCACGATCGGCGTCGGTTAGTTGAGGCGATCATCCGTTGCATCCGGAGTCGTGCGCCGCAGGGCGGGAGCACGTGAATGCGCGGGATCCGTTGGCTGACTCCGCCGACTGCGACCGGTCGCTACTTCGCCGAGCTCTCTACCCACGTCAGGTCGGTCAGGCGGCGGCCGGGACGGGATCGGACCCGAATCCGGGTCCGGAGTCGATGATCTGCCCGAGCAGCTTGAGGCCGGGACGATCCACGGGTCGGTTGTTGGCGTTGAGGATCACGACTGCGGCGCCGTGTTCGGGGGCTATAGCCAGCAGGCTGCGATATCCACCCGTGCCGCCACTGTGGAACATGACTCGATGCTGGGTGCGGGGCAGGTTGGCTGCGATCCAGCCGGGATGGATCGCAGCTCGTGCGTTGATGCGGTGCGCGGTCGTGCGGTTGAGAGCGATCGCTTCGGCGAGTTCTTCGGGGGCGGGGCCGAGGTGGGCCCGCGCGAGCCTGAGCAGGTCGGGAACCGTCGAGTGAAGGCCGCCGGCACCGGCGAGGGCGGCCAGGTGCCACGGTGGGCGTGGTCGTCCCGTGCGGGAGTGACCGGGGGCCAACCGGGCTGCGCCTTCGAGATCGAGGACCACGCGGGTGTCTGTCATGCCCAGATGCCGGCAGATCTCGGCCTGGACGAGCGAGTCGTAGTCGGTCTCGGTGTGGCGTGCCAGGACGAATCCGAGCAAGCCGGCGCCGAGGTTGGAGTAGCAGAAGCGGGTGCCGGGCACCGATCGCAAACGGGTGCGCCGCAACCCGTCCATCAGGAGCTCGCCGGTGCATCCGGCGTAGGGGTCTGCTCGCAACAGGCCCCGTGGCAGGGTCCCCTTGGGAAGCCTTGGTAACCCAGAAGTGTGGGAGGCCAGGTGCCTCAGCCTGATGACCTCGCCGCCGCGCTGGGGGGCCGTGATGTCACGAGGTAGGAGGTCGCTCAGGGGTTGGTCCAGCCCCACGACGCCGCGCACGGCGAGCTGGGCCAAGGCGAGCGCGGTGAACGTCTTGGTGATGGAACCGATCTCGAACTGCGTGCCGGGATCTGCGCCGTGCACTGCGGACTGCCTGCCGTGCAGCGCACCCACCACCACGACACCACGCTGTCCAGCGCCGAGTCGTTGCGCTGTTCGTCCTGACAGATCGTCAAGGAGCGAGTTGATCATCGTCATGCCTCCGTGCGGCCGAACAGGTGCCGGCCCCCGTACTTCTTGTGGACGGCTTGCTTCGAGACGCCGAGCGCCTCGGCAATCTGCGCCCACGTGGTCCCTGACACGCGGGCACGGTGGACCAGGACCTCTTCGTGTCCTTCCAGTCGGCGGCGCAGCGCGGTCGCTTCGCGCAACGCTTGGAGGGGATCGGTGTGCTCGGTGATCCATGCAAGATCAACATCGGCCATGCGGTCAACCCTAGTTGACTTCTCTATGGTCGTCAACTTACGTTGACTGCCCGCAGCGGCACATCCTTCTACCGCGGTCGCCCGATTCGCTCGCCCCACGACACCGACGGGTTCGCTGACCGACTCGTTGCCTGGGCTCCCAACTGGTCGGATGGTTCCTGAACGCACTCCACGGCCGCCATACGGGCTCTGCCCGACCATTCCGCCCAGCGGGCATCCGCCCGACCATGCCGCCCAGCGGGCGCACTTCGTTCGCCCCAAGGGATAGGTGCCGCGGTGCCTCCCACCGGCAGAATTGACGGTAGTTAAAGAGCGAACCAGCGGTCGTCTGCCCTCAATCTGCCCTCACCAGAACGGCCAGAGACCATAACTATGGCCAGTTGACGAGACTCAACGAAGTGCTGTTCGTGCAGGTCAGAGCACGTTTTCGGTCAGTTTCGAGAAGAGTCCGAAACCGTCGTCAACGTTCCGCTTCAACGTCTGAATCGGCGCGTTTGCGCAGGTCAGATGAGGTGTAGTCCCTCCCAGCCCGCACAGAGTCCGCAAGAATTTCAGTAAGTCGGAGCGTCTCGGGTTCGCAAGAGGAGCCCGTGCGCCGGAGGCGCAGCTTCGAAGCCGGTGCGGTCGGCCGGCGCTGATGGGCTCGGCCAAGGGGCGTCGAGCTACTGGTCCAAGAGGTGGCGAACGTCGCTTGCTGGGGTTGCCGACGCTGGAGGTACTTCTCTCGTACTTCGTACTCCCCACTCTGGCTCAAGCCAGCGGATAGGGTCCTACTGTGGCGCTGAAGACCGAGACGATAACCACCCTTGGTGAGTACATGGCTCGTTGAGCAGTTGATGGAGCCCGGCGCTCCTGTCTGGTACCGAGGCGCTGGTAAGGCGAGCCACACGCTCACCCCGTCGCTATATCGACACCCGACCAAATCCTCCGGCGAGGACTACGGCGAACTCGAGGCCAAGATCCTGCAGAGGTTTCGGGAGAGGAGCATCCCGTACGGGCAACCTTTGGATACCGGTCGAGTCCACCTGCCGCCGGCCTCTACGGCCGGCAGCACTGCGACCACGGAGAGTCGCGACGGACCCGACCCGGGCGTGAACACCTGTGTCGTGTTCACGAGACCCACCTTGCTACTTCCCGACGGGCACTGGACGCTAGACCGCCCGCTCCCCGGGAAGGGTCTGGGGCCGAAACCATCTGCGGTTCCGACCCCATGGCGATGGACTCAGCCCAGCGTCACTGCCCGGAGACGGGCCGATCCGGCCCACCTGGTGACGTGCCCGGTCGGGGGGAGACGACGATGGCCGCACGCTGTGCGCGTGCGGCCATCGTGGGGTTGTTCGGGTGACTACTTCCTGACGCGCACCGCCTTCGAGGTGAGGGCCTTGGTGGTGTAGCCCTTGCGGATGGCGACGACGCGGACCTTGAGCTTGTGGCCGCGATCCCGCTTGGTGATCTCGTAGGTCGCCCGCTTCGCGCCCTTGATGGCCTTGCCGTCGCGGTACCACTGGTAGCGCAGCGAGGTCGGCCTCGGCTGGAGCACCGGGGCGGCCGCCCGAAGCTTCTTGCCGAGCTTGGCGGTCCCCTTGACCTGGGGGGCGGCCTTGGTCACGAACGGTGCCGGCGGGTAGGTCGGCCGGGTCGTCTGCAGGGCGGCGCGGGACAGTGACGGCGAGGACCCGCCGGGGATGATCAGCACCGGCTGGAGGCCGGGCTCCATGCCGAAGGTCGAGATGCCGGCCGCCTCGTGCCAGGCAGCCAGCTTGCCGTCGGCCGAGATGGTCGGGGAGCCGAGACCGGATTCCGGATTGGTCTCTCCCATCTGCCAGTCCGGGGGGGACGGCACCCCGGTGCGGAAGTCGCCGGTGCCGCTCAGGTCGTAGAACGTGATGCGCGCCTGGTCGTAGGAGCCGCGGACAGCCACGCCGTACGGCGATCCCAGCGACACCTCGAGGTCGAAGAGGTCGAGGTCGTCGGTGTGGATGTTGGCGTCGTCGAACCAGTAGTAGCCGACCGTGCCCCGCCCGACCTCGTAGAGGTAGAGGTTGTCGAAGCCGGTCCGAGCATCGAGCGCGACGCGGGTGTTGGTCACCCACGAGGGGGTCTGTCCGTACGATGTGCCGTAGTCGTCCGGGGTGCTGAGCTTCGTGGACGAGGTGAAGCCCGTGACCGGCCAGATCTTGCAGACGTTGATGGTCGAGCAGTAGTTCTTCGAGTACGTGTAGGCGATCGTCGCCCCGTCCGGCGAGACGGCGAGGCTGGACAGGCGACCGCCGAGCGTCTGCCCGCCGCCGCTGCGCAGGTCGGGCGGGTCCATGGTGGTGAGCACCTTGCCCCACTGGTCCATGCGGTAGATCAGGTCGCCGCGGCCGGCCACGATCTGCCCCGCGTCCGACTCGGTCGGGGAGTACCACGGGGTCGACGCGGTGCCTCCCGAGGTGACCTGCCGGGCGCCGCTGCCGTCGGTGTTGGCGACCCAGACGTTGTTGGCCCGGACGTAGGTGATGGTGCCTGAGGCGGTCGCCCGGGCGTGGTCGTGTCCGGCACCGGTCGCGTCGGCGGTGGCGCCGAGGCTCGAGGCCAGGAGTGCGGAGGTGGTCAGGCCCGTGAGCAGGGCCGCCCGCACCTTGTTCGCGCGTGAGGTCATGGTTGTCCTTCCTGTTGTGGCCTGACCCTCCCTCCCACTACCGGGACGCGGGCGGGAGCCGACAGGGACCCCACGCCTCGTCGAGGGAGTAGCGGCCACGTGCGTCGGTCCAGGTGCGGAAGGCGACCGAGTCGTTGAACCGCATCAGGCGCAGTGCCGCGCGTCCACGAGTGGCTGCGCGACCTGCGCCGGGTCTACGACTTCTGACCCACCACCAGGACCCGAACGGTCCCCCGCGGGGCGGCCCCTCGCCGTGGGCTCGGGAGGTCCCAGCGAGCGTTCACCGGTCTTCGAGCACGGGTGCGAGGGCCCGCAGCAGCTCGACCCCGCCGCCATGACCGAGCAGTGGTGCCGCCGTCCGGCAGCGGACGGGGTCGGCGAGGAGGCAGCGCAGGCGTTCCGAGGCGGCGGCCTCGAGGAGCGAGGCGACGCTCTCCCAGAGGTCGCGCGGCGGGCGAGATCCCGGCATCGAGCGGCCGGGCCAGTCGCGGAAGTGATGGTGTCTCGCGGCGCAGGCAGACGGATGGGGATCAGCAGTGAGGGCGCAGGTGACTGGCTCGTGCTCCCCGATGAGGGCCGCTCAGACCGGTCCGGCCGTGGTCGACGGAGCCGCTGCTGCGACGCGGAGGATGTGCAGGATGGTGTCGCGGCTCGGCACGCCGGGGAGTGCAAGCAACATGGTGCCGCCGCTGAACACGACGACGCTCGGCACCACGCTGATGCCGTACGCCGTGGACGTCCGCGGTGCAGCGTCCACGTCGACCCGCACGGTTCCGACGACGCTCACGCGCCCACACCCGCGGGCACGTAAGCGAACGCGGCGCGCTGCAGGCGCTGAAAGCGAGGGCGTCCCAGCCGAAGCATCAGCCGGAACGGAGCAGGCGCCTCGGAGAGCAGCGGAGCGACGACGCTGTCGGGCACGCCCTCCACCACCCAGGGGAGCATGTTGAGCAGCACGCTCGGCTTGAGGCCGCCGCGGAACTTGCGGCGCTCGATGTCGGCCCACTCCTCCCCGCCGACGTACTTCTGGAGGATGGCGATGGCGTCACGCTCCTCGTGCGAGAGGTGGTCGCCGAGCTCCGTCGCGGTCTGCTGGAGGACCGCCACGAGCTCGTCGCGACGCGTCTCCTCCGGGCGAGCGACCAGCTCGGCGAGCGACCGTCGCGCAGCCTCGAGCAGCGGGTCGATGATGCTGTGCTCGGCCTCCATGTCATCCAGCAGCTTGAGCGCCGGCAGGTCATCGGCCTGCGCTGCGCGGTCCCGTAGGTAGGGCCAGAGGACGGCGTCCTCCTTCTCGTGGTGGTCGTGGAGGAGTACAGCGAACAGATCCCAACGGCGCAGCAGCGCCTCCCAGGTGGCGCTGTCGTCGACCGGGACGTGCAGCGCGGCAGAGACGAAGCACGCCAGGTCGCGGCGGAATCCGTGGTGCAGGAGGTACATCATCCGCAGGTCGGTGGGCCCTTCGGGCGCTGCGGCCTGGCCGGGGAGAAGTGCGGTCATGGGGTTCCTCCTGGCGTTCGTGTCGTGGGAACCCACACGATCGACTCCCCAAGTGGGAGCGGAGCGGGACTTCGACGGGACCTGCCCAAGTCCTCTCGTCGTGTGCACCCTCGGTCCGGCTCCAGGTCGCTTCCCGGTGCACTCCCGCCCGGGCCGGGGACAACTGGGCGTCCCCAACAGCCGCACCCCCAGAGGAACCCGTGACTTCAGCTCCCGCGCCAGAGCTGCCGTTCTTCAACCTCTCCGTGCCGCCCCGGCCGGCCCGGATCCAGGCGCTCGCTCCGAGTGACGACCTGGACGCGGCGGACGTCGCGGCACCGCGCGCGAGGCTTTCGACCCCGACCGGTTGCACGCGTTGATCGACCGCGAGCTGGCGTTCTCCAGCCCTCTGCCTTGCGCGGCAGCCGCTGCCCTCTACCTCGACGACCCCGAGCTCGGGCGGCACGCGTACCGCACGCTCGTGCCGTACGCCGGCCGCAGCTCGGGTGCCGACGGCCTGTTCTTCGGCCCGGTCGACGCCTTCCTGGCGCTCGCTGCGCGAGCCGGTGGCGATCTGGTAGCCGCCTCGGCGCACGCCGACCGCGCGGCCGAGCTCATCGAGGCCTGGCGGTTGCCGCCCGCCAGGGTGTGGCTCGAGCGCCTGCGGACGTACGGGTTCTGAGCGTCCGGCGTCAGGAGGCTCGGGTCTCCTCGACCGGGGCAGTGCTCCGCATCAGCTCCGCGATGGTCGACCAGTGATCGGCCGCCTCGCTGTGGGCAGCGCGCCGTGAGTCGCGGCCGGACTGGGTGGTGGCGGAGCGATGCGTGGTCGGGGAGAGGCGCTCGGTCCGCTGCCGGCACAGCATGCGGGTGCGAACCGGGAGGTCGGTGCGCAGCACCTCGCGCACCACCTCGTGCTCGAACGTGTAGCAGGTCGGATGGGGGCCGTCGCCGGACAGCAGGCCCGCGCGCAGCGCTGCGTCCAGGGCCGTCTCCGCGTCATCTCGGGCACACCCGGCCAACGTCGCGATCGTCTCCGGGTCGACGGGCCCGTCCGCGGCGCTCGCCAGCTCGAGCGCGGCGCGCACCTCGGGCTCGAGGTCGCCGACGCGGGCACGGACCACGTCCGACAGGCCGCCCGTCACGGTGCCGTTGTCCAGCGCCAGCGCGGCGATGAAGAACGGGTTGCCCCCCGCACGCCGCGTGATCGCGTCGGGATCGCCTAGGTCGGCGTTCACGCTCAGGGCCAGCTGCCGCCCGTCGACGTCGGGCAGCGGACCCAGGTCGATGCGTAGGCCCGTGGACCGGGCGACGGCCGCGGCCAGCCGGCTGAGCCTGGGGTCGTCGCCGTCCTTGGTGCGACGGCTCATCACCAGGGTGACCGCGCCCAGGTCGTGGTCGGCGACGAGGTGCTCGAGCAGGTGGAGCGTCGCGGTGTCCGCCCGCTGCACGTCCTCGACGACGACGAGGACCGGCCCTGCGCGGACGGCCCTGCGCAGCGCCTCGGCCACCCGCTGCCAGGTGTCGAAGTCGGCCACCGCCAGGGCCTGCGGCCCAAGAGCCTCGGTCACCTCGGCGCCGGTGCCGAGGGCCTCGAGCACCGTTCGGACCGGCCACAGCGCCGGCGCGCTGGCCGAGCACCGGCCGCTGGCCACCGTGACGCCCCGGTCGTGCGCCGTCTGCATCAGCTCGTGGATGAGCCGCGTCTTGCCTGCTCCGGCCTCGCCGGTGACGAACGCCGACCGGCTGTGTGTCCGGGACTGGTCGAGCAGCTCCGTCAGCGTGCCGCTCTCGGCGTCGCGTCCGACCAGGGTCCACCGCGGACGCGGCGGACGTGACTGGTTGACCCGGTGCGCCTGCGCGCTCGGCGCGGCCGTCCAGGCGAGCGACGTCGCCTGGCGGAGGATGTCGGCGTACAGGTCCTGGAGCGGCGGCGACGGGTCGACGCCGAGCTCGTCGGCGAGGAGGGAACGCATCGTGCTCAGGCCCTCGAGCGCCTCGGCCTGGCGGCCACAGCGGATGAGCGCGACCGACCGCAGTGCCCACCAGCGCTCGTGCAGCGGGTGCAACGACGTGATCGACTCCAGGTCCCCGATGATCTCCGCGTGCCGGCCGAGCGCGAGCAGACCGACTAGGCGCAGCTCCTGGGCGCCGTCTCGGAGGTCGTGCAGCCGCGCCCGCTCGGCTGCGACCTGACCGTCGTGGTCGCCCAGGTCGGCGTACGGCTCACCTCGCCACAGCTCGAGAGCGTCGTCGAGGAGGTGGACGGACGCAGCTATCTCAGCAGCCTGATCGCGTGGTGCCACCGGTCGAAGGGGGTCGGGGATGCAGGCCAGGAGTCGGCGCGCCTGGGCGACGGCGTCCTGGAAGCGGTCGACGTCGCGGTGGCCACCACGGACCAGGAGGGCGTACGCCGTGCCCTCGGTCACCAGGACTGCTGGCCCCTGGTCCGGCGCCCGGTCCGGCTCGATCGCCTGCCGCAGGGTCGCGACGTAGCGCTGCATCGTGCCGACCGCGGTCGGCGGGGCCGCCGCACCCCACACCCGGTCGACGATGGCGTCGAAGGTGACCGGTCGGTTCTCGGCGAGCGCCAGGGCCGCCATGATTGTCCGCTGCCGCGGCGTGCCGAGGTCGATGAGCTCGCCGCCGCGACGTACTTCGATCCGCCCGAGCACCGATACGTCGATGTCCGGAACCGCTGCCTTCTGCACGATGTGTCCCCCCAAGTCGGTGGTCGCTCCTGGCCCCACAGGCCTCCAGCGGAGCGTTGAGTCCATCGTGTGCGGTGCCTCTGGGACGGCTCTGGGACGGCTCTGGAACGGTTCTGGAACGCTCCTGTCAGGGCCGTCCCCGCCGGACTCCCGGCGTGGTGACCGAAGGCGGCCGAGGGCGGCGTCCCGCCGGTCCCGATGACGTCGAGAGAAGTAGTGGTGGTCAGCGACGACGCGACTTCGCGGACTACCTCGCCGCCCGGTCCCCGCCGGCTCCCACCGCGCTCCCCACGTCCGGAGCCACGCTCTGACCCGTGGACGAGACCAACAACGACCTCTGCCTGCTCATCCTGCGTGCCGCATGACGGGCGTCGTGCGGGTCGTCACCGACGCGACGTTCGCCGATGTCGTCCTGGGCTCGGCGCTGCCGTGCCTCGTCGAGTTCCGCGACGATGCGACGGTCGTGGTTGACGACATCGACTGGCTGACCTCCTTTGCGCGGGTCAACCGCGAGCTGTCATGTGCCCGCCTCGACGTCGCGACCAGTCCGCACACGGCGCGGACGTACCAGGTAAGCACGGTGCCCACGTACCTCCTCTTCCGGCTGGGCGCGGTCGTATCGACCGTGGACAGCATCGAGGAGCTGCCGATGTTGCTCGCCACCCTGGCCGACCCCCCGGCGGAGGACGCCCCCCGTCTCGCCGACCAGGCGCCAGCCCGTCCTGATCACACCGAACCTCGGCCCGACCGGCCGAAGCACTTCGAGGAGAACCTGATGACCGAGATCCCCGACTACGCCGCTGAAGCGGCCCAGCCAGCCGCCCTACCGCCCGTCGCCTCCGTAGGCGTCCGAGCCGTGGCCCGCCTGATCGACTTCGTGCTGCTGGGCGTCGTCAACGCCATCATCGTCGGTGTCGTCGTGGTGGGTGCCCTCCTCGGGCAGTCCGGCGGCATGTTCGTCGCGACCGGAGCCTCGAGCATCGTGGCCGGTGCGATCAGCGCCGTCCTCGGCGCCGCGCTCAACCTCGGCTACTTCGGCTTCCTCGAGTCCCGGGACGGCCAGACGATCGGCAAGACGCTCATGAAGCTGCGGGTGGTCGACGCGTCCGGCAACGTCCCGACCCTGGAGCAGGCGCTGCGGCGCAACATCTGGGTGGCGTTCGGCATCGCGGGGGTGGTCCCCATCATCGGTGGACTCATCGGGAGCCTGGCCCAGCTCGCCGCGGTGATCACCATCGCGATCGGCATCGCCGACGACAAGCGCGGCGGCCGCGCCTGGCACGACCGTTTCGCTGGCGACACCCTCGTCGTCGGCCCCGCTGGGGCGGGTCGGTGAGTGCTCGCGGGCGCGGTGCAGTCGGCGATGCAGGACCTGCGGCCGTTCACGGGGGACAGGTTCCCCTTCAACGTCTGAATCGGCCTGTTTGCGCAGGTCAGAGGGGGTGCGACCCCTGCCAGTCCGCACACAGTCCGCAAGAAATTTAGCGGCATGGTCCACGATGTAGCCGTTTTGGGGTCAGATCGATCGGTCGGCGTACGTCGTACCGGACACCCCTGAGCTACCTGCTCTGTCGGATTGCGGCGACGACGGGCATCACCGTCACGATCCCGAGTGAGGCTTGGATCGGTCGGTTGAAGCGACGGCCGCGTGACCCTTTGGCGGCGGTAAGACGTAGCTTGCTACCGCGCGGATGGCGGCGTGTGCGGGCGCACGTGGTGGCGCTTGGTCGGATCGTGGTCAGTCGTCGCGCAGGGCTCGGTGCTGGTCCACGTTCCGTCCCGCTTGGGGGTCCGGCACCGGCTCGGCATCGACACTGGTGATGGTCTCGTCAAGCCGCACGTGTGGCGGAAGGCTGCTGTAGTCCTTCGTGACCCCGGCTCCGCTCGGGCGGCTGTCGTCTGCGTGCATCCTTGGAGCTTAGTCCCGCAGTCCGGTCTCGAATCGCATCTTCGGCCCATTAGCTCGTCGCCATGTGGCAAGCGCCCGTCCAAGAACGTCCAGGGGCTCCTCGACCACATCGAGACCAGCGGCGACCCGAAATTCTGGGGTTAGTCCGGCGCCGTTGACTGTCGATATAACGGAGGATATTCTCAGTTAAATGAGAACCGAGGCGCCGCTTCTCGCTCCGATCTTCCGGTCGGACGGTCAGGCGCGTCTGCTCTCCACGTTGTTGCTGACCGGCGACGAGCTGAGCGTGACCGATCTGGCCAGGCAGGCCGGCCTGGCCTACCCGACCGCGCACCGCGAGGTCGCGCGCCTGGTGGACGCCGGCATCCTGAGCGAGCGACAGGTGGGCCGCACGAGGCTGATCCGCGCCAACGACGAGAGCCCGCTGGTGGACCCCCTGCGCGAGATCCTCACGGTCGTGACCGGCCCGGTGGTGATCCTGGCCGAGGAGCTCGGTCGTATCGACGGGATCGAGTCGGCGTTCCTCTACGGTTCCTTCGCTGCACGGATGCTCGGCGATGCCGGTCCGGCACCGCACGACATCGACGTGATGGTGCTCGGTGAACCCGACGTGGACACGGTCTACGAGGCGTGCACTCGAGTCGAGGCCGCGGTGCACCGTCCGGTGAACCCGACGATCCTCACCTCAGCGGAGTTCGCCGCACGCTCAGGCTTCCTGGACAACGTGCGCAACGGCCCGGCGGTCGCCGTGATCGGAGGCCTGCCGTGGCACTGACCCCGCTCACTCGCGTCCAGCACGCGACGGTCCTCGCGCTGGTCGAGGCGCGACGTCTCGACGTCGTGCCCGCCGACCTCGCGCGTGCGACCTCATTTCTGCGTCAGGCCGAGGAGCGGCTGAACCAGCTGCCGCTGCTCACCAGCGTCGTCGTCCGGTACGGCATTGCCTACGACGTCTGCCACGACACCGGCGAGGCGCTGCTGGCGGCGTACGGCTTCCGGACGACCAACGGGCCGGGCCAGCACGAGGCGCTCGGCCGCTATCTGCGTGCCGTCCTCGACAGGCCGCCAGCGGACCGGGCGGCGCGGGAGTTCGACCGCCTGCGTCGCGCTCGTAACCAGGACCGCTACGAGGCGAAGCCGGTGGGTGCCGCGGCGACCGAGAAGGCCGAGCAGGTCGCTCGGACGCTGTTCGACGCGGCCCTCGCTCGAGAGCTCTCGCCGTGACCCAGCGGTCCGCAAACAGTCCGCAAGAAGTCCGGCTGAGGCCGATCCCGGCCAACGACGCTCAACGCCCCGCCGACGCGTTTCCGCAGGTCAGACCGTGGTCTTCGGTTCTGGCCAATGATGACCAAGGGCACCCAAAAGCCCCATTTTCGTTCCGCTTCAACGTCTAACGCATCACGGTTTGCGCAGGTCAGAGGCTTGTGGGGCGTTCAGGGACGTTCCGCCCTCACAGTGCCCTCACCAGAGCCCACGACCTCGGTGAACAGGTGCGCCGCGGCGTCGCGCACGCGGTCCTCCGCGGCCAGCGGCACGGCAACAAGTGGCTGACCGCGATGTTGGTCAGCCGGATCCGTGGCGCGGATGCGCCAGTCGAACTACCTGTCGGCTCAGCACGCGCGGATCGCGAAGCAAGGCGGCACCGGTCGGGCGCAGGTCGCGGTTGCGCACTCGATCTGGTGTCGGCCTGGCACATGCTCACCAAGGACGAGCCCTACCAAGACCTCGGCGCTGACTGGCTCGCCCGCCGTGACGACGAGGCCCATGCCCGCCGGTTCGTCGCACACCTCGAACGACTCGGACACACCGTGCAGCTCGACGCCAGGTGACCCACCGCATCACCAACGTGTCGGGCTCCGCCCGACGCACTCACGCGCCTGCGCCGGTACAGGTGATTCACGGGTCTGTGTGGCACTTGGGGGAGCGCGGAAATCTGGAGCGACGCACAGGGTGGGCGACGGCTGGGGCGTCTGCTCCGGATCGACTGGACTGTACGACGAGGAGCCAGATTGGAGGTGTCCGCGCTTCGTGATCGCCCGGGGTGGGGGAGTCGGCGAGGGAGAGTACGAGCATGCATGTCGACTCGCTTGACCCGTGAGCCGGTTGGGCCGGGTCACAGCATGGAGCTCGTGGTGCCGCATCTCCATCACTACGCCAGGCACTCGGCGAAGGTGGCGTGCTAGTCCACCTCGACACTTTCCCCATGACGTACCTTCGTCGCGTCCGGCTCCACAGCACCCACACGGGGGTGGCAGCCGCGCAGCCACGAGACGATCGTGCGGGGGTGGCGCCGCGTCGCGGCATGATGCATCGTGGCCGCTTCGCGATCACCCACCCGCCACGGGTTCGGCGAGAGTCCCTCGGCGACGCTGGCACGAGTGGTGACGCAGCCCTTGGTTCGGGGAAGGGCATGTGGCGGGTCCGCTTCTCACGCGTCGAACGAGCTTCGACGCTCTGGGGTCGAATCCAAAAGGACGTCGCCCAGGACGGTATCGCTGAGAGGGGCAGCATGCTCGGTAGTGGCGACGAGGCTCCCGGGACGAGTCGTTCTTGTTCGTGGTCAAGCGTCGTTGTCAGCGGTCAGTTCTATCAGGATCCGCGCCAGCTGGCCCTCGCTCGCACCTGCCCGCCGCGCGGCCTCGGTCAGTCGTGCTCGGGCCGTCTCGATGTCGATGCCCTCCCGCGTGGCGAGGATGCTCCAGGCCTTGGTGATGTCAAGTTCGTCGCGCAGTATGGCGGGCGCCTGTTCGGCCGTGGTCCGGGTGGCGAACGAGAGATCGGCATTGCTCACCGCCGCCGACGCCCAGGCGCCGAAGATGTCAGCGACGGCCTGGTGATGGTTGTCGAAAGCGTCTGGGGTGGCCGCGTACAGGTTCACCGTGCCCACCACGCGCCCGCCGGCCATGATCGGAAGCGTGAGGGTACTTGCCACGTGCTGGGCGTGGGTTGCCCGTGCGAACAACTGCCACCCTTGCTCGTTCATGAGCTCGTCGTGGTTGTAAGCCAGTGCTTCCTCGCCCTTGGCGCCCTCCACGCAGGGACCGCCCTCAAGGTACTGGACCGCGTCCAGCGCCGCGATCTCTGCCGCGGATGCCACCACGGTGAACGTCACCCCGTCGATACTCGACCCGATGCTGAGCCCGACGCACTCCGGGACCACCTGTTGCACCCGGTGCGCCATCTCCAAGAGCTCAGCCTGCAAGTCGACGTGCTCGATCGCGAACGGTCCGAAATCTTCGATCGCCACGACAGTCTCCGGGATGGGCTCCATGGAGCGCTGGTACCCGTGCCCACCAGGAGCACGCACGCATCAGGGTCCGAGCGGTGCGTCGCTCGACTCGGGGTCGTCTCCGGCCCACTGCTCGTGAGTGCCCTCGACGACGTGGCCTACTCCGCCGCGTCCGAGGCCGTGGCCCAAGGCCCACAAGATGGCGTGCGGGCGGGTAGTGACGCCGATCTTCTTGTAGGCGGCGCGGATGTAGGTCTTGACTGTGTTCAGGCCAAGGAACAGATCCGCGGCGATCTCGTGGTTGGACTTCCCAGCGGCGACGCTCTTCAAGATGTCGAGCTCTCGCCCTGACAGCCCGTCGCTGATGCGCGGAGACGCGACGGCGCGTGCGGCCCGGGTCACCATCGAGGCGCGCAGGGCCGCAGCGACGGCCCCTACGAGCTCGGCGTCCGTTGCCGAGACCGTCACGTAGCTATGGATGGGCGTCTCCCACGTGTCGAAGCCGGGAGCGGCGTCGCGGGAAGTCAGCAGGATCACGGGGGCGAGGTCGTCGATGGTGACGCCTTGAAGCCCAGCCGCATCGGCGTCCGGTGTGCCGGTGGCGTCCACGATGATGAGGTCAGCGGCGTAGGAGTGATCGATCTTGTCCACGAAGTAGACGGGAAGGGGGAGGCGCGCCAGCATCCCTTCCACCCCGTGGCGCACAAGGTCCCGGGAGGTAAGGATGGCGACGCGCAGACCGGCTGGCATAGCCGAGAACCTAGGCGAGCTTGACCTCGTCAGCACCATTCACTGGGGTGAGGAGGCGGGCGGGACAGGCGCCACGGTCGGCAGATGAGGCCCAGGCCGCCAATCCGTTCCGTTGGGGGTGCACATCGCTGGGCATAGCGGCAGCCTTGAGAGCCGGCGCCCTCCCAGCGGAGCGGACAGAGTGGACCCTGGTTCGGGCGAACCTGAGGAGGTCTAGCGTCAGGGCGGCGGGAAGCGGCGGCTGCTGCGCAGCACGAGGTGGGGATCAACGGTACGCAAGGTATCGGGCTGGAAGCCGTTCTGCATGCCCCACAACACGGCCTGGGAGCGTCGGTTGGCTCCAATCTTCTGGTACGCCGTGCGGATGTAGGTCTTGATCGCGTTGACGCTCAGGAACGACCTCGCGGCGATTTCCTGGTTGCTCAGCCCTTGGGTGATCAGGGCGATCACCTCGGCTTCGCGAGGTGATAGTCCTACATCGCGTCCCGGCCAGTCGCCGTCGCCGCCGACGCTCGAGTCCTCATCACCGGGGAGGATCACGATCTCGCCCCGGACGACACGCTCCAACGCCGCCACGATCTGCGGGCCCGGCAGGACCTTCGAGAGGTAGCCACGTGCTCCGGCGGCAATGACCTGCGCGATCAGCTGGGGCGCGAGATTCCAGCTGTAGACCACGACCATGGCGTCGCTGTCGCGCACGAAGTCCTCGAGGTCGATCCCCGCACCCTGCACCTGGGCGAAGGTGTCGAAGAGGACCACGTCCACGTCCGAGAGGACCGTGGTGGACGCGCCGGTCTCGACCACGTCGATGTCTTCACTCGCCAAGAATCCCGCGACCCCGGCAACTACGACCGCGTAGTCGTCTACGATCGCCAGCCTCAAAGGCCGCTTCGATTCCTGATGCACATGCATGAGCCTAGATCAGGTGTCGCCCCCGCGCGCCAGGGAAGCCGCGGGGGCCGACGAAGACAGCGGACGACAAGGGAGACGTGCACCCCGCGGTGCCGATCAACGTGCGGTGTCGCTGGTCGGGGTAGCGCCGTTGCGCGATGATCAGTCCTCGAAACGTCGCCGCGGGGTCTGGCAACTCCGATGGGACCTGGGAGCGACTCGAGGGCGGGGAGCCCGCCGGTCAGAGGGCGACGTTCTAGGCCGACCTGTCAGCCGCGGGTGCGGTCTCCGGGCTGACCGCCCGCGTCGCCCAGGCGCGGGCTCCGCTGCGGTGGAGCAGCCACCCGACGAGGACAAGGAGAGCGCCTGAGGCCAGGAAGCCCAGGTCCCACGACAGCGGTGCCCCGAGGTCGTCGCGGACATGGTGGACACCCAGGAGCTGGTGGTTCACCAGGCCCTCGGTCAGGTTGAACAGGCCCCACCCCGCGAGCATCAGGCCGAGGTGGAAGCGCCAGGTGGGGGCCAGGCGCCCGCGCTGCCACGTGGAGATGGCGAGGACGGTGGCGGCGAGCAGGCACACCCAGGTGGCCACGTGGAACAGGCCGTCGGCCAGCGTGTTGGCCTCCAAGCCCGCGACCGTCGTGGTCGGGTACTCAGCGACGTCGCTGACCATGTGGTGCCACTGGAGGATCTGGTGGAGCACGATGCCGTCGACGAACCCGCCGAAGCCGATGCCGTAGAGCAGTCCGAAGGCCCTCGGAGGTGGCGGGGGAGCGGCGTTCTCGGTCACAAGCGGCGGTACCCACGCCCCGTCCCGTCATGCGCCGGGGAGCCTCGGCCCCGCTGCTGAGCCACTGGCACAATTGCCTCGCCTTTCGGGGCATAACTCGGGACCCCAGGCGGTTGAGGCGGGACCGGGCGATCCCCGGACCCACCTCCGTGCGAAAGAGCCACCATGACGATCACCAGCGCCACTGCCAGCACCGAGATCCTCACCGATCGCCTCGCCGCCCTTCGTGGGGAGCGCGACCAGGTACGGGCCGAGAGCCTCATCGTCGCTACTGGGGACGCCGCCGACCGCGCCACCAACGTGGAGGCCACGATCCGCCTCCAGCTCCTCGACGAGCGGATCGCCGCGGTCGAGAAGGAGATCGAGGAGAGCCGGCGCCGCCGGCACACCGACGGCGTCGTGTCCGTGGGCGACGTCGTCACCCTGGACCTGGGCGACGGCCCGGAGAAGTACCTGATCGGCTCGGTCGAGACCGCCTCCGCCGGTGTGGACGTCGTGACCCCGTCGAGCCCGCTCGGCCGCGCGATCGTCGGGACGCGGGTCGGCGACACGGTGACCTACAAGCCCCGAGGCGGCGTCACGCTGGAGGCGAAGGTGCTCGGGGTCTGAGTCCGGGGTCACGACACGCCGAGGACTGATCGGCGGCCGACTGGGTAGAGGGGCGTCATGGACTCTCCAGGAGACGCCGCGCCCCCGGAGCCCATCGGGGGGCGCTACCGCGTGGAGCGGGAGGTGGGCCGCGGCGGCATGGGCAGCGTGTGGCTCGCCTACGACGAGCGGCTCGGGCGACAGGTCGCGGTCAAGCGGGTCGGTCGCCTGCCCGGAGAGTCGCTGCCCCACCTGGCCCGCGCGATGCGTGAGGCTCGCTCGTCCGCCGCCCTCAACCACCCCCACGTCGTCTCGGTCTACGACGCGGTCGAGGAGGGCGAGCACCTCTGGCTGGTGATGGAGTACGTCCCCGGGCGCACCCTGGCCGAGATCGTCGCCGCCGAGGGGCCCCTGCCGGCCGAGCGGGTGGCCGCGATCGGAGCCCAGGTGGCCGAGGGGCTGGCCGCGGCACACGCGGCGGGCACCGTCCACCGCGACGTCAAGCCGGGCAACGTGCTGGTCGGCGACGACGGCGTCGCCAAGATCAGCGACTTCGGCATCGCCCGTAGCCAGGGGGACGACAAGCTCACCCAGACCGGGCTGATGACCGGCACACCGGCGTACTTCGCCCCGGAGCTGGCGCGGGGCGGCGACGCGACGCCCGCCTCGGACGTGTGGGGGCTCGGGGCCACGCTGTACGCCGCTGTGGAGGGCCACTCGCCGTACCCCTCGCAGGAGAACCCGCTCGCGCTCATGGCGCGGATCGCCCACGAGGAGCCGCCGGCGCCGCAGAGCGCCGGCCCCCTGCGAGCGCCGATCGCGCGGATGATGGACCCCGACCCCGAGCGCCGTCCCACCATGGCCGAGTGCGCCCAGGTGCTCCGCCGGACGTCGTCGGGTCCGACGACCACCGCCGCGCGCGCCCCCGCCCCGCAGCCCGAGGAGACGCCCGAGGAACCGGTGGTCGCCCCCGCGCCCCCGGTCGAGGAGCCGCACCGCCGGCGCGGCCCGCTGATCGTCGCCGGGCTGCTCGCCCTGCTGCTGATCGTCGGTGGCGCCGCGTTCCTGCTGCTGCAGGGCGACGGCGACGACCCGTCCGCCGACCCCGACGAGTCGAGGTCGGCTGCGCCGTCGAAGAGCGGCGGCGCTCAGACGCCGGAGGCGTCCACCGACCCGCCGAGCAGCGCCGGCACCCCCGAGTCGACCGAGGAGACGTCCGAGGTGCCGGCACCTCCCGCCTCCTCCGACGCCGAGGCGTTCGCCGAGGACTACTACGCCGCCCTGCCCGCCGACACCGACCGCGCGTGGCAGCTGCTCGCGCCCCCGTTCCAGGACCAGGTGGGCCGCGACTCCTTCGAGGGCTTCTGGGGCGGCGTCGACGACGTTGTGGTCGAGGGCACCGAGGAGTCCGAGCCCGGCACCGTCGACGTCACGCTCACCTACACGACCGGAGGCGTGGTCAAGACCGAGGTGCGCCGGCTCTACCTCGAGCAGGCGGGCGACGGCCTGCTGATCGCCGACGACGAGGTCATCGGCTGAGTGGCGCTCACGGAGGCGCGACCCAGCCGGCAGGGCGAGCGTGAGCGGCCCTAGGCTCTCCGCATGCCATCGGTGTTCGACAAGACGACCGCGGTGACCCCCGAGGGCGACGGGCGCTACGCCGCGGAGCTCGACCCCGGCTGGCAGGTCGGCGGCGCCGTCAACGGCGGCTACCTGCTCGGCGTGGTGGGCAACGCCATCCGCGCGGCGCTGCCCGACAAGCCGGACCCGCTGGTCCTGAGCGCCTACTTCCTGAGCGCCGCGACCCCCGGCCCGGCCACCGTCGACGTCGACGTACGGCGCTCCGGCGGCAGCACCTCGACGGTCGCCGCGAACCTGTGCCAGGACGGCCACGGCCGGATCACCGTGCTGGCGACGTACGGCGACCTCGAGCGCCACGGGCACGACGTCCGCACCACCGCCCGGCCCTTCGACCTGCCGCCGCTCGAGGACTGCGTGCCGAGCTCGATGGCTCCGGAGGAGATCCGCCGGATCGCGCCGCTGATGGGTCGCTTCGACATGCGCTTCCACCCCGACCAGGTCGGCTGGGCGGTGGGGAAGCCCAGCGGGCAAGCCGTGATGAGCGCCTGGTTCAAGCTCGAGGACGGCCGGGAGCCCGACCCGCTGTCGCTGCTGATGGTGCTCGACGCGCTGCCGCCGGTGACCTTCAACATCGCCGGCCCGGGCTGGGCGCCGACGCTGGAGCTGACCGCGCACGTGCGGGCCAGGCCGGCGCCGGGGTGGCTGCGGGTGCGCCACGAGAGTCGCAACGTGGCCGGCGGGATGTTCGAGGAGGACTGCGAGGTGTGGGACTCCGCGGGCCGCCTGGTCGCGCAGAGCCGCCAGCTCGCGCTGCTCCCGCGCGTCTGACTCGCATGGAGCGACGAAGCCGCTCCGCTCAGTCGAACCATGACCTCCGCATCGAGAAGATCCAGCGCCGCCACGGGTGCTCGGTGACCGACCACAGCAGGTCCGTCTCGGGCCAGTAGGCGAGGTCCTCCGGGCCCATGGGCGTGGCCAGCCGCCGCTCGCGCCAGCGCCCGGGGGTCCCGGCGAACACCGACCCGAGCCAGTACGGCGTGCGCGACACCGTGACGTGGTAGCGGCCGCGGGCCACGACGGCGCCCTGCATGTGTCCCACGCCCTCCTCCATGTCGCTGGGGAGGGAGCGGCCGTCGTGGCCGGTCTCCAGGAGCGTGGTCTCCGGGTCGATCGGGAACCGCGCCAGACGTCGGGTGCGCCCCCGCGTGGCGTACTCGCCGGCCACCAGCGCCGGCGGCGAGGAGCCCCGGTCCAGCGACAGGAAGGAGTAGCGCAGGCGCTCCTGGCCCTCCTCGGCGTGGGCGCGGTAGGAGAACCGGACCGGGAGCACGTAGCGGTAGCCGTAGGACGCCACGCGGTCGCCCTCGACGCCGATCGCGCCGCGCTCACCCGCGACCTCGTCGGGCACCTGCATCAGGTCGCTCATGCGGCAGGTCATGAAGCCCTTGGCCGTGGCGGCGACGTGCAGGTGGTCGCCGAACCACACGATGCCGCCGGCGTGCACCCGCAGCGGCGACAGCCTCAGCACCCCGTCCTTCATCGTCGGCACCACGAGCAGGACGTGGCGGTAGCGGCGGCTGTCCAGGTCGAACAGCGTGATCCGGGCGCCCTGGCGGCCGGGAGGGTCGCCGGGCAGCTGCTTGGCGTACCAGGCGACGACGACGAGCCTGCGGCCCTCGGCCCGGCCGGTGCCCGAGGCGTCGGCCGACGTGGTCACGCCCTGCGGCCACCACCGCCGGTCGCGTCGGTCGGGTGCGTCGAAGGTGAAGGCCTCGTGCACCGCGCGCCCGGGAGCCCAGGTGCGCCGTCCCTGCCGGTCGAGGTCGGACAGGACGCCGCTGAGGGGCACGCGGCCGCCCAGCAGCCGCGCGAGCGCGTCGATCTCGACGACGTTCTCGTCGGTCCGCGTCAGGTGGACGCCCTCGCCGGTCATGGGCCGACGGTACCCAGGGGAGCGGGGCCTAGGCTCGGGTGCGTGAAGCAGGTCGTCGGAGCCGCCCTCGTGCGCCACGCGCGGGTGCTGGCCGCACGTCGTACGACGCCGCCCGAGGTCGCGGGCCGCTGGGAGCTGCCCGGCGGCAAGGTGGAGGACGGCGAGCTGCCCGGCGATGCGCTGGTGCGCGAGGTCGCCGAGGAGCTCGGCTGCACCGTCGAGGTCACCGACTGGCTGAGCGGCCGGGTGCCGATCGGCGACACCCACGAGCTGAGCGTCGCGCTGGTGCGGCTGGTCGCGGGTGAGCCGGAGCCGACCGAGCACGACGAGGTGCGGTGGCTCACGCGCGACCAGCTCGCGGACGTCGACTGGCTCGAGCCGGACCGGCCCTTCCTCTCCGAGCTGGCCGCCCGCCTCGGAGCGCCGGAGCCCTTGCTGCGCGCTGTCTTCTTCGAGGAGGACCACGCGCGCAGCGCCGCCCGCCGCCTGGCGCGCGACGGCTACGAGGCCGGCGTCGTGCGCGAGCGACTGCAGGGCGAGGACGACGACGAGGACCACCCGTGGGCGGTCGTCAGCGACGCCCCGGCGTTCGTCGTCGAGCTGCTCGTCGACGAGTTCGACGGCTGGCTGGACGTGGACTCACCCGCGCCGGAGGCCGCCGCCGAGCCGGTCGAGCTGCCGACGCAGCCCAAGCGGCGGTTCCGCGACGCCCCGTAGCTACGGGGCACAGAGGGTGAAGCCGTCGCCGGCCAGAGCCGCCCGCGCGGCCATGTCGACCCCGTCGTCGAACGCGTGGTCGATCCGCACCAGCGAGTCGTCGGCCTCGACGCTCCAGTCGGCGATGTCGTCGATCGGCTGCTGGGTGCGCAGCAGCATCCCTCCATCCTCGAGCCACGCCTCGCGCGCGCTCGCGTCGGCCTCGGCCGTGTCGGCGTCGTCGAAGGCGAGCACGGTCGTCGTCTCGGCGTCGTCGCCGTGGACGAGGAAGGCCGTCGCCTCCGGTCGCTGCAGGTCCTCGAGCCCTGCCTCAGAGGTCATCGACTCCGCCTGGCCCGAGTCGTCCCCGCCCGTGGCGCCGCCGAGCGCGGCGGCACAGTCGAGGTCGCGCTGCAGGTGGGCGAACTCGGGGTCGTCGACGGCCCCCACGACCGTCTCGAAGTCCTGGGCGTCGACCAGCGAGTCCTCGTCGTCCGTCACGACGTCGAGCAGGGTCTCGGGGTCCGCGCCGGTGAGGATCAGGTGCTCGTCCGGCACGAGGACCACCTGGTTCATGACCGCGACCGGGTAGCGCCCGCCCACCAGCTGCGTGTTCGGGTCCGCAGAGCCGAGGTCG
The DNA here is from genome assembly GCF_021083605.1 of Nocardioides sp. cx-169. Taxonomy (NCBI): domain Bacteria; kingdom Bacillati; phylum Actinomycetota; class Actinomycetes; order Propionibacteriales; family Nocardioidaceae; genus Nocardioides; species Nocardioides sp. cx-169. The sequence goes on from NZ_JAJNRO010000016.1 coordinate 61,415, forward strand.
GCGGTGAACGCCCGCTCGCCGCCCATCTCGGACTCCTCGTAGCCGGCATCGACGAGGTCGTCGCCGACGTCGTCGAGGTCGAGGTCGTCGTTGATCTTCCAGGCCGTCCACGGCCCGTCGTCGGCGCCGGAGGCGACGACCTCCCACTCGACGTCGAGATCGGTGAACGCCGCCTCCTGCATCGTTCTCAGGTGCGGGGTGAGGCGCGTGAACGCCGCCGTCGTCGCGGCCTCGAGGTACCGCTCGAGCTCCTCGTCGTCCGCGCCGGTCACGACGTCGTCGACGCCCTCCCGCTCGGCGAACGCGGCGCGACCGACGTAGGTGACGGTGGTGGCGTCGGCCGGCATCACCTCGAGGGCCTCGTCGAGGTCGGAGGAGCCGGGCAGCAGCCCGCATCCGGCCAGCGAGCAGGCGGTGACCAGGGCGAGGGCTGACACGGGGAGACGGCGCATGGGCTGCATCATTACGCTTCCGGACATGACTGAAACCCCGCGTCACCGGATGCTGCTCGTGCACGCCCATCCCGACGACGAGTCCATCGGTCAGGGCGCCACGATGGCCAAGTACGTCGCCGAGGGCCGCGGGGTGACGCTGGTGACCTGCACGGGCGGCGAGATGGGCGAGATCCTGGTGCCGGAGCTGGAGCACCTGGCCGCCGACCGCGACGACATGCTCGGCGAGCACCGCCGGGGCGAGCTGGCCGATGCCATGGCGGCGCTGGGCGTGACCGACCACCGCTACCTCGGCGGCTTCGGCACCTACCGGGACTCGGGGATGAAGTGGCACGAGGACGGCCACGCGGTGCCCGCGGACGACGTGCACGAGAGCGCGTTCTGGAACGCCGACCTCACCGAGGCGGCCACGCACCTGGTCGAGGTGATCCGCGAGGTGCGCCCGCAGGTGCTGGTCACCTACGACGAGTTCGGCGGCTACGGCCACCCCGACCACATCCAGGCGCACCGGGTCGCGATGTACGGCGCGGCGCTCGCCGCGGTGCCGTCGTACCGCCGGGACCTCGGCGAGGCCTGGGACATCGCGAAGATCTACTGGGGGGCGATGTCGGAGAGCCGGATGCGCGAGGGGCTGCGTCTCCTGCGGGAGTCGGGGGACACCACGACCTTCGAGGGCATGGACCCCGACGGTCCGCTGCCGCCGTTCGTGACGAGCGACGAGAACCTCGCCGCCGCCGTCGACGCGCAGGACTACCACGAGCAGAAGATGCGGGCGCTGGCCGCGCACAAGACCCAGATCACCACCGACGGGCCGTTCTTCGCGCTGTCCAACAACGTGGGGTCGCCCGCCTGGGGGATCGAGTACTTCCGCATCGCCAAGGGCGTCCAGGGCGAGGTCGGCGAGGACGGGCTCGAGACCGACCTCTTCGCCGGCGTCTGACGCGTGCGGGCCCTGGCGGCGGTCGGCCTGCTGGTCGCGGGCGCGGCCACGGCGGTGGCGTCGGTCGCCCTGCACCAGGCCTGGTGGGGGCTGCTCCTCGCCGTCCTGGCCACCACCGCCGCGCTGCTCGCGCTGCCCGCGGGCTGGTGGTCGCGGACGGCGTACGGCGTCGGCTGGGCGGCCATGGCCGGCTACCTCTCAGTGCCGCGGGGCCGCGGCGGCTACCTCATCTCGTCGGACGTCAACGGCTACTTGTTGCTGGCCCTGGGGTTGGTGGTGACGGTGGTGTCGGTGGCGACGCTGCCGCGGCCGGGGCGCGCAGATGCCGGTCAGGGCCCGCCTGCTTCGTAGGATGCGTGCGTGACCCTGTGGGACGAGAAGACCGCGACCGAGCAAGAGCCGCGCCGCGAGCGCGAGGGCGGGCGACTGGTCCTGATGCTCCTCGTGGGCCTCGTGCTGCTGCTCGCCGGCGGCTACACCGCGGCGTACCTCGTCGCCGGTGACAAGGTGCCGCGCGGCACGACGGTTGCGGGCATCGACATCGGCGGACGCAGCCAGGACGCCGCGGTCACTGCGCTCGAGGACGGGCTCGCCGACCGGGACGATGCGCCGCTGAGCGTCGAGGTCGGCGGCCGCACCGAGGTCGTGACGGCGAACGAGGCGGGGCTGTCGGTCGACTATCAGGCGTCGGTCGCCGCGGCGGGCGGCGAGCAGAGCTGGGAGCCGGGGCGGCTCTGGGACTACTTCACCGGTGGCGACGACCTGGACGCGGTGGTCGACGTCGACGAGGCGGCCATGACCGCGCTGGTCGGGCGCCTGGGCGAGGATCTCGGCTCCGAGCCGACCGACGGCGAGGTGCGCTTCCGCAAGGGCGAGATCGTCGTGACCGACCCCGTGGTCGGGGAGGCGATCGACCCCGAGGCCCTGCGCGAGGCGCTGGTCCCGGCCTACCTCTACGGCGACCCGGTGCCCGAGCTCAGCCTGACGCCGGCCCAGCCCGACATCGACGACGCCGACGTGCAGCGGGCCCTGGACGAGTTCGCCAACCCGGCCCTCTCCGGCCCGGTCACCCTGGTCTTCGGGGACTCGCGGGTGCGACTGCAGCCGCGGCAGTTCGGCTCCGTGCTCGGCATGAAGGCCCAGGATGGCGAGCTCGTGCCGGAGCTCGACACCGACAAGCTGACCCGGCTCGTCTCGAACGGCATCAGCGAGGACGGCGCCCCGGTCGACGCGACGTTCAAGGTGGTCGACGGCAAGCCCCGCGTCGTGCCGGCCAAGCCCGGTGTCACCTACGAGCCGGCCGACGTCACCGACGCCTTCCTCGCCCTCGTGGTCAAGCCCGAGGGGGAGCGCGAGATGAAGGTCGAGGCGACGGTCGCCGAGGCAGACTTCACCACCGAGGAGGCGCGCGCGCTCGGGATCAAGAGGCAGGTCTCGTCGTTCACGACGTACTTCCCCTACGCGGAGTACCGCAACACCAACATCGGGCGCGCCGCCGAGCTGGTCGACGGCACCCTGCTCGAGCCCGGCGAGACCTTCTCGCTCAACGACACCGTCGGTGAGCGCACCCGGGAGAACGGCTTCACCGAGGGCTTCATCATCAGCAACGGGATCTTCAAGGAGGACCTGGGCGGCGGGGTCTCGCAGATGGCCACGACCGTGTTCAACGCGATGTTCTTCGCCGGGCTCAAGGACATCGAGCACAAGCCCCACTCCTTCTACATCGACCGCTACCCGGTCGGGCGTGAGGCCACCGTCGCCTGGGGTGCGGTCGACCTGCGCTTCCAGAACGACACCGACCACGGCGTCCTGATCAAGGCCACGCTGAACCCGAGCACACCGTCCAGCCAGGGCGAGCTCACCGTGTCGATGTACTCCACCAAGACCTGGGACATCACGACCCGGACCAGCGAGCGCTACGCCTACGTCCCGCCCAAGACCCGCACCCTCGACACCGCCGACTGCTACCCCAACACCGGCTACTCCGGCTTCCAGGTCGACGTCTGGCGCTACTTCAAGAAGCCCGGCTCCGACGAGCTCGACCACGAGGAGAAGTTCCACACCGTCTACACCCCCTCCGACACCGTCGTCTGCAAGCCGCCTGCGCCCGAGCCGAAACCGAAGCCCGACCGGTGACGCCACGGGGTGGATGGATACCCGGCTGACCGGGTATCCATCCCCCGAGCGACGCCCGCTACGACCGCCCCAGGTCGGCACCGAAGCGCGCGAGGACCAGCCGCTCGCAGGCTGCGTCGGGTGGGCCATGGCCAGAGAGCAGGGAACCCCTGTTTCAGGGATGTGGTGCGCGGCGCGCCGCCCGGGAGCGCCGGGTCAGCGGGCGAGGTAGCGGTAGCGGTGGTGCTCGCGGAAGCCGAGGCGCGCGTAGAGCGCGAGCGCCGGCTCGTTGTCGCCGAGGACCTGCAGGTACGCAGTCGTGGCGCCCCGCTCGGCGCCCCAGTCGAGCAGCTCGGCCATGACCACGAGCGCCAGCCCGCGGCGCCGGTGGGCCGGGGCCACCTCGAGGCTGCGGAAGCCGACCCAGTCGTCGGCGTACGCCGCCACGCCGCCGCCCACCTGCTCCCCGTCCAGCATCAGCCGGGCCGTGGCCTGATGGCCGGCGATGTCGAGGGCCACCTCCACGGCGTCGGAGCCGACGCCGCGCAGCGACCGCGAGGCCTGGCTGACCGCGGCGAGCTGGAAGACGGTGTCGGCGTCGTGGCTCTCGAGACCCCAGCCGTGGTCGCGGAACAACGCCTCCTCCTCCGAGCCCGGGAGCACCGCGGCGATCGGCCGGGCGCCGTGCGCGTCGTAGAACGCCACCACCTCGTCGTAGGCGTCCGAGACTCCCGCCGGCCCGAAGGCCAGCACCGAGTTGGCGCGGCGGGCGGCGGCGGTGGGGGAGCGGCGCAGCACCCAGCCGCCCAGGGATCGGGTCTCCAGGTCGGCGAACAGCGCGAAGCCGCGCCGCTGCGCGTCTGCGGGCGGCACGCGCTGGCGCACCGAGGGCCGGGGCGGCACCGGCTTGCCCGACACGATGTCGGCGAGCGGGATCCGCACCGGCGCCCCGGTCTCGGGCTGGACGACGCAGGCGTCGTCGCCCCACGCCGTACAGACGCCGAGCAGGTCGGTCAGGGCCGCACCGCCCGACGGCCCGGTCTCGCCCCGCACCACCCGGCGCACGACCACGCGCTGACCCACGATGTGCGGCCCGAGCATGTGCCGGCCGCCGGTGCCCTCGCTCACATGGTGGGGTTCATGTATCTGTGCCACGGCGGGATACTAGGCTGAGCACGCTCTCGCATGCTCGGACCGAACCGTCCTCAGGAGGAACCGGTGACCTACGTCATCTCCCAGCCGTGTGTCGACCTCAAGGACCGTGCCTGCGTCGACGAGTGCCCGGTCGACTGCATCTACGAGGGCAAGCGGATGCTCTACATCCACCCCGACGAGTGCGTCGACTGCGGTGCGTGCGAGCCGGTCTGCCCTGTCGAGGCGATCTTCTACGAGGACGACGTGCCGGAGCAGTGGAAGGACTACTACACCGCCAACGTCGGCTTCTTCGACGACCTCGGCTCGCCCGGCGGCGCGGCCAAGATGGGGGAGATCGACAAGGACCACCCGATCGTCGCCGCGCTCGAGCCGCAAGAGCACGACGAGTGACTGCTGCGTGACGCTGCCCCCCCGGCCCCTGGTCTCCTCGCGGCTCCCCGACTTCCCCTGGGACAGTCTCACCACGTACGCCGCTCGGGCGGGAGCGCATCCTGACGGCATCGTCGACCTGTCGGTCGGCACCCCCGTCGACCCCACCCCCCAGGTGGTGCAGCAGGCGCTGCGCGACGCCGCCGACGACCCGGGCTACCCGATCACGGTGGGCCTACCCGAGACCCGCCAGGCGTGCCTGGACTGGCTGGCGCGCCGCCACGGCGTGACCGGGCTGGGCCTGGACCAGGTGCTGCCGGTGATCGGCTCCAAGGAGCTCATCGGCACGCTCGCCGCCCACCTCGGCATCGGCGAGGGCGACCTGGTCGTCTACCCCGAGCTGGCCTACCCCACCTACGAGGTCGGGGCCAAGCTGGTCGGCGCCCGCGCCGTGCCGAGCGACTCCCTCACCGCGCTGGGCCCCGAGATGCCGGCGCTGCTGTGGCTCAACTCGCCCTCCAACCCCACCGGCCGGGTGCTGCCCGTCGAGCACCTCAAGAAGGTCGTCGACTGGTGCCGCGAGCGCGGCACCATCCTGGTCTCCGACGAGTGCTACCTCGAGAGCGGCTGGGACGTCTCGCCGGTCTCGGTGCTGCACCCGGACGTGTGCGGGGGCTCGTCGGAGGGGATCCTGAGCGTCCACTCGCTGTCGAAGCGCTCGAACCTGGCCGGCTACCGCTGCGCGTTCGTGGCCGGCGACCCCGCGCTCGTCGGCGAGCTGCTCGCCGTACGGAAGAACCTCGGGCTGATCATGCCCGGCCCCCAGCAGCGCGCGATGGTCGCAGCCCTCGACGACGACGTCCACGTCGCCGAGCAGCACGCGCGCTACGCCGCCCGCCGTACGGCGCTGCGGTCCGCACTCGAGGGCGCCGGCTTCAGGATCGACCACTCCGAGGCGGCGCTCTACCTGTGGGCCACGCGCGACGAGGACTGCTGGGAGACCATCGCGTGGCTGGCCGAGCGCGGCATCCTGGCCGCCCCCGGCGCGTTCTACGGCGCCGCCGGCACCCGGCACGTGCGGGTGGCCTTCACCGCCACCGACGAGCGGGTCGCCGCGGCCGTGTCCCGCCTGGGCTAGAGGTACTCCGGTTCGTCGTGCGCACCTGTTCGATGTCGGTCAGCCGCGCCGTTCGATGGACTGGAAGCGGTCCCGGCCGCCGCGACCCCAGCCGGTGTCGAAGCCGGGTCCGCCGCGCAGGACGTCGCCCCGCGCTGACCCGCGCAGCATGTCGTTGCCGCCGCGGCCGATCAGGACCGCGCCGTGGTCGGCATCGACCTCCAGGAGGTTGTTGCGGTGCGTGCCGACCAACGTCCAGCGCCCGGTGGAGGAGATGCCCGCCCCTTCGATGCCTTCGAGCCGGACCCGCACCATGCCGCGCCGCCGATGGAAGCGGGCCACCTGGGAGGCGAGCTCGACCCGGCCCCGGAGGATCTCCGATCCCGTGCCGCGCCATGCGACCGGCGCCGTCAGCGATGCCCGGTCCCAACCCGGTCCGCCCCGGAGGAGATGGGGACCACCAGACGCGATCGTGTTGAACAGTATGTCGCGGCCGGGGCCGCCGAGGAGTGTCCGGGCCCGGTTCCCATCCACGAGGTCGTCGCCGGTCCCACCCGCGAGCCGGTCGCCGCGGCCGCCGTTCAGCCAGTCGTCGCCGGCGCCGCCGTCGGCGCTGTCGCGGGCGCCGTCGTTCACTCCGTCGGCGCCGTCCTCGTCGTCGTCCTCGTCGCTTCCGGTCAGGACGTCGTCGTCGCCCGGACCCCCCGAGATCGTGTCCGCGCCGCCGCGTCCCACGAGGGTCTCGCCGTGGGCCGCGCCGGCGATCCGGTCGGCGTGGTCGCTGCCGACGACCTCGTGGAAGTCACCGACGAGCGTGTCGGTCCCCTCACCTTCCGCCGTGCCGGCCATGAGGTCGAGGTCGACCCCTGCGGCGGCGCGCTCGAAGCTCAGCACCTCCCCCTCGTCCCCCGTGTCGCCCCCGGGGTCCGGCCGCGGGTCGTGGCCGGCGTCCAGCAGGTCGTCCCCGGGGCCGCCCTCGAGCATGTCGCCCTCCCACAGCCCCACCTCCTCAAGGCTGATCCAGCCGTCGAGCTCGCCGTAGAGGGAGTCGTCGCCGTCCCCGCCGATGAGCGAGTCGGACCCGCCGCCGCCGCAGAGCACGTCGTCGCCCCCGGCGCCGTCGATGACGTCGTGCCCGCCGAGACCGTCGATGACGTCCGGGCCGCTCGTGCCGGTCAGCTCGTCGCTTCCCGGTGTCCCGAGCATCGTCGGCGAGGCGCAGGGGTCGGTCTCGGCGGCCGCTGTCGACGGCGCTGCCGCGGCCGGAAGCGCGATCAGCGGGAGGGCGACCAGTGCGGCGACGAGTCTCGAGGCGGTCATCGCCGCATGCTACGTCGCGCGAGCGGTCCCGTCAGTCGAAGACGTCGACGTGCACGTGGTCGCGGTGCTCGAGGATCCTGCGGTCGCCGCTGCGCGACGGCGGGTCGTAGTCGCGCCAGCCCTCGTCGTTGCCGGCCCGCCAGATCCGGTCGTCGAAGATGACGGTCTGCACGTCGAGCCGCTGGGCCTGGGCCACCAGGTAGTGCGCGATCGCCCAGCCGCGCTTCTTGTTCTGGGCGCTGATCGGGCGCACGAAGATGTCCACCGCCCGCCCGTCGTAGTGGGCGGATCCCTCCATGTGGCCGTCACGCACCCCGCCGGGCGCGAAGCCGCCCAGCGGGACCTCCCCGAAGACGCCCCGGACCTCCTCGCGCACGTTGTCGGCGCGGGCGGTCAGCCCGGTGTCCACCAGCGCGGGGTCGGTGGCCTCGCTGTCGTCGTCGATGTCGCAGGTGAAGGCGCGACGCGAGTTGCCGGTCAACGCCGAGGCCAGCGCCCGGGCGTCGGCCTCGTGGTCGGCGTACGCCGTGGGGAAGCCGGAGCGCTGCACCTCCTGCGCCGCCGCGGTGATCTCCATCCCCTGGTAGCCGTCGACCTCGACGAGCTCGTCGTAGAACGCGTTGGTCGCGTAGACCGGGTCGAGGATCTCGTCCACGGTGCCCCAGCCCTGGGACGGGCGCTGCTGGAACAGGCCGACGGAGTCCCGGTCGCCGTAGTCGATGTTGTAGAGGTCGGACTCCTGGTAGGCCGTGGCCAGCGCGATCGACGCGGCGCGCGCGGGCAGGCCGCGGCGCACCGAGATGGCGGAGATGAGCGCGGCGTTCTCGGCCTGCTCGACCTCGAGCTCCACGGTGTGCCCGTCGACGGTCACCGAGCAGGTGTCGGCCGCGCCGAGACCGAGCTCGTCGCCCTGCGTGAGCACGCCGTAGCCGACCGCCGCCACGACCCCGACCGCCGCGAGCGCGACGATGGCCGTTCCCCTCCCTCGTCCCATGGGTCCCATTCTCCGGATGGCACCCAAAGGCCGACGGCCGAGGTGTCGCGGGCCATAGGCTCCGACGACGGGAGCCGCGGTGGAGGTGGCGACTCCTGGTGAACACCTCCAGCGGCGCCTGCGCGTCGCACCAACGAAAGAAGGCGCCCCGTGTTGATCCTCATCGTCGTCCTGGTGCTCGTCGTCCTGGTCGTGGGCCTCGTGGTGGTCGGCTTCAACCGGCTGCGCACGGCCGATGTCGGGGCCGAGGAGGCGCTGGGTGGGATCGACGTACGACTGACCCGGCGCGCGGACCTGGTCCCCAACCTGGTCGAGACCGTCAAGGGGTACGCCGCGCACGAGAAGGGCGTCTTCGAGGAGGTCACGGGCGCCCGCGCCGCGGTGCAGACTGCGGCGGCCGGAAACGACGTCGCGGCGAAGGCCGCCGCCGACGCCGCGCTCCAGCAGTCGTTGGTGCGGGTCAACGCCGTCGCCGAGGCCTACCCCGACCTCAAGGCCAACACCAACTTCCTCGAGCTGCAGACGCAGCTCGCCGAGACCGAGGACCAGATATCGTCCGCGCGCCGGGACTACAACGACGCCGTCGCGACGCTCAACAAGCTCGTCCTCACCATCCCGTGGATGTTCCTCACCGGGATCGCCGGCGTGCACAAGCGCGAGTTCTACGACGCCCCCGAGGGCCAGCAGGCCGCGCCCTCCGTCGAGTTCTGAGCGCTGACCCTTCAGAAACTGTCTGACGGGTCAGCGGTTCGTCAGGCGACCTGGGTGAGCTTCTGGAACTCCGCGTCGGTCAGCTCGATGTCGGCGGCGGCGACATTGGACTCGAGGTGGGCGACGCTCGAGGTGCCGGGGATCGGGAGCATCACCGGCGAGCGGCGCAGCAGCCAGGCGAGCGCGAGCTGCGACGGCGTGGCGCCGTGCTCCTGGGCGGCGGTGGCGAGCGGCCCGTCCTCACGTGACAGCTCGCCGGTGGCCAGCGGGAACCACGGGATGAAGCCGATGCCCTGCTCCTCGGCGTACTCCAGCAGCGGCTCGGCGTCGCGCTTGACCAGGTTGTAGAGGTTCTGCACGGTCGCGATCGTGGCGACCTGCTGCGCGGCCTTGGTCTGCTCGACGCTCACCTCGGACAGGCCGATGTGGCGGATCTTCCCCTCTTCCTGCAGCTTCTTGAGCTCACCGACCTGGTCCTCGAGCGGTACGACGGGGTCGATGCGGTGCAGCTGGAAGAGGTCGATCGCCTCGACGCCGAGGTTGCGCAGCGAGAGCTCGGCCTGCTGGCGCAGGTACGCCGGCACCCCGACCGGCGTCCACACGTCCGGCCCCTGGCGGGTCAGGCCGGCCTTGGTCGCGATGACGACGTCGTCGGCGTAGGGGTGCAGCGCCTCCTTGAGCAGTTGCTCGGCGACGACCGGGCCGTAGGAGTCGGCGGTGTCGAAGAAGGTCACGCCGAGCTCGACGGCGCGTCGCAGCACCCGCACCGCCTCGTCGTGGTCCTTCGGAGGTCCCCACACCCCGTCGCCCGTCAGCTGCATGGTGCCGTAGCCGAGGCGCACGACCGGGAGGTCGCCGCCGATCTGGAAGGTGCCGGACGCTGCTGCTGTCGTGGTGGTCATGGTGGGCTGTAACCGGGCCGGGCCCTGAGGTGTTCCCCCCGCGAGGTCAGAACACGTTGAGGGGGCGGAACTGCACCGAGATCCGCGGCCCGGCGTGGGCCACCTTCGGGACGGCGTGCTCCCACGTGCGCTGGCAGCTGCCGCCCATGACCAGCAGGTCGCCGTGGCCCATCTCGATGGAGAGGGAGTCGCCGCCGCCCCGGGGGCGTAGGTGCAGCTTGCGCGGGTCGCCGACCGAGACGATCGCGACCATCGTGTCCTGGCTGCTGCCGCGCCCGATCGTGTCGCCGTGCCAGGCGACGCTGTCGCGGCCGTCGCGGTAGTAGCAGCAGCCGGCCGTGCGGAACGGCTCGCCCAGCTCCGACAGGTAGTGCTCGGAGAGGGCGTCGCGAGCCTCCTCGAGCACGGGATGGGGGAGGGTCTCGCCGATCATGTAGGTGTAGACGAGGCGGGGCACGTCGACGACGCGGTCGTACATCTGACGCCGCTCGGCACGCCACGGCACGCCCTCGACCATCGTCGTGAAGATGTCGTCGGCCTCGGGCACCCAGGAGCGGAGCACGTCCACCCAGGCGCCTCGACCCAGGGCCCGGCGCTCGAGCCCCTCGAAGGACGCGAGCCCGTGCGGCGGCGCCGCGAACAGGGAGGTCTGGAAGTCCATGGGGACACGATACGCGATCCTTCGAACACGCGTTCGATGTCGTGGGTCGTTCCGGCGCGGCCCCGACGAAAGCCTCTGGCGGTCGGCTGGTGCGACGCGAGAGGGTGAGGCCATGACCGACGCCCCCCTCGCCGGTGCTGACGCGACGGCGTCGCGGCCGCCCGCCGCCCGTGTCCAGCACCTCACCAAGACCTACGGCTCCGGACAGGCCATGGTGCGCGCGCTCGACGACGTCAGCCTCGACATCCACGCGGGCGAGTTCACCGCCGTCATGGGGCCCAGCGGCTCGGGCAAGTCGACGCTGATGCACCTGTGCGCGGCGCTGGACACCGCGACCAGCGGCACCGTCGTCATCGGCGACCGCAGCCTGGAGCACCTCTCGGACAAGGAGCTCACCCGGCTCCGGCGCGACGAGATCGGCTTCGTCTTCCAGTCGTTCAACCTGGTGCCGACGCTCACCGCGAAGGAGAACATCCTGCTGCCGCTGTCGATCGCCGGCCGCAAGCCCGACTCGGCCTGGTACGACGAGGTGATCGCGACCGTGGGTCTGGGCGACCGACTCGGTCACAAGCCCAACGAGCTCTCCGGCGGCCAGCAGCAGCGGGTCGCCGTGGCCCGGGCCCTGGTCAGCCGCCCGCGGATCGTCTTCGCCGACGAGCCGACCGGCAACCTGGACTCGCGCTCCGGCGCCGAGGTGCTCGAGCTGCTGCGCAGCAGCGCCGCCGACCACGGGCAGACGGTCGTGATGGTCACCCACGACCCGGTGGCGGCGGCCTACACGAACCGCGTGGTGTTCCTGGCCGACGGCCGCGTGGTCGACGAGCTGCGCCACCCCGACCGCGAGCAGGTCCTCGAGATCATGGCCCGCATGGCCGAGCCGGGGGCCTGAGCGGCATGTGGCGCGCCTCCCTCAAGAGCCTGCTCGGGCGCAAGGTCCGGCTGCTCATGAGCACGTTCGCGATCGTGCTCGGCGTGGCGTTCGTCGCCGGCTCGCTGATCTTCTCCGACACCCTGAGCCGCAGCTTCACCGCGCTCTTCGCCTCCACCGTCGGCGACGTGGTCGTCCGACCGGTCGGCGGTACGACGGCCAGCGGCTCGATCTCCGCGCTCACCCTGCCCGGCTCACTCGTCAAGGAGCTGGGAGAGGTCGACGGGGCGGGCAGGGCCGACGGCAACGTCACCGCGCTGGGCGTCTACGTCGTCGGCGAGGACGGCAAGGTCATCGGCGGCCTCGGCCCACCGGCCCTCGGCGGCAACTACACCACCGCGCCGGCCGCCGGCGGTGAAGGGCTCACGCTGGTCGAGGGCCGCGAGCCGCGGGGCCGCGACGAGATCGTCCTGGACGAGACCACGGCCGAGAACGGCGGCTACGAGGTCGGCGACACCGTGCCGCTGCTGCTGCCACGCGGACTGAGCAAGCTGTCCCCGACCCTGGTGGGCGTGGCCGGCTTCCCCGACGGCGGGTCGTTGAACGGCGCCACCTTGACCATGTTCGACACCCGGACGGCGCAGGAGCTGTTCCTCGACGGCAAGGACGTCTACAACGACGCCTGGGTGACCGCAGAGGACGGCGTCTCCCAGGCGGAGCTGCGCGACGCCGTCGCGAAGGTGCTGCCGGACGAGACCGAGGCGGTCACCGGCGACGAGGCGGCCGACGAGTCGGCCAGCGACCTGCTCGAGGCGATCTCCTTCATCACCACCTTCCTGTTGATCTTCGCCGGGATCGCGCTGGTGGTCGGGTCGTTCCTGATCATCAACACCTTCTCGATCCTGGTCGCGCAGCGCAGCCGCGAGCTGGCGCTGCTGCGGGCGCTCGGCGCCTCGAAGCGCCAGGTCGTGCGCTCGGTCCAGCTCGAGGCGTTCGTGCTCGGGTTGCTGGGGTCCACGCTCGGCCTCGGGTTGGGCGTGCTCCTCGCCATGGGGCTGCGCTCGCTGTTCGCGCAGTTCGGGCTCGACCTCTCCGGTCAGCCGATGATCTTCGGGTGGCGCACTGTGCTCGCGTCCTACCTCGTCGGCGTGCTGGTGACGATGGCGGCGGCCTGGCTCCCGGCCCGCCGTACCTCGCGGATCTCGCCGGTCCAGGCCATGCGCGACGACATCGCGCTGAGCGAGAGCTCGATGACCACCCGCTTCATCCGGGGGGCGGCCCTCGGCGTGGCGGGGCTGGTGGTCCTCGGCCTGGGCCTCTTCTCCGGCCTGCCGTACGGCGGTCAGATGGTCGGCGCGGGGGTGCTGGCGATCCTGCTGGCCGTCGCCGCGATGAGCCCCGTTCTCTCCCGGCCGCTGCTCTCGGCCGCTCGCTCGGTCTATGCGCGGCTGTTCGGCTCGATCGGCAACCTGGCCGGGCAGAACTCCCTGCGCAACCCGCGCCGGACGACCGCGACCGCGTCGGCGCTGATGATCGGCCTGACCCTGGCCTGCACGATGGCGATCGTGGGTGACTCCGCCAAGGCGTCGGTCGACAAGTCGGTGGAGGAGAGCTTCGTCGGCGACTACGTGGTGAGCAACGTCTTCGGGGGCGAGTTCAATCCGGCCATCGCCGACCGCATGGCGCAGCTGGAGGGGGTCGACGCGGTGGTGCGCCAGCGCTACCAGTTCCAGGACTTCGGGGGGCAGGGCATCTCCGCCGTCGACCCGGCCACCGCGGACCGCCTCGAGCTCACCGTCACCGACGGGGACCTGGCCGACTTCGCCGACGGGACCGTGATCGTCCAGGAGTCGCACGCCGAGGACGAGGGCCTCGAGGTGGGCGACGAGGTCGAGGTCGAGACGCCGGCCGGGAAGAGGAGCTGGCCGGTGGTGGCCGTCTACGAGGACAACCCGATCGTCTTCCTGCCGGTCGTGACCACCCTGACCACGATGGAGGAGGCCGGCTACGAGCCCGCCGACAACGCGGTCATCGTCTTCGCCGAGCCGGGCGCCGACGACCTGCAGGCCGGCCTCGACGCGATCGTCGAGGAGCTGCCGATCGTCACCGTCAAGGACCAGGCGGCCTTCGCCGAGGAGCAGCGCGAGCCGATCGACCAGTTCGTGCTGATCATCTTCGCGCTGCTCGGCCTCGCGCTCGTCATCGCGGTCCTCGGGATCGTCAACACCCTGGCGCTGTCGGTGATCGAGCGCACCCGCGAGGTCGGACTGCTGCGCGCGATCGGGGTGTCGCGCTCGCAGCTGCGGTGGATGATCACGCTGGAGTCGGTGGTGATCGCCGTGCTCGGGGCGGTGCTGGGCGTGGTGCTGGGGGTCGGCTTCGGGGTGGCGCTGATGTACGCGCTGCGCGACGAGGGCCTGGAGGTGATCAGCGTGCCGTACGGTCAGCTCGCCGTGTTCCTGGTGCTGTCGGTCGTGATCGGGATGCTGGCGGCGATCTTCCCGGCCCGCCGAGCGGCCAGACTGGACGTGTTGAGGGCGATCGCCACCGAGTAGCGGGTCCCGCCGCAGGTCAGCGCCCTAGTGCCGGATTCGGGGGACGCGAAGGCTCGCCGCGTCCTAGTCTGAACAGGTGGAAGAAGCGCTCCTGGTCGACGGACGGACGCTCAAGCACGTCCAGGTGCGCGAGTACGTCCGGGCCCTCGTCACCGGCTCCGCACCCGGCTCCCCGGCGCCGTCGGAGCGCGAGCTCGTGCACCGCTTCGGGGTCGCGCGGATGACGGTGCGCCAGGCGCTGGACGCGCTGGTCGCCGAGGGCCTGCTGGAGCGGATCCCCGGTCGCGGCACGTTCGTGGCCCGGCCCCGTCAGGCGGTCACCCGGATCTCCGGCTTCACCGAGGAGATGACGCGCCGCGGGCTCCTCGCCGAGTCGCAGACCCTCCTTGCCCGCCGCGAGCAGGCCGGCCCGGGGGTCGCCCGGGCCATCAACGTCTCCGAGGGCGACGCGGTCATCCACTGGCGCCGGCTGCGGCGCGGAGACGGCTCGCCGGTCTGCGTCGAGGACGCCTACCTCAACGAGATCCTGCTGCCCGGCTTCCTGCAGAGCGGCATGCCCACCAGCCTGTATGACGCCCTCGGCCAACGCGGCCTGCGGCCCAGCTGGGCCGAGGACTCCATCACCGCCGACCGGCCCACCGTCGAGGAGTCCTCGCTGCTCGAGCTGCCCGCCGGTGGCGTCGTCCTGCGCCAGTCGCGACGCGCGCTGTCCGGCGAGAAGATCGTGATGGTCTCGCGCTCGGTCTACCGCGCCGACCGCTTCACGATGTGGGTGCAGCTCGGCGGCTGAGCGCGCTCGTCCGCGGCCGCCGGCCGCTCAGCTCTCGCTGAGGTGCCCGAGCGCGGCCACGACCCGGCCGGTCTCCTCGCACACCCAGACCGGGTCCGGACCGCCGAGGTCGGGCTGGATGTAGAGCGAGTGGACCGGTCCGTCGTGGCAGCTCAGGCACAGCGGCCACCGACCCGAGCCCTCGAAGAGCGCGTCCTGCACGTCCTGGGCGACCAGCCCGGCGACGTACACCTCGCCCTCGGGCCACTGCTCGGCCCACCACCGGCGTGAGGCGCACGCGTCCTCCAGAGCGGACACGGCCTCGCGCGTGGCCGCGCGGCGGGCCTGCAGATCGGCGAGCACGCGGGCGCGGGCGTCGAAGTACAGGGCGTCGTCCACGGACCTATTGTGCCGACGGGCCAAGCAGGCCGGCGGCACGACCTGTTGCGCCTCCCCGGGATGCGGCCCAGCGGCGCCTAGCATGCCCCTATGAGCAGAGGGCTCCTCGAGGTCGCCGTGCTCCACGCGCGCGACGTGCCGGGCTGTGAGCGCGGCGGTGCCGACCGGCTCTCGCTCGCCGTCGAAGGTGAGGGTGAGGGTCGTACGCCGGACCTGGCCACCGCCGCCTCCGTCATCCGGGCCACCGCCCTGCCGGTGCGGGTGATGCTGCGCCTCAACGACACCCTCACGACGACCGGCGGCGAGTTCGTGCGCCTCGTCGGCCTGGGCGAGGAGCTCGTCTCCCTCGGCGCCGAGGGGGTCGAGTTCGGCTTCCTGGACGCCGACCTCGAGGTGGACGTCGAGACCTGTCGCGCGCTCGCATCCGCGCTGCCCGGGGTCCCGTGGACCTTCCACCGTGGCATCGACCGGGTCCTCGAGCCGGCCCGCTCCTGGCGCCACCTGACGGCCGGCCTGCCGGGCCTGAGCGCCGTACGCTCCGGGGGCTCGCCGCAGGGCCTGACCCACGGGTACGACGACCTGCTCGCCCTCGCCGAGGCCGACCCCGACGTGGCGCGGCTGCTGATGCCGGCCGGGGGACTGCTGCCCGAGCACGTGCCGTGGCTGCTGCGCGCCGGGGTCCGCCAGCTGCACGTCGACGTCCAGGTGCGCCCCGGCGCGACCACCCGCTCCTACGTCGACGCCGACTTCGTGCGGTCGTGGCGGCTGATCCTCGACGACGCGGCGTCCCGCTCGGCATGACGGTCCTGATCGACCCGCCCAACGCTGCGGGCCACGGCCGCCTGTGGTCGCACCTGGCCAGCGACGCCTCCTACGCCGAGCTGCACGAGTTCGCGCGGGGGCTGGGCATCCCCGAGCGTGGCTTCGACCGCGACCACTACGACGTGCCGTCGGAGTGGTACGACCGGGTGGTCGCCTCGGGCGCGGAGCCGGTCAGCTCACGCGAGCTGGTCGCCCGGCTGCTCGCCGCCGGGCTGCGCCGCCGCAAGCCGCGCTAGCTCCGCCTCGACGTTGGCCCGCGCGGGGCCCTCCCAGCGCTCCTGGGCGTAGGCGGTGTGGAAGAGGCGGGGCTTCGAGAGCAGGTCGCGCAGGACCGCCCGCCGTCCGGTGACGAACACCTCGTCGGGGAGGTGGGCGTAGTCGACGCGCACGGCCGCGACGTACTCGGTGTAGCGGGCGTCGTCGGCGGCGAGGATCCCGAGGTCGGCGTCGGAGAGCGCGCACCCGGCGCGGTCGTCCGGCTCCGGGCGATGGGTCTCGGTCAGCCGCACCAACCGCGCGACCTCGTGGACCAGGGGGGCGTCGACGAGGTCCGCCAGTGCCATCTCGGCCCACACCGCCGAGCGCTCCTCGGCGTCGCGCTCGCCGTCGTAGACCGCGTCGTGGAACCACGCGGCCAGCACGACCGGCACGCGCTCGTACGTCGCACCGTGGGCGGCCAGGTCCTCCAGCCGCCCCAGGACCTCGGTGAGGTGCCGGGTGTCGTGGTAGCCGCGCGCCGGGTCGGCGTAGGCGGCGAGGAGCTCGTCGCGCAGGCGGGTGTCGCCGGTCAGGGGCCAGGCCGAGAGGAGGTCCACCCTGACAGTCAAACAGGCATCGCCCACCGGCGCCCGACTCGCCGCGTCAGGACGCGCGTCGCGCGCCCATCGCCCAGCGGATGGTGCCGGTCGCCGCGGTGCCGAGCGCGCGTACGACGGTCCGCTCGGAGACCGGCAGCCACGGCAGGCGGAGGGGGCGCCGGGTCCAGCGCGGCATCAGGCCCACGGCGGCCGCGACCAGCACGCCGTACGGCGCCCGCGCGGCCAGCGGCAGCGGCGGCTTGAGCATCAGGAAGCGCACGGCCTCCCGCGCCTCCGGCGTGCCGCGCAGCTCCGGGCCGTAGGCCGCGAGCGCCTCGGCCAGCTCGGCCTCGGTCATCGGCGGGTCGACGACGCCGAGCCGGCGCGCGACCTCGGCGGTCTGGGCGACGTACTCGTCGCGCCGCGCCTGGTCCAGCGGCTCCTTGCCGTAGACGGAGTGGGCCCGCAGGAAGCTGTCGACCTCGGCCACGTGCACCCAGCGCAGCAGGTGCGGGTCCGAGGCGGCGTACGGCGTGCCGTCCGGCATGGTGCCGACCACCCGCTCGTGGATCGAGCGCACCACGTCGACCGCCTGCTGGGCGTCCTCGGCGGTGCCGAACGTGGTCACCGCCAGGAAGCGGCTGGTCCGGTTGAGGCGGCCCCACATGTCGCCCCGGAAGCCGGAGTGCTCCGAGACCGCGCGCATGGCGGCGGGGTGCAGCGTCTGCAGGAGCAGCGCGCGGATCCCGCCGACGAACATGGACGCGTCGCCGTGCACGCGCACGATCGCGCTGTCCGGGGGGAACCACCGCGGCCCGGGGGTCCCGTGGATCCGCGCCGCGTGCTTGGCACCATCGGGTCCGGCGACCCTCAGGAAGAGCGCGCTGCCCAGCCTTTCGCGTACCTCGCCGACCGTCGCCACCACCCGACCATCGTGGCAGGGGCACCAAAGCGGGCCCCTCCTGCTCGGGGGCGGCGCGGTCGTGCTCAGGGCGCTCGTCTCGATGACGGGGCGGCCGGCACGGTTACGACGCCCGCAGTCGGGGCAGGGTCGGGTCATGACCCAGCCGACGACGCCGCCCCCGCCGCCGTACCAGCCGCAGCCTGCCCCGCAGGTGCCGCCGCACCTGCCGCCCCCGCCCACCTCGCCGCCGCCCAGCGGCCCCCCGTCGGGCGGACTCCCGCCGGTCCCCGCCCAGCAGCGCCAGCCGGCACCGCCGGCCGCCGACCCGAACGCCGGCTACCTCGTGCTCACGCTGCAGGGCAACGTGATGACCAGCAGCATGATCCCGCCGAAGGTCCGGCTCAACGGCTACCCCGTGGCGACGTCGTACGGCCAGAACGTGCTGCCGGTCCCACCGGGGCGCTGGCACCTCGACGTCTCGTGTCAGTGGCTCAAGGAGTTCGGGCAGGCGGCGATCGACGTCGACGTGACCCCGGGGCAGCACGTGCCGATCTTCTACGCGGCGCCGATGCACCAGTTCACGACCGGCAGCATCGGCTTCGAGAAGCAGCCCCGCAAGGGCGTCGCGGTGTTCGCGCTGATGATGGCACTGCTGGTGGTGCTGGTGAGCCTGACGGTCGTGCTGGCGATCCTGTAGCGCTCAGGCCGGCAGGTCCTCCGCGTCGACGATGCGGTAGGCGTAGCCCTGCTCGGCGAGGAAGCGCTGGCGGTTCTGGGCGAAGTCGGCGTCCACGGTGTCACGGCTCACGATCGTGTAGAAGTGCGCCGAGCGGCCCTCGGTCTTGGGTCGCAGCAGCCGGCCCAGGCGCTGCGCCTCCTCCTGGCGGGAGCCGAAGGAGCCGGACACCTGGATCGCGACCTCGGCGGAGGGCAGGTCGATGGAGAAGTTCGCGACCTTGCTGACCACCAGCATCCCGATCTCACCGCTGCGGAAGGCCTCGAAGAGCCGCTGGCGCTCCTTGACGGGCGTCTCGCCCTTGATGACCGGCGCCTCCAGCGCCGCGGAGAGCTCGTCGAGCTGGTCGAGGTACTGGCCGATGACCAGCGTCGGCTGGCCCGGGTGCTGCGCGACGAGGTCCCGCACCACCTGCACCTTGTGGTGGGTGCACGACGCGAGTCGGTAGCGCTCCTCGGGGTCGGCCGTCGCGTAGGCGATCCGCTCGTGGGTGGGCAACGTGACCCGCACCTCGACGCAGTCGGCCGGCGCGATCCATCCCTGCGCCTCGATGTCCTTCCACGGGGCGTCGTACCGCTTGGGCCCGATCAGCGAGAACACGTCGCCCTCACGGCCGTCCTCGCGCACCAGCGTCGCGGTGAGCCCGATCCGGCGGCGGGCCTGCAGGTTGGCGGTCATGCGGAAGATCGGCGCCGGGAGCAGATGGACCTCGTCGTAGACGATCAGCCCCCAGTCGCGGGCGTCGAGCAGCTCGAGGTGCGAGTAGACGCCCTTGCGGCGCGTGGTCATCACCTGGTAGGTCGCGATCGTGACGGGCCGGATCTCCTTGACCGCGCCGGAGTACTCGCCGATCTCTTCCTCGGTGAGCGTCGTGCGGCGCACCAGCTCGTCCTTCCACTGCCGCGCGCTCACCGTGTTGGTGACCAGGATCAGCGTGGTGGCCTGCGCCTGGGCCATCGCGGCCGCGCCGACCAGAGTCTTCCCGGCGCCGCAGGGCAGCACCACGACCCCGGACCCGCCGTGCCAGAACGACTCGGCCGCGTCGCGCTGGTAGTCGCGCAGGTGCCACTCCGACTCGTCGAGCGCGATCGGGTGCGCCTCACCGTCGACGTACCCGGCGAAGTCCTCGGCGGGCCACCCCAGCTTGAGCAGGGCCTGCTTGAGGTTGCCCCGCTCCGAGGCGTGCACCACCACGGTGTCGTCGTCGAGGCGCTCACCGATCATCCCGGCGACCTTCTTGGCGCGCAGCACCTCCTCGAGCACCGGCCGGTCGTTGCTGACCATCACCAGCCCGTGGACAGGGTGCTTCTCCAGGCGCAGCCGGCCGTAGCGCGCCATGGTCTCGGCGATGTCGACCAGGAGCGCGTGCGGGACGGCGTACCGGCTGAACTCCAGCAGCGTGTCGATCACCTGCTCCGCGTCGTGCCCGGCGGCGCGTGCGTTCCACAGCCCGAGCGGGGTGAGCCGGTAGGTGTGGATGTGCTCCGGAGACCGCTCCAGCTCAGCGAACGGCGCGATCGCCCGCCGGCACGCGGCGGCCTGTTCGTGGTCGATCTCGAGCAGGAGGGTCTTGTCCGACTGGACGATGAGGGGGCCGTCGTTCACCTGGTGAGTCTACGGACCGGGTGAGTTTCACCGGGTCCCCGGTGAAACTCCTGCCTCCCGCATGAAGTTTCGTAGAGGAGGCGTGTGTTTAAACCGGGGGCCGGGGTAACTAACCGCACCACCACAAGCCCACAACGCGAGCGCCTCGGCCTGGGCCTTGCGGCGGGCGCGGTACGCCGCCACGTTGGCGCGCGAGGAGCAGCGCTCGGAGCAGTAGCGGCGCGAGCTGTTGGGGGAGGTGTCGACGAAGACGTGGTCACAGGAGGCGGCCTCGCAGACCCCGAGGCGGGTGGGACCGAGGTCGCAGACGAGCTTGGCCAGACCGAGGAGCGCCTCGCCGACGAGCAGCTCGGCGACCGAGGCCGCCTTGGCGGCGACGTGCAGGTGTAGGTCGTCGCCGTCGTGGTCGGAGATCCGCGGGGTGATCGGGTGGCGCACCATCAGCTCGTTGAGGCCGTCGACGACGCCGCGCGTGTCGGCGGCGGCCGACGCCTCGAACACCGGGCCCAGCTCACGCTGGAAGCGCCGCAGCTGCTGGAGGTCGCGCTCGGTGCACTGCTCGTGCAGCCACCCGCGGCCGTCGAGGTGGTCCACGAGCGCCTCGATGTCGCGCAGCTCGGTGTTGAGCAGACCGGCGGAGCGCTCGGCGTACCTGACGAAGTCCGCGCAGCGATTCTACGAACGGCTGTCCAACGACTTCACGTTGGTGATGCGGTGGACGGCGAAGGTGCGCACGTCGTCTGCCCGGTGGTCGCGCGCGGTGAGCTGCCCGCCCTCGACCGAGAGCGGGTCGACGATGCGGTCGGTGGCGGTGCCGTGGTTGTCGACGTAGCCGATGAGCACCGAGCCGCCGGCCTCGATCGCCTCGCGCAGTGCGGCCAGCGAGCCGCTGGGCGACAGGGTGGACCCGGACGCCGGCCGCGACGCCGCAGCCCGGTCGCCGGAGCGCACGGCGGTGATGGTCGCGGCGATCCTGGCCGCCTCGTGGGCCGTCGCGGTCGCCGCACGGCGACCGCGCGGGATGCGGGCGCGGAGCTGGTCGGGCCGGGTGACCCGCACTGTGCCGTCGGCGGCCTCGACAACCGGTGCCGCCCCGAGGTCGCGCAGCCGGGGGAGGAGCACCTCGATCGGGGTGTCGCTCACGATCACCGTCGGCGCCAGCCGCCGCAGCCCGAGTGCTCCGGCCTTGGGGTCGTGCAGCAGCTCGGTCAGGGCGGCCTCGTCGTCGGAGCGCAGGAAGGACTCGGCCTGCCCCACCCGGATCGCCCCGAACGTGCGCACCGTGTCGTCCACGAGGTAGGTCAGCGGCTGTGGGACGGGGGTGCGCGAGACCGTGCCGAGGAACTCGTGCACCTCCGCGGCCGTCCAGCCGAGGTCGAGCGCCCGGCGTACGGACGCCGGCGTGAAGCGGTACGTCGTCGCACCCCCTCGTGACTCCACGTCCGCCACCAGCTGCAGCCGCCGTGCGAGCGAGGACTCCAGCGGGCCCGGCGCCACGGCGGTGAGGTCGGCCTGGATGAGCACGTGGTCGACCGGCTCGGGCAGCAGGGCCGCCATCGTGTCGTGGGGATCGCCGCCGTCGAGCAGGACCCGCGCGTACGACGCCAGGCCGCCCAAGCCGGTGAGACCCAGCGCCGCGGCCTCCTCGACGGCCCAGGCGACCTGCTCGGCCCGCGAGCGCGGCCGCCGAGGACGCAGCCAGGCCAGCCGTGCCACGAGGGACGGAAGCCCGGTGCCGGCGGCGAGGACGGCGCCGGGCGGCAGCTCGGCGAGCACCCGCAGCGTCATGGCCCGGGACTCCGGCATGGTCCGCGCGGCGAGCTCGGGGGTGAGGACGTTCCACGGTTTGCCGGCCGCGTCGCGGCTGCCGACCAGGCCGGGCATCCGCGGGCTCTCCAGCCACGAGCGCGCCACGCTCGCCCACCGGGCCGGCACGTCCTGGGCGGTCCAGGTGTCGAACACGTCGGTCGGCACCCACACCAGGTTGCCGTCGGCGTCGGCCCGCGAGGCGAGGAGCCCCGCGGTGGAGGCGGTCTCGACCAGCAGGGCCGCGGCGCGTTCGTCGACGTGCAGGAAGTTCGCCGCGGCCTTCAGCTCGCGGACCCCCAGTCCGCCGCTGCGCAGGGCAGGCGGAGGGTGGGTGCCCCAGTGGTCGAGCAGCAGCTCGAGGCGGCGTACGAGCTCGAAGGCGGCACCACCCGCGACCCGGTCCACCAGGGCGGGCTCACGCTGCGTGGTCGAGAGCGCAGGGATCTGGTCGACCGGCTCGGTCGTGGTCCGGCCGCCCCGCAGCGCCAGGCCGACCTCGCCGGGCAGGACCACGGTGCCCGTGCCGCGCGGGACCAGCAGCCGCCGGGAGAGCAGCTCCTCGGCGGGAGTCGCGGCCTCGCTCGGCAGCAGTGTGTGGCGCGCGGCACTGGTGGTCGCCTCGCCGCCCTGCTCGAGGACGTGGTCCAGCAGCGCCCGAGCCGGGGCCGACAGCTCGGCCAGACCCTCCTTGACCTGGGCGGGCGTCAGCGGCTCGGCGCTGCGCGGTCGCAGCCCGCTCACGCCGGCCTCCGGACCGCCGGTCAGGGCCTCGGCGACCCCGGTGAGCGGACGCAGCCCGGAGGTCGAGTCCCAGACCAGAGCGAGCCCGCGCAGACGCTCGATGGCCGCCTCCACAGCACCCGGCGCGGCGTGCACGGTGGAGCCGAGTTCGGCCGGTGTGGTTTGACCGCTGACCACCAGGGCATCTAGGACACAGAGCTCGAGACGCGTCAGAGTGTCGAGGGCACGGACGACCGACGTACGCACGGCAGCGCGCGAGGCGAGCTGACCGAAATCATGAGGGGCGGGAGTGGCGAGATCGGGACGCTCGGAGAGCAGGGTCGACAGCCGCTCGTCCGTCCAGCTGCGCAGCTGGTCGGCGAGCGATCGGAACCCCCTCGTCGTACTCATCCTTCCCACGCTATCCGGCCGCGCCATCCCGGGAGGCAGAAGATGACCGGTGTGGAGCTGCACCACGGGGCCGCCACGGACGTGGGGCTGGTGCGTGAGGCCAACGAGGACGCCTTCCTGGTCGCGCCGCCGGTGTTCGTCGTGGCCGACGGCATGGGCGGCCACGACCGCGGCGACGTCGCCTCGGCGATCGTGGTGGAGGAGTTCGCGCGGCTCGCCGACCAGGGCTACGACCCGGCGCGCGGAGCCGCCGTCGTCGCGGAGACGCTGGAGCAGTGCCAGGCCCGGATCGCGGAGTACGACGCCAGCCAGCGTGCGCAGGGCGCTCCCGACTTCTCGGCTGGCACCACCGCGGTGGTCGCGCTGCTGATCGAGCAGTCAGGCGAGCCGAAGTGGCTGCTGGCCAACGTCGGCGACTCGCGCGTCTACCGCTACAACCACGGGGCGCTCGAGCAGGTGAGCGTCGACCACAGCCTGGTGCAGGAGCTGGTCGACTCCGGTGCGATCACCGCCTCCGCCGCCGCGGTGCACCCCGAGCGGCACGTGATCACCCGGGCGCTCGGCGGCTCCGGCAGCACGGAGGCCGACTACTTCGTGCTGCCGCTGTCCGCCGCCGAGCGCCTGGTGCTGTGCTCCGACGGGGTCAGCGGGATGATCGACGACCGCCGGATGGAGGAGATCCTGGGCGCCGCGGACGACCCTCGCGACGCCGCCGACCAGATGGTCGCGGCCGCGGTCGCCGCGGGTGGGCGGGACAACGCGACCGCAGTGGTCGTCGATGTGGTGGGATTGGTCGCCGAGACCCCGTACGACTCCGAGCGCCAGCGGGTGAGTCTCGAGGAGAAGTTGGGAGCCCTGCCATGACCCAGGACGTCAGCACGTGGTCCTACCGGCCCGGAGACTGGCTGGCGATCTTCGGCGCCGCCACGACCCTGCTCCTCCCGGCCAGCGAGAAGGCCAGGGCCGCCCAGCTGTGGGACAAGGTCGACGGAGGCGCCGGCTTCGCCGAGACCCTCGACGGGGTGGTCGCCCCGGGTCTGAGCGCGCTGCCGGCCTTCGTGCTGATCGGCACCGGTGAGGGGCCGACCAAGGTGATCGTCCGCGGCGCCGGCGTCCGCGCCACACTGTCGACCTCCGAGGACACCGTCGTCCTCGACGGGTCGACGGCCACCATCTGGCACGAGCGCTCCCTGGAGGGGGTCACCGCGCTGAGCGTGGAGGTAGAGGACGCGCCGTCGGGCCCCGACTACCGCATCGAAGGCGGCCTGGTCCGGGTCTCGCGCCTGGACCTGCCCCCGCACGGCGCAGACGCGCCCGCCCCGCCCGCCGTCGTCGAGCAGCCCCAGACCGAGCGCCTCGACGTCCCGGCCCATGCCGCCGCTCTGGACGGCGAGGAGGAGCCGGCGGACGCCGACACCGGCGACCTCGGCGACGGGGAGAGCCGTGGCCTCAGCCTCATGGAGCCGGTGCCGGAGGCCGACTCGGAGCCGGACACGTCCGGCCTCGTGTGGGCCGACGAGGGTGGCAGCGAGCCGATCGGGGCCGCGGACCCCTCGGGAGGCCCGTTGCCTCCCCTGCCTCCGCCGCCGATGCCCGGCGTCGCTCCGGTCCCCGGGCCGCCTCCGGCCGACGCGACGACGCCACCCGCGTCCGCCGCCCCGCACACCGACCACGACGGGCTGACCCAGGCGGGGGCGTCCACCGGCGAGTTCGCCCGCGAGCAGCCCGGCATCCCGGGCCAGCCGCCCGCGCCCCAGGTGACCCGGCCCGTGGCCCGGCTGGTGATCTCCAACGGCGACACGGTCGAGGTCGACCGTGTGGTCCTGATCGGGCGGGCGCCGGAGGCTCGCCGGTTCACCGCGACCGAGCAGCCCCGGCTGATCACCGTGCCCAGCCCGCTGCACGAGATCTCCTCCACCCACGTCGAGGTCCGGCCCGGCTCCGGCGCCGACCACGGCAGCGCCGTCGTCACCGACATGGGCTCCACCAACGGCACCGTCCTGGTCCAGCCCGGGCTGGGGCCCGAGGACCTCAAGCCGGGCATCGCCGTGCAGCTCATCCCGGGGGCGATCATCAACCTCGGCGACGGGGTGACCATCCAGGTCACCAACCCCTGACCCGAGAGACGGACACATGAGCGTGCCGCAAGACGCCACGACGTACCCGCCTGCCGAGCTGGACCGTCGCTTCTACGCCTTCACGATCGATCGGCTGCTCGCGTGGAGCCTGTACGCCGCCGCGTCTTACGCCGCCTACATCTGGCTCCTCGAGCCGGGCAACGTCGCCGGTGGGGTCGCCCTGATCGCCGGCACCGTGCTGCTGCTCGGTCTCCTCTCCGCGCTGCTGCTGGGGCTCAAGGGCACCTCGCCCGGCAAGGCGCTCGTCGGTCTGCGGGTGGTGGAGGACGAGTCCGGCAGGCCGATCGGCGTGGCCCGTGCGCTGCTGCGCACGCTCGTGCTGGGCATCGCGACCCTGCCCACGGCCGGGCTCGGCGTCGCGACGCTGGCCTGGACCGCGGTGATGGATCCGGCCAACCAGCGCCGCGGGTGGCACGACCACCTCAGCCACGGGGTGGTCGTGGACGTCCGGCCGGCGCCCGAGGTCGAGGAGGAGGAGGATGTCCGTCCACGGCAGCTCGTGAACCTCACCGCCATGCGCCTGGTCCCCGCCCCCGCCGCAGCTCCCGTGTCCACCCCGGCGCGCGCGCCGAAGCCGACCTCGCCGCCCGCACCGCGGGCCCCGCGACCCGCCGCGCCGCCTCCGGCCGCCCCCGTGGCTGCTCCTGCTGCCCCTGCTCCGCCTCCGGCTCCTCCGGCACCGGCACCGGCACCGGCGCCTCGCCACGCGGCCCCTGTGGCGGCGCCTCCCTCGGCCGCCCCTGCGCCGCAGGCCGCCCCGCCAGCCGCCCCGCCCGCCCAGCCGGCCCCGGCCCGTGTGCCGGCAGCAGCGCCGGCCGCGCCGACCCGGGTGTCGCAGCTCGGTCCGCCGCTGGTGCCCGAGCCCAGCCAGGTGCCGAGCTGGCGGGTCACCTTCGACACCGGCGAGACCTTCGTCGTCGAGGGCCTCGCCCTCGTCGGGCGCCGGCCCGAGGCACGGGCGGGGGAGACCGTGGCGCACCTGGTGCCCCTGCGCTCCACCGACATGTCCCTGTCGAAGACCCACGCCCAGTTCCAGGCCACTCCCTCCGGGGCGCTGGTGGTGATGGACCGGGGCTCGACGAACGGCTCGGTCGTCATCCGGCAGGGGGTCTCCAAGGCGCTGACCGCCGGGCGGCCCACGACGCTGCTCGCCGGCGACACCGTCCGCTTCGGTGACCGGCAGATGAGGGTCGAGCGCGCCTGACGCGACCCGTCAGAAGCTGACCGTCCACCCCGCTGACCCGTCACAGGCTTTCTGACGGGTCAGCGGTTCACTCGGCGTCGGGGACGTCCTCGAAGATGTCGGGGCGGCCGACGAAGTGGGCCCGGTCGAGGGGCCAGACGAGGGCGAAGACCTTGCCGACGACGAGGTCGACCGGGACGAACGCGCCCTCGGGGTCGCACGCGCCCCCGCGGCCGACGCACAGCCGGGCCGAGGAGTCGGCAGACGCGCTGCGGTTGTCGCCCATGACGAACAGCTCGCCCTCGGGCACCGGGCCGGCGGTCCAGTCGCAGGCCGGCCCGGGCATCGGCCCGTCGCACTTCTGCGGCTGGATGAAGCCGTCCTCGTCGAGCGGCTCGCCGTTGACCTCGAGGCGCCCCGCCTCGTCGCAGCAGACGATGGTGTCGCCCTCGACGCCGATGACCCGCTTCACGAGGTGGCCGCCGCTGGGATACAGACCGATCTTCGTGAGGGCCTTGACCAGTGGGCTAGTCGGCTCCGGAGCCACTCCGCTGAGCCAGCCACCCGGGTCCTCGAAGACGACCGCGTCCCCGCGGGACGGGGAGCCGCCGAACCAGTACGACACCTTCTCCACCAGGATCCGGTCGTTCTCGACCAGACCGGGCTTCATCGAGGCGGACGGGATGTAGAACGCCTGGACGAAGAAGGTCTTGATGACCAAGGCGAGCACGACCGCCACCGCCAGCAGGATCACGGTCTCGAGCCACAGCGGGAGCTTGCGCTTCGCGGGCTCCGGGGGGGTGGTGGCGTCGGACACGCCTGGACCCTACGCCAGCCCTCCACCCCGGCTGGCCAGCCGTGCGTCATCGGGACAGGTCGTCGGCCTCGGTTCAGGGCTTGCGTCCGCGCCGTGCCTTGGCCTTGTCCACGGCGGACTTGATCTTGGCCTGGTTGTGTGGCTTGCGGGCCTCGTCGTAGACCTTCTTGGCGATCCCGATCGCGGCCGCGCCTCGTAGCAGCTTCATGAGCCACCAGTACCCGGTCGGCGCCGGCCGCACACGCGTCAGCGGAGGATGATGGGGACCCGGGTCTCGGTGCCGCCGGCACCCCGCCAGACGAGGTGGCCGTCGTCGGAGCCGCGTCCGGCGGTGTGGACGGTGTAGGTGCCGGTCTCGCCCGGCTGCAGGCGCAGGGCGGCGGGGGTGATCCACACGTGGCGTCGCGTGAAGCCGCGGGCGCTCGAGGAGAAGTAGAACGTGCGCCGTCCCACATTGGTGACGGTGCGTGTCACCGCGCGCTGACTCGGACCCATGACCACCGACGGGGTGTTGAGGAGGCGCCGGCGGTCCTCCCACCAGGCGCGGTAGGCGGCCGGGTCCTGGTCGTGCACCAGACCGGGACGCTCGGCAGCGCTGGGTCTCAGGAGGCCGGAGCCCGCCCGGGTCACCGGCGTACGGCGGACCTCGGAGGCCGTCGTCGCGAGCGCGGAGCGGGTCGCCACGGCCGACCAGCCGTGGCGGGCGCGGAGCACCGCGGCGGCGCCGCTCACAGCGGCGGTGGCCGCCGACGTTCCGGTCACGAAGTCCCAGCGGAGCCCGGCGACCGACGGCGGCACCGCCCCGAGGACGCCGCCCGCCGGGGCGACCAGGTCCGGCTTGACCAGGCCGGTGGCCGCATCCCCGGCACCGGACCACGGGGCCACCCGTGCCGGGCCTCGGGTCACGCCCGCTGGCCGCAAGGAAGCCCGGGAGCCGGGGTGACCGGCCAGCCAGCGCAGGAGCACCCGCCCTGCCGCGCGGTCGAGATGGACGGTCGGGACCCGGTGGAAGTCGGCGTCGATCGAGCCGGGCCGGACGTTGACGAGGACCATGCCGACGCCGCCGGCCAGCGCCACGGCCTCCGACTTGTCGACGCGCCCGACCCCGCCCCGCTCGCACACCACGAGGCGCCCACCGACGGCCGCGGCGTCGAGGCTGCCGGGGGTGCAGGTCCTCGCCTGGCGCTGCGAAGCCTCGGTCGTGCGCGCGCTGGCTCCCCGTACCAGGCGGGCCGGTGAGGTGGGCCTGGTGGCGATCATGGCGCCCTCCAGGTCCGGTGCGCCCGGGAGGACGACGGTGCCCCGGCGGCGCTCGCCGAGAGCCCCGCCGACCGTGGTGACCCAGGGGCTGCGGTGGGCGGCCGAGCCGTCGTTACCCGCCGCCGCCACCACGGCGATGTCCGCCTCCGCGGCGCCGAGCAGCGCGAGCTCAACGGTGTCGATGCGTGGGGGGCCGTCGACGGCGAGGCCGAGCACGTCCACGCCGTCGCGGGTCGCCTGGTCGACCGCGGCCACCACGTCCGCGGTGGCGCACCCGTCGTCAACCGGGTCGGGAGCGCTCCAGCACGCCTTGTAGACGGCTAGCCGGGCGCGCGGGGCGACGCCGCTGTAGCGCTCCAGGCGCAGGTCGTGGACGCGGACGTCGACGCCCGCGTTGCCGGCCGCGACCGCGGCCATCTGGGTGCCGTGGCCGTCGTCGTCGCGCGCCGAGAGATGGGAGGCGTCGCGAACCCGGCCGGCGCCGAACCCGTCGACGTACCAGCGTGCGGAGACCAGCTTGCCGTTGCACACCGGGGCCGCCTCACCGGACTCGCAGGCCCAGCCCCGGCCCGCCAGACCCCGTCCCAGCTGCGGCACCCGCGCGAAGAGGGGGCCCTCGGGGGCGATGCCGCTGTCGACCAGGCCGATGACCGCCCCCGCTCCGCCCGTCGTACGGCGTGAGGCCGCGGGCCCGGCCGCCGTCGGCCCGGCCGGTCGGGGAGCGGACGCCGTCAGCCGGCGCACGGCGTTGCGCTCGACGAGAGCGACCCCGGGGTCCTCCGCGAGCGCGTCGGCCTGGGCCGCGGTCAGGGCGACCGCGACTCCGTTGAGGGCGGTGGTCCAGCGATACACCGGCTCGGCCGCGCCCACTCGCCGCAGGAGCCGGTCCTGGCGGGCGCGCATCGTGGCGGGGGTGAGCCGGTCGGCGTCCGGGTCGCCCGCGGTGCCCGGCCCCGCCAGGGTCACCAGGTACAGCGCGGTGGCGGGCTCCGCGCTCTCCGAGGCGGCACGACCGGGGGCCGAGAGGCCGGCAAGCGCGGTGGCGGCGAGCGCGACGAGGACGGCCAGACGCGACGCGCGCCGGCCGTGGCGTCGTCCTGCTCGGCGCACGGTGCCCCCTGTTCCACCTCGGTGATGTCGTCCATTCTGTCTCGCCCACCTCGGCAGTGACACCCTTTCCCACACGGCCCCCTACGCTGAGGGCGTGCCTGCCTCCCCCCTCGTGGTCGGCTTCGACCTCGACATGACCCTGATCGACACGGTGCCCGGGTTCGGGGCCGTGCTCGAGGTCCTGGGCGCGGAGCTGGGCGTGGCCTTCCCCGTCGCGGAGATGTCGGCCCGCCTCGGGCCGCCACTCGAGACCCTGCTCTCCGGACACCTCGACGAGGAGGCGGTCGGGCCGGCGGGCGACCGCTTCCGCGAGCTGTACCCCGACCACGCCATCGCGTCGGTGCCCGTCCTCTCGGGGGCCCACGAGGCCCTGGCCGCCGTACGCCGCCACGGCGGCCGCACGGTCGTGGTGACCGGCAAGTTCCCGGCCAACGCCCGCCTCCACCTCGACCACCTCGGCCTGGACGTGGACGTGCTGGAGGGGTGGGTGTGGGGGGTCGGCAAGGCCGACGCCCTGCGCCGCGAGGGGGCGTCGGTCTACGTCGGGGACCACGTCCACGACGTCGAGGGCGCGCTCGCCGCGGGAGCGCTCAGCGTGTCCGTGCTGACCGGCGGCTGCACCCGCGAGGAGCTCCTGGCCGCAGGCACCCACGTGGTGCTCGACGACCTGCGAGGTTTCGCGTCGTGGCTCGACGCCCACATGGCCTAGTCTTCCCAGTCGTGCTCGGAAACGCCGGGCGGTGCTCGAGAGGTGGAGCCGTGCCCACAGGCAAGGTGAAGTGGTTCGACGCCGGCAAGGGCTTCGGCTTCCTGTCCCAGGAGGACGGACCGGACGTGTACGTCCACTCCGACGCGCTCCCGGAGGGGACGACGAGCCTCAAGCCCGGCACCCGGGTGGAGTTCGGGATCGCCCAGGGCCGTCGCGGGGAGCAGGCCCTCCAGGTGCGGGTGCTCGACGCCCCCACCTCGGTCTCCCGCAACCAGCAGCACGCCAAGCGTCGTCCTCCCGAGGACATGGTGACGATCGTCGAGGACCTGATCCGCCTGCTCGACGACCTCGGCGAGGGCTACCGCCACGGCCGTCACCCCGACGCCCGCACCGCCAAGCCCACCGCCAAGCTGCTGCGCGCGCTCGCCGCCGAGCTCGAGCTCTGAGGACCCCTCAGGCCGGCGCCGCCTGGGCCGCGGCGCGTCCGCTCCGCGGCCGGCTCGCGAGCACGAAGAAGGCCCACGCGGCGAGCACGACCGCGGCGACGCCCAGTCCCAGGCGCGGGTAGAGCGGCAGCGCGATGCCCACGAAGCCGCCGATCACCCAGGCGAGCTGCAGCGTGGTGTCGCTGCGGGCGAACGCGCTGGCCTGCACCTGCGGGCGCACGCCGGACTGGATGGTCGCGTCCAGGGACACCTTGGCCAGCGACTGCGCGAGGCCGGCGGTGAGGCCGATCAGGGCGAGCATCAGGATCCCGTAGAAGAGCCCCGCCAGCGCGATCACGATCGCGTCGGCCAGCAGCGCCACCACGACGGTGATGGCGGGGTTGATCTTCTTCAGCAGCGAGGCACACACGATGCCGAGGGTGTTGCCCAGCCCGGCCCCGCCCACCACGACGGCGAGCAGCAGCTCGGGGGCGTAGTCGCCGATCGGGTTGTCGCGAAACAGGAACGCCATGAACATCGTGAGGAACCCCGACAGCCACCGGGGGCCGCAGTTGGCGCGCAGGGCGAAGGACACCTCGGGCGGGATCCGGGTGCCCCGGCGCCCGGCGCTGTCGCCACGCCGCAGAGTCATCTCCTGCTCACCGGCGCTGGAGTCGACCTTGGCCGGCAGCCGGATTGCGGCGATCGTGCCCAGCACGAACACCAGGAACGCGAAGCGCAATGACCACTCGGCGCCGAAGGTCGCGGCCAGCCCGGCGAACGGCGCCGCCACCCCCGCGCCCACCACGCCCGCCAGCGAGACCCGGCCGTTGGCCTTGACCAGGGTGACCTCGTCGGGCAGCAGCCGGGGGACGGCGGCCGCACGCGTCACGCCGTACGCCTTGGAGGTGACCAGCACCCCGAGCGTGGCGGGGAACAGCCAGATCGAGTCGTTGGCGACGGCGTCGGCCAGGACCCAGCACAGGAAGCCGCGCAGCGCGAAGGTGCCGCCCATGGCCCACCGGCGACCGTGGCTGAAGCGGTCCAGGAACGGGCCGATCAGCGGGGCCACGATGGCGAACGGCAGCATCGTCAGCCCGAGGAACAGCGCCACCTGCCCGCGTGCGTCGCTGGTCGCGCCGGCGAAGAACAGGGTCCCGGCCAGCGAGATCACCACGGCGGCGTCGGCAGCGGCGTTGCACGCGTGCAGCTCGATCAGCCGCGACAGGCCGGACTTGTCCGCCCCCTGGGCGTCGGCGGCGCGACGCGCCTGTCGCACCGTGAAGGAGCCGGCGCGGCCGGTGACCCGGGCGGCCACCCGTACGCCGCGGCCGGTGACCCGCGCGCTCGCTCCGAGGCCGCGGCCGACCGCCCGCGCCCGGCCGCCGGCACCCGGCGTCGGAGGGGGCTCCGGGGGCGGCGTCGTCATGGGCCCATCCTGCCCGTTCGCGCCCGCGCGTGTGGTGGACACCCCGGCCCGACCTGACAGCCGAGGTGGGAATGAGTCATGCTGTCGCTCGTGGCGATCATCGTGCGCAGCAAACCGGACCCCGTGAGCGCGGCCGCCGTCGACGAGGCCCGCTCGGCCCTCCTCGAGGACGTGCCCGCCTCCGACGTGGGGGAGCACCTCGGCTCCCAGGCGGAGGGCGAGCGCGTCGTCACGCACCTCTTCGCGTGCAACCGCAAGGGCTACGTGGGCTGGCGCTGGTCGGTGACCGTCGCCAGGGCGTCGCGTCAGAAGACCGTCACCATCGACGAGATCGTGCTGATCCCCGGCGACGACGCCATCGTGGCGCCCGAGTGGGTGCCCTACCGCGAGCGGCTGCAGCCCGGCGACCTCTCGCCGGGTGACCTGCTGCCGGTCACCGACGAGGACCCGCGGCTGGTGCCGACGTACTCGTTCGGCGACGACCCGCTGGACGCCGACGACAAGGCCCAGATCCGCATGGTCGCCAAGGACCTGGGGCTCGGCCGGGTGCGCACGCTCTCGCCCGAGGGCCGCGACCTCGCGGCGCAGCGGTGGTACGACGGCGACGCCGGCCCCGGCTCGCCGATCGCCCAGGCAGCACCCGACCACTGCCACAGCTGCGGATTCCTCGTGCGGCTGGCGGGCCCGCTGTCGGAGACCTTCGGGGTCTGCGCCAACGGCGATGCCAACGACGACGGCCGCGTGGTCTCCTTCGACCACGGCTGCGGCGCCCACTCCGAGGTGCGCCTGGCCAAGAAGCACGAGCGCGAGCCGATGCCCGAGCACGCGTTCGACACGCTCACCAGCGACGACTACGAGCTCATCTGAGCGCTGCACCAAAGCAGGGGCCCGACCGGTGATCCGGTCGGGCCCCTGCTGCGAGTGAGCGGAGAGCTACTTCGCGGCTGCCGCGGCGGCGTCGGCCTCGGTGTCGGCGCCCTCGGTCGAGAGGTGGCCGCCCTTGTCCTCGAGGTGGGCACGGACGAACCAGTGGAACAGCTCGAGCTGCTCGGTCTGCCCGATGAACACGTCCTCGGTGACGGGGTCCAGCTCGCCGAGCTCCTTGATGCCCTCGCGGTAGCTGCCGATGACGCCCTGGTAGACGAGATCGAGCGCGCCCAGGTGCTCCTGCGTGGTGGCCCGGCCGATCGAGTACTCGTCCCAGTCGCGGGCCTTGACGAGGGCACCGGGCGTGCCCACCGGGGAGCCGCCCAGGGTGGCGATGCGCTCGGCCAGGGCGTCGGCGAAGCCACGGACGGCCTCGACCTGCGGGTCGATCATCTCGTGGACCGCGATGAAGTGCGGGCCTACGACGTTCCAGTGCACGTGCTTGAGGGTCAGGTGCAGGTCGTTGCAGGCGTGCAGGCGGCTTTGGAGGAGAGCGACGACCCGCTTGGCGTCGGTCTGGCTCATGCCGGGGACGGTGTAGTGCAGCTTCGAAGTCATGCTCGCCGGTTACCCGCCAGGTGCGGCGTCAAACCATGGGTCGTGCGGCTCACACCGTCAGGGCGTGGGCGCGTCGTCCGGCCGGCCGGCCGGCTCGTCGAGCACCTCGCGCTCGGTGCGGGTCGCGCGCCGGCGCTTGCAGTACTCGAGCCCGAAGAGGCCCAGCGCCACCCCGCACAGGCACATCCACAGCCACCAGGTGCGGTCGTCCTCGGCCAGCCGGCCGTAGAACGGGAGCAGGGCCACGAAGGCCAGCAGGAACAGCGCCGTGCCGACCTGGACGGTCCGGACTCCGTCGACGTCGAGCGGCTCCACGTCGGCCAGGAGGTAGGTGCGGCTCCTGAACTCGTGTGCCATGGGTTGGTCGTCGCGCAGCTCCACGGTCTCACGGTAGTCGATGGGGTAACGACCCTCGCGGATGTCTGGAATGCTCAGCCGCTGTGACGACCAGCACTCATGCCCCGCGCGGCGGGATCGACGGCTACTTCAAGATCAGCGAGCGCGGCTCCACCGTGGCACGGGAGGTGCGCGGCGGCGTCGTCACCTTCTTCACGATGGCCTACATTGTGGTCCTCAACCCGCTCATCCTGGGCTACGCGAAGGACATCGACGGCAAGTACCTCGGTGGCGGCGACGACCCGAACCTCGCGGTGATCGCGGCCGGCACCGCGCTCGTGGCCGGTGTGCTCACGATCCTGATGGGCGCGGTCGCCAACTTCCCCCTCGCGATCGCTACCGGGCTGGGGCTCAACGCCTTCCTCGCCGTGGCCGTCGCCTCGCAGATGACGTGGGCCGACGCCATGGGACTGGTCGTCCTGGAGGGGCTGCTGATCCTGCTGCTGGTCCTGACCGGTTTCCGCAAGGCGGTCTTCCACGCCGTGCCGGCGCAGCTCAAGGTCGCGATCTCGGTGGGCATCGGGCTCTTCATCGCGCTGATCGGCTTCGTCGACGCCGGCTTCGTACGCCGGATCCCCGACGCCGCGAACACGACTGTCCCGGTGCAGCTCGGCCAGACCGGCCAGCTGGCCGGGTGGCCGGTGCTCGTGTTCGTCCTCGGGCTGCTGCTCCTGATCGCGCTGTGGGTGCGTCGGGTCCGTGGGGCCATCCTGATCTCGATCGTGGTCATGACGCTGGTGGCCATCGTCGTGGAGACGATCGGCGACCTGGGCGCGTCCGACAAGAGCCCGACGGGCTGGGCGCTGACCGTGCCGTCGTGGCCGGGGGACCTCTTCGACCTGCCCGACCTCGCGACGCTCGGCGAGTTCTCGCTGCTCGGCTCCTTCGAGTCCGTGGGGATCGTCTCGGCCATTCTGCTGATCTTCACGCTCATGCTCGCGGACTTCTTCGACACCATGGGCACGATGACCGCCATCGGCGCTGAGGCGGGCCTGAACGACGAGGACGGCACCCCGCCGCACGCGCAGCGCATCCTCATCGTGGACTCCCTGGCCGCAGTGGCCGGCGGCGCGGCCGGCGTCTCGTCCAACACGTCGTACATCGAGTCCGCCTCCGGCGTGGGCGAGGGCGCCCGCACCGGGCTCGCGTCGGTCGTGACCGGCGTATTGTTCCTGCTCACCGTCTTCTTCGCCCCGCTGGTCGCGATCATCCCCTCGGAGGCCGCGGTCCCCGCGCTGGTGCTCGTGGGCTTCCTGATGATGCAGCAGGTCCTCGGCATCCAGTGGGCCGACGTCGAGATCGCCATCCCGGCCTTCCTCACGATCGTCCTGATGCCGTTCACCTACTCGATCTCGGCGGGCATCGGCGCCGGCTTCGTCTCCTTCGTGCTGATCAAGCTCGTCGTCGGCAAGGCCCGCCAGGTCCACCCGCTGCTGTACGGCGTCGCGGCGCTGTTCGTCGTCTACTTCGCGATCCAGCCCCTCACCGACTGGCTCACCTGAGCGTCCAGCCGTCACCACGCTGACCCGTCAGAGACTTTCTGACGGGTCAGCGTGATCGAGGCCTCACCGCGCTCGGAGCGAGCTCGGAATAGTTAGCACGGGTAATGACTTACGCTAACGATATGCCTACCGCTGAGAAGGCCGCGCGCACAGACGCCGGACTTGCCTCCGAGCTCCGGCTGTCGGTCATGCGTCTGCGCCGGCGGCTGGCCACCGAACGCCACCCCGACAACGAGCTGAGCATGAACACGATGTCCGTGCTCGGCGCGCTCCACCGGCACGGCGACCTGACGGTCGGCGAGCTGGCCCGCATCGAGATGGTGCAGCCCCCGAGCATGACCCGCACCGTCAACTTCCTGGTCGACGGCGGCTTCGCGAGCCGGCACCCCCACGAGACCGACGGCCGCCAGGTGCTCGTGGCCCTGACCGAGCGCGGTCGCGAGACCCTCCTGGCCGACCGGGCCCGCCGCGACGAGTGGCTGGCGACCCGGCTGCGCACTCTGACCCCCGACGAACGCGCCGTGCTCCGCAGTGCGGCCCCCATCCTCGAAAGGCTGGCATCTGGTTGAGCCCCACCTTCCGCTCGCTGCGCAACCCCAACTACCGGCTGTACGCCGTCGGCAACCTGGTGTCCAACGTCGGCACCTGGATGCAGCGCGTCGCCCAGGACTGGCTGGTCCTGCTGCTGACCGCCAACAGCGCGGCCGCGATCGGCATCACCACCGGTCTGCAGTTCCTGCCCTTCCTCCTGCTCTCGCCGGTGGCTGGCCTGGTCGCCGACCGGATCCCCAAGCGCCGGCTGCTCCAGATGACCAACATCGGCATGGCCGCCCCCGCGCTCGTGCTCGGTGTGCTCGCCATCACCGGCACGGTCCAGATCTGGCACGTCTACGTGCTGGCACTGGTGCTCGGAGTGGCCTCGGCCTTCGACGCCCCGGCGCGCCAGTCGTTCGTCTCCGAGATCGTCGACGCCGACGACCTCACCAACGCGGTGGGCCTCAACTCCGCCGGCTTCAACTCCGCGCGCCTGCTCGGCCCGGCGCTTGCCGGCGTCTCGATCGCCCTGCTCGGCTCCGGCGTCGTCGCCACCGGCTGGGTCATCCTCCTCAACGCGTTCACCTACATCGGCCCGATCGTCGCCCTCGCCCGCCTCGACGGCAGCACGCTCCATGTCGCTGACCTCGTACGCCGCCAGCCCGGTCAGATCCGCGCCGGGGTGTCGTACGTGCGCCAGCGCCCGGACCTGATGCTGATCCTCGGCATCGTGTTCTTCGCCGGCACCTTCGGCCTCAACTTCCAGATGACCTCGGCGCTCATGGCCACGCAGGTCTTCGACAAGGGCTCCGCGGAGTTCGGGATGCTCGGGACGTTCCTCGCGGTCGGGTCGCTGACCGGCTCGCTGCTGGCCGCCAGTCGGGAGCGGGTCCGACACCGCCTGGTGGTGGGCGCCGCGGTGGTGTTCGGCCTCGTCGAGATCGTGGCCGGGCTCGCGCCGTCGTACCTCACCTTCGCGCTCCTGTGCCCGGTCCTCGGCTTTCTCGCCCTGACCATGGTCACCAGCGCCAACGCCTTCATGCAGCTCAACACCGACGCGGGAATGCGCGGGCGGGTGATGGCGCTGTACATGATGATCTTCATCGGGGGGACGCCGCTGGGTGCGCCCGTGCTCGGGTGGGTCGGAGAGGTGTTCGGGGCCCGATGGACGCTCATCGGCGGTGGCGCCATGACCGTGGCCGGTGTCCTGTTCGCGAGCGCCGTCTACCTGCGGGCCAAGGCCCACCGCGAGGGACGCCCGGCCCGCGACCTGGTCCACGCCTGAGACCCGGACGGCCCCGCCCCGACGGCGTTTTGACCGCGTTCGGGGCGCCCGGTAATCTCGGTACTTGTGTCTGGCACGACCAGACCGTTGCGCGTGCCCAAATCCGGGCGCACTCACCACAGGCACAGAGAACCACTGCAATACGCGTGCCCGGCAAGGCGCCGAGCACTGAGAGCTACATGAAAGGGAACCACCAGGTGCCCACGATCAACCAGCTGGTCCGCAAGGGCCGACAGGACAAGGTGTCCAAGAGCAAGACGCCTGCCCTGAAGGGTTCGCCCCAGCGCCGCGGTGTCTGCACCCGCGTCTACACGACCACGCCCAAGAAGCCGAACTCCGCCCTTCGCAAGGTCGCCCGCGTGCGCCTGTCGAGCGGCGTCGAGGTCACCGCCTACATCCCGGGCGTCGGTCACAACCTCCAGGAGCACTCCATCGTGCTCGTGCGCGGCGGCCGGGTGAAGGACCTCCCCGGTGTGCGCTACAAGATCATCCGCGGCACCCTCGACACCCAGGGTGTCAAGAACCGCAAGCAGGCCCGCAGCCGCTACGGCGCGAAGAAGGAGAAGAGCTAATGCCCCGCAAGGGTCCGGCCCCGAAGCGGCCGATCGACATCGACCCGGTCTACGGCTCGCAGCTGGTGTCCCAGCTCGTCTCCAAGGTCCTGCAGGACGGCAAGAAGCAGGTCGCGCAGCGCATCGTCTACGGCGCGCTCGAGGGCTGCCGCGAGAAGAACGGCACCGACCCGGTCGTGACGCTGAAGCGCGCGATGGACAACGTCAAGCCGTCCATCGAGGTCAAGTCCCGACGCGTCGGTGGGGCCACCTACCAGGTCCCGATCGAGGTCAAGG
Source organism: Nocardioides sp. cx-169 (assembly GCF_021083605.1). NCBI lineage: Bacteria > Bacillati > Actinomycetota > Actinomycetes > Propionibacteriales > Nocardioidaceae > Nocardioides > Nocardioides sp. cx-169. The sequence goes on from NZ_JAJNRO010000016.1 coordinate 99,667, forward strand.
GCACGCGCGGCACCACGCTCGCGCTGCGCTGGCTCGTCGGCTACGCCGCCGACCGTCGCGAGAAGACGATGTCCGAGCGGCTCATGAACGAGATCCTCGACGCCTCCAACGGCCTCGGTGCCGCGGTGAAGAAGCGCGAGGACACCCACAAGATGGCCGAGTCCAACAAGGCCTTCGCCCACTACCGCTGGTGACCTGTGCGTGAGGGGTACGCCGTACCCCTCACGCCACCAGCACCCCAACAACTTCCGAGGGACTGAGACTTTCAGTGGCTGTCGACATCACGACCGACCTCAACAAGGTCCGCAACATCGGCATCATGGCGCACATCGACGCCGGCAAGACCACCACCACCGAGCGCATCCTCTTCTACACCGGCATCACCTACAAGATCGGTGAGGTCCACGAGGGCGCGGCCACGATGGACTGGATGGAGCAGGAGCAGGAGCGCGGCATCACGATCACGTCCGCCGCGACGACCTGCTGGTGGAAGGACCACCAGATCAACATCATCGACACCCCCGGGCACGTCGACTTCACCGCCGAGGTGGAGCGCTCGCTGCGCGTCCTCGACGGCGCGGTCGCGGTGTTCGACGGCGTCGCCGGCGTGGAGCCCCAGACGATGACCGTCTGGCGCCAGGCCAACAAGTACTCCGTGCCCCGCATGTGCTTCGTCAACAAGCTGGACCGCACGGGCGCCGACTTCTTCCGCTGCGTCGACATGATGGTGGAGCGCCTCAACAGCACCCCGCTGGTCCTCCAGCTCCCGATCGGTGCCGAGGGCGACTTCCTCGGTGTCATCGACCTGGTCGGCATGCGCGCGCTCACGTGGCGCGGCGAGACCAAGATGGGCGAGGACTACGACGTCGAGGGGATCCCGGCCGAGCTGGCCGAGCAGGCCGCCGAGTACCGCGAGAAGCTGCTCGAGACCCTGTCGGACGCCGACGACGCGATCATGGAGAAGTTCCTCGACGAGGGCGACTTCACCGTCGAGGAGCTCGAGGCGGCGATCCGCCGCGCGACCCTGGCCGACAAGGTCAACCCGGTCCTGTGCGGCACCGCGTTCAAGAACAAGGGCGTCCAGCCCCTGCTCGACGCGGTCGTCAAGTACCTGCCCTCGCCGCTCGACATCGACGCGATCATCGGTCACTCCGTCAAGGACGAGACCGTCGAGATCAAGCGCCTGCCCTCCGACGACGAGCCGTTCTCGGGCCTGGCCTACAAGATCGCGACCGACCCGCACCTCGGCAAGCTGATCTACGTGCGCGTCTACTCCGGCAAGCTCGCGGCCGGCGCGACCGTGGTCAACTCGGTCAACGGCCGCAAGGAGCGGATCGGCAAGGTCTACCAGATGCACGCCAACAAGCGTGAGGAGATCGCGTCGGTCGGCGCCGGCCAGATCGTGGCGGTCATGGGCCTCAAGGACACCAAGACCGGTCACACGCTGAGCGACCCGCAGCACCCGGTCATCCTCGAGTCGATGACGTTCCCGGCCCCGGTGATCGAGGTCGCGATCGAGCCCAAGACCAAGAGCGACCAGGAGAAGCTCGGAACCGCCATCCAGCGGCTCTCCGACGAGGACCCGACGTTCACGGTCAAGGCCGACGAAGAGACCGGCCAGACGATCATCGCCGGCATGGGCGAGCTCCACCTGGAGATCCTCGTCGACCGCATGAAGCGCGAGTTCCGGGTCGAGGCGACCGTCGGCAAGCCGCAGGTGGCCTACCGGGAGACCCTCCGCAAGGAGGTCACCAAGCACAGCTACACGCACAAGAAGCAGACCGGTGGCTCCGGCCAGTTCGCCAAGGTCGTCGTCTCGCTCGGCCCCAACATCGACCCCGAGACGGGCACCGGTGCGGGCTACGAGTTCGTCAACAACGTCTCCGGTGGCCGCGTGCCGAAGGAGTACATCCCCTCGGTGGACCAGGGTGGCCAGGAGGCCCTCGAGTTCGGCGTCCTCGCCGGCTACCCGATGGTCGACGTCAAGTTCACGCTCGAGGACGGCGCGTACCACGACGTCGACTCCTCCGAGCTGGCGTTCAAGATCGCGGGCAACCAGGCCTTCAAGGAGGCCGCCCGCATGGCCAAGCCGGTCCTGCTGGAGCCGATGTTCGCCGTGGAGGTGACGACCCCCGAGTCGTTCCTCGGCACCGTCATCGGCGACATCAACAGCCGTCGCGGCCAGATCCGAGCGCAGGAGGAGCGGCACGGCGACATCGTCGTCAACGCCCTCGTGCCGCTCTCCGAGATGTTCGGGTACGTTGGCGACCTGAGGTCCAAGACCTCCGGCCAGGCTTCGTACTCGATGGAGTTCGACTCGTACGCCGAGGTTCCCACGAACATCGCCGACGAGATCATCAAGAAGGTGCGTGGGGAGTAACCCCCGCACGGGCCACACGCACCACGCACCACCACGTCAAGTACGAGTCAAGTAACAACCACACCAGGAGGAGCCCACAGTGGCTAAGGCGAAGTTCGAGCGGACCAAGCCGCACGTCAACATCGGAACCATCGGTCACATCGACCACGGGAAGACGACGCTGACCGCAGCAATCACCAAGGTGCTGCACGACAAGCACCCGGACCTCAACGCTGCTTCGGCGTTCGAGGACATCGACAAGGCTCCCGAGGAGCGTCAGCGCGGCATCACGATCTCGATCGCGCACGTCGAGTACCAGACCGAGGCGCGCCACTACGCGCACGTCGACTGCCCGGGTCACGCCGACTACATCAAGAACATGATCACCGGTGCGGCTCAGATGGACGGCGCGATCCTCGTGGTTGCCGCCACCGACGGCCCCATGCCGCAGACGCGTGAGCACGTGCTGCTCGCCCGCCAGGTCGGCGTTCCGGCCCTGGTCGTGGCGCTCAACAAGTGCGACATGGTCGACGACGAGGAGCTCATCGAGCTCGTCGAGATGGAGGTGCGCGAGCTCCTCTCCGAGTACGAGTTCCCGGGCGACGACGTCCCCGTGGTCCGCGTCGCTGCCTTCCCGGCCCTCCAGGGTGACGAGAAGTGGGGCGAGTCGATCATGGAGCTCATGAACGCGGTCGACGAGTACATCCCGACCCCCGAGCGTGAGACCGACAAGCCGTTCCTCATGCCCGTCGAGGACGTCTTCACGATCACCGGTCGCGGCACGGTCATCACCGGCCGCATCGAGCGGGGCATCATCAAGGTGAACGAGGAGGTCGAGATCATCGGCATCCGCGAGAAGTCGCAGAAGTCGACGGTCACCGGCGTCGAGATGTTCCGCAAGCTGCTCGACGAGGGCGAGGCCGGCGAGAACGTCGGTCTGCTGCTTCGTGGCACCAAGCGCGAGGACATCGAGCGCGGCATGGTCGTCATCAAGCCGGGCACGTCGACCCCGCACACCAACTTCGAGGCCTCGGTCTACATCCTCTCGAAGGAGGAGGGCGGTCGTCACACGCCGTTCTTCAACAACTACCGTCCGCAGTTCTACTTCCGCACCACGGACGTGACGGGCGTCGTGACCCTTCCCGAGGGCGTTGAGATGGTCATGCCGGGTGACAACACCGAGATGTCGGTCGAGCTCATCCAGCCCATCGCCATGGACGACGGTCTGAAGTTCGCGATCCGTGAGGGTGGCCGCACCGTCGGTGCCGGCCGCGTCACCAAGATCACGAAGTAAGTCCGTGATCGCCGCCGGTCGCTGACCGGCTTGATCCACCGCTGACCCGTCAGAGACTTTCTGACGGGTCAGCGTCATTTGCGGTGGGTGAGTTCGTGACGGGTCACCTCGGGCAGGACCGAGGGTAGGGAGCAGCGAGAATGGTGGGCATGAGCGAGCAGGTGACGGCGCGACCGCACATGAAGCTGACCGAGGACGGTCGGCGGCTGCGTCAGGTGCTGAGCTACTCGCGTCGGGGGAGTCGGTTCACCCCGAGCCAGCAGGAGGCGTGGGACGCGCACCACCGCGACTGGGTCATCCCGGACGAGGCGGTGGACGAGCCCGGGTTCAGCTGGGCCGAGGTGTTCGGGCGTGAGGCGCCGCTGGTGATCGAGATCGGCCCCGGCGTGGGCGAGGCGACCGGCGTGCTGGCGGCGGCGCGGCCGGACTGCAACGTGGTCGCGTTCGAGGTCTGGCTGCCGGGCGTCGCTGCCGGTCTCGCGGAGGTCGCGGCGGCGGGTGCCGAGAACGTGCGGTTCTGCTCCGTGGACGCCGCGTGGTCGCTCGAGCACCTGGTGGCGCCGTCCTCGGTGCGCGAGCTGTGGACGTTCTTCCCCGACCCGTGGCCCAAGACCAAGCATCACAAGCGCCGGCTCGTGACGCCGGAGTTCGCCCGGCTGGTCGCCTCGCGCCTAGAGCCGGGCGGTGTCTGGCGCCTCGCGACCGACTGGGCGGCGTACGCCGTGCAGATGCGCCAGGTCCTCGACACCGAGCCGGGTCTCGAGGGTGGGCAGGTGCCGCGCTGGGCGGAGCGACCCGTGACCAAGTTCGAGCGCAAGGGCGTGGCCGTCGGGCGCGACATCGTGGACCTCGCCTACCGGCGCGTCCGGTAGCCCGAGGTGGGTCAGCGGCGCGACGTGAGCCGGTGGCGCAACTGCGCCTCGCGACGCAGCCGGGCCTGGTCCCGCTCCCGTCGCGAGGCCACCACGGCGGCCATGAAGTCCTCGGGCGGCGTGCCCGCGGGCGGTCCGGGGGCCACGTAGCGACGTACCTCGGTCGCGAGCTGCGTCGCCACTGCGGTGCGCGACTGCGGGTCGAAGGTGTGGTAGCGGCCGAGGAACTGGCGCACCGCCAGGGCCAAGCCCGTCGGGAGCGTGGTGATGTCCGCCGTCCGCGCCCAGGGGGCGAGGTGGTGGGGCATCTGTGAGGGCACGGTGAGCCGGAGCGGCACCCGGTCGCGGACGACGTAGGTGCCGGCGGCGAAGTCGCCCAGCCGCTTGCCGCGCGAGCTGACGAGCGCTGAGAAGAACGCCGGCGCCCCGCCGAAGGCGTAGATCTCGACGAAGCCGACCAGGGCGCGGGTGAACGCGTGCTGGAAGGAGATCGGACCGCCGTCGTCCCGCACGGTACGCAGTCCCATCGCGAGCTTGCCGAGCGAGCGCCCGCGGGTCAGCGTCTCGAGCGTCGTGGGGATGACCAGGAACCCTGTGATCAGGGAGCCGACCAGCGCTACGTGGGTGAGCGCGGCGTCGGTGTTGACCGACGCGAGCAGGAACAGCATGAAGACGGCCACCAGCGACAGCACCGTCACGAGCACGTCGATCAGCCCTGAGCCGATGCGCGCGGCCAGGCTGGCGGGCGGCAGGTCGAGTGCGACCGCCTCGCCGGTGACGAGGTCGTCGGTGGTGAGGGTGGCGAACTCCGGGGTCATCGCGGTCAGTGTAGGTGCGAGTCTGGTCCGGCTCGTCCAGCCACGTGCCGCCTGTCCACACCTAGAGTGTGGGCGTGGACCTGGATGCGTACGTGCTCGCGCACGCCCACGAGTGGCAGCGGCTGGACCAGCTGGTCCGCACCCGCCGGCTCACCGGGGCGGAGAGCGACGAGCTCGTGGAGCGCTACCAACAGGTGGCCACACACCTGTCCGTCGTACGGACCTCGGCGCCGGACGCCTCCCTCGTCGGTCACCTGTCCTCACTGCTCTCGCACGCGCGCAACAAGGCGGTCGGCACCCGCGTCGGCTCCTGGCGTGGCGTGCGGACCTTCTTCCTCGAGCGGTTCCCCGCAGCGCTGTACCGGTTGCGCTGGTGGTGGTTGGGGTGCGTGGCGGTGAACGTCATCGTCGTCGCGGTGATGATGTGGTGGTTGCTGGACCATCCCCAGGTGGAGCAGTCCCTGATCCCGCCCTCGGAGGTCGACCAGCTCGTCAACGAGGACTTCGAGGGCTACTACAGCGAGTACGCCGCCAGCCACTTCGCCGCGCAGGTGTGGATCAACAACGCCTGGGTGGCGGCGCAGTGCGTCGCGCTCGGCATCCTGGGCTTCCCGGTCGTGATCCTGCTCTTCAACAACCTGCTCAACGTCGCGATGCTCGGCTCGATCATGACCCGTCACGACCGCGGCGAGCTGTTCTGGGGCCTGATCCTCCCGCACGGCCTGCTGGAGCTGACCGCGGTCTTCGTGGCCGGCGGCGTTGGCCTGCGGCTCTTCTGGTCGTGGGTCGAGCCCGGTGGCCTCACCCGGACCCAGTCGATCGCCCGCGAGGGACGCACGGCCGCCACCGTCTCGCTCGGCCTGGTGGCCGTGCTCGCCGTCAGCGGCGTGATCGAGGCCTTCGTGACGCCCTCCGGCCTCCCCACCGCGGCCCGGATCGGGATCGGCATCCTCGCCGAGCTGGTCTTCTTCGCCTACGTGTTCGTGCTCGGCCGCAACGCGGCGCGCCGCGGCTTCACCGGCGACGTCGACGCCGCGCTGCTCGAGGACCGGGTGGCCACGCAGCTCTAGCGATGCCGCGCGGAGTGACGGGACCCAGCTACCGGGGATTTCCCTGACGTTCTGGGCCAGAACTCCGGCCCAGAACGTCAGGGTTATCAGCAGACGCTGAAAAACCTGCCCCTACAGCAACCCCCGCGCCTTCAACTGCAGATAGTGGTCGGCGAGGGCGGGCGGGAGACGCTCGGCGTCGGAGTCGACGACGTCGATGCCGAGGGCGTGCAGCAGGTCGGCGGTACGGCGGCGTCGGGCCAGGACCTGCTCGGCGGCGGCGGCGTCGTACACATCGTCGATCGTGGCGCGGGCGGCGGCGAGGCGGTCCAGGGCGGGGTCGCGGACAGAGGCGAGCACGACCCGGTGATGGCGGGTGAGCGCGGGCAGGACGGTGAGCAGCCCTTCCTCGATCGCGGACGGCTCGAGCGGGGTGAGCAGCACGACCAGGGCCCGCTGTCGGCCCATGCCCTGGACGGCGCCCACGAGGGCGTCCCAGTCGGCCTCCGCGATGACCGGCTCCAGGTCCGCCAAAGCCTCCTGCAGGCGGGCGGCGACGTCCAGGGAGCCGGCGGAGCGCAACCGGGAGCGGACCCGTCGGTCACCCGCGATGAAGTCGATCCGGTCGCCGGCGCGGGCGGCGAGGGCGGCGAGCAGCAGCGCGGCGTCCATGGCGGAGTCGAGCCTGGGCACGTCCTCGACCCGGCCCGCGGACGTGCGCGAGGTGTCGAGGACGAGCACGACGCGCCGGTCTCGCTCGGGCTGCCAGGTGCGGACCACCACGTTGCGGTTGCGGGCCGAGGCCCGCCAGTCGATCGAGCGCACGTCGTCGCCGCGGACGTACTCGCGCAGCGAGTCGAACTCGGTGCCTTGCCCCCGCACGCGTACGGCCGACCGGCCGTCGAGGTCGCGGAGCCGGACCAGCCGTGAGGGCAGGTGCTTGCGGGACTCGAAGGGCGGGAGGCTGCGGACGGTCCCGTCGACCCGCACGGTCCGCTGGCGGTAGGCGAGGCCGAGAGGCCCCCGCGTGCGGACGGTGACGCCCACCGCGCGGAGGTCACCGCGCCGGCGCGGCCGCAGGGGAGTGCGCAGCAGCGCACGGTGGCCGGGGTCGAGACGCACGCGGTGGCGGTTGTCGGTCGCGCCCGCGCTCGGCTGCCACGCGTCGCGCACGAGCGCGCGGACGCGGCGGCGCGAGGCGTTGGAGGCGACGAGCGTGGTCTCGGTGGGGTGGCCCATCCGCACCGCCCCGACCGGCCGGCGCTCCCACGACAGCACGCTCGTCCGCGGCGCCGCCAGCCAGTCGGCCGCAGCGAGCAAGGCGACCACCAGCAGCCACAGGAACACGGTACCGACGGTCGGCCGGAGCACCACTGGGACGAGTCCCAGCAGGAGGAGCAGCGGCACCCGCCCCGAGATCGCCATCAGCAGGTCACCATCGGCGTGTCCGGCTCACCGGGGGACCGGCACCGAGCCGAGCGCCGAGGCCAGCACCTGGGCGACGTCGACCCCCTCGAGCTCGGCCTCCGGACGCAGGCCCAGGCGGTGGACCAGGGTGGCGTGGGCGAGCGACTTGACGTCGTCCGGAGTCACGAAGTCGCGGCCGACCAGCCAGGCCCACGCGCGAGACGCGCGCAGCAGCGCGGTCGCGCCGCGTGGGCTGACGCCCAGGCTGAGCGACGGCGACTCCCGCGTCGCCCGTGCGATGTCGACGATGTAGCCGGCCACCTCGGGGGAGACCTGCACCTTCGTGACGGCGGCCTGGCCGGCGGCGATGTCGCCCGCGCCGGCAACCGCGGTGACCCCGGCGCCGGAGACGTCGCGCGGGTCGAAGCCCGAGGCGTGCCGGCGCAGGATCTCCAGCTCCTGCTCCCGCTGGGGGATCGGCAGCACGACCTTGAGCAGGAACCGGTCCAGCTGGGCCTCCGGCAGGGGGTAGGTGCCTTCGTACTCCACGGGGTTCTGCGTCGCGGCCACCAGAAACGGCCGAGGCAGTGCGCGCGAGACGCCGTCCACCGACACCTGGCCCTCCTCCATCGCCTCGAGCAGCGCCGACTGCGTCTTGGGCGGCGTCCGGTTGATCTCGTCGGCGAGCAGCAGGTTGGTGAACACCGGCCCTTCACGGAAGCTCAGCTGGCCTTGGTGGCTGTCGATCACCATGGACCCGGTGATGTCGCCGGGCATCAGGTCGGGGGTGAACTGCACCCGTCGGGTCTCGACGGACAGCGCGGCGGCGAGCGTGCGCACCAGCAGGGTCTTCGCGGTCCCGGGCACGCCCTCCATGAGCACGTGACCGCCGCACAGCAGGGCGACGAGGAGGCCGGACACCGCGGCGTCCTGGCCGACGACGGCCTTCGCCACCTCGGTGCGTACGGCGGACAACCGCTCGCGTGCCCGGTCGTCGTCGACGCGCGGGACCGCGTCCTCGCTGGTCGTCTCGGTCATGTGCGGCGTACCTCTCTGTCGAGCTCGGCCAGGTGGGAGGCCAGAGCGATCAGGGCTGCGTCGGTGGCGGGGGCAGCGGCGTGTGGACCGATCAGGGCGTCGACCTCGGCCTCGGCGCGGCCGATGTGGCGGGCGACGTCGCGCACCAGCGCCTGGGGGTCGCGCGACGCGCCCCGGCCCAGGCGTTGGGCGGCGCGGTCGCGCGCGGCCCGGCGCAGGGCCTGGGCGGCGTGCTCCCGGTCGCCGGCACGGCGGTAGAGGCGACCGCGGCTGAGGGTGGTCTCGATCGCCTTGACCACCACCGGCATCGGCTCGGTGGCGAGCGGGCCGAGGCGGCGGCCGCGCCACAGGACCAGCCCGAGGACGGTGAGCGCGAGCAGCCAGATCGCCGGGCGGATCCAGTCGGGGAGCAGGGTGCCGAGGCTCACCTCGTCCTCTCCCACCAGGTCCTCCACCTGAGGCACGTACCAGACCAGCCGCCGGTCCTGGCCGAGCAGCCGCAGCACCACCGCCGCGTTGTCGGCGCGCAGCACCTGGTCGTTGGCGAGCGCGTCGCCGGCGCCGAAGAGGCGCACGTCGTCGTGCTCGACCAGCAGGGCCCCGCCGTGCCCGTCGCCGAAACAGCCGCTGCCGGGATACGAGAGGCCGCTGTCCACCTCGATCGTGAGCCCTTCGAACAGCGGGTCGTCGCAGTCGGCCTCGCGGCCGCTGCCCAGCGGGTCGGAGGACCCGCCAGCGCCCAGCCCCAGCGCGTCGGTCACCGCCACGCCAGGGTCGACGAGGACCAGCCGGGCGCCGCGGGCGTGGGCGAGGAGCCGGTCGAGGGTGCTGCCGCCGAGGCTCTGCGTCGAGGTGACGACGACGGTCGTGCCGGGGCCGGCCTCCGTGCGCTTGAGCTCGGCGGCGCCCCGGACGACGCTCAGGTCGACCCCCTGGTCCTCCAACACCCGCGCCACGGCGCGCGCCCCCTCGGCGTCCGGGTTGGCCGGGTCGAGGCGTGCGTGCGTGCGCTCCTCGCCGCTGGTCCACAGGACCACGGCCACGGCCACCACCAGCGCCGCCGCGACCAGCAGCGCGCCACGGTGGCGCCGAAGGCGGCCGGCTCGACCGCTCCTGCCCTGCGCGGGCGGTGCCTGCGTCGCGCTCATCGCACGCCCGCCAGCTCGTCGTCCAGCGCGAGGACGCCGGCGGCCTGCTCCTCGGTGGCCGGCCGGTCGCCGTACCGGACGGCGTCGAAGAGCCGGGCGCCCAGGTCGACCCGGTCGCGCTGGTGGGGGTACTCCACGACCAGGGCCAGCGCGACCTCGTGGGCGGTGGCCCCGGGAGCGTCATCGAGGCGGCCCCGCTCCACCTGGCGCAGGGCCAGGGCGCGGAACCCGTCGACGAGCGCGTCCTCGTAGCGCCCCTCGGCCATCGCGGTCACGGCGCGAGCGCGCAGCACGGCCGCGGTGACGTCCTCGCCGGTGAGGACCGGCTGCTCCTCGTCGTCGCCCCGGGCGGTACGCCGGGCGCGCGAGAGCAGCAGCGCCAGCCCGCCGAGGAGCAGCACCGCGACCAGCATCACCGCCAGGGTCTGCAACGGCGGTGCGTCGCTCGCGCTGCTGACCCCGCCGTCGATGCGGCGGGTCAGCCAGTCGACGAGGCGCTGGAGCAGGTTCTCCTCGTGGTACTCCGGTGCGAGCAGCTCTCGGCGCAGGCGGGAGCGCGCCTCGTCGGGGGTCGGGTCCAGCGGCGGATCCGCCAGGAGACCGACGAGCGCGGCCGGCTGAGAGTGGAGGCTCACGACTCGAGGACCCCGGCACGAGACATCAGCTCGACGTCGTAGCCCTCCTTGCGCATGCGCAGGTCGACGTACTGCAGCGAGGCGACGGCGGCGGTGAACGGCGCGACGAATGCGGCGGAGAGGACCGTCGAGAGCGCCTGCCCGAGCACCAGGCCGAGCGCGGCGTACTCCGGCCACACCAGCCCGGCGCCCTGGCCGAGCAGTCCGACCGGGACCGAGAGCACGGAGCCCGCGATCGAGGCGATGACCAGGGTCAGCAGCGCGATGCCGAGGGTGCGCCAGAAGTGACCGCTCGTCAGGTGGTAGCCCCGCCCGATCGCGCCCAGGACGCCGACGTCCTCGAGCATCAGGGACGGCGCCGGCAGGTAGTAGAGGCGAACCCAGAGCCACAGTGCGCCGGCGGCGAACGCGACGGTGCCGAAGAGGGCCCACAGCACGATCACGACGACGCTGTCGCTCATGAGGACGACGGCGAACCACAGCGTCACGTACGCGCCGGTGTAGAGCAGCATGCCGAGGTTGACCAGGACGGTCAGCCCGACGAGCCGCCAGCGCTTGCCCAGCGTGGCGGCCCACGCCTCTCCCAGGCTGAGGCGCCGCCCCTCGGCGGCGGCGCGCACCACCAGCGAGACCAGCCCGTTGACCATGCCCAGCGCCACGACGAGGAGGACCAGGCCCCCTAGCATCGAGCCGAAGGCACCGAGGGCCCCGAGCACCTCCTCGGTGCCGGTGACGTCCTGCGACTCGTCGATGACGACGCCGGTGGTGAACGTCAGCAGGGTCGTCACGAGGACCGGCAGTGCCATGGTGAGGGCGGTGACCAGCACCGCGGCTCCCACGGTCGCCTGGGGGTTGAAGCGGATGATCCGGAACGCGGCGTCGTACATGTCCCCGAGGGCGAGCGGGCGCAGGGGGATCGCGCCGGGCTTGTGTGCGGCACCGAGCATCCCGCGAGGCGCCGCCCAGGCGTGCGGCGGGGCGTAGGCCGGTGGCGGAGGCGGAGGCGGAGGCGGAGGCGGAGGCGGAGGCGGTGGCGGTGGCGCCCAGCCAGGCGGGGGAGGGGTCGCCGGCTCCCCGGCCGGTGCTCCCGGTGGCGGAAAGTGTTCGTAGCCCGACATCGCACCCCCTTCGTCCGGCACATCCTGTCAGGTGGTCGTCGGGCCCCCGGACGATCCGCGACATCAGGGTCGCGGGGAGGCCGGGCCCGCCCCGCGAGGAGGGGCGCTCGCCGGTGGCCGATCCGATTTGGCGCACCGGCACAGATCTGCCAAGATAGTCCGGTTGCTCCGGCGGGTCGCCGGGGTGCGGCACATCTTGACTACTGAATCGCGTCTCCCAGCTCCTCGCGGAGCGATGTTTCGGTAGCAGGCCTGTGCCAGCACCGCACCTGGAGACCCGATCAGCCCGACAAACCGTCGGGCACCACAACACCGTAGATCGATCCTGGTCTCGTGTTGCGAGGAAATCTCGCGACACGCCCGACCGCGGGGGTCGGCCGGGGGAGTGGTGAGCACAGGGCGGAGCGGATTCGACCTGAAGACGTTCCGGACAGCGACGTGGACCAGTAGAAGGTAGAGAGAGACCTATGGCGGGACAGAAGATCCGCATCAGGCTCAAGGCCTATGACCACGAGGTGATCGACACCTCGGCGCGCAAGATCGTGGACACCGTCACCCGTACGGGTGCCAAGGTCGCCGGCCCGGTGCCGCTGCCGACCGAGAAGAACGTCTACTGCGTGATTCGCTCGCCGCACAAGTACAAGGACTCCCGCGAGCACTTCGAGATGCGCACGCACAAGCGACTCATCGACATCATCGACCCGACCCCGAAGACCGTCGACTCCCTCATGCGACTCGACCTGCCGGCCGGTGTCGACATCGAGATCAAGCTCTGAGGTCCAAGCCATGACTGTTGAGAAGAACGTGAAGGGGCTGCTGGGCACCAAGCTCGGCATGACCCAGCTCTGGGACGAGAACAACCGCATCGTCCCCGTCACCGTGATCGCCGCGTCGACCAACGTGATCACCCAGGTCCGCCACCCCGAGATCGACGGCTACAACGCCATCCAGGTCGGGTTCGGCGAGATCGAGGGTCGCAAGGTCAACAAGCCGCAGGCCGGTCACTTCGCCAAGGCCGGCACCACGCCGCGCCGCCACGTGGTCGAGATCCGCACCTCCGACGCCGCGTCCTACACCGTCGGCCAGGAGCTCCCGGTCGAGACCTTCGCCGCGGGCGAGGTCATCGACGTGACCGGCACCAGCAAGGGCAAGGGCTTCGCCGGTGTCATGAAGCGCCACGGCTTCCACGGCGTGGGCGCGTCCCACGGTGCCCACCGCAACCACCGCAAGCCCGGTTCGATCGGCGCCTGCGCCACGCCGGGCCGCGTGTTCAAGGGCGTCCGCATGGCCGGCCGGATGGGTAGCGACACCGTCACCACCCAGAACGTCACCGTGCACGCCGTCGACGCCGAGAAGGGCCTGATCCTCGTGAAGGGCGCCGTTCCCGGTCCCAAGGGCGGGGTCATCGTGCTGCGCTCGGCTGCGAAGAAGAGCCAGGAGGCCTGATCCAATGGCGACCGAAAGCACGACCAAGAAGGCTGCCGCCAAGAAGGCGCCCGCCAAGAAGGCTGCCTCGAGCAAGAAGGCCGACTCGAGCGCTCCCAAGACCGTCAAGGTCGACCTCCCCGCCGAGATCTTCGACGCCAAGGTCAACATCCCGTTGATCCACCAGGTCGTCGTGGCCCAGCAGGCCGCGGCCCGCCAGGGCACGCACTCGACCAAGCGTCGGGGCGAGGTCCGCGGTGGCGGACGCAAGCCGTACAAGCAGAAGGGCACCGGCCGCGCCCGTCAGGGCTCGACCCGCGCCCCGCAGTTCGCCGGCGGTGGCGTCGTCCACGGGCCCAAGCCGCGCGACTACGACCAGCGGACCCCCAAGAAGATGAAGGCCGCCGCACTGCGCGGGGCCCTCTCGGACCGGGCGCACAACGAGCGCATCCACGTCGTGGAGTCGCTCGTGTCCGGAGACGCGCCGTCGACCCGCGCGGCGATCGCCGCCCTGGCGTCGCTGACCTCGCGGACCCGCGTGCTCGTGGTGCTCGAGCGCACCGACACGCTCACCTGGCTCTCGCTGCGCAACGCGCCGCAGGTGCACCTGGTGGCCGTCGACCAGCTCAACACCTACGACGTGCTGGCCTCCGACGACGTGGTCTTCACCAAGGGCGCCTACGACGCCCTCGTGGGCGCCGCCTCGGCGACCGAGACGGACCAGAACGCCGAGGAGGGCGACAAGTGAGCACGCTGCACAAGGACCACCGCGACGTCCTGATCGCGCCCGTGGTGTCGGAGAAGAGCTACAGCCTCCTCGACGCCAACAAGTACACGTTCCTGGTCCGCCCGGACTCCAACAAGACCGAGATCAAGATCGCGGTCGAGAAGATCTTCGGAGTCAAGGTCACGTCGGTCAACACGATCAACCGTGCCGGCAAGACGCGACGTACCCGCAACGGTCTGGGCAAGCGCAAGGACACCAAGCGCGCCATCGTCAGCCTCGCCGAGGGCCACCGCATCGACATCTTCGGGGGTCCGGTCTCCTGACCGGGTCTCTGACTAGGAACTGATATGGCTATCCGCAAGTACAAGCCGACCACGCCGGGCCGTCGCGGCTCGTCCGTCGCCGACTTCGCCGAGGTCACCCGGACCACGCCGGAGAAGTCGCTGACCCGTCCGCTGCCCAAGAAGGGCGGCCGCAACAACCAGGGCCGGATCACCACCCGGCACCAGGGTGGCGGTCACAAGCGGGCCTACCGGATCATCGACTTCCGTCGCTACGACAAGGACGGCGTGCCGGCCAAGGTCGCTCACATCGAGTACGACCCCAACCGCACCGCCCGCATCGCGCTGCTGCACTACGCCGACGGCGAGAAGCGCTACATCATCGCGCCGAAGGACCTGACGCAGGGCACCCGCGTGGAGTCCGGCGTGGGCGCCGACATCAAGCCCGGCAACAACCTGCCGCTGCGCAACATCCCGGTCGGTACGACGATCCACTGCGTGGAGCTGCGTCCCGGCGGCGGCGCGAAGATCGCCCGCTCCGCCGGCAACAGCGCTCAGCTGGTCGCCCGCGAGGGCAGCCGCGCCACGCTCCGCATGCCCTCGGGCGAGATGCGGTTCGTCGACGTGCGCTGCCGCGCGACGGTCGGTGAGGTGGGCAACGCCGAGCAGTCCAACATCAACTGGGGCAAGGCCGGCCGCATGCGCTGGAAGGGCAAGCGCCCGACCGTCCGAGGTGTCGTCATGAACCCGGTCGACCACCCCCACGGTGGTGGCGAGGGCAAGACGTCGGGTGGTCGTCACCCGGTGTCCCCCTGGGGCAAGCCCGAGGGCCGTACGCGCAAGCGCAAGGCCAGCGACTCCCAGATCATTCGTCGCCGCAAGTCCGGCAAGGGTAGGAAGTAACTGACATGCCTCGTAGCCTGAAGAAGGGCCCCTTCGTCGACGACCACCTTCAGAAGAAGGTGGACGCCGAGAACGCCAAGGGCAGCCACAACGTGATCAAGACCTGGTCGCGCCGCTCGATGATCGTGCCCGACATGATCGGCCACACCATCGCCGTGCACGACGGGCGCAAGCACGTCCCGGTGTTCGTGACCGACGCGATGGTCGGCCACAAGCTGGGCGAGTTCGCGCCCACCCGCACCTACCGCGGGCACGTCAAGGACGACCGGAAGGGACGCCGCCGATGAGCACCACCGAACGCCACCGCGTCAGCGCGCGGCGCGAGTCGCTGCTCGGCGACCAGCCCGGTGCCTTCGCCAGTGCCCGCTTCGTGCGGATCACGCCGATGAAGGCCCGCCGAGTCGTGGACCTGGTCCGCGGCATGCCGGTCGACGACGCGCTCTCCCTGCTGCAGTTCGCGCCGCAGGCCGCCTCGGAGACCGTCTACAAGGTGCTCGAGAGCGCCGTCGCCAACGCCGGCACCACCGAGGGCCTGGACACCCACGACCTCGTCGTGTCGGTCGCCCAGGTCGACGAGGGTCCGACGATGAAGCGCTGGCGCCCCCGTGCCCAGGGCCGGGCGACGCGGATCAACAAGCGCACGAGCCACATCACCCTGGCGGTCCAGCCCGCCGATGTGGTCGCGGCCGGCAAGAAGAAGCGGACCCAGAAGAACGGAAAGGGCGCCTGATGGGCCAGAAAATCAACCCGAACGGCTTCCGGCTCGGTATCTCCACGGACCACAAGTCCCGTTGGTACGCCGACAAGCTGTACAAGGCGTACGTCGGCGAGGACGTCGCGATCCGCAAGCTGCTCTCCAAGGGCATGGAGCGGGCCGGCATCTCCAAGGTCGAGATCGAGCGCACCCGTGACCGCGTCCGCGTGGACATCCACACGGCCCGCCCGGGCATCGTCATCGGTCGCCGCGGCGCCGAGGCCGACCGCATCCGCGGCGAGCTCGAGAAGCTCACCGGCAAGCAGGTCCAGCTGAACATCCTCGAGGTGAAGAACCCCGAGGTCGACGCTCAGCTGGTCGCGCAGGGTGTGGCCGAGCAGCTCTCCGGTCGTGTGCAGTTCCGCCGCGCCATGAAGAAGGCGATGCAGACCTCGATGCGCTCCGGTGCCAAGGGCATCCGGATCCAGTGCTCGGGTCGACTCAACGGCGCGGAGATGTCGCGCACGGAGTTCTACCGCGAGGGTCGCGTCCCGCTGCACACGCTGCGTGCCGACATCGACTATGGCTTCTACGAGGCCAAGACCACCTTCGGCCGCATCGGCGTGAAGGTCTGGATCTACAAGGGCGAGGTCGCCGGCACCCGTGCCGAGCGTCAGGCCCAGGCTGCCGCCCGCGCCGGTGTCCCCGGTCGCGGTGGCGCCGGTGGCCGCCCCACCCGTGGTGGCGAGCGCCCGAGCCGTGGCACGCGTCCGACCCGCTCGGACCGCGAGTCCGCGCCGGCCGCGACCGAGGCCCCGGCCGAGGCTGCTGCGTCCGCCGCTCCCGCCGAGGGCGCCGCTGCGTCCGGAACGGAGTCCTGAGCCATGTTGATGCCCCGTCGTGTCAAGCACCGCAAGCAGCACCACCCCAACCGGCGTGGTGCGGCCAAGGGCGGCACCACCCTCGCGTTCGGCGAGTTCGGGATCCAGGCGATCGAGGGTCACTACGTGACCAACCGGCAGATCGAGTCGGCTCGTATCGCGATGACCCGTCACATCAAGCGAGGCGGCAAGGTGTGGATCAACATCTACCCCGACCGCCCGCTGACCAAGAAGCCCGCCGAGACCCGCATGGGCTCGGGCAAGGGCTCCCCGGAGTGGTGGATCGCCAACGTGAAGCCCGGCCGTGTCATGTTCGAACTTTCCGGCGTCGATGAGGCAACCGCTCGCGAGGCCATGCGCCGCGCGATGCACAAGCTGCCGATGAAGTGCCGGTTCATCTCGCGAGAGGCGGGTGAATTCTGATGGCTCAGGGACTGAAGGCCCACGAGCTCGACGAGCTCAACGCGGTCGACCTCGAGGCGAGGCTCCGCGAGTGCAAGGAAGAGCTGTTCAACCTGCGCTTCCAGGCGGCCACCGGCCAGCTGGAGAGCCACGGCCGGCTCAACACGGTCAAGAAGGACATCGCCCGGATCTACACCGTGGTGCGCGAGCGCGAGCTCGGCATCCGGTCCACCCCGGGATCTGACAAGGAAGAGGCGTCCGCATGAGCGAGCAGCCCACGACCGCCACGACGGCGGCGCGCAACGCGCGCAAGACCCGTGAGGGCCTGGTCGTCAGCGACAAGATGGACAAGACCGTGGTCGTGTCCGTCGAGGACCGCGTCAAGCACGCGCTGTACGGCAAGGTCCTGCGCCGTACGAGCAAGCTCAAGGCGCACGACGAGGCCAATGAGTGCGGCATCGGCGACCGCGTCCTCATCATGGAGACGCGCCCGCTGTCGGCCACCAAGCGCTGGCGCGTCGTCAAGATCCTCGAGAAGGCCAAGTAACCCTCCGGGCCCTGTGGCCCGCAACTGACAACCGTTCGGCAAGGCTCGCCGCCCAGGCGGCGAGAACCGGCTCGACAAGGAGAGACTGATGATCCAGCAGGAGTCGCGACTCAAGGTCGCCGACAACACCGGTGCGAAGGAGATCCTTTGCATCCGTGTGCTCGGAGGCTCGGGTCGACGCTACGCGGGTATCGGCGACGTCATCGTCGCCACCGTGAAGGACGCGATCCCCGGTGGCAACGTGAAGAAGGGTGACGTCGTCAAGGCAGTCATCGTTCGCACCGTCAAGGAGCGCCGTCGTCCCGACGGTTCCTACATCCGCTTCGACGAGAACGCCGCCGTGATCCTCAAGGCCGACGGCGAGCCCCGCGGCACCCGCATCTTCGGCCCCGTGGGCCGCGAGCTGCGCGACAAGAAGTTCATGAAGATCATCTCGCTGGCGCCGGAGGTGCTCTGAGTCATGGCCAAGGACAAGAAGACCGTGAACCTGAAGAAGGGCGACACCGTCAAGGTGATCGCCGGCAAGGACAAGGGCGCCGAGGGCAAGATCATCAAGGTGCTCCGTGAGGAGCAGCGGGTGATCGTCGAGGGTGTCAACCGGATCAAGAAGCACACCAAGGTCGTCAACCAGGGCGGTCGCGCCGGCACCACCGGCGGGATCATCACGACCGAGGCCCCGATCCACGTCTCCAACGTCATGCTCGTCGAGGGCGACGGCGTGACCCGGATCGGCTTCCGCCGCGACGAGGTCACCAAGCGCCGCCCGGACGGGTCGACGTACTCCTCGACGCGCAGCGTCCGCATCTCGCGCAAGACCGGCAAGGAAATCTGATGAGCACCGAAACGACCGAGGCGACCGAGAAGGTCACGCCCCGTCTCAAGACCCGCTACCGCGAGGAGATCCTTCCCGCGCTGCAGTCGGAGTTCGAGATCAAGAACGTCATGCAGGTGCCCGGCCTGACCAAGATCGTGGTCAACATGGGTGTCGGCGAGGCGGCTCGTGACTCGAAGCTGATCGAAGGCGCCGTCAAGGACCTCACCGCGATCACCGGCCAGAAGCCGCTGGTGACCAAGGCCCGCAAGTCCATCGCGCAGTTCAAGCTCCGCGAGGGCATGCCGATCGGTGCGCACACCACGCTGCGCGGCGACCGGATGTGGGAGTTCCTGGACCGCCTCCTGTCGCTGGCGCTCCCGCGCATCCGTGACTTCCGCGGCCTCTCGCCCAAGCAGTTCGACGGCAAGGGCAACTACACGTTCGGCCTGACCGAGCAGGTCATGTTCCACGAGATCGACCAGGACAAGGTCGACCGTCAGCGGGGCATGGACATCACGATCGTCACCACCGCCACCAACGACGAGGAAGGCCGCGCGCTGCTCAAGCAGCTCGGCTTCCCCTTCAAGGAGAACTGACATGGCAAAGACCGCGCTCAAGGTCAAGGCCGCCCGCAAGCCGAAGTTCGCGGTGCGGGGCTACACCCGCTGCCAGCGCTGCGGCCGCCCCAAGGCCGTCTACCGGAAGTTCGGCCTGTGCCGGATCTGCCTGCGCGAGATGGCGCACCGCGGCGAGCTGCCCGGCGTCACCAAGTCCTCCTGGTAACACCACCCACAACCGCTGAAGGTCCTGCCGAAGATGTCGGTGGGAAACCACAGGAAGAAAGGGCCATCCGGCCATGACGATGACTGACCCGATCGCAGACATGCTGACCCGTCTGCGCAACGCCAACCAGGCGTACCACGACGCGGTGACCATGCCCTACAGCAAGCTCAAGCAGGGCGTCGCCGAGATCCTCAAGCAGGAGGGCTACATCACGTCGTTCGACGTGAAGGAGCCCGCCGAGGGGGAGGTCGGCCGCACGCTGACCATCACGCTCAAGTACGGCCGCAACCGCGAGCGCTCGATCGCCGGCGTCCGCCGCATCAGCAAGCCCGGTCTGCGGGTCTACGCCAAGCACACGGGCCTCCCGAAGGTGCTCGGCGGCCTGGGCGTCGCGATCATCTCGACCAGCCAGGGCCTGCTGACCGACCGCCAGGCAAACCAGAAGGGCGTGGGTGGGGAAGTCCTCGCCTACGTCTGGTAACGACGAGACCGAGAAGGAGTACAACAGCATGTCGCGCATTGGCAAGCTCCCCATCCCGGTCCCGTCCGGCGTGGACGTGGCCATCAACGACTCCCTGGTGACCGTCAAGGGGCCGAAGGGCACCCTGTCGCACACCGTCGCCGCGCCGATCACGGTCGAGCGCAACGACGGCGTCCTGGACGTCAAGCGCCCCAACGACGAGCGTGAGAGCCGTTCTCTGCACGGCCTGACGCGCACCCTGATCGCCAACATGGTCCAGGGCGTCACCGAGGGCTACGAGAAGAAGCTCGAGATCGTGGGCGTGGGCTACCGCGTCCTGTCGAAGGGCCCCACGCAGCTGGAGTTCCAGCTCGGCTACTCGCACGTGATCGTGTTCGATGCCCCCGCGGGCATCACGTTCAACGTCGAGAGCCAGACCAAGCTGGGCGTGGCCGGAATCGACAAGCAGCTCGTCGGAGAGGTCGCGGCCAACATCCGCAAGCTCCGCAAGCCCGAGCCCTACAAGGGCAAGGGTGTTCGTTACGCCGGCGAGCAGATCCGCCGCAAGGTCGGAAAGGCTGGTAAGTGACATGGCGATCTCCCTGAAGCACAACAAGCACACCGCCGCGCGCACCAAGTCGCGGCTGCGTCGTCAAGTCCGGGGGCGCAAGCGCATCTCCGGCACCGCCGAGCGCCCGCGCCTGGTCGTCACGCGTTCGTCCAAGCACATCACCGTGCAGGTCGTGGACGACCTGGTCGGCAAGACGCTGGCCTACGCCTCCACCATGGAGGGCGACCTGCGCTCGTTCGACGGTGACAAGACTGCCAAGGCCAAGAAGGTGGGCGAGCTCGTTGCCGAGCGCGCCAAGGCTGCCGGTGTCGACGGAGTGGTCTTCGACCGCGCCGGGAACAAGTACCACGGACGCATCGCGGCCCTCGCCGACGGTGCTCGCGCTGGAGGCTTGACCTTCTGATGGCCAGCTACAAGCAAGAGAAGAGGAAAGACTCATGAGCGGAGCCCAGCGCGGACAGCGCGGCGGCGAGCGCCAGGGCGGTGGCCGAGGCGGACGCGACGGTGGTCGTGGCCAGGGTGCCGACAAGAACACCTACATCGAGCGCGTCGTCGCGATCAACCGTGTCGCCAAGGTCGTGAAGGGTGGTCGTCGCTTCAGCTTCACCGCCCTCGTGATCGTCGGCGACGGTGACGGCATGGTCGGCGTCGGCTACGGCAAGGCCAAGGAGGTCCCCGCGGCGATCGCGAAGGGCGTCGAGGAGGCCAAGAAGGCCTTCTTCCGCGTCCCCCGCATCCAGGGGACCATCCCGCACCCGGTCCAAGGTGAGAAGGCGGCCGGTGTGGTCTTCTTGCGCCCCGCCTCTCCCGGTACCGGCGTCATCGCCGGTGGCCCGGTGCGTGCGGTGCTCGAGTGCGCCGGCATCCACGACGTGCTCAGCAAGTCGCTGGGTTCGTCGAACCAGATCAACATCGTGCACGCGACGGTCGAGGCCCTGCGGATGCTCGAGGAGCCCGAGGCCGTGGCCGCACGTCGCGGCCTCGCGGTTGAGGACGTCGCTCCGGCGGCCCTGCTGCGCGCCAAGGCCGAGGGCATCGCCCAGGCGGCCGACGTCGCGGCGGCGGGGAGGTCCTGATGGCACAGCTCAAGGTCCAGCAGAAGAAGTCCACGATCGGCTGCAAGGCGAACCAGCGCGAGACCCTGCGTACGCTCGGTCTCAAGCGGATCGGCGACACGGTCGTCAAGGAGGACCGCCCGGAGATCCGGGGCATGGTCCACACCGTCCGTCACTTGGTGACGGTCGAGCGAATCGACGGAGGCGAGTGACGCTATGACGCTCAAGCTTCATCACCTGCGCCCGGCCCCCGGCGCCAAGAAGGCCAAGACCCGCGTGGGTCGCGGTGAGGGCTCCAAGGGCAAGACCTCGGGTCGTGGCACCAAGGGCACCAAGGCCCGCTACCAGGTCCCGGCCGCCTTCGAGGGTGGCCAGATGCCGATCCACATGCGGCTCCCCAAGCTGAAGGGGTTCAAGAACCCGTTCAAGGTGGAGTTCCAGGTCGTCAACCTCGACCGGATCAACGAGCTGTTCCCCGAGGGTGGCAGCGTCACCGTCGACCAGCTCGTCGACCGCGGCGCGGTCCGCAAGGGCCAGCCGGTCAAGGTCCTCGGCCAGGGCGACATCTCGGTCAAGGTCGACGTGAGCGCCAACGCGTTCTCCGCCTCGGCCAAGGACAAGATCGAGGCTGCGGGCGGCACCGCCACCCTGGTCTGACCCGCTCCACCTCGCGACACGCAGGGGCGCCGCCTTCCACTCCTCCGGGAGTCGGGGTGGCGCCCCTCGTGCGCGGAGCAGGACCCACCGGGGTGCCTGTTAGGCTTCCACGGGCCCTGGCGCACCTCACACGGTGCGCCGGTCGAGGACACCGGGGGCCGCCACCAGCTTGGAGAAAGAGGATGTCGTGCTCAGCGCGTTCGTGAACGCTTTCCGAACCCCCGACCTGCGGCGCAAGCTGCTGTTCGTCCTGCTGGTGATCGTGATCTTCCGGGCCGGTTCCCAGATCCCCGCCCCCGGCGTCGACTTCGGCAACGTCCAGGACTGCCTTGGCGACGACGCGAACAGCCAGGGCGTCTACGGCCTGATCAACCTGTTCTCCGGTGGCGCGCTCCTACAGCTGACGATCTTCGCGCTGGGGATCATGCCGTACATCACCGCCAGCATCATCCTTCAGCTGCTCGTCGTGGTCATCCCGCGGCTCGAAGCGCTGAAGAAGGAGGGGCAGTCGGGCCAGACGAAGATCACGCAGTACACGCGCTACCTGACTCTCGGCCTCGCGCTGCTCCAGGCGACCGGGATCGTGGCCCTGGCCCGCTCACGCAACCTGCTTCAGGGCTGCCCCGAACCGCTCCTGCACAACGAGGACACCCAGACCTTCCTGGTCATGGTCATCACCATGACCGCCGGCACGGCCGTCATCATGTGGCTCGGCGAGCTCATCACCGACCGCGGGGTCGGCAACGGCATGTCCATCCTGATCTTCTGCCAGGTCGTGGCGACCTTCCCGGCCGCCCTCTGGCAGGTCAAGGTCAGCCAGGGCTGGTGGATCTTCGGGATCGTAATCGCCGTCGGGCTCGTGGTGGTCGCCGCGGTCATCTTCATCGA
This sequence comes from Nocardioides sp. cx-169, assembly GCF_021083605.1. Lineage (NCBI taxonomy): Bacteria > Bacillati > Actinomycetota > Actinomycetes > Propionibacteriales > Nocardioidaceae > Nocardioides > Nocardioides sp. cx-169. The sequence continues at coordinate 122,493 of NZ_JAJNRO010000016.1, forward strand.
GCAGGCGCAACGGCGGATCCCCGTCCAGTACGCACGCCGCATGGTGGGTCGCAAGATGTTCGGCGGGAGCTCGACCTACATCCCGCTCAAGGTGAACCAGGCCGGCATCATCCCGGTCATCTTCGCCTCGTCGCTGCTCTACCTGCCGGCGATGGCCGTGCAGTTCAACCAGAACAGCCAGTCGGAGTGGGTCCAGTTCGTCAGCAAGTACTTCGTCACGGGCGGTCACCCGATCTACATGGCGACGTTCTTCGCGCTCATCGTCTTCTTCACCTACTTCTACGTGTCGATCACCTTCAACCCGACCGAGGTGGCCGACAACATGAAGAAGTACGGCGGCTTCATCCCGGGTATCCGTGCCGGGAAGCCGACCGAGGACTACCTGTCCTACGTCCTGGCCCGCATCACCCTGCCGGGCGCCCTCTACCTGGGCCTGATCTCGTTGATCCCGCTCATCGCACTGGTGCTCATCGACGCCAACCAGAACTTCCCGTTCGGAGGCACGTCGATCCTGATCATGGTCGGGGTCGCCCTCGACACCGTGAAGCAGATCGAGAGCCAGCTGCAGCAGCGCAACTACGAGGGATTCCTGCGGTAGGGCCCGCCTCGGCGCACCCGCACCGACGCGCTGCGCAACTGCACCGTGCGGCATGAGAAAATATGCCAGCACCAGGCCACGACAAGGAGATCCGCCGGTTATGCGACTCATCATGATGGGCCCCCCGGGCGCCGGCAAGGGCACCCAGGCGAAGTTCGTCGCCGACCACTTCAAGATCCCCGCCATCTCCACGGGTGACATCTTCCGCGCCAACGTCAGCCAGGGCACCGAGCTGGGCCTGAAGGCCAAGCAGTACATGGATGCCGGGGACTACGTCCCTGACGAGGTCACCAACCTCATGGTCCGCAACCGGATCGACGAGGCAGACGCGGTGTCCGGCTTCCTGCTCGACGGCTACCCGCGCACGCTCTCGCAGGTCGAGGAGCTCGACGGGATGATCAAGTTCACCGGCCACGAGCTCGACGCCGTCGTGGCGCTGACGGTGGACCAGGACGAGATCGTGCAACGGCTGCTGCAGCGCGCCAAGGTCGAGGGCCGCGCCGACGACACCGAGGACGTCATCCGCAAGCGCCAGGAGCTCTACGTCGAGCAGACCGAGCCGCTGATCGAGGTCTACCGCGGCCGCGGCATCCTGATCGAGCTCAACGGCATGGGTGAGGTCAGCGAGGTCACGCAGCGGATCTTCGACGCCCTGGACGAGATCCCCCAGAGCTGACGTCGCTCGTGGGACTGTTCGACCGCGGCATCGAAATCAAGTCGCCGGACCAGGTCGACGCGATGCGCCGCGCCGGCCTCGTGGTGGGCGCCACGCTGGAGCTGATGCGCGCCAGCGTCCGCGCCGGCATCACCACCGCGGAGCTGGACGCGATCGCGGAGGACCACATCCGCTCCTCCGGCGCCGTGCCGTCCTTCCAGGGCTACCAGGGCTTCCCAGCGAGCATCTGCGCCTCGGTGAACGACGAGGTCGTCCATGGCATCCCGGGACCACGGGTGCTCGCCGAAGGTGACCTGGTCTCGATCGACTGCGGCGCCATCGTCGACGGTTGGCACGGTGACGCGGCCGTCACCGTCGCCGTCGGCCCGGTCACCGACGACCTCAGCGCGCTCATGCGGGTGACCGAGGAGGCGATGTGGCGCGGGATCGCAGCCGCGCGCCCGGGCGGTCGCGTCACCGACATCTCCTACGCCGTCGAGCAGCACGTCCGCTCCGCCGGCGCCTACGGCATCCTGGAGGACTACACCGGCCACGGGATCGGCAGCCAGATGCACCAGCCCCCCGATGTACCCAACTACGGTCGGGCCGGCCGGGGCGCCAAGCTGGTCGAGGGCCTCGCGCTGGCCGTCGAGCCCATGGTGACCCTCGGGACCAAGGACAGCGTGCTGCTCGACGACGACTGGACCGTCGTGACGGCCGACGGCAGCTGGGCCGCCCACTTCGAGCACACATTCACCCTGACCGACCGCGGCACCTGGGTCCTGACCGCGCTCGACGGCGGCGAGGAGATGCTGCGCCAACTCGGTGTCCCCTTCGGGGGCCGCTGACGGGTCGCCCACGGTCCGTCGGAGGCACCGGTCAGCCGGAGACTTCCCGATCGTGGTGGCGGGCGAGTTCGCGGGCCCGTCTGCGGCGTGGGAGGATGGGGTACGTAGGAGGGGAGTATTCCTTTCGCTGCGGTGTCGTCAGCACGACCAGCGTCTCGGCGCGGTCCGGGGCCGTGGGTCGCTTGCGAGCGGCGGAAGAGACCTCTGGGCTTTCCCTGTCCCCTCATCCCTGGAGTCACCTGTGGACGTTTCCACCCTCGAATGGACCATCACGATCGGGGTCACGGTCGCCGTGCTCCTCTTCGACGTCGTCGTGATCGCCCGTCACCCGCACGAGCCGACGATGCGCGAGTGCGCGGTCGCCCTGACCTTCTACCTCGGCGCGGCCGTCGCGTTCGGGGTGTGGACGCTGTTCTTCCACGGTCACAACTACGGGGTGGAGTTCTTCGCCGGCTGGCTGACCGAGTACAGCCTCTCGATGGACAACCTGTTCGTGTTCATCATCTTGATGGCGGCCTTGAAGGTGCCGCGGGAGCTGCAGCAGGAAGCCCTGATGGTGGGCATCATCCTGGCCCTGATCTTCCGGGGGATCTTCATCGCGCTGGGCTACCAGCTCATCGAGAACTTCTCCTTCGTCTTCTACGTGTTCGGCGCCTTCCTCGTCTACACCGCCTACACGCTGGTGAAGAGCTACCGCTCCCATGAGGACGAGCACCCGGAGGAGAACGCCCTGGTGAAGTTCGCGCAGAGCCACCTCAACGTCGGCGACCAGTGGCACGGCCTGAAGCTCTGGTACCGCGAGAACGGCGCGCGCGTCGTGTCCCCGATGCTGATCGTCATCATCGCGCTCGGCAGCACCGACATCCTGTTCGCGCTCGACTCGATCCCGGCGATCTTCGGCATCACCCAGGAGCCGTACCTGGTCTTCGCCGCCAACGTCTTCGCGCTGATGGGCCTTCGCCAGCTGTACTTCCTGCTCGGCGGGCTGCTCCAGCGCCTGGTCTACCTGTCGCTGGGCCTGTCCTTCATCCTCGCGTTCATCGGCGTCAAGCTCGTGCTGCACGCCCTTCACGAGAACGAGCTGCCCTTCATCAACGGCGGCGAGCACGTCTCCGTCCCGGAGATCTCGTCGCTGCTGAGCCTCGGGGTGATCCTGGTGACGCTGGTGCTCACCGCGGTGGCCAGCCTGGTCAAGGACAAGCGCAACGCGGAGGCCGAGAGCGGCGCCGCCTGACATCCGGACGGCGGTGGGCCGGGCGGAATGATCCCCCGCGCCCACACGTTGACCAGGGTGATGTCGACCAACATGCCTGCCCTGTCCGTGCTCGACCTGGTGCCGGTGCGCAGTGACCAGACGACCGGGGACGCGATCGCCGCGACCCTGGCCCTGGCGCGCGTCGCCGACGAGTCGGGCTACCGCCGCTTCTGGCTCGCCGAGCACCACAACATGCCCGCTGTCGCCGCGACCAACCCACCGGTCCTGATCTCGATGGTCGCCTCGGCCACCTCGCGGATCAAGGTCGGCTCCGGCGGGGTGATGCTGCCCAACCACGCGCCGTTGGTGGTCGCCGAGCAGTTCGCGCTCCTCGAGGCGGCGTTCCCCGGTCGGATCGACCTCGGCATCGGCCGGGCGCCCGGGACCGACCCGGTGACGTCCTGGGCGCTGCGACACGGCGCAGGGGGAGTGACCGACGAGGCCGTGTCGCTCTTCCCCGAGTACGTCGACAACGTGCTGGCCATGATGGAGCCCGGAGGGGTCGGGCTGGCCGTGCAGGGCCGCAGGCACGTGCTGCGCGCGACTCCCACGGCGACCTCCGTGCCCCAGATCTGGCTGCTCGGCTCCTCGGACTACTCCGCCCGGCTGGCGGCGGAGAAGGGGATGCCGTACGTGTTCGCGCACCACTTCTCCGGCGAGGGCACCCGCGAGGCGGTCGCGCTGTACCGCTCCCGCTTCGTCCCCTCGCCCGAGCTGGCCGAGCCGCGCACCTTCCTGACCGTCAACGCTGCGGTGGCCGAGACCACCGAGGAGGCCCGGCGACTCGCCCTGCCCCAGCTGCTCCAGATGGTCGCCCTGCGCACCGGCCAGCCGCTGACTCCCCAGCGCACGGTCGAGGAGGCCGAGCGCGACGGGGTGCCCGAGGCGCATCGCCCCCTGGTGGAGGCCATGGCGGCCCGCTGGATCATCGGGGGAGCCGAGGAGGCGCGTGCCCGGGTGACGGAGCTCGCGCGGACCTACGGCGTCGACGAGGTCATGGTCAACCCCGTGGCCGGTGCCGTCGCCGGCACCGACTCCGCCTCGAGCCCCGCCCGGGAGGAGACGCTCCGGCTGCTGGCGAAGTAGACCGCCGGATTCGTGTTTCCGCGTGGTTATCTCGTAAACTGGCGTGTCGGCCCAACGTGGGTCTGTGCTGCGGCGCCTCGCGGCTGCCCGGAACGTGCCAGTGACTCTCGCAAGAGGGGCTCGGACATGCTCCGGTCTGAGGCTCCGAGGGACGATCCTACGAGGTCCACCGGTCACCCGACCGGAGGTTCCCGGGCCGGACGGTAGAGACACGAAGCGACATCCAGACAACAGATTGTGGAGGACATGCCGAAGAAAGAAGGCGTGATCGAGCTCGAGGGGACCATCACCGAGGCCCTCCCCAACGCCATGTTCCGCGTCGAGCTGAGCAACGGCCACAAGGTGCTCGCCCACATCAGCGGCAAGATGCGCCAGCACTACATCCGGATCCTCCCCGAGGACCGCGTGGTGGTGGAGCTCTCGCCGTACGACCTCACCCGGGGTCGCATCGTCTACCGCTACAAATAAGCAAGCAGCCGACCGAGCGAGAAAGGGCTGACATGAAGGTCAACCCGAGCGTCAAGCCGATCTGTGACAAGTGCAAGGTGATCCGTCGCCACGGACGCGTCATGGTGATCTGCGCGAACCCGCGCCACAAGCAGCGCCAGGGCTGAGCCTCGGCTCACCCCCGCTGGACAACTGAAGAACCCATCAACGTGAACGCTTAGCCCAGCACCACAGCACCATCGTGGGAGGGCGAACCACCTCCGGAGCAGAAGGCCGGGGCCCCGTCGAGAGGCGGGGGCGCGTCACGATCGAAACCTCTGTGAATCACCGAAGGGCACTCGTCCTTCAAGAAAGGGCCATCATGGCACGCCTTGTTGGTGTCGACCTCCCGCGCGACAAGCGCATCGAGATCGCACTCACCTACATCTACGGCATCGGCCGTACCCGTTCCCAGCAGCTGCTCGCACTCACCGGGGTCGACCCCAACCTGCGCGTGCACCAGATGGGTGACGAAGAGCTGGTCAAGCTCCGCGACGCGATCGAGGGCAACTTCAAGATCGAGGGCGACCTCCGTCGAGAGGTCCAGGCCGACATCCGTCGCAAGATCGAGATCGGCAGCTACCAGGGTCGCCGCCACCGTCAGGGCCTCCCGGTCCGCGGTCAGCGCACCAAGACCAACGCCCGCACCCGCAAGGGTCCGAAGCGCACGGTTGCCGGCAAGAAGAAGGCCAAGTGACCGGTCGCGTCCGCGCGCCTCACTGCCTTCCCAACTCACAGACCAGCTAACACAGGAGTAACTGCATGCCTCCCAAGGCTCGTGCGGCCGGGGCCAAGAAGGTCCGCCGCAAGGAGAAGAAGAACATCGCTCAGGGCGAAGCCCACATCAAGAGCACGTTCAACAACACGATCGTCACGATCACCGACCCCACGGGTGCGGTCATCTCGTGGGCCTCTGCCGGCACCGTCGGCTTCAAGGGCTCACGCAAGTCCACGCCGTACGCCGCGCAGATGGCTGCGGAGGCCGCCGGCCGTCGCGCGATGGACCACGGCATGAAGAAGATCGACGTCTTCGTCAAGGGCCCGGGCTCGGGTCGCGAGACGGCGATCCGGTCGCTGGGTGCCATCGGCCTCGAGGTCGGCACCATCCAGGACGTCACGCCCACCCCCCACAACGGTTGCCGCCCGCCCAAGCGCCGGCGCGTCTGACCCGAGACTGAGAAAGAGAGACTGACCCATGGCCCGTTACACCGGACCCATGACCCGGAAGTCGCGCCGTCTCGGTGTCGACCTCGTCGGCGGCGACGCAGCATTCGAGAAGCGTCCCTACCCTCCGGGCCAGCACGGCCGCGCCCGGATCAAGGAGAGCGAGTACCGCTCCCAGCTGCAGGAGAAGCAGAAGGCCCGCTTCACCTACGGCGTGATGGAGAAGCAGTTCCTGAACTACTACAAGGAGGCCTCGCGCCGTTCCGGCAAGACCGGTGACAACCTCCTGCAGCTCCTCGAGTGCCGCCTGGACAACGTGATCTACCGCGGTGGGTTCGCCCGCACGCGTCGTCACGCCCGCCAGCTGGTGTCGCACGGACACTTCCTGGTCAACGGCAAGAAGGTCGACATCCCGTCCTTCCAGGTCTCGGCCTACGACATCATCGACGTGCGCGAGAAGTCGCTCGAGATGACGCCGTTCATCGTGGCCCGCGAGACCTTCGGCGAGCGGATCGTGCCGGCCTGGCTGCAGACGCTGCCCGACCGCATGCGGATCCTGGTCCACCAGGTCCCCGTGCGCGCGCAGATCGACATGCCGATCCAGGAGCAGCTCATCGTGGAGTACTACTCCAAGAAGTGAACGCATCGGTGGCCGGGCCCAGCCCGGCCACCGATCGCACGTACGTCGCCGCCGTCAACACGCAAATGTTCGGATCCGTCATATAGCGGGTGGGTCCGGAAAGGAAAGAATCAGTGCTCATCGCACAGCGTCCCTCACTGTCGGAAGAGTCCGTCGACGAGTTCCGTTCGCGGTTCGTCATCGAGCCGCTGGAGCCGGGCTTCGGCTACACGCTCGGTAACTCGCTCCGGCGCACCCTCCTGTCGTCGATCCCCGGTGCCTCGGTCACGAGCATCAAGGTCGACACCGTCCTGCACGAGTTCTCGACGATCGAGGGCGTCAAGGAGGACGTCACCGAGATCATCTTGAACCTGAAGGGCCTGGTCGTCTCCTCGGAGCACGACGAGCCCGTCACCATGTACCTGCGCAAGTCGGGCGCCGGTGCCGTCACCGCCGCTGACATCGCGCCCCCGGCCGGCGTCGAGGTGCACAACCCCGACCTGGTCATCGCCACCCTGTCCGACAAGGGCAAGCTGGAGATGGAGCTGGTCGTCGAGCGCGGCCGCGGCTACGTCTCGGCTGTCCAGAACAAGGGCGCCGACAACGAGATCGGCCGCATGCCGGTCGACTCGATCTACAGCCCCGTGCTGAAGGTGACCTACAAGGTCGAGGCCACCCGTGTCGAGCAGCGCACCGACTTCGACAAGCTGGTCATTGACGTCGAGACCAAGCCCTCGATCCTGCCGCGCGACGCCATCGCGTCGGCCGGCAAGACGCTGGTCGAGCTCTTCGGCCTGGCGCGTGAGCTCAACGTCGAGGCCGAGGGCATCGACATCGGCCCCTCGCCCGTCGACGAGCAGCTGGCCGCCGACCTCGCCCTCCCGGTCGAGGACCTGCAGCTGACCGTGCGCTCGTACAACTGCCTCAAGCGTGAGGGCATCCACACCGTGGGCGAGCTCATCTCGCGCTCGGAGCAGGACCTGCTCGACATCCGCAACTTCGGCGCCAAGTCCATCGACGAGGTCAAGGCCAAGCTGGTCGAGATGGGTCTGTCCCTCAAGGACAGCGCGCCCGGCTTCGACCCGCACGCCGCCCTGGCGGCGTACGGCGACGACGACGACGACGCCTTCGTCGAGGACGAGCAGTACTGACCCACCGCTGACCCGTCAGAGACTTTCTGACGGGTCAGCGCCTCAGCAGCACCCGCCCTCTACCCCGGTACCTGACACGGCCGGGGAGAATCGAGAAGAAGAGCAATGCCCAAGCCCACCAAGGGACCCCGCCTCGGCGGCAGCCCGGCCCACCAGCGCCTGATCCTGTCGAACCTGGCGACCCAGCTGTTCCAGCACGGCCGCATCACCACGACGGAGGCCAAGGCCCGCGCGCTGCGCCCGCACGCGGAGAAGTTGATCACGAAGGCGAAGAAGGGCGACCTCCACAACCGCCGCATGGTCCTCAAGACCATCCGCGACAAGGGCGTCGTGCACACCCTCTTCACCGAGATCGCGCCGACCTTCGCCGAGCGCCCGGGCGGCTACACCCGGATCACCAAGCTCAACCCCCGCAAGGGCGACAACGCCCCCATGGCGGTCATCGAGCTCGTGACCGAGGCGTACTCGCCCACCGCGCCGAAGGCGACGAAGTCCGCCCCGGCGAAGACGGCCGCCCCCGCCGAGGAGGCCCCGGTCGAGGAGACCGAGACCACCACCGACGAGGCCACCACCGACGAGGCGCCCACCGAGCTCGCCGAGGAGGCGTCGCCCGAGGAGAGCGTCGTCGCCGAGGAGGAGCCCACCGAGGACGAGGCCCCCAAGGCCTGATCCCACCGCTTCACCGCTGACCCGTCAGAAACTCTCTGACGGGTCAGTGTCATTTCCGGGCAGTTGGTGACGGATCAGCCGTGGTGGTGGTGCCTCAGGCGGGGAGGACCGTGGCGGGGTCGACGCTGCGGGGAGCGCCGCCGGAGCGGACCAGGTCGTGGGTGGCGCGTTGGATCGCCTCATTGACCGGTGTCGGTGCGCCGTGCAGCCGGCCGAGCAGCACGATCTCGCCGGCGAGATAGTCGATCTCCACGCCGCGGCCGCCGCGCACGACGCTCTGCCAGGTCGAGCCGCCCTCGCCGACGGGCAGCTGCTGGCGACGCGCCAGCAGATCGCCGCGGCGCTCGCGGTCCTCCTCATCGGAGACGACGGGGACGCCGGCGCGCCGCAGCACCTGCTCGCCCTCCTCGCGGGCCCGGCGCGCCAGGTCGTCGGCGGCCGGGCCCGGCGTGCACACCGCGCCGACGCCGTTGCCGAGGTTCATCAGCAGCTTGCGGTGCTTCCAGGCCATGATGTCGGGCCGGGCGACCGACTCGAAGCCGCCGCGGCGCAGGTCGGCGGCGATCGCCTCGGCGCGGGCGTCCACCCCACCGGCCGCCGGGCCCAGGTCGAGGATCCCGGGGCGATAGCACTTCTGCACCACGACGCCCGGCTCCAGGTGGGTCGCGGGCAGCATCACGCACACGCCGTAGGTCGCCGCGTAGCGGCGCAGCACGGTGAGCTCGTTGGCCACCCCGTTCTGCACGCAGGCGATGGTCACGTCGGCCGGCGCGTGGGCCCTCAGGTCGTCCAGCGCGGACTGCGTCTGGTGCCCCTTGACGCACAGGAGCACGACGGTGTCGTCGGTCCAGGCGACGTCGGCGGCGGTCTCGGCCGCGGGTGCGTCGACGCGGTGGCGGCCGTCGGCACGGTCCAGCACCAGCCCGTCGGCCTGGATCCGCGCGAGGTGCTCCCCGCGGGCTACCAGCGTGACCGGGACCCCCGCCAGGTGGAGGTTCCCGCCGATGACCCCACCCACGGCACCTGTTCCGTACACGACGTAGCGCATGTCGACCTTCATACCGGAGGCAACCTTTGACAGGGTCCACCGGGTAGGACAGGACATGAGAGCAACGAACGCTGAGTCTCACGACCTGGCGCACGGGGAACGGGGTGGTGGGGTGGCCGCGGCCGAATTCGACGAGTTCGTCGTCGCGCGCTCCACGAGCCTGCTCCGTACGGCGTACCTCCTCACCCACGACCACGCGCTGGCCGAGGACCTCCTGCAGACGGCGCTGAGCAAGGCCTGGTTCTCGTGGAGCCGTATCGACGGCAACCCCGAGCCCTACGTGCGCCGGATCCTGGTCAACACCTACGCGACGTGGTGGCGGCGCAAGTGGAACGGCGAGCTCGCCACCGACGCGCTGCCCGAGCGAGGGCACGCCGACGCGAGCGACGCGGTCAGCGCGGGCCACGACCTGTGGCAGGCGATGGAGCGGCTGCCGCGCCGCCAGCGCGTCGTGGTCGTGCTGCGCTACTTCGAGGACCTCACGGAGGCGCAGACCGCCGAGCAGATGGACTGCTCGGTCGGCACGGTCAAGAGCCAGCTCAGCAAGGCCCTCGCAAAGCTGCGGATCGATCCCGCGCTCGCCACCACCGACGGGAAGGCGCTGTGATGGACGGCATCGACGAGCTCCGCTCGACCCTCGACCGGCACGCCGTCGAGCTCGTGGACCACGACCTCGACGGACGGGTCGGCTCCGTGCGGCGCCGCATCGGCGCGGCACGCCGGCAGCGGCGCGCCGCGGCCGCCGGCGGGGTGGCGCTCACCCTCGCGGCGGCAGGCGCCGTGGCGCTGCTGCCCGAGTGGGGCGCGCCGAGCGCTCCGGAGCCGGCGTCGGTCGCCGGCGTCGAGGTGCCGACCACGATGAGGGCGCTCGGCTACACCTTCGAGTACCGCGACGGCGTCGAGGGTGACGATCGCGTGACCATCGACCTCGCGCCCTCGGACCAGCCGCGGCTGGTCTCCTGGGGCACCTCCGACAGCAACGACCACGTCGAGATCACCGAGGGGCGGCAGGTCACGAGCTACACCGTGCCCGACTTCTCCGACTACGTGTGGGTCGACCCCGGCGAGGAGGTCTCGCTGACCGTGGCCGGCTCCGACGAGGTCGGCCTGGCGGTCTACGAGCTCACCGACGACGAGCCGGACGGTGTGTCGGGCGACGGGGTCACCTTCCGCAAGCAGGTCGCAGGCGACCTCCTCCTGGGCGCCACGATCGGGGAGCCGGGGGAGTCCGAGGTGTCGGTCGGCTTGCAGGCTGCCGGGAAGGCGGTCGACTACCGGTACTTCTGCGCCCACGGGCCGCAGGACGCCACCCTGCACGTCGACGACGGCAGCGGCGAGGTGACCCAGGGCCGCTGTGGGGACGAGGCGCCCTTCGATCCCGCCGGCGGGGGCGGCGTCAGCGTCGTCAACGACCGCGACGAGGTGACAGTGCGCCTGTGGGTGACCGACGGCCCGGACGGCCCGCGGCTCGACAGCGACGAGGTGGTGCTCGGGCTGGGGGTCTACGACCGGGGTGTCTCGCAGCGGGTCACCGGCCTACCCGTCCCCGAGCTCATCGAGTACGACGGCCACGTCTGGCGGGCCTCCGAGCACGTCCCGTCGGACCTGGGTGGCCGGTCGGTGAGCGTGGACGGCGACGGCGACCCGGCGCGCCCGGTGCTGGCGGTGGGCTACCACGCCGCGGGTGAGGCGACCGTGGTGACGGAGCACAACGTCACCGGGGAGGGCCTCCGCTCCCAGGGGATCGGCGAAGTGAGGGACGCGGTGATCGGGCTGCTCTCTGCGCCCAGCGACACGGCGACGATGCGGGTGGAGGGCGACGTCCCGGACGACGCCCGCCTGCTGATCGTCCTGTTCGAGCAGGTCGACTAGTCCGAGGACCAGGCGTCGGCGAGGAGCCGCTGCGCCTGGGCGAGCGTGACGCCGGCACGACGGGCGGCCGCGGCCAGTGCGGCCGCGGCCGCCCCGACGTCCGCCGGCGCGGCCGGGGCGGCGATGAACGTGCCGCGCCGGCCCTCGGTGATGATGATGCCGTCGGCCTCGAGCTCGCGGTAGGCGCGGGCGACGGTGTTGACCGCGATCCCGAGCTCGGCGGCGAGCGCGCGGACCGTCGGCAGCCGGCTTCCGGCCGGCAGATCACCGGACGCGGCGCCCGCGGCCACCTGCCTGCGCAGCTGCTCGAACGGCGGCTCGGGCAGTGACGGGTCGAGGGCGAGGTCCGGCATGCGGGGAAGGTATCGCAGGAGATGGTGGGCGCAGTGGTAGGCATGGGCAGGTGAACCCCTACGCCCTGGTGGTCGGCGAGTCCCTGGTCGACGTGGTCCTCGAGCCGGACGGGAGCCGGACCGAGCGGCCCGGCGGCAGCGCCGCCAACGTGGCGGTGGCGCTGGCCCGGCTGGGACGGCCGGTGCGGTTGGCGACCAGCTTCGCCGACGACGAGCGCGGGCGGACGGTCGCCGCGCACCTCGAGCGGGACGGCGTCGTCCTCGCGACCGACCCGTACGCCGTCGCGCGGACGTCGTCGGCGCAGGCGACGATCGCAGGGGACGGCTCGGCGTCGTACGTCTTCGATCTCGACTGGCGGCTGAACCCGGTGGGCGCGGAGCACCCCCGTTTCGTGCACGTCTGCTCGATCGGCGCCGTGCTGGAGCCCGGGGCCGACGACGTGCTCGCCCTGCTGGGGCGATTGAGGGGTCCGACCATCACCTACGACATCAACGCTCGCCCCGCCATCACCGGCACCGGTCCGGAGGTCGTCGACCGCGTGGAGCAGGTGGTGGCGGCCTCCCACCTGGTCAAGGCCAGCGACGAGGACCTCGAGGCGCTGTATCCCGGCCGCTCCCTACGGGACGCGGCCGCACATCTGCTCGGGCTCGGTCCCCGCGCCGTCGCCGTCACCCGTGGCGGCGACGGCGCGACCTGGCTCGACGCCGACGGCCTCCGCGAGGTGGCGGCCCCGCGGGTCGAGGTCGCCGACACCATCGCAGCCGGGGACACCTTCTCCGCCGCGATCCTCGACGCGCTCTGGGACGACGCCGACCGCGACCCGGCCGAGGTGCTCGCCCACGCGGTGCGCGCCGCCGCCGTCACCGTGTCGCGCCCCGGCGCCGACCCGCCGTACCGCCACGAGCTGGGCTGAGCGTCCGCCCGGCTCAGTCGCCGGGCGCCAGGTAGGCGTGCACGAGCGGGACCACCGACGAGCCCTCTCCGGCGGCGGCAGCGACCCGCTTCATCGATCCCGCGCGGATGTCGCCGGCGGCGAAGATTCCGGGGACCGTGGTCGCGAGGTTGGCGGGCGGGAGCTCGCCGGGCCAGCGTTCGGTGGGGATGTCACGACCGGTGAGGACGAAGCCGCGGTGGTCGCGGGCGACCTCGGGCGGCAGCCAGTCGCAGTGCGGGTCCGCGCCAAGCAGCAGGAACAGGCCGTGGGTTGCCTGCCGGGCGACCTGACCGGTGGTCGTGTCGCGGACGTCGATCCACTCCAGGTGGCCCTCGCCGCCGCCGTCGGTCACCTCGGAGGAGGGCTGCACCGTGATGCGGGGGTTGTAGGCGATCTCGCCGATCAGGTACTGCGACATCGTCGAGGTCAGGTCGGGGCGTCGCACCAGGATCGTGACCGACTCGGCGAAGCGGGCGAGGTGGATCGCGGCCTGGCCGGCCGAGTTGCCGCCCCCGACGACGACGGCCCGCCCGCCCTCCATCTCGCGCGAGGCGCTCATCGCGCTGCCGTAGAACACGCCGAGGCCCTCGTGCTCCTCGATCGAGGGGATGCCGAGCTTGCGGTAGGCCACGCCGGTCGCGACGACGACCGTGCGGGCCTCGACGTCGCCGCCGCCCGTGCTGAGCACGTGGATGCCGTCGTCGCGGGACTCGAGCATGGTGACGTCCCAGCCGGTGTAGAACTGCGTGCCGAAGCGCAGCGCCTGGTTGCGCGCGCGCTGGGCGAGTCGCATGCCGGAGATGCCGCGCGGGAAGCCGAGGTAGTTGCGGATCATCGTGCTGGTGCCGGCCTGACCGCCGATCGCCTCCGACTCGAGCACGACCGTGGTGAGCCCCTCGGACGCGGCGTACACCGCGGCGGCGAGACCGGCCGGCCCGGCGCCGACGATCGCGACGTCGACGACGCCCTCGACCCTCACGTCGCCCGGGGCGCCGAACATCGAGATCGCCACGTCGCGCACCGAGGTCGCGACGAACGGCGGGCGTCCCGGCGTCGACACGACCGGATAGGCCGGCCCGCCCGGCGTGGCGCACTGCGCGACCGCCTCGCGCCCGATGTCGGTGTCCGGGGTGTAGAAGCCGGAGGGCATCCCCAGACGGTCGGCGTAGTCGCGGATCGCCGCGGTCAGCTGGTCCTGCGCCGGGGCCACGACCCGCACGCTCTCGACCTCGGGCTTGGCGACCGTCGAGCCCCAGTCGGACAGCAGCTCGGTCACGGCGTTGTGGAACTCCTCGTCGCGGGCGCCGCGCGGCATCAGCAGGTAGGCGTCGTACTTGCCCTTGGCCATGGCGGACCGCAGCGCGGGCGCACGCTCCAGGAAGTGGTCCCAGTGGGCCGCGATGATCCGCCGGGAGGTGGGTACCACGGTCCGCCACGCGTGGAAGGCCTCCAGCACATGGGCGTCGGGGAGCTCGGTGTCGGTGACGAAGAGGGCGACCTGACCGCCTCCGTCACGGACGGTCCGGGTGACCTCCAGCGCCTGTGCGCAGGAGCGCGCGGTGTGGAGGTCGTAGTCGCGGGCGTAGCGGCCGAACTCGTCGAGGAGGAAGTCGGCGTGCTCATCGGAGACCAGGATGATGGCGGGCTGCACGCCTCCCAGTATCACCACCTGCGAAACTGGGCCGGTGCGGTTGCGGATCGAGTGTGCCTACGACGGCACGGACTTCCATGGCTGGGCGACCCAGCCGGGGCTGCGGACGGTCCAGGAGGTGCTCGACCACGCGCTGGCCACGGTCCTGCGCGTCGACTCCGTGGCCACCGTCTGCGCGGGCCGTACCGATGCCGGGGTGCACGCGAGAGGACAGGTCGTGCACGTCGACGTCGAGCATCTGCCGCCGAACCTGCTGCGCCGGCTCAACGGCGTGCTCCCGGCCGACGTGCGGGTGCGCACGGTCGCGGAGGCGGCGCCCGGGTTCGACGCGCGCTTCTCGGCACTGTGGCGTCGCTACGCCTACCGGGTCGCCGACGACGCGGCGCTCGTCGACCCGCTGACGCGGCGCCACGTGCTCGTCTGGTCCCGTCCGCTCGACCTGGACGCGATGAACGAGGCCTCGGCACCCCTCGTCGGACGCCACGACTTCGCGTCCTTCTGCAAGCGACGCGAGGGCGCGACCACCATCCGCACGCTGCTCGAGCTCGGCTGGTCCCGCTCGCCCGAGGGGGTGGCGGTGGCCACCGTGCGGGCCGACGCGTTCTGCCACAGCATGGTGCGCGCCCTGGTCGGCTGCCTCCTCGCGGTGGGCGACGGTCGCCGCTCGCCGTCCTGGGCCGGTGAGATCCTGCGGGCCGAGGCCCGTGACCCGTCGGTCGCGGTCGCGCACGCGCACGGATTGACCCTCGAGGAGGTCGCCTACCCGCCCGACAGCGAGCTGGCGGCGCGGGCCACCACGACGAGGGCGAGACGCGATGGATGAGCACTACTTCTCCGCCGACCCGACGGTCGCCTTCAAGCGCTCGCCGGTCGTAGCGTCGGTGTGGGGTCACGAGCTCCACCTGACCAGCGGGTCCGGTGTCTTCGCCAACGGGCGCGTCGACATCGGCACGGCGATCCTGTTCCGCGAGGCCGCGCCCCCTGACCGCGGCCGGATCCTCGACCTCGGCTGCGGGTTCGGCGTGATCGGGCTCGCCATCGCGGTCGCCTCGCCCGGGTGCGTCGTGACGGCGGTCGACGTCAACGAGCGGGCGGTGCTGCTCGCCCGGGAGAACGCGGCCGCGCTCGGCGTGGCGGACCGGTTCACCGCGGCCACCCCGGACGAGGTCGACGCCGCCGCGACGTACAACGAGATCTGGTCGAACCCGCCGATCCGCATCGGCAAGCAGGCGCTGCACGAGCTGCTGCTCACCTGGCTGCCGCGGCTGGCCCCCGGCGGGCGAGCCGTGATGGTCGTCGGCAAGAACCTCGGCGCCGACTCCCTTCAGGGGTGGCTGGGGGAGCAGGGCTACCCGACCACCCGGCTCGCCAGCGCCAAGGGCTTCCGCGTGCTGGAGACACGCGCCTACTCGGGCACGCCGCTCTCGGGCGGAGCGTCCTCGGCCTGACCCGAGGTGTCCTCCTCGATCGGGGCGTCCCCGATGTCGGAGACGAGCACGGGGGTCAGCGGCTCGGCCGCGCCGCCGCCCTTGATCTCGACCACGCGCAGCCCGGAGATGCCCAGGTGCGAGTCGGCGCTGAACCGGAACGGCGCGAGCTGTGGCCCCTCGAGGTCCTGGCCGTTCTCCTCGAGCGCCTCGACGAGTCCCTCGCGGGTCAGGTCCTCGCCGGCGGCCTGCAGCGCCTGGACGAACGCGTAGGCGTGGGACATGCCGTAGACCCGGTAGTTGGTCAGCTCGCCCTCGGTGCCGTGCTCGTCCCAGACCTTCTGCCACAGCTGCACCCACGGGTCGTCGGCCTGGTCGATGCCGGGGATGTACTCCGTGGTCAGGACGCCGTCGAGCGAGCTCGCGCCCCCCTCGACCGCACCCTCGGAGAACTCCGCAAGCAGCGACCCGACGAGGTCGGGGTCGGCGCCGACGTTGCTGTAGAACCACTGCGGCTGGTAGCCCAGCTTGAGCGACACCAGCTGGCTCAGCGCGGTGTACGACGGGGTGTTGAACGACAGCACGACGTCGGCGCCCGAGGCCTGCAGCCCCGCGATCTGCGGGCCGACGTCGGTGTTGCCCGAGGTGTAGCGCTCCACGCCGACGATCTGGTCGTCGAGGAACTGCCGCACGCCCTTCTCCGCGTCCTCGCCGAAGTCGTCGTCCTGCAGGAAGAGCCCCACCTTCGCGTCGGGCAGGTTCTCGGCGACGTACTGGCCGATGATCTTGCCCTCGATCTCGTAGTCCGGCTGCCAGCCGAAGGTCATGGGGCTCGTCTCGACGTCGTCGCCCCACTGCAGCGACCCCGACGAGACGAACAGGTCCGGCACGCCCTCCTCGTTGAGGAAGTCCACCACCGCGCTGTGCGTCGGCGTGCCCAGCCCGCCCACCATCGCGAAGATCTGGTCCTTCAGCACCAGCTCGTTGGTGACGGTGTTGGTGTTGGTCGGGTTGTAGGCGTCGTCCCTGACCAGGTACTCGATCTCGCGGCCGTGGACCCCGCCCTGGGCGTTGACGTAGTCGAAGTAGGCCTGCACGCCGGTCGGGATCTCGCTGTAGCCCGGGGCCGCCACGCCGGTCAGGGGGAAGTGGGCACCGACGGTGATGGTGTCCTCGGTGACCCCGACGTCGCTGGCGCCGCCCGCGCCGCCTCCGCCGTCTTCGTCGGATCGGTCGTCACCTGCGCCGCAGGCGGCGAGCAGCACGAGTGTGGCCAGGGCGCCGGCGAGCGGCCCCGGCCTGGAGAGGCGTCGGTTCATTTCGGTGTTCCCTTCGAGGTGGTGGTGACGGGCTCGCTGGTGCTCGGGATCGGGCGCTCCGGGGGCGGGACGGGGGCGGGCTCCTCGGTCGTGGGGGGCCGCCTGCGGCGCTGGGCCAGCGACCGCACGGTCCCGACGACGCCGCTGGGGGCCATGAGGACGACCAGGACCATGACCAGGCCGTAGACGAGCGGCGCGAGCTCGGCCGCGCGGATGTCGGAGAGCCCGGCGGAGCTGCCCCAGTCGGTGACCACCTGCGGCAGGAACGTCAGCAGGGCGGCGCCGATCAGCGCCCCGGCCAGGCTGCCGAGGCCGCCCAGGACCACGGCCGTCAGCAGGGTCAGGCTGAGCGTCAGCGTGAACCCGCTGGGCGCGGCCAGGCGCACGATGATCGCCATCATCGCGCCCGCGGCGCCCGCGGCGGCGGCGCTGACCACGAACGCCGACACCCGGGCCCGGCCCAGGTCGATACCGGCCAGCTCGGCGGCGACCTCGCCATCGCGCACGGCGCGCCATCGGCGCCCGACCCGGCTGCGCGACAGGTTGGCGAGCAGGACGAAGGTGACGATGAGAGTCAGCCAGGCGGCGTACGCGATGTAGCGGCTGCGGGTGAGCTCGTGCCCGGTGACGAAGAACGCCAGGTCCAGCACCCACGCGGGGATCTCCGGCAGGACCACCCTCAGCCCCTGCTCGCCGCCCAGCTCCTGCTTGAAGAACAGGGCCACGCCGGGCACCGCGACCGCGAGCGCGAGCGTGGCGCCGGCGAGGTAGGGGCCGTGGAGCCGAGCGGCCGCGTAGCCGACCGCGAGCCCGACCACGAGGGTGACTGCGACGGCGGCGAGCACGGCCAACGGGAGCGGTGTCGAGGCGTCCCGATCGGGCAGCAACAGCGCCGTCGTGTAGGCACCGATCGCCATCAGGGCCCCGTGCCCCAGCGAGATCTGGCCGTTGACGCCGGTGAGGACGGTGAGGCCGCCGGCGGCGATGCCGAGGTAGGCCATGGACGCGAACTGCAGGTTGCGGAAGTCGCTCGAGGACTCCAGCGCCAGGACCACGACCGCCAGCCCGAGCGCCGCGCCCACCAGGTGGCGCACCAGCGTGGCCTCCCGCCAGACCTCGCGCAGCCGCGACATCAGACCCGCCGCTGCGCGGCCGGGGCGAACAGGCCACCCGGACGCAGGGTCAGGACCAGCATCAAGATGGCCAGTGCGGTCAGCGCGACGAGCTGCGAGCCGACGTACCCGCTCACGAAGCTCAACGACAGCCCCAGCAGGAGCCCGCCCAGGACCGCCCCCACGGGGCTCTCCAGGCCGCCGAGCACGGCAGCCACGAAGCCGAACACCACGATCGAGTCCATGAATCCCGGGTGCACGAGGCTGCCGCCGGCGATCAACAGCCCGGCCAACGACCCCACGAGCGACGCCAGGGCCCACCCCAGCGTCAGCATGCGGCCGACCCGGACGCCCAGGAGTCTCGCGACCTCCTGGTTGAGTGCGGCCGCCCGCATCTTCAGCCCCAGGTCCGTGTAGCGGAACAGCGCCACCAGGATCACCATCACGACGAGCACGGCGGCGATGGAGAAGACCCCGAAGCCGGTGATGCCCAGCGTCGTGTCGCCGACCTCGATCCCGCGCACGCCGAACGGCGCGGGGAACGAGCGGTAGCGGTTGCCGAAGACCACGGAGGCGAGGGCGTGCAGCACGATGAACAACCCGAGCGTGAGGATGACTGCGTTGATCTCCGGCTTGCCCTCCACCGGCCGGATCACCACCCGCTCGGTCACCGCCCCCAGCACCAGCCCGCTGAGCAGGGCGAGGCCGAACCCCAGCCAGTAGGAGTGGCCGGCGTCGATCACCGCCAGGGCCACGAACGTCGTGACCATCGCCATCGGTGCCTGGGCGAAGTTCACGATCCGGGTCGAGCGCCAGATCATCACCAGCGCGAGGGCGAACGCCGCGTAGACCATGCCGAGGGTGAGGCCGCTGAGCGCGGTGTTGACGAACTGCTGCACGAGATCTCCTGTCCTGCTCAGAAGCCGAGGTAGGCGTGGCGGAGCTGGTCGTCGTCGGCGAGGACCGACGCGTCGGCGCTCGCGACGACGCGCCCGAGGTTGAGCACGACCCCGTGGTGGGCGATGGAGAGCGCGCTGCGGGCGTTCTGCTCGACGAGGAGCACGCTGAGACCGTCCCTCTCCACCAGCGAGCGCAGGAGGTCGAAGATCTGGGTGACGATGCGCGGCGCGAGCCCGAGCGAGGGCTCGTCGAGCAGCAGCATCCGCGGCCTGGACATCAGCGCCCGGCCGATCACGAGCATCTGGCGCTCGCCCCCTGAGAGCACGTGGGCCACCGCCGCACGCCGGTCCGCCAGGGCGGGGAAGAGGTCGTAGACCCGCTCCAGCTCCGCGGCCCGCACCCGGCCGCGCACGAGGCCGCCCAGACGCAGGTTCTCGTCGACGGTGAGCTCGGTGATGACGCCGCGGCCCTCGGGCACCTGGGCCAGGCCCAGGGCGGGCATCCTCTCGGCGGCGAGTCGGTCGACCCGGGTCCCGTCCAGCTCGATCGTGCCGCTCTGGCTGCGGACGAGGCCCGAGATCGTGCGGAGCAGGGTGGTCTTGCCAGCGCCGTTGGCGCCGAGCACCGCGGTGATCCGCCCTCGCTCGGCGCTCAGCGAGACGCCGTGCAGGGCACGCACCGGCCCGTAGCTCGTCGACAGGTCCTTCACGACCAGCACCTCAGGCCTCCCCGCCGCCGACGGCCTCGCCGAGGTACGCCGCCAGGACGGCCGGGTCGTCGCGCACCTGAGCGGGGGATCCGTGCGCGATCACCCGGCCGAAGTCGAGGACCGTGATCTCGTCGCAGACGCGCATCACCAGGTCCATGTGGTGCTCGACCAGCATCACCGACATCCGGGTAGTCAGGCCGCGCACCAGCTCCCCGAGGTCGTCCATCTCGCCGGTCGACAGTCCGCTCGCGGGCTCGTCGAGCAGCAGCAGGTCGGGCTCCCCGGCCAGCGCACGCGCCAGCGCGACCCGCTTGCGCACGGCGTAGGGGAGGCTGGAGGGGTAGCGGGCGGCGTGCTGAGAGATGCCGAGGTCGGCGAGGACCTCGCGGGCGCGCTCCCGGATCTCGCGCTCCTCGCGCGAGGCGCGGGGGAGCGCGAGCAGCGAGGAGAGGAACCCCGAGCGTGCGTGGTGGTCGGCGCCGACCATGACGTTCTCCAGCACCGTCACGCGGTCGAACAGACCGAGTCCTTGGAGGGTGCGGGCGATCCCGAGGCCCGCGAGCTCACGCGGGCGGAGTCCGCTGAGCTCCTGGCCCCGCCAGGAGATGCGCCCACGGTCGGGGGCCACGAACCCACAGACGACGTTGAACAGGGTGGTCTTGCCGGCGCCGTTGGGCCCGATCACGCCGAGCACCTGGTGGGGGCGAGCCGTCAGCGCGACGTCGCTCAGTGCGGTGATGCCGCCGAAGGTGACGGTCACGTCGCTGACCTCGAGCTGCGGACCGAGGACCCCCGGCCGGGGAACGCCCGCCTGCATGTGGCTCATGCGCTACCTCCGCAGGTGTGCTGTGACGCGCACCACTGTGGTGCTGAGCGCACAGGTTGCGCATTGGGCGCAGCGCCCAACGATGGCTGTCTCATCGCCGCCTCTCGCGAAGGACGCTGGTCAGAACTGTGCGGAGAGTGCGAATCTCTCCTCATGCCAGCTCGCAGCGCAGGCTCGGCCGTCCCGCGGCCCGCCGGTTCCCAGCCGGACGACGCCGCAGTGCTGCACGACGTCGAGGCGGCCTGGGCGGCGCTGCGTCCGCGTGCCGACGAGATCGCGGACACGATCACGCTGACCCTGCTCGTGCGGGACTCCGAGGTCTACGAGCGGGTGGGGCCCGAGCTGCGCGTCGACGTGCGCGACAGCACCCGCGAGCACATCCGGCGGGGGATCGAGGTACTGGCCGGCACCAGCGACGCGCCGTCCTCGGCGATCGAGCTGTGGCGCGAGACGGGCCGTCGCCGGGCCCGTCAGCTGGTCCCGCTCGAGACGGTCCTCAACGCCTACACGCTCGGCACGCGGGTGCTGTGGGAGGCGCTGGTCGAGTCCGGCCGCACCACCGGGGCGGTGACCGACGAGCACGTGCTGCTCGTGGCGGGCCAGCGGGTCTGGTCCGCCCTGGACGTGCAGAACGGCGTCCTGGTCGAGGCCTACCGGCGCGAGAGCACCCGCATGCAGCGCCAGGACCTGCAGCGCCAGCAGAGCGCCCTTGACGCGCTGGCCGAGGGGCGGGGTGCCGACCCGCAGTTCGCGGAGGAGGCGCGCGACCTGCTGGGCATCGCCGCCGACGCCCGGGTCGCCTGCGTGGTGGCGCTGTTTGACGGCTCCCTGGACGAGCCGCTCGGCGCGCTCGAGGACCGGCTGGAGCGCGTGGAGGTCAGCTGTCACTGGCACGTGCGCACGGGGCGCTACTTCGGGCTGCTCTCCGGGCCGATCCCCGATGACAGCGAGCTTGTGGCGCTGATCGAGCCGCACGCCACCGGGAGAGTGGGGATCGCCGCCTCGCCAGAGGGGGTGGCCGGCTTCGCGACGGCGTTCCAGCTGGCCACGCGGGCCGCGGAGACGCTCGGGCGCGGAGAGGCACGGGTCGTCTCGGTCACCGATCGTCTCCCCGAGGTCCTGCTGGCCGGCAGCCCACAGGTCACGCCTCTGCTGATGCGCGAGACACTCGGCCCCCTCCTGGCGCAGCCTGAGCCCCTCGGGTCGACACTGCTCGAGACACTGGCCGCGCTGCTGCGCCATGACGGCTCACCCACGCACGCGGCCGAGGAGCTCTTCTGCCATCGCAACACCGTGATCTACCGGGCCCGCCAGATCGAGGAGATCACCGGGCGCACGCTCACCTCGCCGCGCGACAAGATGCTGCTGTCGCTCGCGCTGATGGTCAGCGGTCGCTGACGGGGTCGGTGACGGGGCCCTTCGTGACCGTGACGCCGCCCCACTCCTCCGGGGCCACGTCGCGCAGGGTCTGGGTGAGCTGCCATCGGTGGCCGGCTGGGTCGGCGACCAGGCACTCGAGCTCGCCGTAGTTGCGCTCCGTCAGCTCCTCCAGGAGCGTCGCGCCCTGGGCCAGGGCGCGCTCGAGCCCGGCCGCGACGTCGTCCACCCGGATCTTGATCACGTGGGTGACGGCGCCGGGAGTCGGCGGCTGCTGCTCGCCGCGCGCCTCCGCGACGACCATGCCGACGCCGGGCGCCACGGACATCTGGGCGCGGTGCCCCTCGCCGATCCGGACCGTCTCGACGAAGCCGAACGCCGCGGTCAGCCAGGCGACGGCCTCCCGGACGTCCGGGTAGACCAGGACCGGGGCCAGCGCGCCCGGCGGGGCGGAGCGGTTCGTGACCACGGGGCCATCGTACGCCCGGACTCAGTCGGCGAGGCGACCGTCGACGAACATCGTCAGCCGGGTGACGGTCGGCTTGTCGTCGCCCGCGATGTTTCCCGCTGACCCGTCCCAAACTTTGAGCCGGGTCAGCGGTGAATCCGCCAAGTTGGGGACGGCTCAGCGGTCGAGCGGGTCGAGGAGGTCGTAGTCGGCGAGCTTGGCGGAGAGGACGCGCACCTGGTGGTCGCCGTCGCCGAAGAGGTGGTCGAGGGCGGTGAGGTGGGCGACGTACATGCCGACGTGGTACTCCGCGGTCATCGCGATGCCGCCGTGGAGCTGGATGGCCTCCTGGCCGACGTGACGGCCGCCGCGGCTGACCTGGAGCGACACCCGGGCGGCGGCCTCGGCGACCTCCTCGGGGGTGCCTGCGGCGATGACCATGGTGGCCCAGTCGACCAGGCTGTGGGTCAGCTCGAGCGAGGTGTACATGTCGGCGGCGCGAAAGGTGAGCGCCTGGAAGGTGTTGAGCGTGACACCGAACTGCTTGCGGCTCTTGAGGTAGTCGGTGGTCGCCCCGAGCAGGGTCTGCATCGCGCCCAGCGCCTGGTTGGCGGCCATGATCCGGGTGATGTCCGAGACGGTGGCGATGGACGCGGTGAGGTCGAGCCCCGGGGCACCCAGGGGGACCGCCACGGTGCCGTCGAGTGCCACGCGTGCGGCCCGGCCGCCGTCGTACGTCGAGTAGCCGGCGCGGCTCAGGCCCTCGGCGTCCCCGGGGACCAGGAACGCGCCGGTGCCGCCGTCGGGCAGCGCGGCGGTGACGACCAGCACGTCGGCTCGGGCGCCGTGGAGCACCGGCTCCTTGACGCCGGTGAGCGTCCAGGAGTCGCCGTCCCGCGCGGCGGTGACCTTCTCGGCGGCCGGCCCCCAGCGGCGACCGGGCTCGTCGTGGGCAAAGGCCAGCACGCTGTCGCCGGCCGCGAGCGCGCCGAGCACCTCCGCGCGCTGCTCGGCGGTGCCGGCCGCGGCGACCAGCCCGCCGGCCAGCACGACCGAGGCGAGGAAGGGCTCGGGGGCGATGGTGCGGCCGAGCTCCTGGCAGACGATGCCGATCTCGACCGGTCCGGCGCCGACGCCGCCGTCCTCCTCGGCGAACGGCAGCCCGAGGATCCCCATCTCGGCCAGCCGCGCCCACTGCTTCTCGTCGAAGCCCGGCTCCTCCTTGACGACCTGGCGCCGGTGCTCGTAGTCGTTGTAGGCCTTGCCCACGAGGCCGC
The DNA here is from genome assembly GCF_021083605.1 of Nocardioides sp. cx-169. Lineage (NCBI taxonomy): Bacteria > Bacillati > Actinomycetota > Actinomycetes > Propionibacteriales > Nocardioidaceae > Nocardioides > Nocardioides sp. cx-169. Next base: position 146,278 of record NZ_JAJNRO010000016.1, read on the forward strand.
GGACGGCGTCGCGGAGGGCGACCTGCTCGTCGTCGTACGTGAAGTCCATGTCAGTCCCTTCGACTCAGAGCCCGAGGATCGTGCGGCTGATGATCTGCCGCTGGATCTCGTTGGAGCCGCCGTAGATGGAGGCCTTGCGGAGGTTGAGGTAGGTGGGCGTCGAGATGCGCGCCCACTCCTCGAGGTCGGAGGAGTCCCCGGCGCCGCTGGCGATCGAGGCGGGACCGGCGAGGTCCACCATCAGCTCGCTGACGGCCTGCTGGAGCTCGGTGCCCTTGAGCTTGAGCACCGAGGAGGCCGGGTGCGGCTCGCCGTCGCTCGAGTGGGCCACGACGCGCAGGGCGGTGAGCTCGAGCGCGAGCAGCTCGTTCTCGAGCTCGACGATCCGGGCACGGACCAGCGGGTCGTCGAGCAGCGTGCCGCCCTCGCCGTCGGAGGCGTCCTTGGCCAGGTCCTTGGCGCGGGCCAGGATGCGCTTGGTCGCGCCCACGGGGGCGACCCCGACGCGCTCGTTGCCGAGCAGGAACTTCGCGATCGTCCAGCCGCCGTTGAGCTCGCCGACCAGGTTCTCGGCCGGCACGCGCACGTCGGTGAACCACACCTCGTTGACCTCGAAGCCGCCGTCGATCAGCTCGATCGGGCGCACCTCCAGCCCGGGGCTGGTCATGTCGATCAGCAGCATCGAGATGCCGGCCTGCTTCTTCACGTCCGGGTCGGTGCGCACCAGCGTGAAGATCCAGTCGCCGTACTGGCCCAGCGTCGTCCAGGTCTTCTGCCCGTTGACGACCCAGTCGTCGCCGTCGCGTACGGCGGTCGTGCGCAGGCCGGCCAGGTCGGAGCCGGCGTCGGGCTCGGAGAACCCCTGGCTCCACCAGATGTCGAGGTTGGCGGTCTTGGGCAGGAACTCACGCTTCTGCTCCTCGGTGCCGAACTGGGCGATCACCGGTCCGATCATCGAGGCGTTGAAGGCCAGCGGTGTCGGCACGCCGGCGCGCTGCATCTCCTCGTGCCAGATGTGGCGCCGCAGCTCGCTCCAGCCGCGGCCGCCGTACTCCTCCGGCCAGTGCGGTACGGCGAGCCCGGCCGCGTTGAGCGTCCGTTGGGCCTCGACGATCTGGTCGCGGGTCAGCTCGCGGCCCTCGATCACCGTGCGGCGGATCTCCTCGGAGACCTCGGTCGTGAAGAACGCGCGCATCTGCGCGCGGAACTCCTGGTCGTCCTCGGACAGCTCGAGTTGCATGCGGGTCGGCCCCTCTCCTGGTCGGCTGCCCCGATGCTACTGAGAGGTAGAAGCCGGCCTCAGACGCGAACGTCCTCCGCGGTGGCGTGGACCTCCGCGCGCTCCTCGCGCCGCCGCTCCCAGCGGCGCGCCAGCACCATCACCAGAGCCGCGAGCGCACCGCCGGCGACCAGGTCGATCACGTAGTGCTCGCCGTAGTAGACCAGCGCGACGCCCATGACGGCGGGGTAGGCGAACAGCAGCCAGCGCCAGCTGCCCCGCAGGCGCCACACGCCGTAGAGCGCCACCAGGAACGCGGTGCCGAAGTGCAGCGAGGGCATCGCCGCGGTCGGGTTGCCGACGCCGTTGAGGATCACGTCCACGCGCTGCAGGCCGATGTCGCGCCAGCCGCGTGAGGTGAGGCGCTCGACGGGGCCCATGAAGCCCTCGTCCGACGCCAGCCACGGCGGCGCCATCGGGTAGGACACGTAGATGACCAGGCCGCCGAAGTTGAGGCCGACGAAGCGGCGCATCCAGACCTGCCACTCGTCGTGGTTGCGCACCCACAGCACCACGGCGATGGTCAGCCCGACGAGGAAGTGGGTGGCGTAGGTGGTGGTGAACAGCACGTCGTACCAGCGCGGGTCGCTCGCCTTCAGGCACGGGTCCCCGCACCAGGCCGACTGCAGGAGCTCGGTCGGGGTGGTGCCTCCACCGAGCCACCGGTCGGCGTCGATCGGCATCGTCCAGTGGACGGGGATCTGCAGCTCGTCGGTGAGTCCGCGGCTGAAGAAGTAGAACGTCAGCAGCGCCGCGGGGAGCCACCAGTCGCGCAGGAAGTTCAGGTGCTCGCGCGGGTGGGCCTCGATGTTCCAGGCGATGGTGCCCAGCCAGAGCGTGATCATGACGGTGATCGAGTCGTTGGGGATCCCGAAGCGCCACCACCAGATCGCGACGGCGGCGACCCAGACGGCCATGGCGCCGGCGCGGACACCGGGGCGACGGGTGCGTACCTCGGCGTCGCTGCTCGCGACCTCCGCCTGTGCCGTCATGGTGCGCAATCGTAAAACACCGTGCTTTGCGCCCGGCCGCCGGATCGCCCATACGGGTGAGACGGAAACCGGTGTGCCGATCCGGCAGCGTTGGCGGACAATTCTCCGACGTGGGACACGTCGAGGTCAGTGGAGTGCGTTTCGAGCTGCCGGACGGGCGGGTGCTGCTCGACGAGGTGTCCTTCCGGGTCGGCGAGGGCGCCAAGGTGGCGCTGGTCGGCGCGAACGGCGCCGGGAAGACGACGCTGCTCAAGATCATCACCGGCGACCTGGTGCCGCACGCCGGCGCCGTGACCCGCAGCGGCGGCCTCGGCGTCATGCGGCAGATGGTGGGCGCCGGGCTCGGCGCCGAGCCCACGGTCGCCGACCTGCTGCGCTCCGTCGCCCCGCCGCGGGTGCGGTCGGCCGCGGCCGAGGTCGAGCGCTGCGAGCTGGCGCTGATGGAGACCGACGACGAGCTGACCCAGATGCGCTACGCCGAGGCGCTGGCGGAGTACGGCGACGCGGGCGGCTACGACGTCGAGGTGACCTGGGACGTGTGCACGGTCAAGGCACTGGCCGTGCCCTACGACCGGGCCAAGTACCGCGAGCTCCGCACCCTGTCGGGTGGGGAGCAGAAGCGCCTGGTGCTGGAGTACCTGCTCGCCGGACCCGACGAGGTCCTGCTGCTCGACGAGCCCGACAACTTCCTGGACGTGCCCGGCAAGATCTGGCTGGAGCAGCGCATCCGCGAGTCCGACAAGACCATCCTGTTCATCAGCCACGACCGCGAGCTCCTCGACAACACCGCGACCCGGGTGGTCACCGTCGAGCTCGGGCACGCGGGCAACCTGGTGTGGACCCACCCGGGCGGGTTCTCGAGCTACCACGAGGCCCGCAAGGACCGGTTCGAGCGCTTCGAGGAGATGCGCCGCCGCTGGGACGAGGAGCACGCGAAGATCAAGGCGCTGGTGCTCCGGCTGAAGGTCAAGTCCGAGTACAACGACGGCATGTCGAGTCAGTACCGCGCCGCTCAGACCCGGCTGCGCAAGTTCGAGGAGGCCGGCCCGCCGACCGAGCAGCCGCGCGAGCAGCAGGTGACGATGCGGCTCAAGGGCGGGCGGACCGGCAAGCGCGCGGTCGTCTGCGAGGGCCTGGAGCTGACCGGGCTGATGAGGCCCTTCGACCTGGAGGTCTGGTACGGCGAGCGGGTCGCCGTGCTGGGCTCCAACGGCTCGGGCAAGTCGCACTTCCTGCGCCTGCTGGCCGCGGGCGGGAGCGACCCCGACGTGGAGCACCAGCCGGTGGGCGACGTGGCCATCAAGCCGGTGCCGCACACGGGCAAGGCCAAGCTCGGCGCGCGCGTGCGGCCGGGCTGGTTCGTGCAGACCCACGAGCACCCCGAGCTGGTGGGGCGCACCCTCGTCGAGATCCTGCACCGCGGCGACGGCGAGGCCGACGGCCGCGGCCGCTCGGGGATGGGCCGCGAGCAGGCGGCGCGGGTGCTGGACCGCTACGAGCTGGCGCACGCCGCCGACCAGCGGTTCGAGTCGCTGTCGGGCGGCCAGCAGGCGCGCTTCCAGATCCTGCTCCTCGAGCTGTCCGGGGCCACGCTGCTGCTGCTCGACGAGCCGACCGACAACCTCGACGTGCAGTCCGCCGAGGCCCTCGAGGAGGGCCTGGAGGCCTTCGACGGGACGGTGGTCGCGGTGACCCACGACCGGTGGTTCGCCCGCGGCTTCGACCGGTTCCTGGTCTACGGGGGCGACGGCGAGGTCTACGAGTCCGACGGTCCCGTGTGGGACGAGGGAAGGGTCCAGCGCACGCGATGAGCGCGCTCGAGATCGCCCCCGTCGACCCGTTCGACGGTGCCACGTTCGAGGCCTGGCACGACGTCTACGTGCGTGCGGAGCGACACGGACGCGAGGAGCTCGCGACCCCGTGGGCGCTGGAGGAGCTGCGGGTCCAGCTGCAGGAGCCCACCCGGTCGCGCCGCACGGTGCTGCTGCTCGGCACCGTCGGCGGCACGGCCGTGGTCGTCGGCAGCGTGCACCTGCGGCTGCTGGACAACCTGAGCCACGCCGAGATCGACGTGCACACCGCGCCCGAGCACCGGCGCCGGGGGCACGGGTCGGCGATGCTGGCCCGGGTGGAGCACGTGGCGCGGGAGCACGGTCGCACGACGCTGGCCGCCGAGGCCGCCTGGGCCTACGAGGTCGGGCCGACGGGGGCCGGCGCACCGGGCCTGGAGTTCGGCCGCGCGCACGGCTACGAGATGGGCCTGGGGGACGTGATGCGGGTCCTCGCCCTGCCCGTCGAGCGGGAGCTGCTCGACCCGCTGGGCGTCGAGGCCGCCGCCCGCCACGCGGCGTACACGCTGCGCTCCTGGGTCGGCCCGGTCCCCGACGACCTGGTCCGGAGCTGGGCCGAGCTCAGCACGACCCTGATGACCGAGGCGCCCACCGGGGAGATGGAGCGCGAGCCCGAGGCCGTCGACCTGGTCGCCTTGCGGGAGGGCGAGGAGGTCAGCCGCCGGCAGGGGCGCACGAAGTACAACACCGTGGCGCTGGACGCCGACGGCACCGTGGTGGCCTACACCGACATGGTCACCACGGTCCACGAGCCCACCCGGGCCTACCAGTGGGGCACGTTGGTGCGCCGCGCTGACCGTGGGCACCGGCTGGGGCTGGCCGTCAAGGTCGCCAACCTGCGGCTGCTGCAGCGCGAGACCTCGGGGCTGGAACGTGTCGTGACCTGGAACGCCGAGGTCAACGACCACATGATCGGAGTCAACGAGCGCCTGGGCTTCGTGCCCGCCGAGCGCTTGGGGGAGCTGCAGAAGCGCTGGGCCTGACGGGCGGGCGGTCTCGGGTCCGCCCGCCCGTCAGGGGTCAGGTGGAGCTCAGGAGGAGCTCTCCTCGGCGTCCGAGTCGAGCGTGACCTTGGTGGTCTCGCTCTCGCCGTCACGCACGTAGGTGAGGGTCACCTCGTCGCCGGGGCGGTAGGTGCGGATCGTGGCGACCAGCGAGTCGGCGCCGGTGATGGTGGCGTCGTCGACCTTGGTGATGACGTCGCCGGGGCGCAGCCCGGCCGCGCCGGCGGGGGAGTCGTCACTGATGGTGCCGACCTGGGCGCCCTCGGTGACCTCCACGCCCGTGGCGTCGGCGACGTCCTGGACGCTGACGCCGAGCTTGGCGTGGGTCGGGGTCTCGCCGGCGGCCATCTGCTCGACGATCGGAAGCACCGCGTCGATCGGGATCGCGAAGCCGAGACCGATGGAGCCGGCCTCGCTGCCGGTGGAGGCGCTGCGGATCGAGGAGTTGATGCCGATGACGTTGCCGTCCATGTCGACCAGCGGTCCGCCGCTGTTGCCGGGGTTGATGGCGGCATCGGTCTGGATGGCGGGGTACGTCGTCCGGTTACCGTCGGCGTCCGCGCCCACGTCGACCGGGCGGTTGAGGGCGCTGACGATGCCGCTGGTCACCGTGGACTCCAGGCCGAACGGTGACCCGATCGCCACGACCTCCTGGCCGACGTCGAGGCTGGCGGAGTCTCCGATGCTGGCCGCGGTGAGGCCGCTCACGTCCTCGGCCTGGATCACGGCGGTGTCGGTGAGCGGGTCGGTGCCCAGGATCCGCGCGGAGGCCTTGGAGCCGTCGTTGAACGACACGGTGATCTCGCCGCTCTCGCCGGCGACCTCGACGACGTGGTTGTTGGTGAGGATCTGCCCGTCGGAGCTCAGGATGATGCCGGAGCCGGAGCCGGAGCCCTGCGCGCCGGAGACGTCGAGCTTCACGACCGAGGGCAGCACCGAGGAGGCGACGGCCTCGACGCGTCCGGTGGGAGCCTCGGAGTCCGGACTGCTGGCCACCTGCGAGCTGCTCGGGCCGGCCGTGGCCGCCGGGGAGCCCGCGGGCTCGTCGTCCATGGCGTTCCAGGCGGCAGCGCCGCCGAGGCCGGCGGCACCGCCCACGAGGAGCGAGGTGCCGACGACGGCGGCCGCGAGCCCGAGCCGGCCGCGTCCGCGCTTCGGCGCAGTGGTGGAGGCAGCGGCGGGGGTCCCGAAGGGGGAGGATGAAGGAGCCGCCGCCGGGGCGCCGGGCAGCGACTGGGTGGTGTCAGGGGCCTCGTGGGGCCCGTGACTGGGCGATGGGAAGGGAGGCATCTGGTTCATGACCACCATGGTGGCCAGGTCGCCTGTGAGCCGGCTGAGACGTGGCTGGGTGCTAGCGAAGAACTGTTCGAGCCCGCATAGGGTGCCCGGATGACCACGGCGCGCACGGTCCCCGTCACCACCGAGATGGACGGTGACGAGCTAGATGCCGAGGATGCCTGGCACCTCGCGCGCCGCCACGGGCTGAGGCACATCGCGGTGGGCAGCTTCGTGCGGTTCCGCTACGGCGACGGGTTCACCAACAGTCGGGCCCTGGCACTGCAGACCTGCCTGGCGGTCGTGCCGTTCCTGCTCGCGGTCACCGGTCTGGCCGCCGACCTCGACGAGGACCGATCTGCGCAGGTGCTGGCCCGCACGATCAACGCCGTGTCGCCCGGCTCCAGCGGCGACGACGCGCTCGTCGGCGCCATCGCCACCGGCTCCGAGGGCACCGGGGAGGTCGCGCTCGTCATCGGCCTGTTGCTCGCACTGGCGTCGATGACCACCGCCATGGCCCAGGTGGAGCGGGGCAGCAACCGCATCTACGGCATCCGCCGGGACCGGCCGGCGCTCGCGAAGTACGGGCGGGCCGCGGTCTTGACCGCCGTGCTGGCCGTGCCGGTGGGGCTCGGCTTCCTGCTGCTCGTCGCCGGCGGCGCGTTCGGAGAAGCGATGGTCGCGGAGTACGGCTGGTCCGAGGGGCTGCGCACCGCCTGGGAGGCGGGGCGCTGGCCGGTCGGCCTCCTGATGCTCGTGCTGACCATCGCGGTCCTGCTCGACCATGCGCCGCGTCGCCGCCAGCCGGCCCTCTCCTGGCTGGCGCTCGGCGCCGTGGTCGCCGTCGTGCTCAGCATGTTGGCGGCCGCCGGTCTGGCGCTCTACGTCAACCTGAGCGGCTCATTCTCCAGCACCTACGGCCCCCTCGCGGGGATCGTCGCTCTGCTGCTGTGGAGCCTGCTGTCCTCAATCTCGCTCTTCTACGGTGTCGCGGTATGCGCCCAGCTCGAGGCGCTGCGGGCCCACCAGGAGCAGCCCGCCTACGACGACCCGGGCCGGCCGGAGGAACAGCAGGTCTAGCGGGCCGCACCTCACCTCGTCACTCGCGCACGTTTCACAGGCCGCGACGAGGCGGGCGCCCCATGAGCTGGCTTTGCAAGACTTCTGGGATGAGCGACTTCAACCAGCAGGTCATCGCCGAGTTCCGGGCCAACCACGGACGCGTCGGGGGCCGCTTCGAGGGGGCCCCGCTGCTGCTTCTGCACAGCACCGGCGCCAAGAGCGGCCAGGAGCGGGTCAACCCGATGATGTACCTGCGTGACGGCGAGCGCTACGTCGTCTTCGCCTCGCGGGCCGGCGCGGACACCGACCCCGACTGGTTCCGCAACCTCAAGGCCCACCCGGAGGTCCGCATCGAGGTCGGCGACGGGGAGCTCGCCGTCCGCGCGGTCGAGGTGACGGGGGAGGAGCGCGACCGGCTGTACGCCCAGCAGACCGCCCTGTACCCGAGGTTCGGGGACTACCAGGACCAGACCTCGCGGGTCATCCCGGTCGTCGCGCTGCTGCCGACGGACTGAGGCTGGTCCGGCTGACCGGCCGCTCGCTGACGTAGAGCCGGAACAGGCACCAGGCGGAGACCGCGCACAGCAGGTGCCACACGCCGTGGCCCTGGTAGAGCGACCCGGGGAAGCACAGCGGCGAGCCGGTCTTGGCGGTGGTCCAGACCGCCAGGGCCACCAGGATGCTGCCGGCGGCCGCCCACGCCCAGCGGACGTCCAGGGCGACCCCTCCGGCGCGGGCGACACGCGACTCCAGCCACAGCGCTGCGGCCAGGCAGGTCCCGAACGCCACGTTGCCCATGTGGCCCAGCCACGGCGCCTCGCCGAGCAGACCGACGAGCTCGCAGGCCAGCACGACCGCGGCGTACGTCGCCGCCAGGAAGCCGGGGCCGCGCTCCCAGCGCCGCATGGCGGCGTAGGCGACGGCGAAGCCCGCGATCAGGTACATGCTGGCCAGGTCGAGATGTCCGCCGAGCGACGACTCGGTGGCGTGCATCGCCATGCTGGCCGGCCCGAGCAGCACGACCACGCACGCGTACGCCGTCGCGAGACCCGGGCGCAGTGCGAGCGTGCCGGTGCCTAGCCCGCCGTCGCGCCCCGCCCTGGCGGCGACGAGCAGCCCGGCGGCGACGAAGCCCAGGTTGCTCAGGGTGTTGACCGGCTGGCGCACCGTGCCGGAGGCCGCCTCGCAGAAGCCCGCCCCACGGTCGACGTCCGGGCCGAGCCAGCCGCCCGCGACGGCCGCGGCGAGCAGTCCCAGGGACAGGACGGCGACAGCCCCCGCCCAGACGAGGGGCGGGGGCTGTCGGCGGCTCAGGAGCTCAGGCCCAGCGCTCGGAGGCTGGGGTGAAGTCGAGGGTGCGGTCGCCGGTGTAGATCTGCTTGGGGCGGGCGATCTTCTGTTCTTTGTCCTGGACGAGCTCGAGCCATTGGGCCAGCCAGCCGG
>NZ_JAJNRO010000017.1:0-108159 GCF_021083605.1 Nocardioides sp. cx-169
GACAGGCAGGCGGTCTCGCGGGCCAGGATGGTGGCGCGCCACTCGTTGAGCCGCCCGGCGCGCATGAGCGCCAGGGTGTGGGGCATCTCGTGCTGCAGGACCTTCGCGAGGCGAGGAGGCGGGCGGCCTTGGTCGGGGACTCGTGGCGGGCCAGACCGACCTGCTCGGCGATGCCCTCGCCGAGGCGGGAGGTGGGGACGCCGGCCGCTGCCTGGCTCTAGCGTTGGGAGGCGTCGAAGTCGACCGCGGTGGTGGCCTGGGCGGCGGTGGCGGTGCACTTGAGGTCCTCCAACGCGCCGATGAGGTCGATGCGCTGGGCGTCCGAGACCTCGCGGGGGCAGTCCGCGAGGGCGGCGGTCGCCTCGTGGATCTGCTGGATGAGCGTCTCGAACATATAATCGATTATAGGCACCACCGCCGACAGTGACGGAGGGTTGCGTGTGGTCTGTGGATGAGTGTGGCAACGGGTGGTGGTTGTGGCTGGTGGGTGGGCTGGGGGTGGTTTCGAGGCTCGCTTCGCGGCCCGGCCGGGTGCGGAGGAACGCGACCCGGCCGCTGGGCACGGCCTGCGTGACCAGCATGCGCAGGACGTCGACGAAGCCGGCTCGTGACGGGCCCTCGTCGGGGAAGGGGCTGCACTCGGCGCTCGGTGATGACCGGGGTCGTCGAGCCGTCGGGCCCGAGCATGATCTGCCAGAGGGTGTTGCCGGTCGGCCGCCTCAGAGCAGCGAGCGGTAGATGCCGACGGTGCGCTCCGCGATGGCCGACCACCCGAACGCCTCGACGGCGCGGCGGCGGCCGGCGACGCCCATGGCCGCCGCGCGGACCGGGTCGGTCACGACCTCGGTGAGGGCCGCGGCGAAGTCGGCGACGTAGGCGTCGGGGTCGAGCGGGGTGCCGGTGCCGTCGGTGGCCTGCGCGATCGGGACCAGGCGACCGGTCTCGCCGTCGACGACGACCTCGGGGATGCCGCCGGTCGCGGTCGCGACGACGGCGGTCTCGCAGGCCATGGCCTCGAGGTTGACGATGCCCAGGGGCTCGTAGATCGACGGGCACGCGAACACCGTGGCGTTCGTGAGCAGCCTCGTGACGTCGTGGCGCGGGAGCATCTCGCTGATCCACACGACGCCGGTACGCCGGGAGGCGAGGTCGGCCACGAGCGCCTCGACCTCGGCCTGGATCTCCGGGGTGTCGGGGGCACCCGCGCAGAGCACGATCTGCACGTCGTCCGGCAGGTCGGCCACGGCGCGCAGGAAGAGCGGCAGCCCCTTCTGGCGGGTGATCCGGCCGACGAACAGCACCGAGCGGCGGTCGGGGTCGACGCCGAGCTCGCGCACGCGGTCGGGGTCGACGACCGGCGCCCAGTCCTCGGTGTCGATGCCGTTGTGCACGACGTGCACCCGCGCCGGGTCGATCGCGGGATAGGCGGAGAGCACGTCGTCGCGCATCGCCGACGACACCGCGATGACCGCGGCCGCGGCCTCATAGGCGGTGCGCTCCACCCAGGAGGACACGGCGTAGCCGCCGCCGAGCTGCTCGGCCTTCCACGGCCGCAGCGGCTCGAGCGAGTGGGCCGACACCACGTGGGGGACGCCGTGCAGCAGTGAGGCGAGGTGGCCGGCCATGTTGGCGTACCACGTGTGCGAGTGGACCAGGTCGGTGCCGGCGCAGGCGTCGGCGATCGCGAGGTCGACGCCGAGCGTGCGCAGCGCCGGGTTGGCGGAGGCCAGCTCGGACAGGTCGGCGTACGACGACGTGCCGGCCTCGGCGCGCGGCGCCCCGAACGCGTGCACGCGGGCGTCGACATCCGAGCGGGCGCGCAGCGCGCGGACCAGCTCGGTGACGTGCACGCCGGCGCCGCCGTAGACCTCCGGTGGGTACTCCCTGCTCACCACGTCGACCCTCACGTGGGGCACGCTACTCGGTGGCGGGTTCGGGACTACGGTGAGCGCATGAGTGCGCGCAAGAGGGTCCTGGCCATCGTGCTGGCCGGGGGCGAGGGCAAGCGCCTGATGCCGCTGACCGCCGACCGAGCCAAGCCCGCCGTTCCGTTCGCGGGCATCTACCGGCTGATCGACTTCGCGCTGTCCAACGTGGTCAACAGCGGCTACCTCAGGGTGGTCGTGCTGACCCAGTACAAGTCGCACAGCCTCGACCGGCACGTCACCCAGACCTGGCGGATGTCGACGATGCTCGGCAACTACGTGACGCCGGTGCCGGCGCAGCAGCGGGTGGGCAAGCACTGGTACCTCGGCAGCGCCGACGCCATCTTCCAGTCCCTCAACCTGCTCCGCGACGAGAAGCCGGACATCGTGGTCGTCGTCGGCGCCGACCACGTCTACCGCATGGACTTCGCGCAGATGGTGCAGCAGCACTGCGACAGCGACGCCGCCTGCACGGTCGCCGCGATCCGGCAGCCGATCGAGATGGCCGACCAGTTCGGCGTGATTGACGTCCACCGCGACGACCCGTCGCGGATCCGGGAGTTCCTGGAGAAGCCCACCGACCCGATCGGTCTGCCCGACAGTCCCGGCGAGGTGCTGGCGTCGATGGGCAACTACGTCTTCGACGCCGACGCCCTGATCGAGGCCGTCACCCGCGACGCCACCACCCAGGGCTCCAAGCACGACATGGGCGGCGACATCGTCCCGTACTTCGTACGACGCGAGCAGGCCGGCGTCTACGACTACCGGGACAACGTGGTGCCCGGCGCCACCGACCGTGACCGCGGCTACTGGCGCGACGTCGGGACGCTCGGCTCCTACTACGCCGCGCAGATGGACGTCGTCTCGCCGCTGCCGGTCTTCAACCTCTACAACTTCGCGTGGCCGATCTTCACCTCCTACGGCCCGCAGCCACCGGCCAAGGTCGTGCAGGGCGCCGACGGTACCGAGGCCACCGTCGACGAGGCGCTGCTCTCGCCCGGCGTCGTCGTCAGCGGCGCGAGGGTCAACCGCTCGGTCCTGTCACCGGGCGTGCGCGTCGAGGCCGGCGCGGTGGTCGACGGCTCGGTGCTGATGAACGGCGTCCACGTCGGCGCCGGCGCGGTCGTGCGGCACGCGATCCTGGACAAGAACGTGGTCATCCCCGACGGCGCGCAGGTGGGCGTCGACCTCGAGGCCGACCGCGCCCGCGGCTTCGTGGTCGAGGACGGACTGACCGTCCTCGGCAAGGACCAGAGGTTCTGAGCGCCCGACCGCTCAGGTCAGGATGCCCGCCGCGCGCGCCGGCTCGGCGTAGGCCTCGGCGAGGGTGGCGACGGTCTGGTGCGCGTTGAGGCCGCTCGGGTTGGGCACCACCCACAGCTCGGCGCCGGCCAGGTCCTCGGGCTGCCGGCCGAGCACGGCCTTCGGCAACCCCCACCCGGTGCGGTAGGCGGTGATGCCCGCGATGGCCACCACCGCCGGCGTCGTACGCCGGACGAGTGCGGCGAGCTGCGCCTTGCCCGCGCGCAGCTCATCGGCGGTCAGGTCGGAGGCGCGGGCGGTGGCACGGGCCACGATGTTGGTGATGCCGATGCCGCGAGAGCGCAGGTAGTCGCGATCGGCGTCGGTCATGCCCGCCGACGGGCTGATCGGGCGCTCGAGGATGCCGGCCTGGAGCAGGGCCGGGTAGAAGCGGTTGGCGGGGTGCGCGAAGTGGCTGCTCGTCGCCGCCGTCCAGAGGCCGGGGTTGATGCCGACGAACAGCAGTCGCAGCTCCTGACCCGGGCCGGGGAGGAGGTCGGGCACGAGCGCGTCGCGGAAGGACTCCAGCTCGGCTCGGGTGAAGCGGCGCCGCTCGGGAGCAGGTGGCGTGGTCACGACGCCAGCGTGCCAGGGCCACCGGGAACCGCCCTGTGAGGGGTAGCGTCCAACCACCATGAGACGGACCCCCGGACCCCTCCTGCTGCTGCTCGTGCTGCTCGCTGCCCTCGCCGGCTGCGGCGACGACGCCGGGCGGGCCGGCGACGACCCGTCCCCGTCCCCGTCGACGTCGACCTCCGCCGGGGACCCCTCGACGAACCCCGCGGTCGAGCCGGTCGTGGTGGCCCTGCTGAGCGAGACCACCACGGGCGGCCCTACCTCCGACGTGCTCTCGCCGGTCGACGGCGCCGCGCTGGAGGGCTTCCTGGCGCAGCTCGACTCGGGCTCGCTCGCCGACAAGGTGCGCAGCGAGGTCGAGCACCATGAGCTGCCACAGGGCCACAGCCTGGGCGCCGCGGTGGTCGCGGTCGGGTGCGACGTGCCGCCCGGCGTCGAGGTGACGCGGGCCGGCGACGGCTGGGCCGTCTCGCCGCACAAGGTGGCGAGTCCGCTGACGGAGTGTTTCGCGCCGGTGACCACGGTGGTGGTCGTGGACGTGCCCGGGGAGGTGCCGCCCGGGCCGGCGCCGTCGGGCTTCTAGGGCCGGCGCGGCCGGGTGTAGGTGACCTCGATCGCGTTGGCGACCTGGCGCTGCGCGCCGTCGGAGGGGCTGTTGCGCACGCCCACCGCGCCGCGGCGCCCGGGCGCGACCATGGTCGTCGACCCGCCCCCGTCGAGGTTGAGCGCCTCGTCGGCGCCGAGCTCGATCATCAGCTCGGCCAGCTCGACCATCGTGTGGCCGCGGCTGAAGTCCTGGCGGCCGTCGATCACCAGCAGCAGCACCTCGCCGGTGTCGCGGTCGATCCCGACCGCCGTGCGCGGGTGCAGCTCGCGGTCGTCGACCACGTCGATGACCCCGTCGCGCACCAGGAACCTGTTGCCGGTGATGGCCATCTGCGGCGCCTCGGCGATGCCGCCGCGCACGGTGACCCAGGAGCCCGGACGCAGGGCGGCGAGGCGCTCGGCTCCGGCGCCACGGCCGATGAGGAGCTGGCCGCGCACGGGGGTGTCGACCGGGAGCCGGGTGCTTACCTCGACGACCCGGCGCTTGACGACCCGCACCATGCGCACACCGTTGCGGACGCCGTCGGTGACGCGGTAGCCCGAGGTGCGCCCCCACTTGCTGGTGTAGAGGCCGATGCCGTCGGGCTGCACCGACGGTGAGTTGACGTTGGTGATCACCAGGCGCGGGCGGTGCGCCACGACCAGGGCCGGAGTGAGGGGGCCGATGTCGGGGCGGCCCTTGGCGTCGAGGAAGAACGCGGAGTTCCAGCCGCTGCGGGGCCCGTGCAGCAGCCCGCGCAGCCGACTGCGGCCGATGCCGAGGGGAGCGCCGGTGTCGCCGATGTCGAAGAAGTCGCCGTTGACGCCGGCCACCGCGTCGTGGCGGGCGAGGATGTCGCTGACCTCGTCGGTACGGCGGACGGCCCCGGGCGACCCGTAGCCGAGGTTGACCCCGCGGACCTTCGGGTTCACGGTCAGCAGGTGGGCGCGGACCGGGCCGCGCGCGTCGAGTTGGTCCCAGCGGCTGTAGGTGATGCCCGGTGCGACACGCCAGGAGACGGGCGGGGCGAGCTCACGGGTGGCCCGGCGCAGGGACGGGGCGGGCTGCGGCGCGGCGATCTCGCCGCGGATCCCGTCGGAGGTCTGAGGGACGCGCGAGTCCTCGGAGACGCCGGGTCGCCGTGGGTCGTCGCGCCCGCCGCCGACCGAGGGTGACGGCGCCGCGAGGAGGGTGCAGCCGAGGAGCAGGGCTGCGACCTGGGGAAGTCGTGTGCGCACCTCGTCCAGGGTAGGTGCCTCAACGCCTCACGACGGGCAGTGAGACGACCGTGTCGTCGATGATCACGACGCCCGGCGTGCGCGACCCCATGGTCACGAACGTGTCGCTGACCGCGGTGGCCAGCAGGTACAGCGTCTGCCCCGCGGGCACGTTCACGGCCACCGACGGCAGGGTGACCCGCCGCGCGACCCCGGTGACGGGGGAGACCTCGCGCAGGGGCAGCACGTTGTTCTGCACCAGGCGAGCGGTCGCCGGCGAGGTGCCGACGGCCAGCCCGTAGAACGCGCGGTTCTCGAGCCCGAGCGCGGTGACCTTGCCGGTGAGGTAGGGCGACCCGGCGACCCGCACGGGGCCCTTCACGACCGGCACCGCCACCGGCGCGCCGGCCGGGCCGACGGTGGTGGCGACCGTGCCGACGGCGTACCGCCGGGTGGGCGCGACCGAGCGCACGGTCGTGCAGGTGCTGGACGGGGTGGCGAGGTGGATGCGGCCCCAGCCGCGCAGGCCGGTCTTGCGCCCCTTGAGCCTGGCGTCGAAGAAGCGGATCGAGAGCGCCCGGAAGTCGCCGCCGGCGAGCCTCCTGCTGCACGGGTCGGAGGTCACGTCGATGCCCGCAGGCAGCAGGTTCGGCAGCACGTGGCCGCCGTTGTAGCCGACGAAGATGCTGTGCTTGCGGGCGCGCTTGGTGAGGCCGCGCTGCCAGTTGGCCAGGCCCTGCTGGAGCGGGAAGAGGGTGTCGGTGGTGCCCTGGCCGAGGAGCACCGGGATGTCGAGACGACGGCCGTGGTCGGCGTGCCACTTGGGTCCGTTGCGCTCGAAGAACGACACCAGGTCCTGCCCGCCGGGCAGCGAGCCGTCAGGCCACTGGCCGGTTGCGGCGCCCTCGATCAGCGCCTGGTAGACGCGCTCGGGCAGCGCCTGCGACGGCAGTGCCGCGGCGCTGAGGCCCAGTGCCCACTCGGTGCGCGTCACGCCCTCGGGGGCGAGGCTCTGGGAGAGGTCGTGCCAGGTGATCTCGGGCGCGAGGGCGTCGAAGACCGGCTTGCCCCGCAGCCGCAGCGACTCGAAGGCGCCGAGCAGCTGGTAGCCGCCGCCGTAGCTGCCGCCGATCGCGCCGAGGCGCGGGTCCCCTCTGCCGTCCTGGCGCACCCAGCGCAGCCGGCTGACCAGCCGCACCAGCGCCCGGACGTCCTTGCCCTCGTAGGCGGGACTCTCGACGTGCGCCTTGCCGCCGGACTCGCCCCAGCCGCGCTGGTCGAACGAGATCACGCCGTACCCGGCCCGGGTGAACGCGGCGAGTGCCGCCGGGTCCTTCGTGCGCGAGCCGCCCCAGCCGTGGCTGTGCATGAGCATCGGGACCCGCCGCTTCGCGGTGGCGCGCGGCGGCTTGAAGACCGAGTAGCAGATCTTGACCGGCGCGCCGCCCCTCGTCTCCGGGGCGCTCCTCAGGCAGCCGTGGGTCACCGTGACCTTGCCCGCCGCGGTCGGCGGTGCCGCCGGCGCCGGGGCGGCGGAGGTGGCGGGCGCGGCGCTCAGGCCGGCGGTCAGCAGGGCGGTGGCGAGCGGCAGGGCGAGGCGCGAGGTCATGCCCTGCTCAACTGTCGACCCCGGCCGGGGTCACGCTCCGGGCCCGGCCGGGACGGTCAGGCGCAGGGTGCGTCGCCGAGGATGGCCAGGCCGCTGAGGTCGCCGGGGCCCAGGCTGGTCACCTGGGCGGTGGGGTACATCAGCTCGTTGGGGTCGTCGACGTGGTCGAGACCGACCAGGTGGCCGAGCTCGTGCACGATGATCGCGCGCTGCTGGGCCTCCGGGTCGCGAGTGGCCTCGATGTCCTCGAAGGCGTCCCGGTCGAGGACGACCCGGCCGGTGACGTACCGGGTGAACATCCCGTCGTCGCGGCCCATCGGCCCGGCCAGCCCGGCGACGTCGCCGGCCAGGCCCTCGACCTCGTCGGCGTCCGCCCACCCGATGAGCACCGGACCGGGCCGACCCGACGGGCTCACGCGGCCCTCGAAGTCGCGGTCGTCGGTGGTGCCGCCGTCCTCGAACCGCAGCCCGGTGGCCCCGCTGATGGTCTCGACCGCGTCGTCGAGCAGGTCCTCCCAGTCGTCCGGCGCCCCGTCGGGGTTGACGACGTACTCGACCGGGCGGCAGGGGCTCCACGCGACCGGCTGGTCCGTGCCCGGACGAGTCGACAGGAACTCGTAGCTGCCGCTCCCGTCGCCGGCGACCGGGTCGTTGAGCCGGTCGTCGATGCCCAGCCAGCTGCGCACCTGGGCGGCTCCGGGGCTGAGGTTGAGACCCACCAGCCCGACGATCACGGCGACGGTGAAGCCGATGGTGAAGTAGGTCCGGCGACGATCCCGGGTGGCTCCGGGCGGCCGCTCGGTCCGATCCGGGCGTCGGCGGCGCCGTCGCGGGGGTCGTGGCAGGCCGCCCCGGATCGGCGTGACGTCGGCCCCGTCAGGGCCTGCGTCGGTCGTCTCCATGGCCCGGATCTCGCGCAGCAGGTCGCGCTGCCACTGGCGATCGGCGCGCCGCCGTGACCATCCGGACCCTCCCATGCCAGAAATGATGTCCGACCACCGGTTACCGTGCGCCCGTGACCGTCGAACCCCCGCCGTGGAACACGTTCGTCGCGGGCGACAACCTCGACGTCCTGCCCGCGCTCCCACCCGGCAGCGTCGACCTGGTCTACATCGACCCGCCCTACAACACCGGCAACGACTTCGCCTACGCCGACGACATCCGCGGCGTCGACGGCGCGAGCCGGCACCAGGCCTGGGTGGCGATGATGCGGCCTCGCCTCGTGGCCGCGCGCGAGGTGCTCGCGGACACCGGCGCGATCTTCGTCAGCATCGATGACAACGAGGCGGCGTACCTGCGCCTGCTCATGGACGAGGTGTACGGCGAGCAGAACCTGCTCGCGCAGGTCGTGGTCAACCTCAACCCCAAGGGCCGTCAGCTGGGCAAGGGGTTCGCGACCAACCACGAGTACCTGCTCGTCTACGCGCGCGACGCCCGCCGCTGCGTGCTCGACGCCAGCACCAGCGACACCGTCGACGAGCGCGACTTCCCGCTGGCCGGGCCCGACGGACGGCGTTTCCGGCACCTGCCGCTGCGCAACACGAACAAGAAGTTCAACCCGGCGACCGCGCGCACCCTGCACTTCCCGGTCTGGGGCGACCCGGTCGGCGGCGCGGTCCGCACGGCGCCGTTCGAGGGCGCCGTCGAGGTGCTGCCGGTCTTCGGCGACGGGACGCCGGCGGTGTGGCGGTGGAGCCGGCCGCGCATCGACGAGCGCCCCGACGACCTGGTGTGCCGCACCATCAAGGGGGTGCGTGGCGAGCGGGTCGACGTGTTCCAGAAGGACTGGCTGCACCGCGACACCCCGGGCGGGCGCCGCAAGAAGCTGCGCACGATCTGGATGGCCGAGGAGGTCGGCTCCACCGACACCGCCGTGGCCGAGCTCAAGGAGGTGCTCGGCCATGTCTTCGAGTCGCCCAAGCCGACCGGGCTGATCCTGCGGATCCTGCAGACGATGCCCGCGAACGCGCGGGTGCTCGACTTCTTCGCCGGCAGCGGTACGACGGGGCACGCGGTCGCGCTCGCCAACGCCGCGGACGGCGGCACCCGCACCTGCCTCTCGGTGAACTCGACCGAGCCCACCCGGGTCGGCTCCAACGCCCAGCTCGCGGGCTATGCCACCGTCGCCGACATCACCCGCGCCCGGCTGCGCGCCGTGGCCGAGCGGGTCGGGGGCGGGTTCGAGGAGCTCCCGCCGCTCAGCAGCAGCCCGGCTCCAGACCCTCGCCGGCCGACATCCGCGTGACCTCTGCCCCGGGCGGTGCATACCGGGGGCGGGAGCTGTCCCACGTCCCGGACAGGCGCCACTCGCCGACACCGTCGAAGATGCCCGGCCAGGGTGGGTCGTCGATGGTGAGGGACGCGCCCTCGCCGCCGCCGGGGACCACGTCGGGGTAGGCGGCGGAGAGCTCCGCCCAGGTGTCGCCCAGAGCGATGCCGGAGTCGGCGAGGCGGATCTGCGGCTGCGTGGCGTCGACCGGCTCGTAGTCGTTCCACGACGGGCTCCTGGCGAGCTCCCAGCCCCGGAAGGTCGCGGCCTTGACCGTCTCGCCGCCGAAGGCGGCGCAGAGGGACTGCCAGCACACGGTCCGGGCCTGACGGTGGTCCCACGACGGGCTGAGCGGGTCGTCCCCGTCGACAGCGAACCCGGCGGGCGCGGGCTCGAGCTGGTCCCAGGCGGAGTCCCAGTCCGGTGCGCCGAAGGACCGGGTCATCTCGGTGATCACCTCGCCCGCCGCGTCCCCGAACGACCACTCGCCGATCCCCGTACCGCTCCCGCGAAGCGGTGCGGCCGTGCGCCGGATCGTGGGGGTGGGCTCGACGGTGGCGGGCGGAGCGGTGTCGGTGTCGCCGGGCATCGCCACGTAGGCGAAGCCGGTGCCGATCATGAGCGTCGCCGCCAGCCCGGCGCCGGCGGTGACCGCCCGCCGTACCGCGCGGCGGCGGGTGCCGCGGGCGATCACGTGGTCCAGGTCGAGGGTGTCGGGCGGCGGGTCGGTGAGCACCGACTCGAAGAGCGTGCGGACGTCGTTCACGGCGTCTCCTCCTGATAGGTCGCCAGGGCGCCCCGCAGGGCCTCGAGGCCGCGGCTGGTCTGGCTCTTGATGTTGCCGGTGCTGACGCCGAGCGCCTGGGCGCTCTGCTCCACCGAGAGGTCCTCCCAGAAGCGCAGCACCAGCACGGCGCGCTGGCCGGGGGCGACCCGGCGCAGGGCGGCGAGGACCCGCTCGCGCTCGCCGAGGCTCTCGACGTCACCGCCGGCGGCGGTGACGTCGGGCAGCTCGGCCCAGGCGGACTCGCGCCGGGCGGGACGGCGGCGGTGGTCGAGGTAGAGGTTCAGCAGGATCTTGCGCACGTAGGCGTCCGGCTGCCCCGTACGGGTGACCCGGCCCCACACCGCAAAGGCCCGGGTGAGCGCCTCCTGCACGAGGTCGTCGGCGAGGTGCCAGTCGCCGCACAGCAGGTACGCCGTCCTCCGCAGCTGCGACCGGCGGGCGGTCACCCACTCGCGGAACTCCGGCTCCGAGTCCTGTCCCATGCCCCTCACACGGGATCGGTGCCCTCGCAGGTTGCACCGGAGCGCAGCCGGTCCAGCACCAGCCGCAGCGGCGCCCAGCGCTCGCGGCCTCGCCGGGTGACGGCGTAGGCCCGGAGCACGACGCTCGGCTCGGTCAAGGGGAGGACGCGGACGCCCGGTCGGGGATGCCAGTCGAGAGGGAGCAGGCCGACGCCGAGGCCGGCGACGATCAGGTCCTCGACCAGCTCCAGGCTGTCGATCTCGTGGGCGATGCGCGGGGTGAAGCCGGCCATGGACGCGAGCGTGCGCACGGCGTGCTCGTCGGCGGTGTTGCGCGAGTTGACGATCCACGGCCGCTCGGCGAAGGCGGCGAAGACCGCGGCCGAGTCGCCGCGCGGCGTGGGCTCGTCCGCGGGCACGCCGAGGCCCCAGGCGACCTCCCACAGGTGGAGGGCGTCGAGGTCGTTGCGCAGCGCCGCCGGCGCCAGGCTGTAGTCATAGGTCAGCGCCAGGTCGATGTCGTCGCTCGCGAGCAGCTCGAAGGCCTCGAGCGGCTCGTACTCGCTGACCAGCACCCGCACCCCCGGGTGCGAGGTCGCGAGGTCGCCGATGATCGGCAGCAGCGAGCGGCGTACGGCGGTCGCGAAGCCGGCGACCCGCAGGGTCCCGGCCGGCTCCGCGTCCGGGTCCAGGTCGCGCCGGGCGGCGTCGACGGCGGCGAGGATGGTGACCGCGTGGTCGGCGAGGCGGCGCCCCGCGGGAGTGAGCCGGACCCGCCGGCCGTCGGGCTCGACGAGCGGGGTCTGAACCTCGCGGGCCAGGGCCGCGATCTGCTGGGAGACCGTCGAGGTGGTGTGGCCGAGCTCGTCGGCGACCTCGCGCATCGAGCCCAGCCGGGAGAGCTCGACGAGCAGCCGGAGCCGACGGACGTCCATGCGCCGATTGTCCACAGATCGTGAACGATATGTCCACTGAAATCACGTGGACGCGAACGGTGGCGGCGCGAACACTGGGCCCATGAGCTCGCGCACCGGTGCCTCGATGGCCGTCGTCTCGATGCTGTGCGTCCAGCTGGGGCTGGCGGTGTCGGTCGGCCTCATCGACGACCTGGGCCCCGAGGGTGCCGCCTGGCTGCGCCTGGCGTGGGCCGGGGTGATCATGCTGGCGGTGGTCCGCCCGCGCCGTTCCGACTTCCCGGCCGGCTCGCTGCCGGCCTGCGTGCTGCTCGGCGTCGTCACCGCGGGGGTGACCATGCTGTTCATGGCTGCCGTGGACCGGCTGCCGCTGGGCACGGCCAGCGCGCTGGAGTTCCTCGGCCCCCTGGGCGTCGCGGTCGCGCGCGGACACGGCGGCCGACGGATCTGGCCGGCCCTCGCGGCGGTCGGCGTCCTGCTGCTCACCCAGCCGTGGAGCGGCGAGGCCGACCTCGTGGGGGTCGCGTTCGCGCTGGGTGCGGCGGTCTGCTGGGCGGCGTACATCCTGTTGACGCAGCGCGTCGGCGACGAGGTCACCGGCCTCAAGGGGCTCGCGATCTCGATGCCCGTCGCGGCCCTGGTCGCGACCGCCGTCGCCGGGCCCTCGACATTCGGCCGGCTCACCCCCGAGCTGCTGCTCGTGGGCGTCGGGCTGGCGGTGCTGCTGCCGGTGGTGCCGTTCGCGCTGGAGCTGCTGGCGCTGCGCCGGCTGACCACCTCGGCGTTCGGCACCCTGATGAGCCTGGAGCCGGCGTTCGCCCTGCTCATCGGCTTCCTCGCCCTCAGCCAGGCGCCGGGGTGGCTGGCCGTCGCCGGCGTCGGGTTCGTGGTCGTCGCCGGCATCGGCGCCGAGCGGACCGGCGCCCGGTCGTCCTCAGACTCCGGCGGCCTGCTCCAGGTGACCTAGCTCGTCGTCGAGGTGGGTGAGCAGCCGCTGCAGGTGCGGGACGGTGCGGCGGCAGCCGGTGAGCCCGAACGCCATGTGGCCGTCGTAGGACGTGCAGGTGATGTTCAGCGCCATGCCGTTGATCGGGATCGACAGCGGGTAGGTGCCGACCAGCTGCGCACCGTTCCAGTAGTGGGTGGAGCGCGGGCCGGGGACGTTGCTGATGATGAGGTTGTACGGCGGACGCACGATGCCCTGCATGCGCAGCATCGGCGCGAGGATCGCCGGGGCCTGGCCGAGCGCGCTCATCGCCAGGATCTGCATCGGCGTCATCGACGAGAGCGCCTCCTTGCCGTCCTTCATGGAGCGGTGGATGGCCGCCAGCCGCCGGGCCGGGTCGGGCAGGTCGGTGGCCAGCTGCACCATCACCGCACCGACCGCGTTGCCGCCCTCGGCCGAGGCGATCTGCGACTGCGTGGCGTTGAGACCGACCGGGACCATCGAGACCAGCGTCTGGTCTGGCAGCGCGTCGAGCTCGAGCAGGTAGGCGCGCATGGCACCGCTGCACATCGCCAGCACCACGTCGTTGACCGTGGTCCCGGTGGCCTTGCCGATGCCGCGCAGCCGCTCGATCGGCCAGTCCTGCGCGGCGAAGCGCCGCGAGCCGGTGATCTTCTGGTTGATGATCGTGCGCGGCGCGTAGAGCGAGAGCGCGGAGGTCTCGTTGCGCAGGCCCTTGCTGAGCGTCTTCACCAGCGCGCCCGGCATGCCGGCGGCCTCGGCGGTGATCCCGAGCGCCGTACGCAGCGCCTGGACGGGCAGCTCGGAGAGCTCGGGGGCCTCGCGCTCGCGACTCGGGCGGGAGGTCGGCGGCGCGGCCCAGGGCGCGGGCATCCCGCGCTTGTCGGGGTCGGTCGACAGGACGCTGGCGAGGAGCCGCATCGCGGAGACGCCGTCGATGAGCGCGTGGTGGGTCTTGGTGTACATCGCGACCCGGCCGTCACGCAGACCCTCGATGACGTGGGCCTCCCACAGGGGACGCTCACGCGCCAGGCGAGTGCCGTGGAGCCGGCCGCACAGCTCGAGCAGCTCGCGGATCCGTCCGGGCTTGGGCAGGGCGCTGTGGCGCACGTGGTGCTCGATGTCGAACTGCTCGTCGGGCCGCCAGACCCACTGCCCGCCGGTGCGCACCGACCGGTGGGGTCGCTTGAGGAACAGCGGTGCCACCTCGTCGATGTCGCTCATCTGCTCGAACATCTCGCGGACGTAGCCCCGTCCGGCTCCCTCCGGCTTCTTGAACAGCTGGAGTCCGCCGACGTGCATCGGCATGCTCCGGTTCTCGGCGAAGAGGAAGCCGGTCGCGGTGGGATCGATCGCAGTGACCACGGTGCGCCTTTCGTAGGGACGCATCCTCGCTCGCCGTGACCACGGCCACAAGCACCCAGGGCCCGGCGAGCGGTGCTCGGGCCACCTGTCGTCCACAGCGGGGCCTCGCGCCAGCGGTCGTCCCCAGGGAGGACCGCGCTCGCCTCGTTCTGTCCCTCGCCGCTCCTAGCGTCGCGGCCATGAAGATCCTTCTCGCACTCCTGACCGCACTTCTCCTCACCGCCGCCCTCACCGGCCTGGCCCGCGCGGAGCACGGGCCGCCGGGCGACCGCGTCCACGAGCCGCCCGTCATCGTGGAGGTGGAGGGTGACGCGGCCAACGGCTTCGGCATCCACTACTCCGACGGCTCCGAGCTCTCCCCACCCACCGACTCGGAGGCCTTCGCCGAGTGCGGCGAGTACGGCCGCCGCGTGGCACGCGTCCGCTGCCGCACCGAGGTCCGGGTCTGGTACCGCGATCTCGGCGACCTCAAGCGAGCGCTGGAGCACGCGCGGTCGTGACACGATCGGTCCATGGAGGCCGGACGGCTGGACCGGATGCGGGCGCGGGGGCGCGCGTCGCTCGGGGCCCGCCTCCTGCGGCTGAGGGCCAAGCGGTGGCAGATCGCCCAGTGCGCGCTCGCGGCCGGGGTCGCGTGGTTCCTGGCCGCCGACGTGCTGGGCCGCGACACGCCGTTCTTCGCCCCGATCGCCGCGGTGGTCAGCCTGGGCACCTCCTACGGCCAGCGGCTGCGGCGGGTGGTCGAGGTGACCCTCGGGGTGGCGATCGGCGTCTTCATCGCCGACCTGCTGGTCATCCAGATCGGCTCGGGCGCCTGGCAGCTCGTGCTGATCGTGGGCCTGGCCATGACGACGGCGTTCCTCCTCGACGGGGGACAGCTGTTCGTCACCCAGGCGGCGGTGCAGTCGATCGTGGTCAGCACCCTGCTGCCGGATCCGAGCGCGGCGCTGACCCGCTGGACGGACGCGCTGGTCGGCGGCGCGGTCGCCCTGGTGGCGGCCACGGTCGTCCCCGCCGCGCCGCTGCGGCGGCCCCGCGAGCAGGCGGCGCTGGTCATGGACAAGATCGCCGAGCTGCTGCGCACGGCCAGCGACGTGATGGTCACGGGCGAGGCCGAGCGCGGCCTGGCGCTGCTCGCCGACGCCCGTGCCACCGACCACCTGATCCGCGAGCTCCAGTCGGCCGCCGACGAGGGGATGTCCGTCGTGGCCTCCTCGCCGTTCCGCGTGCGCCACCGGGACAACCTCAGGCGGGTGAGCGACCTGGTCGACCCCCTCGACCGGACGCTGCGCTCCACCCGGGTGCTGGTGCGGCAGACGGCGGTCACCGCCTACCGGCGCGGGGCGGTCCCCGGCTCCTACGCGCGGTTGGCGCTCGAGCTGGCCGACGCCGCCGACGCGGTGGCCGCCGAGCTGGCCGCCGACCGGATGGCCCTCGCGGCCCGGCCGCAGGTGCTCGCGGTCGGTGAGCGCACCGGCCAGGTCGAGCGCTCCGAGGTGCTGGCCGCCGAGGTGATCCTCGCCCAGCTCCGATCGATCGTCGTCGACCTGCTGCTCCTGACGGGCATGGACGAGACCGAGTCCACCGACGCCCTGCCCCCGCCTCCCACGATGACGTCATGACCACGTCGGGCGATCCGCCGCGGGCTCGCTGGGTGCTGCACGTCGACCTGGACCAGTTCATCGCCGCCGTCGAGGTGCTGCGACGCCCCGAGCTCGCGGGCCTGCCGCTGATCGTCGGCGGGCGCGGCGACCCGAGCGAGCGGGCGGTGGTCTCGACGGCGTCCTACGAGGCACGCGAGTACGGCGTGGGGTCCGGCATGCCGCTGCGGCTGGCGGCGCGCAAGTGCCCCGACGCGGTGATCCTCCCGGTCGACGCGCCGGCCTACGAGGCGGCCTCGGCGCAGG
The DNA here is from genome assembly GCF_021083605.1 of Nocardioides sp. cx-169. NCBI lineage: Bacteria > Bacillati > Actinomycetota > Actinomycetes > Propionibacteriales > Nocardioidaceae > Nocardioides > Nocardioides sp. cx-169. The sequence goes on from NZ_JAJNRO010000017.1 coordinate 15,886, forward strand.
TGATGGCGACCCTGCGCGCGCAGCAGTGGGACGGCGCCCCGGTCGACGTCGAGGTGCTCGGCTGGGACGAGGCGTTCCTGGCCGCGCGCGAGCCACGCGAGGACCCGGTCGCCTTCGCCGAGCAGCTCCGCGCGGCGGTGCTCGCGGCGACGCGCCTGCACTGCTCGGTCGGCATCGGCAACAACAAGCTGCAGGCCAAGATCGCCACCGACTTCGGCAAGCCGCGCGGGGTCTACCGGATCACCGACGAGACCTGGTTCGAGGAGATGGGCGACCGGCCGACCCGGGCGCTGTGGGGGATCGGGGCCAAGACCGCCAAGCGGCTGGCGACGCTGGGGATCGACACGGTGCGCCAGCTGGCCGAGTCCGACGCTCGCGTCCTGGCCGCCGAGATCGGGCCGACGATGGGCCCGTGGTTCCACCGGCTCGGCCGCGGTGTCGACACCAGCCCCGTGGACCCCGCGCCCTACGTGCCGCGCGCCCACGGCCGGGAGGAGACCTTCCAGTCCGACCTCGAGGTGTGGGCCGAGGTCGAGGAGGCCGCCCGCCGGCTGGCCCGCCGGGCGGTGGTGGACATCGACGCCGAGGGCCGTCCCGCCGCGCGGGTCGGGATCAAAGTGCGGTTCAAGCCGTTCCTCACCGTCACCCGCAGCCTCACCCTGCCGGCACCGACCAACGACCCGGAGATCCTGGCCGAGGCCGCCGTCGAGCTGCTCGGCCGGGTCGACCGGGACCGTCCGGTGCGGCTGCTGGGAGTCCGCCTGGAGATGACCGAGCCCGAGGGCGGCTACTAGGAGGCGGGGCCGGCGACGAGCCGGGTGGCGCCCTCGCGACGGGGGTCCGCGGCCGCGTCGAGCCGCCCGTCCGGGCCGACCAGGGCGGCGCCGACGCCCCCGAAGTACATCGTGGGCTCGGCCTCCCGCTTGAGCACCTCGCCGGGCCGGCCGGCGCGGTGCAGGTGCACCCGCGGGTGGTCGACGGCGTCGCGCAGCGACAGGCCGCCGTTGACGAAGAGCGCCAGCACCTGGGCGAGCGCGGTGGTGATCCGATCCGCGCCGGGCGAGCCGATCGCCAGGGCGGAGCCGTCGTCGTGCCGGCCCACGGTGGGGGCCATGTTGGACAGCAGTCGGGTGCCGGGGGCCGAGCCGTGCAGGCCGCGGGGGTTGAGCTCCTGCTCGCCCAGGCAGTTGTTGAGCCAGATGCCGGTGCCTTCGGCGATGAAGCCGGCGCCGTAGCCCGACGAGACGGTCACCGAGCAGGCCAGGCCGTCGCTGTCGGCGGCGGAGACGTGCGCCGTCGAGCCGGACTCCAGCACCGCGAGGTGGTCACGGTCGACCTGGTCGAGGAGCGACGCGGCGGCCGCCGTGACGTCGTCGGCGTGGTCCAGGATGTCGAGGCGGTGGCCGAGCACCGCGCGCTGGACGCGCACCAGGTGGTCCACGTCGTCGGGTGTCCACGGGCCGTGCGGGCGGTCCTCCAGCAGGCGCAGCATGGCGGCGACGCAGACCCCGCCGACCGAGGGCGGCGGCGTCGTGGCCAGGGTCCAGGCCCCCATGCGCGTGGTCAGGGAGGGCCGCACAACCGGCGCGTACGCCGCCAGGTCGTCGGCGTCCAGGATGCCGCCGCGAGCGGTCACATCGGCGGCGATGCGGCGGCCGAGGTCGCCGGTGTGGAGCGCGGCCGGCCCCTCGTCGGCGAGCTGGCGCAGCGTCGCGACGAGGTCGGGCAGCACGACCGGCCCGCGGGTGAGCCGTCCGTCGCGATCGTGCAGCGCGACCCGGCTGGCCTCGTCCCAGCCGTAGATGTCGAGGTGGACGTGGTCGAGGTAGTACCGCGACGCCCGGCTCAGCCGGAAGCCGCCGCGGGCCACCTCGATCGCCGGAGCGACCAGGTCGCGCCAGGGCAGCCTGCCGTCACGGGCGTGCACCTCGCCGAACGCCGCGACCGAGCCGTGCACCGCGACCGAGCCCGGCCCGATCGTGGTCTCGACCCCGTCGCCGTACTCGGTGACGACGTCCCAGGTGCCGCCGCCCAGGGGGCTTCCGCCGCGACCGGGCATGTCCATCCAGCCGTCGACGGTGAAGGGCTCGGCCTCGGGCGGCTGCACGGTGACGAAGCCGCCGGAGCTGAGCGAGACGATGCCGACCTCGTTGACCATCGTCACCAGCGCGGCGGCCAGCGCCGCGTCCACCGCGTTGCCACCGGCCAGGACCACGCGCTCGCCGGCGGCGGCCGCCGCCTCGTTGGGGGCCGCCAGCGCCACCCGGATCCCGTCGCCCGCCACGTCAGAGCCCGTCGCGCAGCTCGCGCACGACGGAGTCGACCACCGCGACCAGGTCGCCGCCGGTGCGTTCGGCGACGGCCCGCTGCCGTTGGTAGGACGCCCCGCGGCCCACGATGTCGAGGACCGAGCGCAGCTCGGCCTCGCACCCCAGCCGGTCCGCGACCGGGGCCAGCCGCTCCACGAGGTCGACCAGGTCGTCGGTCACGAGCCGCTCCTGGGAGTCGGCGTCCAGGATGATGATCGCGTCCAGGCCGTAGCGGGCCGAGCGCCACTTGTTCTCCTGCACGTGCCACGGCGGCATGGTCGCCAGCGTCTCGCCCGCCGCCAGCCGGGAGTCGAGGTCGACCACCAGGCAGTGCACGAGGGCCGTCAGCGCGGCCAGCTCGTCGAAGGTGGAGACGCCGTCGCAGACCCGGGTCTCGATCGTGCCCAGGTGCGGGGCCGGCCGAACGTCCCACCGCACCTCGGAGAGCACCTCGATCACCCCGGTGGTGAGCTGGTCGTCCACGAACCGCTCGTACTCGGCCCAGGTGTCGAACTGGAACGGCAGCCCCGCGGTGGGCAGCTGCTGGAACATCAGGGCCCGGTTGGAGGCGTAGCCGGTGTCGACCCCGGCCCAGATCGGCGAGGACGCCGAGAGGGCCTGGAGGTGCGGGTAGTAGTTCAGCAGCGCCGACAGCACCGGCAGTACCCGGTCGCGCTCCGGCATCCCGACGTGGACGTGGACGCCCCAGATGAGCATCTGGCGTCCCCACCACTGGGTGCGGTTGATCAGCTCGGCGTAGCGGTGGCCCGGCGTCAGCTCCTGCGCGGTCCACGACGCGAAGGGGTGCGTGCCGGCGCCGTACAGGTCGAGCCCGAGCTCGTCGGCGGCGGGAACCACGGCGGCGAGCGTCTCGCGCAGCTCGGCCATGGCCTCGGGCACCGTGTGGCAGACGCCGGTCACGAGCTCGACGGTGTTGCGCAGCAGCTCCTGGTGCAGGCGGCTCGGATCCGGCATCCGGTGCCGGGCGCGGGCGAAGAGGTGAGAGGCGTCGTTGCGCAGGTCGCGGGTCCGCCGATCGACCAGTGCGAGCTCCCACTCGACCCCGAGCGTGGGCTCGGCGGAGGCGTGGAAGTCGATGCGCACCCGCCAAGCGAAGCACACCTGGTGCCTGCCAGCATGGCGGGATGGCTGAGGGACGCGCGTTGAACCTGACGATGGACTTCTGTCTCCGCGTGGGCGAGCTGCTCCTCTCGTCCGGCGCCGGTGCCGCCGACGTCACCTCGACCATGCAGACGCTGGCGTGGCACTTCGGGCTGCGGCACCCCGAGATCGACGTCACGTTCACGTCCCTGTCGATGAGCTACCAGGTCTCCCCCGAGGAGTCTCCGCTCATGCAGGTGCGCCACGTCAAGCAGCGCGACATCGACTACGAGGACCTCACGCTCGTCGACCACCTGGTCCGCGACGTGATCGCCGACCAGGTGGACCTGGCCGAGGCGCGCGCGACGCTGGCCCGGATCGTCTCGTCGGGGCACAGCACCCCCCGGTGGGCGGTCAGCCTGGGCTGGGGGGCCATGTGCTCGGGGGTCGGCATCCTGCTGCGCGGCGACGTCACGGTGGTGGCCATCGCCTTCGTGGCGGCGGTCTGCATCGACCGGCTGCAGCTGTGGATGGCCCGCCGCCGGCTGCCGTTCTTCTACCAGCAGGTCGCGGGCGGAGCCGTCGCCACGCTGCTCGCGGCGGCCGCCGCCGGGGTGGGTCTGGTGGAGAACCCGTCCTTGGTCATCACCGCCAACATCATCATGCTGCTCGCGGGCATCGGGTTCATGGGCGCGCTCCAGGACGCACTCTCGGGCTTCTACATCACCGCCGGCGCGCGGCTCACCGAGGCGCTGCTGGCCACGGCCGGCATCATCGCCGGCGTCAGCGGGGGCCTCACCGTGGCCGACGTGGCCGGCGTGGAGCTGCGCCGCGTCGGGATGGCCGCCTCCAGCTGGGAGACGCTCACCCCGGTCGCGCTCGGCGCGGCCCTGTGTGCGGGCGCGTTCGCGTTCTCGTCGTACGCGCCTCGTCGGATCATCCTGCCGATCGCGCTCATCGCCGGGCTCGCCATCTCGATCTCGCAGTCGATCTCGATCCAGGGGTTCGGCCGCGCCTGGCCGACCGCCCTCGCGGCGTTCTTCGTCGGGGTGGTCAGCTACACCGTCTCCGGCCGCCTGCGCGTCCCGCCGCTGGTGGTGGTCGTCTCCGCGGTCGTGCCGATGCTGCCCGGACTGTCGATCTACCGCGGCCTGGCGCTGATGGCCGAGGGCGGGACCACCACCTCGCAGGGGCTCCTGGCGATGATCTCGGCAGCCTCCATCGCCACCGCGCTCTCGGCCGGCGTGATCCTGGGCGAGTACGTGGCGCAGCCCCTGAGGCGCGAGGCGAGCCGGCTGGAGAGCCGGCTGGCCGGACCCCGGCTGGTCGGGCCGCTGCGCTACCCCGGCAGGCGCCGTCGCGGTCGGAGCCGGACGGTCGCGTCCTAGCCGGAGAGCCGTTCGACGTGGCTCAGCCACGCGAGCGCGCTCCCGTCGAAGGGCGCCCGTCTCCCTTCGACCGCCGCGAGGATCCGCTCGGCGGTGGACAGGGCGAGCGCGACGACCTCGTCGGGGTAGCCGAGCTCGACGCGGTGCTGGGCGAACTCGTCCTCGTCGTCCACCCAGACCCGCCCGTCGTTGCCGCGGATCACGTCGAGGTCGAGGTCGACGGCCCGCAGGGTGTGGCCGTCCCAACGCGGTGGCGTGGTCATGTCGACGTAGGTGTGGAGGGGACCTTGCGCGGCGTGGAACGTGGCGAGCCAACCCCGGGTGGTCTCAGTGCCCTCGGCCGGCACCAGGAGCGCCTGGTCGACCGGGGCGACGTAGTCTGCGCCCGGGCGCGACATCGTCGCCCCGGCCGGCAGTCCGAGCCAGTCGCCGGCCTCGTCGGTGCCGAGCAGCACCGCGTCGAACTCCCAGTGGGGGCGGTCGCCCCACTTGGTCATCACGACCCGCACGGGGTCGCCGGACCGCGGTGGCGCGGGCGCGCTCACAGCACCCTGCGCGAGGCCCGGGCGGCGACCTCCTGGTAGCGCGACCCGACCAGCTTGGCCGCGTGGTGCACCGCGTGCGCGTCCAGCCCGACCAGCACCCGGGCCTTGTTCTTCAGCACGCCCTTGACGATGACGCGGGCGGCCTTCTCGGGGGTCGTCTTGGCCAGCTTCTCGTCGAAGAACCGAGCGAGCGCCTCGGCGTCCTCGCCCTCGGCGGCGCGGGCGTTGCGGGCGATCGCGGTCTTGATGCCGCCCGGGTGGACGGCGGTGACGCCGACCGGGTGGCCGGCCACGAGCATCTCCTCGCGCAGCGCCTCGGTGAGCCCGCGCACGGCGTACTTGGTCGCGTTGTAGGCGCTCTGCCCCGGCATCGAGACCAGGCCGAAGAGGGAGGAGATGTTGACGACATGGCCGTCGCCGGAGGCGATCACATGCGGCAGCAGCTCCTTGGTGCCGTGGACGACGCCCCAGAAGTTGACGCCGAAGATCCACTCCATGTCGTCGTAGGACAGGTCCGCGAGGTCGCCGGAGAGCGCGACGCCGGCGTTGTTGACGGCCACGTTGACCCGCCCGAAGTGCTCGACGACGGCACCGGCGTACGCCGCGAAGGCCGCGCGGTCGGCGACGTCGAGGCGGTCGCTGCGGACCTCGGCGCCCACCGCCTTGACCAGGTCCACGGTCCGGGCCAGCCCGGCCTCGTCCACGTCGGAGATCGCCAGCAGCGCGCCGCGGCGGGCCGTCTCGACCGCGAGGGCGCGTCCGATCCCGGAGCCGGCGCCGGTGATGACGACGACCTTGTCCGCGAAGCTCCTCATGCGTACGCCTCCTCGTCGAAGGACGCCAACCGGCGCCGGAAGTCTGCCGTGGTGCGGGGCCACAGGACGGTGTTGCGCCCATGGTCGTCGAGGTACCAGCTGTCGCAGCCGCCCGTCGTCCACACGGTATGGCGCATCCGGCGCTGCAAGGAGCGGTTCCAGCGGTCGGTGGCCTCCTGGGTGGGCTCGACCGCGTCGAGGCCGCGGCGGCGGACGGTGCGCAGCGCGTCGCGCAGGTAGGCGACCTGGGACTCGATGATGAAGATCATGCTGGTGTGCCCTTGGCCGGTGTTGGGCCCCACGAGCATGAAGAGGTTGGGGAAGCCCGGCACGGTCGTGCCCTTGTAGGCCGCCATGCCGGCACTGCGCCACGTGTCGGCGAGCGTGCGCCCGGACCGGCCGGTGATGTGCTCGGCGATCGGCAGGTCGGTCGTGTGGAAGCCGGTGGCGACCACGAGCACGTCCACCTCGCGCTCGGTGCCGTCCTCGGTGACGACCGCGTTGCCGGTGACCTTGGAGATGCGTTCCGTGATGACCTCGGTGTTGTCGGCGGCGAGGGCGGGGTAGTAGGTGTTGGAGCGCAGCACCCGTTTGCAGCCGAAGGCGAAGCGCGGCGTGACCTTGTCGCGAAGGACCGGGTCCGAGATGCCCTTCTCGATGTTCCGCAGCGCCAGCGCACGAGCGGGGGCCGCGATCTTGGGCTGGAGGGTGAACGCCGGCACGTAGGCCTCGTGGGACCAGTACAGGCCGGTGCGGTAGAGGCGGCGCAGACCGGGCACGCGCCGCAGCGCGAGCCGCTCGAGTCGGGAGTAGGCCCGGTCGTTGCGGGGGATCACCCAGGGCGCGCTGCGCTGGTAGACGTCGAGGTGGCCGCCCGTGGGCTGCAGGGCCTTCTGGAGCTCGGGGATGATCTGGATCGCGGAGGCGCCGGTGCCGATGACCGCGATGCGCTTGCCGGCCAGGTCGACGTCGTGGTCCCAGCGCGCGGAGTGGAAGACGTGGCCCTGGAAGGTGTCCAGCCCCGGGAGGTCGGGCACCTTGGGCTCCTCGAGGGCGCCGGCCGCGACCACGAGGAACCGCGCGGTCCACACGCCGGCCGGGGTGTGAACGCTCCACCGCTGCGCGGAGGCGTCCCAGACGGCGTCGGTGACCGGGGTGTCGAAGGCGAACCGGTCGAGCGTGCCGGACTCGGCGGCGACCCGTTGGATGTAGGCCTGGATGTCGGGCTGGGGGGAGTAGGAGCTGGGCCAGTCGTGCTCGGCGAAGGAGTAGGAGTAGAGCTGGCTCGGCACGTCACAGGCGGCACCGGGGTAGGTGTTGTCGCGCCAGGTGCCGCCGACCTCACCGGCCTTCTCGAGGACCACGAAGTCGGTCTCGCCGTCCTCCTGCAGCTTGATTGCGGCGCACAGCCCGGCGAAGCCTGAGCCGATGATCACGTGGTCGACCGCGTGGGGGGAGCTCATGGCGCGACGGTATTGCCGTTATTGAACGAGTGTCAATACACTCGTGACGTGACGTCACCCGCACGCACCCGGCTGGCTCCCGACGAGCGCCGCTCCCAGCTCCTGGACCTGGGGGTCCGGCTGCTCGCGACGCGCTCGCTCGACGAGCTCTCCATCGACGTGCTGGCCGAGGAGGCCGGCATCTCGCGCGGCCTGCTCTACCACTACTTCGGCAACAAGCACGCCTTCCACGAGGCCGTCGTACGCCGCGCGGCCGACGACCTGATCGCCCAGACCGCACCGCCCGTGGAGGGCGAGCCGCTGGAGCGGCTGCGGGTGTCGGTGACGGCGTACGTCGACTACGTCACGGCCAACTACGAGGGCTACCTGTCCCTGGTCAAGGGGGCTGCGGGCGGCAACGACGCGCTGCGCGAGATCTACGAGGAGGCCCGCTCCGCACTCACCGACCGGATCTTCCGCGAGGACGCCCGGGGCCAGATCGTCGCGGACACGGCCACGACCCGGCTGCTGGTGCGCGGCTGGTCGGCGATGGCCGAGGAGCTCGTGCTGACCTGGCGCGCCGAGCCGGCGGGCGTGAGCCGCGAGGAGCTGCTGGCGATCCTCGCGGCCTCCCTGCCGGCGCTCGTCGAGGTCATCGCGCCCGGGTGAGGTCGTAGCCGATCGGTCCGCGGCCGCGGCCTAGCGCGCGACCACCTCGGCGAGCTGGTCCAGGCCCCAGGAGAGGTCCGGGGCGGTGACGACGAGCGGGGGCGCGAGGCGGATGGTGGAGCCGTGGGTGTCCTTGGCGAGGACGCCGCGGGCCATGAGCGCCTCGCAGACCTCGCGTCCGGTGCCCACGGCGGGGTCGATGTCGACGCCGGCCCACAGGCCTCGGACCCGGACGGCGAGGACGCCGTGGCCGATCATCGACTCGAGGCGCTCGCGCAGCAGCAGCGACAGCTCGTCGGCGCGCCGCTGGAACTCGCCGGTGGCGAGCATGTCGACGACCGCGTGGCCGACCGCGCAGGCCAGCGGGTTGCCGCCGAACGTGGAGCCGTGCTGGCCGGGCTTGAGCACGCCGAGCACGTCGCGGTCGGCGACGACCGCCGAGACCGGCACGATGCCGCCGCCCAGGGCCTTGCCGAGGATGTAGATGTCCGGGACGACGTCCTCGTGGTCGCAGGCGAAGGTGCGCCCGGTGCGGCCGAGGCCGGCCTGGATCTCGTCGGCGGCGAAGAGCACGTTCGCGCGCGTGCAGGCCTCGCGGACGCCGCGCAGGTAGCCCTCGGGCGGGATCACGACGCCGCCCTCGCCCTGGATCGGCTCGATCAGCACGGCGACGGTCGTGTCGTCGATGGCGGCCTCGAGTGCGGCGAGGTCGCCGTAGGGCACCGTCACGAAGCCCGGGGCGAAGGGACCGAAGCCGTCGCGGGCGTCGGGGTCGTCGGAGAACCCGACGATGGTGGTGGTGCGGCCGTGGAAGTTGCCCGAGGCGACCAGGATCGTGGCGCGGTCGGCGGGCACGCCCTTCACCTCGTAGCCCCACTTGCGAGCGACCTTGATCGCGGTCTCGACGGCCTCGGCGCCGGTGTTCATCGGCAGCACCAGGTCCTTGCCGCACAGGTCGCCCAGGGCGGCGCAGAAGTCGGCGAACTGGTCGTGCACGAACGCTCGGCTGGTGAGGGTGAGCTTGTCGAGCTGGGCGTGCGCCGCGGCGACGAGCGCGGGGTGGCTGTGGCCGAAGTTGAGCGCGGAATAGCCGGCCAGCAGGTCGAGGAAGCGCCCGCCGTCGACGTCGGTCATCCACGCGCCCTCGGCGTGGGCGACGACCACCGGGAGCGGGTGGTAGTTGTGGGCGGTGCGCTCCTCGGCGCGAGCGAACTCGATGCCGTTGGTGGCGGGCAGGTCGGTCAGCGATGACGTCATCGGAGCGCTTCTCCCTCGGGTGGTGGGCGTCAGATTGTCTGACAATCCGTCGCTGCGAAGACTACCTCAGATCCACCCGGATCCTGGTGTGGCCCGGCGTGCTCTCCAGCCGTACGTCGCCGCCGTGGGCCGTGACGATGGCCCGGACGAGGGCGAGACCGAGACCGACACCTCCCTGCCGGTGGCGGGCGGCGTCACCGCGCGCGAACCGCTCGAACGCATGGTCGGCAAGCTCCGGCGGGAAGCCCGGCCCGTCGTCGGCGACCTCGAAGCCGCGGTCGGTCAGCGAGACCGTGACCTCGGTGCCGGGCGGGGTGTGCTTGCGCGCGTTGGTGAGCAGGTTGGTCACCACCTGGTGCAGCGCCTGCTCGTCCCCGAGCACCTCGACCGACTCCTCGGGCAGGTGCAGCGTCCACCGGTGCTCGGGCGCCAGCACCCGCGCGTCCTCGACGGCCTCCAGGAGCAGCCGGGTCAGGTCCACGGGCTCCCGGGCCAGCGGTCGCCCGGCGTCCAGACGCGCCAGCAGCAGGAGGTCCTCGACCAGCCGGGTCATCCGCGTGGACTCCTCCTCGACCTTCGCCAGCGCGGTCGCCGCGGCCTCGGCGTCCCCCGGTCGGCGCCGGGCGAGCTCGGCGTAGCCCACGATCGTGGCCAGCGGGGTGCGCAGCTCGTGGGAGGCGTCGGCGACGAACTGCCGCACCTGCTGCTCGCTGCGGTGCCGCGCGTCCAGGGAGGACTCCACATGGGAGAGCAGGGTGTTGAGCGCGGCACCGACCTGGCCGACCTCGGTCCGCTCGTCGGTCAGGTGCGCCGGCACGCGCTCGGTCACCCCGACCTCGCCCGAGGCCAGCGGCAGGGTGGCCACCGCGCGCGCCGTCTCGGCCACCTCGGTGAGTGGGCGCAGCTGGCGGCGTACGACGCTCGAGGCCAGCGCGCCGGTGCTCACGACGCCCAGCAGGGTGAGCAGGAGCTCCCAGCGCACCACCGACGCGACCGCGGCGTCCACCGACTCGGTGGGCAGCCCGGAGACCAGGCCACCTTCGACGGTGACCCGGTACCGGCCGTGCTCGGGCACGTCGACGGTGTGCACCTCGCCGTCGTCGGGGACGTCGGCGAGCAGGTCGAGCGCCTCGTCGTCGAGCTGGGCGCTGTCGCCGGGCTGGTCGGCCAGGACGATGCCCACGCCCTCGTCCGGCAGCGCCACGAGGGTGGCGGGCTCCTGGTTGCCGAAGAGGCCCCGCGGCTCGTGGCCGTGCGGCCCGGGCCCGCGGAGTCCGGGGCCGTCCTCGGCGCGGCGTGCCGAGGAGAGCACCTTGTCGTCGAGCTGGCCGTTGAGGTAGTTGCGCATGACCAGTGCGGTCGCGCCACTGATGAGCAGCGCGGCGACCGCCACGAGCGCGACGGTCGTCACGACCAGTCGCGAGGCCAGCGACCGAGGCAGCCTCATGCGGCCGGCTTGAGGACGTACCCGGCGCCGCGCACCGTGTGGATCATGGGCTCGCGGCCGGCGTCGATCTTCTTGCGCAGGTAGGAGATGTAGAGCTCGACGACGTTGGCCTGGCCGCCGAAGTCGTAGTTCCAGACCCGGTCGAGGATCTGCGCCTTGCTGAGCACCCGGCGGGGGTTGCGCATCAGGTAGCGCAGCAGCTCGAACTCGGTCGCCGTCAGGCTGATCTCTTCGCCCGCCCGGCGTACCTCGTGGCTGTCCTCGTCCAGCTCCAGGTCGCCGACCACCAGAACGGGGGACTCCTTGGCCTGCTGGGCGCCGGCGCGCCGCATCAGCGCGCGCAGGCGCGCGACCACCTCCTCCAGGGAGAACGGCTTGGTGACGTAGTCGTCGCCGCCCGCCGTGAGCCCGGCGATCCGGTCCTCCACGGCGTCGCGCGCGGTGAGGAAGAGGACCGGGACGTCGGCGTCGGCGCTGCGCAGCCGGCGCAGCACCTCGAGGCCGTCGAAGTCGGGCAGCATGATGTCGAGCACCACCGCGTCGGGGCGGAACTCCTTGGCCGTGCTCACCGCCTTCGTCCCGGTGTGGGCGGTCTCGACCTGCCAGCCCTCGTAGCGCAGCGCCATCGAGATCAGCTCGGCGAGGTTCACCTCGTCGTCGACGACGAGGACGCGCAGCGGTGAGCCGTCGGCGCGTACCAGGTCGTGTGGAGCCATGGCTCCACTGTGCCTCGCCATCCTGTGACTCTCCTGTGCGCACGATGAGGTGCAGCTAGGAGCCGGCTCACGACGTCCTCATCCGGCGAGCACAGCGTCTGCACAGACTCGCCGCCGACACTCAGGGGTGCACGACACGACAGGACCACAGAAGGAGGTTTCACCTGTGAACGAGCACGAGACCCAGCCCGTCCAGCCCCCGCACAAGACCAGCTGGCGCCAGCGCAGCCTCGGCGCGCCGATCGTGGCCGGCGTCGCGGCGCTCTGCCTGATCCTCGGGGGCCTCGGCGGTGCGGCCGTGAGCGCCTGGGCCGACGACGACGAGCCGGACGGCTTCGGCCCGGGCGGCGGACGGTTCCAGGAGCACGGTGGCCACCGGGGCGGCCACCACGGTGGGCCCGGGCTGATGATGCCGCCCGGCTCCTACGGCGACGACGAGTACGACGGCGACCAGGGCGGACTGCCGTTCGGCGAGCAGCCCGACTCCGAGCAGCCCGAGGCGCCGGAGTCCGGGACGCCCGAGCCCGACACCGGAGACGGCGACGCCTGAGCAGGTCCGCCTCCGCACCCAACCGACTCGCGCTCCGTTGAGGAGGTAGAGAGCAGCGGAGGTGCGATGGACAGGGGCCGGAGTCGAGGGCTGGCAGGCGGTCTACGCCGGAGCGTCGTACCGCGTCACGGTGTCGTTCGTCCCGGACACCGGGGAGTTCCCGCTCGAGCGGGCCCTCGCGTTCGTCACCGACCCGCGCTGGCAGCCGACCCGCTGAGCATGTCCCGCACGGCCAGCGACGCGAAGACCATCGCCGAGCCCAGCGGGGCGCCGGGGCCGGGGTAGACGGGGCCGAACACCGAGGCGGCGCAGTTGCCCGCCGCGTAGAGGCCAGGCATCGGGGAGCCGTCGTGGCGCAGCACGCGCCCGGCGGCGTCGGTGACCAGGCCACCCTTGGTGCCGAGGTCGGAGAGCACGAAGCGGGCGGCGTAGTAGGGCGGACGGTCGCAGGGCCTCAACGCGGAGTTGGGCCCCTCGCCGCCGGCGAAGAAGGTGTCGTACTCGTCGTCCCCGCGGCCGAAGTCCTCGTCGAGGCCCTTCTCGCAGAAGCCGTTGAAGCGCGCGACGGTCGCGACCAGGGCGTCGGCGGGCACGCCGATGGTGGCCGCGAGCTGCTCGACCGTGTCGGCCTGCGTCCACGTGCCGGCGGCCAGGTGCTCGACCGGGTCGCCCTCGGGCATCGCGATGGCCGGCAGCCGCCCGCCCTCGCGGGAGTCGAAGACCAGCCACGACGGCACCCGGGTCGCCCTTCCCCCCACGGCCGCGGCCATCTCTCGACCCAGGCGGTCGTAGGGCTGCGCCTCGTTGGCGTAGCGGTGGCCGGATGCGTCCACCATGAGCCCGCTGCGCAAGCCGAGCGTGAACGACCCGCGGCCGTCGGGGTGCTCCAGTCCGGGGCAGAACCAGCCGAGGGCGCTGAAGTCGGTGGCCGCCCCGAGCGCGATCGCGGCCTGGATCGGCTCGCCGGTGTTCGTGCCGGCCGGCGCCATCGTCCACGCCGCGTCGCCGGGAACGCCGCGCTCCTGGCGCAGGGCGGCGTTGCCCTCGTAGCCGCCGGCGGCCAGGAGCACGCCGCGGCTCGCGCCGAAGGTGAGCGGCCCTTCCGGTGTCATCGCCGCGACGCCGGTGACCCGTCCGTCGTCGTCGACGAGCAGCCCGGTGACCGGCAGGTTCGTCCGGATCTCACCGCCCGCGTTCGCCAGAGCCGCGGCCAGCCGGGCGATCAGCGACTGTCCGCCGGTCAGGGTGCTCCGGCCGGGCTCCCCGGCGCGGTCGCGCTCGACCGGCGGGCGCACGAGGTCGGTCACCTGGGCCGGCAGATCGCCGCGCCGGACGTTCGTGGGCTGGATGGAGCGCCCGGAGGCGACCCGGCCGGGGGCGTCGTAGTACTCCGGGAACGGCAGCCACTCGAAGTCGACGCCCAGGTCGTCCTCCAGTGCGGCGACGAGCTCGGGCGCGTGCGCGAGAAACGCCTCGACCAGCTCGTCGCCGGGGTCCCGCAGGATCGCGTCGAGGTAGGTGCGCGCCGACTCGATGGAGTCCGCGATGCTCGCGCGCTGCTGCACCCGGCTGCCCGGCAGCCAGCACGCCCCGCCGGAGTAGGCCGACGTCCCGCCGATCAGGCTGGTCTTCTCGACCACCACCACCGACAGTCCCGCCGTCGCCGCGAGCGCGGCCCCGGTGAGTGCGCCCCCGCCCGAGCCGACCACGACCACGTCGTACCGCTGCTCCGTCACCGCGCGATCCTTGCAAGTAGAACCTGTTCTAGCAAGGCCGTCCGGCACAATGGGCCGGGCCATGACCGAGACCCAGCAGCTCCAGATCGTCTACCCCGCGGAGCTGCCCGTCAGCCAGCGACGCGAGGACATCGCCGCCGCGATCCGCGACCACCAGGTCGTCATCGTGGCCGGGGAGACCGGGTCGGGCAAGACCACCCAGCTGCCGAAGATCTGCCTCGAGCTCGGGCGCGGCCAGGGCGGGCCCGACGGCAAGCTCATCGGGCACACCCAGCCGCGGCGCATCGCCGCCCGCTCGGTGGCCGAGCGGATCGCCGAGGAGCTCGGCACCGACCTGGGCGACCTGGTGGGCTACCAGGTGCGGTTCACCGACCGGACCTCGCGCAGCGGCCGGGTCAAGCTGATGACCGACGGCATCCTGCTGGCCGAGCTGCAGCGCGACCGCGAGCTGCGCCGCTACGACACGATCATCATCGACGAGGCCCACGAGCGCACCCTCAACATCGACTTCCTGCTCGGCTACCTCAAGCGGCTGCTGCCGCGGCGCCCCGACCTCAAGCTGGTCATCACCAGCGCGACGATCGACGTGGAGCGCTTCGCCAAGCACTTCGACGCCCCGGTGGTCGAGGTCACGGGCCGGACCTACCCGGTCGAGGTGCGCTATCGACCGCTGGTCGAGCGCCCCGAGGAGGACGAGGAGGGCGAGACGGTCGTCCGCGACCAGACCGAGGCGATCGTCGACGCCGTGCGCGAGCTGTGCGCCGAGGGCCCAGGCGACATCCTGGTGTTCTTGCCGGGCGAGCGCGAGATCCGCGACACCGCCGACGCCCTCGGGGACGCCCGGCTCGAGCGGCTCGGCACCGTGGAGATCGTGCCGCTGTACTCGCGGCTGTCGGCCGCCGAGCAGCACCGTGTCTTCTCTCCCCACTCCGGGCGCCGGGTCGTGCTGGCGACCAACGTGGCCGAGACCTCGCTGACGGTCCCCGGGATCCGCTACGTCGTCGACTCCGGCGTCGCGCGCATCTCGCGCTACTCCGTGCGCACCAAGGTGCAGCGGCTGCCGGTCGAGGCCATCAGCCAGGCCTCGGCCAACCAGCGCTCCGGGCGCTGCGGCCGGGTCGCGGCCGGCATCGCCATCCGGCTGTACTCGCAGGAGGACTTCGAGTCGCGCCCGGAGTTCACCGAGCCCGAGATCCTGCGCACCAACCTGGCCTCGGTCATCTTGCAGATGGCCTCGCTCGGGCTCGGCGACGTGGGACGCTTCCCGTTCGTCGAGCCGCCCGACAAGCGCAACGTCCACGCCGGCGTGCAGCTGCTGGAGGAGCTCGGCGCGCTGTCGGGCGGCAAGCTCACCAAGCTCGGCCGGCGCCTCGCCCGGCTGCCCATCGACCCGCGACTGGCGCGGATGATCATCGAGGCCGAGCGGCTCGGGTGCGTGCGCGACGTGGTGGTGATCGCCGCCGCGCTGTCGCTGCAGGACCCGCGCGAGCGGCCCGCGGAGCTGCAGCAGCAGGCCGACCAGATGCACGCGCGCTTCCGCGACGAGAGCTCGGACTTCCTCACCTTCCTCAACCTGTGGCGCTACCTCAAGGAGCAGCAGGGAGAGCTCGGCAGCAGCGCCTTCCGGCGACTGTGCAAGCGCGAGTTCCTCAACTACCTGCGGGTGCGCGAGTGGCAGGACTTCGAGTCCCAGCTGCGCCGCGTGGCCAAGGAGATGGGCATCGAGGTCGGCAAACCGTCCGACGGCTCCGAGGGCATGGACTCCGACGCCATCCACCAGGCGCTGCTCTCCGGGCTGCTCAGCCACATCGGCATGCTCGAGGAGCGCGACAAGGAGAAGCCCCAGCGGGGCGGGCGGCGCCCGATGCGCGAGTACGTCGGCGCCCGCGGCGCGCGGTTCGCGATCTTCCCGGGCAGTGCGCTGGCGCGCAGGAGCCCGCCGTACCTCATGGCCGGCGAGCTGGTCGAGACCTCGCGGCTGTGGGCGCGGCAGAACGCGGCGATCCAGCCGGAGTGGGCCGAGCGCCTCGGCGGCGACCTGCTCAAGCGCACCTACTCCGAGCCGTACTGGTCCAAGAAGCGCGCCCAGGTGATGGCCCACGAGAAGGTGACCCTCTACGGCGTCCCGCTGGTCGCGGACCGGCTCGTGGGCTTCGGGGCGGTGGACCCGGAGTACAGCCGCGAGCTGTTCATCCGTCACGCGCTCGTCTACGGCGAGTGGTCGACGCACCAGAAGTTCCTCGCGCACAACCGGGCCCTGCTGGAGGAGGTCGAGGAGCTCGAGCACCGCCTGCGCCGGCGCGACATCGTCGTCGACGAGCACACCCTCTTCGATTTCTACGACGCCCGCGTCGGCAAGGAGGTCGTCAGCGGTGCGCACTTCGACCAGTGGTGGAAGCTCAAGCGCCGCGAGGACCCCGACTTCCTCACCTTCGACCCGGCGATGCTGCGCCACGGCACGGCCGACGAGGTGCGCGAGGAGGACTACCCGCAGGAGTGGTCGAGCGAGGGGCTGACCTTCGGTATCAGCTACCACTTCGAGCCGGGCAGCGCCGAGGACGGCCTCACCATCGACGTGCCGGTGGCGACCCTCAACCGGGTCGCGGCCGACGACTTCTCGTGGAACGTCCCCGGCCTGC
Organism: Nocardioides sp. cx-169; assembly: GCF_021083605.1. Classification (NCBI taxonomy): domain Bacteria; kingdom Bacillati; phylum Actinomycetota; class Actinomycetes; order Propionibacteriales; family Nocardioidaceae; genus Nocardioides; species Nocardioides sp. cx-169. The sequence continues at coordinate 32,500 of NZ_JAJNRO010000017.1, forward strand.
GCGAGGAGCTGGTCACCAGCCTGATCCGCAGCCTGCCCAAGCGGCTGCGGGTGAGCTTCGTGCCGGCGCCCAACACGGCGCGGGAGTTCCTGGCCGCGGTGCCGGCCGGCGAGGAGCCGCTGCTCGACGCGCTGGAGCGCTACCTGCGCTCGACGACCGGGGTCGTGGTGCCCCGCGACGCGTGGGACTGGACCAAGGTGCCCGAGCACCTGCGCCCGACCTACCGGGTCGTCGGCGAGGACGGTCGCGAGCAGGCCCGCGGCAAGGACCTCGAGGCGCTCAAGGAGCCGCTGCGGCCGCAGTTCGCGAAGGCGATGGCCGAGGTGGCCAGCGACAGCGGGCTGGCGCGCACCGGTGAGACGGCCTGGGTGTTCGGCACCATCGAGGAGTCGTTCCGGCAGGTCCGGGCCGGCCACGAGGTGCAGGGCTACCCCGGCCTGGTCGACGAGGGCGACACCGTCGGGCTCGCCGTCTTCGGCTCCGAGGACGAGCGCGACGCGCGACACCGCCTCGGCGTCACCCGGCTGCTCGCGCTGACGCTGCCGCGCGCCGACCGGCCGGTGCTCGACGGCCTCTCCAACGCCGACAAGCTCGGCCTGGCCGGATCGCCGTACCCCTCGGTGGCGGAGCTGCTCGAGGACTGCCGCCTGGCGGTGCTCCAGGCCGTGGTCGACGCGCGTCCGGTGGTGCGCGACGAGGCGGCGTACGACGCCCTGGTCGCGGCCGCGCGCCCCGAGCAGGAGGCCGCGCTGCCCGGCGTGGTCGCCGACGTGCTGCGAGTGCTGGACGCCTGGCGGGCCACCGAGAAGCAGCTCAGCGGGCGCGCCGACATGACCATGCTGCCGGCGCTCGCCGACATGAAGGGCCAGCTCGAGCGGCTCGTGACGCGCGGCTTCGTGCGCGAGGCAGGCACGACCCAGCTGCGCGCCTACCCGCGCTACCTCGCCGCGCTCCAGGCCCGCCGCGACCGGCTCGGCGCCGGCGGCGGCGCGGTGGCCCAGGACCGGCAGCTCATGGACCGGGTGAGCGAACTGCAGGAGGCCTACCTGCACCAGGTGGCGGCCCTGCCGGAGGGCCGGCCGCCGGGCGAGCGGCTGCGTCGGGTGCGCTGGATGCTGGAGGAGTACCGGGTCTCGCTCTGGGCCCAGCACCTCGGCACGGCGTACCCGGTCAGCGACCAGCGGATCCGCAAGGCCCTGGGCTCGGCGGGCGCGAGCGCGACGTAGCCTGGAGCGCATGACGAGCCGGCCCCACCACCGCCCTGCGCGGCGCAGCGGCTCCTACTTCGACGAGATCATCGGCGGGGCCGACCCCGCGCTCGTGACGGAGGCGGGGGACCGCGCCGCGGAGCTGCTGGTGCGCGGGGCTCGGGAGAGCCACGACGACGCCGTCGCCGAGCGGCTCCTCCACCTGGCCGACACCGAGGGCATCGAGTCCATCGCGGAGGTCTGGTCGGGCTCGCCGGCCGACTCGCTCGCCGGCTGCCTGTGGCGCCTGTTCCTCCTCCGCTCGTGGGTCTACGCCGACTCGGCCGCCGTCGCGCGCGAGTTCGAGGCCGGTCGCGCCCAGGCGCAGGTCGCGCGCGTGGTGGCCGGCGTCGCCGACCCGCCCGGCATCGAGGAGCTGCGGACCATGGTCGACCAGGTCCTGCGCGGCATCGCCGGCGGCGACTTCGCCGACGTGCTGTTCCGCGCCGCGGCGTTCGCGCGCGTGGTCGCCACCGGCCGCGCCGTCCTGTCCGACGCCTCGCCGGCCGAGGTGCAGCGGATGCTGGTCCTCGCCGAGCAGCTGGAGGCCGCCGGCCACACCGAGCTGGCGCGCGGCCTGGCCTGAGCCGTTAAACTAGGGGTGAGTGCGCCGGGCCGCGGCAGCCCCGGGTCCCAAAATAAGCCGCTACGAGCGGCCATGCGCCGTGAGGCGCTCCCGGCTCGGCGCACTCGCTCACCTCGACCACGCGGGGCAGCTGCGGGACTAGGCTCGGGGACATGAGGACCGCCCGCATGATCCTGCGACGCCTGCTCGGCGCCAGGCCGACCGGCGCGACCGCACCGCTCGCCACGCCGAGCGGCGACGAGATCGGGTACGCGCCACAGGCCGACGGGCTGCCCGACCCGGGCGAGGTGGTCTGGGCGTGGGTGCCCTACGAGGAGGACGCGAGCCAGGGCAAGGATCGGCCGGTGCTGCTCATCGGGCGGCGCGGGGACGACCTGCTGGGGCTGATGCTGACGAGCAAGGACCACGACCGCGACGCCGAGGACGAGGCCCGCCACGGCCGGTACTGGCGCGACGTGGGGACCGGGGCGTGGGACCGGCAGGGGCGGCCGAGCGAGGTCCGGCTGGACCGGCTGCTGGTGCTGGACCCGGCCGTCGTGCGACGTGAGGGCGCGGCGCTGGCACGGACGGTGTTCGACGCGGTCCTCGCGGAGGCCGGACGACGGCACTCCCTGGCCTGATCGGTGACGGCCCGCCGGTAAGGTGGCCCGGGCGTGACCCCCGGGCCTCCTCCAGGAAGGCCGGCAGAGGCATGCGGACAGGGATCCAGATGAGGCTCGGACAGCGCGGCGTACGACGCCCTCGACTGGGAGTCGGCATGCTCGCGATCCTCCTGGCACTCGGCGTGGCGGCGGCCGGCTGCGACGGCTCCGAGCCGAGGTCGGGCCCGTCCCCGACGGTGTCCAGCAAGCCGCCGAAGGTCACCCAGCTGACCTTCGGGGTGTGGGGTCCGAAGGAGGAGGTCGCGGCCTACCAGGACCTCGTCGAGACCTACAACGCCGACAGCGTTGGCACCGACATCGAGCTGCTGACCTGGCCCAGCCACGAGGCCTTCAGTCGCGACCTCCGCTCCGAGGACCCTGAGAAGGTGCCGGACGTCTACCTGGCCTCGCGCGGTGACCTCGCCCTGCTCCGTGCCGGGGGTCTCAACCAGCCGCTGCTCGAGCTCCTCGACGAGCGGGGCGTCGACTACAGCGACGACTACGCGCGCGAGGCGCTCCTGGCGTTCTCCGCCGACAACGAGCTGCAGTGCATGCCCTACGGCGCCTCCCCGATGGTCATGTACTACAACACCGACCTGATCGACTTCGAGCGCATGCGCCAGCTGGAGCTGCCGGCCCCGGCCGACGACAGCCATGAGGGGTGGACGTTCGAGGAGTTCACGGCCGCGGCCAACTTCGCCACCCGCCCGCGCCGCGGCAGCCGCGGGGTCCACGTCGACCCGACGCTGCACGGGCTGGCGCCGTTCATCTACTCCGGCGGCGGCAAGCTGTTCGACGACGATGACGACCCCACGTCCCTCGCCCTCGCCGACGACGACTCCCGCGAGGCGCTCGGCATCACCCTCGAGCTGCTGCGCGATGCGTCCGTGACGCTCACCGACGAGCAGCTGGCCCGGGCCACTCCGCTGGAGTGGTTCAAGCGCGGCAAGCTCGGGATGATCCCCGGCTTCCGGGCGTTGACCCCCCAGCTGCGCCGGGTCTCGGGGCTGAGCTTCGACGTGATGCCGATGCCGCGGATCGACGACGAGGCGACGGTCGGCGAGCTCACCGGCCTGTGCCTGTCCTCGGATGCGGCCAGTACGGCCAAGGCCGCCGACTTCCTGGTCTACGTCGTCTCGCGCGACGCGACGGCTCGGGTCGCGGCCGAGGGTTACCTGACGCCAGCCAACCTGCCGGTCGCCGTGTCCGACGACTTCCTGCAACCCGGCCGGATGCCCGAGCACGCCGGGGTGTTCACCGAGAGTGTGGAGCGGATGGTCGTGCCGCCGCTCCTGGACGACTGGCCCCAGCTGGAGCGGGCGGTGTCGTCCACGCTGAGGCTGCTGCTGACCACCACGCTGCCCGACGTCGACGCATTGACGACCCAGATCGACGAGGAGTCGCGGGCCGTGCTGGACCCGGAGCAGACATCGGAGAGCCCGAGTCCCACGGACGAGTAGCTACTCGTCCGGCTCGACCTCGTCCGGCTGGACCTCGTCCGGCGCCGGCAGCGCGTCGGGCTGGTGCGCGGCCTCCTCGTCGGCCTGCAGGATCGCCGTCACGATGACCGGCGCGGCGAGCGCGATCTGCCAGCCGCGGGCGCCGTAGCCGGAGAGCTGGGTGACGACCGCGTCCACGAGCTCGTCGCCGCGACGGGTGGCCGGGGGCGACCAGAGGATGCGCCGCAGGAAGTCGGGGGTGAGGACGTTCTCGACCGGGAGGTTGCGCTCCTCGGCGAGCGCCGTCATGGCCTCGCGGGCGAGCTGCAGCCGGCGGGCGGCCACTGGGTCCTTCTCGGCCCAGACCCGCGGCAGCGGAGGTCCGTCTCCGCGCGGCGCGCGCGTGGGCAGGGCGTCCTCGTCGAGCTCGGCGACCTCGCGCAGCGCCGCCGCGAACCGGCCGGCGTAGCGTTCCGCGCCGCGGCCGTGGAAGCCCTTGGTGGCGAGCAGCGCGTCCCGGTCGAGTGGCATCGCCTGCGCGGCGGCCACGATCGCGGAGTCGGGGACGATCCGGCTGGGGGTGACGTCGCGCTGCTGAGCGAGTGAGTCGCGCAGCTCCCACAGGGCGCGTACGGCGCCGAGGGCGCGGCGCCCGCGCACCCGGTGCAGTCCGGACGTGCGGCGCCAGGCGTCGACGCGCGGGGCGGGCACGAAGGTGCGCAGGTACTCGAACTCCTGGCGCGCCCATTCGTCCTTGCCGGTCTCGACGAGCTCAGCGGCGAGCAGGTCGCGCAGCTCGACGAGCACCTCGACGTCCAGGGCGGCGTATTCGAGCCACTCCCGGGGCAGCGGGCGGGTCGACCAGTCGACGGCGGAGTGCTCCTTCTTCATCCGCCGACCCAGCAGCGTCTCCACGAGAGTGGCCAGGCCGACTCGCGGGTAGCCCAGGAGCCGCCCCGCCAGCTCGGTGTCGAACAGCGCGCTGGGGTAGAGCCCGACCTCGTTGAGGCACGGCAGGTCCTGGGTGGCGGCGTGCAGGATCCACTCGGTGCCCTCGAGGACCTCCTGCAGCGGGGCCAGCGACTCGAACGCGATGGGGTCGATGAGCGAGGTGCCGGCGCCCTCGCGGCGCAGCTGGATCAGGTAGGCGCGGTTGGAGTAGCGGTAGCCCGAGGCCCGCTCGGCGTCGATCGCGACCGGGCCGGTGCCGGCGGCCAGCGCGTCGCACACCGCACGCAGCGCCTCGTCGGTCTCGACCACGTCGGTGAGGCCGTCGCGCAGCACCAGCAGCTCGGCGAGCGGAGGTGGCTCCTCGAGGGGCTCGCCGACGTCGGAGGGTGGGGGATCGGAGGTCATCAGCGGCCGGTGCCCCGCTGCCCGCGGCGCCCGGGCATGACCGTCACGCCCTCGGGGACGGGCGGCAGCCCCACCGCGGTGCAGAGCAGCTCACCCCAGGCCTCGACGTGCGGGCCGACGTCGAGCCCCGCGCCCGGCCGGGCGAGCGGGGTCCACGAGGCGCGGATCTCGAGCTGAGCGGCACCCTCCTCGTCCGACATGCCGCCGAAGCTCTCGGTGGCGACGCGCGTGACGGTGCCGGAGACGGCGGTGTAGGCCGCGCCGTGCGACGCCAGCGCCTCGGTGAGCCAGCTCCAGCCGACGTCGGCCAGGAGCGGGTCGGTGATCATGTCCAGCTCGATCTCCGCGCGGGCGTAGGCCACGCAGCGGAAGGTGCCGTCCCAGGCGTCGTTGCCGGCGGGGTCGTGGAGCAGGATGATCCGCCCGGTGCCCACGTCGGTCCCGTCGACGGTCACGTCGGCGGACAGCGCGGCGGCGTACGGCGCGATGCGCTGCGGGGCCGGCATCTCCTCGCAGAAGATCTCCGGGCGCAGCGTGGCCGCGCGCATGGTCGCGACCGCTTCCTGGAACTCCGGAGGGCTCGCGTCGGCTCCGGAGCCCGACCGAGTCTCCTGACGGACCACCATGAGCCCACAGTAGGGCGGGGCCGACGAACCCTTGTGCGAACACGCCGGGGGCCACCTGGGAGGCTTGGCGCATGGTCCCGCCTCCCCGTCATCCAGGGCTCGCCGACAGCGCCTTCCTCAAGGCCGCCCGCGGCGAGCCGGTGCCGCACACGCCGGTGTGGTTCATGCGGCAGGCCGGGCGATCGCTGCCGGAGTACCTCAAGCTGCGCGAGGGCGTCGGCATGCTCGAGTCGTGCATGCGCCCGGAGCTGACCGTCGAGATCACGCTCCAGCCCGTCCGCCGCTACGGCGTCGACGCCGCGATCTTCTTCTCCGACATCGTCCTGCCGCTCAAGGCGGTCGGCGTCGACCTCGACATCAAGGCCGGCGTCGGGCCGGTGGTGGCCCACCCCGTGCGCACCCTGGCGGACGTGGCGGCGATCCCGGACCTCACCCCCGAGCACGTCCCCTTCATCACCGAGTCGGTCCGAACGCTGGCCTCCGAGCTGGGGGCCACTCCGCTGATCGGGTTCGCGGGCGCGCCGTTCACCGTGGCGTCGTACCTCGTCGAGGGCGGGCCGTCCAAGGAGCACGCCAAGACCAAGGCGATGATGTTCGGCGCGCCGGAGGTCTGGGACGCGCTCATGCGCAAGATCTCGCAGATCTCCGCCGCCTACCTCGAGGTCCAGGTCGCGGCCGGCGCCTCCGCGGTCCAGCTGTTCGACTCGTGGGCCGGCGCGCTCACCCCGGTCGACTACGAGGCGCAGGTGATGCCGCACTCCGCGCGGGTCCTGGCTCGCGCCGGCGAGCTCGGCGTGCCGCGCATCCACTTCGGCGTCAACACCGCCAGCCTGCTCGGGCTCATGGGCGAGGCCGGCGCCGACGTCGTCGGCGTCGACTGGCGTACGCCGCTCGCCTCCGCGATCCCCGCCGTGGGCGACCGAGCCGTCCAGGGCAACCTCGACCCCACGCTGGTGTTCGCGCCCACGGAGCTGATGACGGCCCGGGCCGCCGACGTGATCGAGGCCGGCCGCGCCGCCCGGGGCCACATCTTCAACCTCGGGCACGGCGTCATCCCCTCCACCGACCCCGACCAGCTCAAGAGGCTCACGGACTTCGTGCAGGCGTACCCGGTCTAGTCGCTAGCCCTTCTTCGCCGCGCGCTTGCGGGCGGTGGCCTTCTTCGCCGGCGCCTTCGTGGGCGCCTTGAGCCGGACCTGGGCCTGGCCCGTGGCGGAGAGGTCGACCTCGAGGTAGTCCTGGGCGCTGAGCAGGGCGCCGAGCCGCGGCGAGCCGTAGTCGCGGGCGTCGAAGGAGGGGTTGTTGGCGCTGATGTAGCTGCCGACGGCGCCGAGGGAGGCCCAGCCGTCGTCGTGCGAGGTGCTGTCGATCGCGGCCACCAGGATTCGGCGCAGGTCGGGCCGGCGCGCCGGCGACTCGACGTCCGCCTCCTCGGCCTGCTGCTCCTCCTTGGTGTCGGCGTCCAGCAGCTCGAGGTAGATGAACCGGTCGCACGCGGCGACCAGGGAGGCGGGCGTCTTGCGGGCGCCCAGGCCGTAGACGGTCAGGCCGGACTCCCGCAGCCGCGTCGCCAGGCGGGTGAAGTCGCTGTCGCTCGACACGATCGCGAAGCCGTCCAGGTGCCCGGCGTAGAGCAGGTCCATCGCGTCGATGATCATCGCGGAGTCGGTGGAGTTCTTGCCCGAGGTGTTGGCGAACTGCTGCACCGGCTGGATGGCGTGCTGGGGGAGCGTGTTCTTCCAGCCCACCAGGTTCTGCGTCGTCCAGTCGCCGTAGGCGCGCTTGACCGTCGGCAGCCCGTAGCGGGCCACCTCCCGCAGCACCGCCCCCGCGTGTTTCGGGGATGTGTTGTCGGCGTCGATCAGGACGGCAAGGCGGCTGGTCTCGGAGGGCACCTGCCCATGATGCCCGGCTCGTGATCGCCTGCCCGTCAGGGGTCAGGCCTCGGCCACCGGGGAGGTACGCCGTCGCGCCACCCGCCGGACCAGGAGCCGCGTGGGCCAGACCAGCAGCGCCAGCACCAGCAGGAACGGCAGCGCCGCGCCCAGCGCCGTCGCCAGGGCCACCGTGAGGTTCTTGAAGCCGGTCCAGCCGCTGTCGAGACCCGCCACGAAGCCCCGGTCCTCCTTCTCCTCCGCCTTGTCCGCTGGCGCCTCGGTCCGCTCGATCGAGAGCGTGATCGTGGCCTGGGCGGTCTGGTCGGCGAGGTAGGCCTGCTGGCGCTCCAGCGAGGCCAGGTCGGCCTGGCGGGTGGACAGCTGCCGCTCGACGGCCACGATGTCGCGGATGCTCTGCGCCCGGTCCAGCAGCACCTCGATCCGCCGGATGCTGCGCCGCTGCACCCGCACCCGGATGTCGACGTCGAGCACCTTCGTCGTGACGTCCTGGACGTTGCTGCTCGAGGTGACCAGGTCGGCGGCGTCCTCCAGGCCCGCCATCGCCTCGTCGAAGCGTGCGGAGGGCACCCGGAGGACGAGCCGCGCCCGCGTGGCCGCTCCGGCCTGACCGGTCGCGGTGTCCTTCTGCACGACCTCGCCGGCGAAGGTGTCCACCACCTGCTGCACGTCGAAGAGCGCCTGCTCGACGTCATCGGAGCGCAGCTGCACGTTGCCCTGGGAGATCAGCTTGCGCTCGTCAGGGACGTCGGCGACGCCGGTCGCGGCGTTGCGGCCGGTGGAGGCGTCGAGCGCGGAGAGGGCGTCGGGCCGGTCGGCGTCGGTGTCCCTTGCGGGAGCCTCGCGCTCGGACAAGGCGGCGTCGCCGCCGTCGGACCCGCCCGACCCGCCCGAGCAGGCGGCGACCGTGGTGACGAGCAGGACCGCGAGCGCGGCCGTGGTCAGGCGGCGGCGAAGGCCGGTGGAGGCGGGGGTCATGTCGCTTCGACGGCCCCGGGAACGGGTCGGTTCCCGGCGCTCCGACTTGCGTCCCCGACAAAAGTCCAGCAATCTGATACACATAAGCGTGAAACGCCGAAGGAGGCCCGTATGAGCAAGCTGAGGTTCCACTGGTTCCTGCCCACCAACGGCGGTGACGGCCGTCAGGTCGTCGCCGGCGGCCACGGTGTGGAGGCCGGTGCGTCGGGTCGTCCCGCGTCGGTGGCCTACCTCGGCCAGATCGCGCGCAGCGCCGAGCAGCTCGGCTTCGAGGCGGCCCTCACGCCGACCGGCGCATGGTGCGAGGACGCCTGGGTCTCGACCGCGATGCTCAGCTCGGTCTCGGAGCGGCTGAAGTTCCTGGTCGCGTTCCGCCCTGGCCTCACCGCGCCGTTCCTGGCCGCGCAGATGGCCGGCTCCTTCCAGAACCTCTCCGGCGGGCGGCTGCTGCTCAACGTCGTCACCGGCGGCGAGAGCCACGAGCAGCGGATGTTCGGCGACTTCCTGGACAAGGACGGCCGCTACGAGCGCTGCGACGAGTTCCTCACCATCGTGCGCCGGCTGTGGGCCGGCGAGACGGTCACCTTCGAGGGCACGCACCTCTCGGTCGAGGACGCCACGCTGTCGCAGGTGCCGGACCCGCTGCCCGAGATCTACTTCGGCGGCTCGTCGCCCGCGGCCGGAGACGTCGCGGCGAAGCACGCCGACGTGTATCTCACCTGGGGCGAGCCGCCCGAAGCCGTGGCCGAGAAGGTCGCGTGGATCCGCAAGCTGGCCGCGAAGGAGGGGCGCGAGCTCCGCTTCGGCATCCGGCTGCACACGATCGCGCGCGACACCTCCGAGGCCGCGTGGGCCGAGGCGGACCGGCTGCTGGCCGGCATCGAGGAGGAGCAGATCGCCAAGGTCCAGGCAGGGCTCAAGCGCAGCGAGTCGGAGGGCCAGCGCCGGATGCTCGAGCTCAACCAGGGCTCCAAGGACGGCCTCGAGATCTACCCCAACCTGTGGGCCGGGGTCGGCCTGGTCCGCGGCGGTGCCGGCACCGCGATGGTCGGCAGCCACACCGAGGTCGCCGACCTGATCGAGAAGTACGCCGAGGTCGGGATCACCGAGTTCGTACTGTCGGGCTATCCGCACCTGGAGGAGTCCTACGCCTTCGGCGAGGGCGTGCTGCCGGAGCTGGCGCGGCGCGGCCGGTGGGAGCACCCCGCCCCGGTCGCCACGACCGCCTCCGTGCCGTTCGGCGCGTCCGCCGGCGCGAGGGCGGCCTCGTGACCGCTCGCGTCGCGGTCGTCGTCGGCAACCCCAAGCCCGCGTCGCGCACGCTGGACGCCGCCACCTACCTCGCGGCCGAGCTGAGCGGCCAGGCGCCCGACCTCGTCGTGGACCTGGCCACCCTCGGCGCCGGGCTGCTGGACTGGGGGGACCCGGAGGTCGACGACCTGGTGCGCCAGGTGAGCCGGGCCGGGCTCGTGGTGGTCGCCAGCCCCACCTACAAGGCCACCTACACCGGCCTGCTCAAGCTGTTCCTCGACCGGTTCGCCCCGCAGCGCGGCACCGGCCTGCGCGGGACCGCCGTACCGCTGATGTTGGGTGCGGGACCCGGCCATGCCCTCGCGCCGGAGTTCACGCTGCGCCCGGTGCTCGCCGAGATCGGCGCCCCGGTGTCCCTGCGCGGGCTCTACGTGCTCGACAGCGCCTACGACGACCCGTCGGCGTACGCCGAGTGGCTGGCCACCGCACGTCCGGTGGCCCGTGCGCTCCTCGACTCTGCCGCGGGAGTCCCCTCATGAGCGTGAGCCCCCTGCCCACCAACCAGGACCTCGACCCGCAGCGGCTGCGTGAGGCGTTCGGGATCTTTCCCAGCGGTGTCGTGGCCGTGGCGGCGGAGGTCGAGGGACGGCGCGTCGGGCTGGCGGCGAGCTCGTTCACCTCGGTGAGCCTGGACCCGCCGCTGGTGTCGTTCTCGATCGCCAACACGTCGAGGACCTGGCCGGACCTGCGCCGCGCCGAGCACCTCGGCGTGACGATCCTGGCCGCTCACCACGGCGACGTCTGCCGCCAGCTCGCGGGGCCGGTCGACCAGCGCTTCGACGGCATCGACGTGACCGCCACCGAGGACGGTGCGCTCACCCTTGACGAGGGCCTGGCCCGCTTCGACTGCACCATCCACCGCGAGGTGGAGGCCGGCGACCACACGATCGTGCTGCTGCAGCTGCACGCCGTGGAGCACGCCGACACCTCGCTCCCGCTGCTCTTCCACCGCAGCGGCTTCGGACAGATGGCCAAGCCGGCCTGAGTCCTCCCGATCACCTCGCGCCGTCGCCACACTGCCCCCCCTCGCGGCCGCGCCGGGGGCAGGGGGCGGGACCGTGCACCCGGTCGCGACGGCGCGAGGGTCTGGGTGCGGTCTGAGACGATGGCGGCGTGCACAGCCGAGTCATCGTCGTCGGGGCCGGCGTCGCCGGCCTCACTGCCGCCCACGACCTGAGCGCCGCCGGGCACGACGTGCTCGTGCTCGAGGCCGCCCCGCGCACCGGCGGCAAGATCCTGCGCCACGAGGTGGCCGGCGTCGCGGTCGACGTCGGTGCCGAGGCGATGCTCAACCGCCGTCCCGAGGGGGTCGGCCTGGCCCGCGCCGTCGGGCTGGAGGTCGTCCACCCGGCGCTCGCCTCGTCGCGGATCTGGACGCGCGGGGCGCTGCGGCCGCTGCCGCGCTCACTGATGGGCGTCCCGCTCGACCTGGAGCAGCTCGCGGCCTCCGGCGTGCTGTCGGAGGCCGGGCTGGCGCGGGTGCGCCAGGAGCCGTCGCTGCCCCCCGAGCGGATCGAGGGCGACCTCTCGGTCGGCGACCTGGTGGCCCGGCGCTTCGGCGACGAGGTGACCGACCGTCTGGTGGAGCCCCTGCTGGGGGGCGTGTACGCCGGTCACGCGCGGCTGCTGTCGGCGCGGGCGTCGGTCCCGCAGCTCGTGGCGTTCGCGGAGCGCGGGTCGCTGCTGGAGCAGGCCGCCGCGATCCCCACGACGTACGACCTGCCGGTCTTCGCAGGCCTGCCCGGCGGCATGGGTGGGCTGACCGAGGCGCTCAGCGCGCGGGTCGACGTGCGCACCGGCTCGACCGTCCGGTCGCTGGAGCGCGACGGACGCGGCTTCGCGCTGGGTGTCGGGCCGACCACGGCGACCGAGCGGATGAGCGCCGACGCGGTCGTGCTCGCGACCCCGGCGGCCCCGACCGCGCGGCTGCTGGAGGGCCTGGCGCCGGTGGCGTCCGCCGAGCTCCGCGAGGTGGAGTACGCCTCGATGGCGGTCGTGACGCTGGCGTTCCGGGCGGCGGAGGTCGCGGCGCTGGAGGAGACCGGCTCGTCCGGCTTCCTGGTGCCGCCGATCGACGGCCGCAGGATCAAGGCGTCGACGTTCTCCTTCGCCAAGTGGGACTGGGTGCGCTCCGCGGGTGCCGCCGAGGGGGTCGTGCACCTGCGCACCTCCCTGGGCCGTCACGGCGACGAGGCCGCGCTGCAGGCCTCCGACGAGGAGCTCGTGGCCGTCTCGCTCGCCGACCTGGCCGACGCCACCGGCCTAGACGCGCGACCGGTCGACACCCACGTCCAGCGCTGGGGCGGCGGGCTGCCGCAGTACGCCGTGGGGCACCTCGACCGGGTGGCCCGCATCCGGGCCGACGTCGCCCGGGTGCCGGGCCTGGCGGTGTGCGGTGCGGCCTACGACGGCGTGGGGATCGCGGCCGTCGTGGCCTCCGCGCACCGGGCCGCTGCCGAGGCCGTGCGCGGCGACGGCACAATGGAGCCATGAGCGAGACGCAGTCCAAGGCCGCCCGGGTCCGCGAGATCAACGACTCCATCCGCTACACGATGTGGTCGGTGTTCAAGCTCGAGACCGTCCTCGGCGACGACGCCGACCGCGCCGCCATCGGAGCCGAGGCGGAGAAGCTCTTCGCCGAGCTCGACGAGGCCGACGTCATCGTGCGCGGCGTCTACGACGTCAGCGGCCTGCGGGCCGACGCGGACCTGATGCTGTGGGTCCACGCGACCACCAGCGAGGAGCTGCAGCTGGCCTACCACCGCTTCCGCCGCACCGAGCTGGGCCGCCGCCTCGCGCCGGTCTGGTCGCAGATGGCACTGCACCGCCCCGCGGAGTTCAACAAGAGCCACGTGCCGGCGTTCCTCAACGACGAGGAGCCCAAGCGGCACATCTGCGTCTACCCGTTCGTGCGCTCCTACGAGTGGTATCTGCTCGAGGACGACGAGCGTCGCCGGATGCTCGCCGAGCACGGCAAGATGGCCCGCGACTACGCCGACGTCCGCGCCAACACCGTGGCCAGCTTCGCGCTCGGCGACTACGAGTGGATGCTGGCGTTCGAGGCCGACGAGCTCTACCGGATCGTGGACCTGATGCGCCACCTGCGCGGCTCCGACGCCCGCCGCCACGTGCGCGAGGAGGTGCCGTTCTACACCGGCTCCCTGACCCCCGTCTCGGAGCTCGTGCAGCGCCTCCCCTGACCCTCCGATCGCTGACCCGTCAGATATGTGACGGGTCAGCGGGGATGTGCGTCAGTTGACGGGTCAGTCGGTCGTGGGGTCGACCGGCTCCAGGGTCAGCGAGATCGAGTTGATGCAGTAGCGGTCGCCGGTGGGAGTGCCGTAGCCGTCGGGGAACACGTGGCCCAGGTGGGAGCCGCAGTTGGCGCAGCGGACCTCGACCCGCCTCATGCCGGCGGAGTCGTCCTCGAGGTACTCGATCGTGTCACTGATCGGCTGGTAGAAGCTCGGCCAGCCGCAGCCCGAGTGGAACTTGGTGTCGGACTCGAAGAGCTTGGCCTGGCACGCCTTGCAGCGGTAGATGCCGGTGGTCTCGGTGTCGGTGTACTCCCCGGTGAACGCGCGCTCCGTGCCCGCCTTGCGCAGGACGGCGTACTCCTCGGGCGAGAGCTCCTCGCGCCACTGCTCGTCGGACTTCTCCACCTGATAGCTCATGGGCACCACCGTAAGGGGCGACCCAAGTCACCCCTCCGGCCGGTTGACGTTCTCAGTCAACACCTGTTCACTGAATGGGGTGACGACCACGATCCCCTGGGAGCGCGTGCGGAAGGCCGGGTCGAAGCTGACCACGCCGCTGCACCCCGACGACTACCTCTCCCTGCTCAACCCGCTGTGGAGCTCGCGCGAGCTCCGGGGGCGGGTCGAGGAGGTCATCCCGGAGACCGACGACGCCGCCACGCTGGTGATCCGCCCCGGCTGGGGCTGGCACTACGAGCACCGTCCCGGGCAGTACGTCGGCATCGGCGTGCAGGTCGAGGGCCGGTTCCAGTGGCGCTCGTACTCGGTGAGCTCTCCGCCCAGGCGGCGTGGGCGCACGATCTCGATCACGGTGCGGGCGATGCCCGAGGGCAAGCTGTCCTCGCACCTGGTCTCCGGGCTGGCGCCGGGCACCATCGTGCGGCTGGCCAAGCCCGAGGGCGACTTCGTGATGCCGGACCCGCCGCCGGGCAAGGCGCTCTTCCTGGTCGGCGGCAGCGGCATCACGCCGGTGATGGCGATGCTGCGCACGCTCGACCGCCGCGACACGATGCCCGACGTCGTCCTGCACTACTCCTCGACGACCGCCGAGCGGATGATCTTCCGCGACGAGCTGACCGCCCTGGCCGACAAGCACCCGTCGTTCGCCTTCCACCAGCTGCACACCGACGTCGACGGCATCCTCGACCTCGCCGAGCTGGACCGCGTGTGCGACGACTGGCGCGACCGCGAGACCTGGGCCTGCGGCCCGGGCCCCATGCTCGACGCGGCCACCGAGCACTGGGAGTCCGCTGGCCTCGAGGACCGCCTGCACGTGGAGCGCTTCTCCCTGGAGCTCGGCGGCGAGGGCGGCGAGGGCGGGACGATCAGCTTCCGCAACTCCGGCAAGTCCGTCGACGCCGACGGCGCCACGACCATCCTCGAGGCCGGCGAGGAGGCCGGGGTCGGGATGCCCTACGGCTGCCGCATGGGCATCTGCCACACCTGCACGGTCACCCTCGTCTCCGGCACCATTCGCGACCTGCGCAGCGGCGACGAGTTCGGCCAGCCCAACGAGCCCGTCCAGACCTGCGTCACCGCCGCCGTCGGCGACTGCACCCTCGACATCTGAGTTTCGAGGCTCGCTTCGCTCGCACCTCAACCACCGAGCACCACGAAAGGAACCTGACATGGCCATCGCCGACGTCAAGGAGTACACCCACCTCACCGAGGACGAGGTCGAGCAGCTGGGACGCGAGCTCGACGCGATCCGCGCCGACATCGAGGAGTCGCGCAGCGCCGATGACGCGGCGTACATCAACCGCCTGATCAAGCTCCAGCGCGGGCTCGCCGCCGCCGGTCGGGTGACGCTGATGGCGGGCACCCAGTCTCGCCGTACGCGCGTGCCGGCGGCCGTGCTGGGCGGGAGCATGCTGGGCCTGGCCAAGATCCTCGAGAACATGGAGATCGGCCACAACGTCATGCACGGCCAGTGGGACTGGATGAACGACCCGGAGATCCACTCCAGCAACTGGGAGTGGGACACCGCGCAGCCGGCGGAGCAGTGGAAGCACTCGCACAACTACGTGCACCACCAGTTCACCAACGTGCTGGGCCATGACAACGACATCGGCTACGGCATCATGCGAATGGCGCGCGAGCAGAAGTGGCACCCCTACTACCTCGGGCAGCCGGTCTACAACGCGCTGCTGGCCTCGCTCTTCCAGTGGGGCGTCGCGCTCCACGACCTGGACCTGGAGCGGATCCGCAAGGGCGAGAAGGACCCGAAGGAGATGAAGCGGCAGCTGCGCCAGATCGTGCGCAAGGGCCGTAACCAGATCCTCAAGGACTACGTCGTCTACCCCGCACTGTCGGGTCGGCAGTGGAAGACCACGCTGGTGGCCAACGCCAGCGCCAACCTGGCGCGCAACCTGTGGTCCTACATGATCATCTTCTGTGGGCACTTCCCCGACGGGGCGCTGCACTTCACCGAGGAGGAGCTCGAGGACGAGACCCGCGCGGAGTGGTACCTGCGCCAGATGCTCGGCTCGGCCAACTTCGAGGGCGGCCGCACGCTGCACGTGCTCAGCGGCAGCCTGGGCTACCAGATCGAGCACCACCTGTTCCCCGACCTGCCTAGCAACCGCTACCCCGAGATCGCGGTCAAGGTGCGGGCGCTGTGCGACAAGTACGACATCCCGTACACGACCGGTCCGCTGCACCGCCAGTACGGCCAGGCGCTGCGCACGATCATGAAGCTGTCGCTGCCCAACCACATGACCAGCTCCGACGACCCGGCCCCGCCGGAGCGCCGCGACACCGCCGACGAGCCGCCGCGCGATCGCAAGCGGCGCCCGGACTCCGAGCGCCAGCCGCGGCGTCGCGAGCTCGGCGCCTACGCGCGCAGCCCCCGCGAGCGGGAGCACGACTGATGGACGCCGCGCCGACCACGTTCGCCGAGCTGCCGCTCGACCCGCGGCTGGGGGTGCCCGTGCCGTTCGCGTGCTCGAGCCCGCGCGACCTCGACAAGCGCCGGGTCACGCAGTGCGCGCTGAGCCGCGTCTGCGGGGTGTGCGGCGCCGGCCTCGGCCGCCCGATCGCGTTCCTCGGCACCGGGCGTGAGGAGGCCCGCAACGCCTTCCACTTCCCGCCGACCCACGAGGAGTGCGCCACGGCCCTGCTGGCGGCGTACGACGGCGTGGGTGAGGGCGTGCTGGGCCAGGACGAGGCCGTCAACGCCTGGGTGCTGGTCACGACGGCGGCCTTCGAGTTCGTGCGGCCCGGGCGCGAGGACCTGGACCGGCGCCCGACCTTCCAGCCCACGGCGGTGCTGTCGCGTTAGGTTGACGGCATGCCGAAGCCGCCAGCCGCCGAGGTCGACGCCGGGGGACGCGCCGTGCGCGTGTCCAGCCCGGACCGGGTGATCTACGAGGCGACCGAGACCACGCCCGAGGTCACCAAGCTGATGGTGGCGCAGTACTTCGCCAGGGTCGACGACGGGCTGATGCGCGCCCTGCGCGACCGGCCGACCGCGCTGGAGCGCTGGCCGGCCGGCGTCCGGCCGGGGATCAAGCTGGCCACCGGGCGGCCGAACGAGAAGGCCGACGCGTTCTACCAGAAGCGGGTGCCCAAGGGGGCGCCCGACTACCTCGAGAGTGTTGAGATCACCTTCCCGTCCGGGCGCCCGGCGGAGGAGATCGTGCCGACCGAGATCGCGGTGCCGGTGTGGTGCGCCCACATGGGGACCCTCACCTTCCATCCGTGGCCCGTGCGTCGCAGCGACGTCGACCGCCCTGACGAGCTGCGCATCGACCTGGACCCCCAGCCGGGCACGACGTTCGGCGACGCGGTGCGGGTGGCCGGCGTGGCGCGTGAGCTGCTGGAGGAGCTGGGCATACGGGGCTATGTGAAGACGTCGGGAAATCGCGGCGTCCACGTCTACGTGCGGATCCGCCCGGAGTGGGAGTTCGCCGACGTGCGGCACGCCGCGATCGGCTTCGGTCGGGCGCTGGAGCGCCGCGACGACCAGGTGACCACGGCGTGGTGGAAGGAGGAGCGCGGCGAGCGGATCTTCGTCGACTTCAACCAGAACACCCGCGACCGCACGATCGCGTCGGCGTACTCGCTGCGCCCGATCCCGGGCGCTCCGGTGTCGACGCCGCTCACCTGGGAGGAGCTGCCGGAGGTCACCGACCCGAGTGTCTTCAACCTCTTCACGGTGCCCGACCGGCTGGCCGACGGCGACCCGTGGGCCACGATCGACGACGAGGCGTTCTCGCTGGAGCCGCTGCTGCGCCTGTGGGAGGAGCTGCCGGGCGGCGAGCTGAACTACCCGCCCGACCACCCGAAGATGCCGGGTGAGCCGCCGCGCGTGCAGCCGTCCAAGAAGGTGGCCGAGCACTGGGACGAGGACGGCAACCGGCTCGGATAGGGTCCTTCGCGTGACTGAGACCCGCCGCCGCGTGCTGCTCGTGACCGGGTCCGGACGGAGCGGGACCAGCACGGTGGCGGGCGCGCTGTCCCGGCTCGGGCTGTTCGTCCCCCCGCCGCTGGTCGAGGCCGACGAGACGAACCCGCGCGGCTTCTATGAGTCGCAGTGGGTCGTCGACTTCCACAAGGAGCTGCTCAACCGAGCCCCGGTGCGCACCATCGACGCCCGGCCGGAGGCCGCAGCGCTGGCGGCCCGCGCCGCGGCCGACCCGCAGGCGCGCGAGCGGCTGGTGGGCTGGCTCGCCGAGCAGGACGTCCATGCGCAGGTGCTGGTCAAGGACCCGCGGGCCTTCTGGCTGCACGACGTCTGGCGGGCGGCCGTGCCGGAGACCGGCCGCGAGCTGGCGTTCCTCACGATGCTGCGGCACCCGGTGGAGGTCGCCGGCTCGCGCGACTCGGCGTACCTCGCCGACGAGGCGGAGGGCTTCCGTCGCCAGCGCGCGACGGCCAACGTGGCGGCATGGGTCAACGGCGCGTTCGAGACCGAGGTCGCCACCCGCGGTGAGCGGGCGTTCGTCCGCCACGTCGACCTGCTCGCCGACTGGCGCGGGGCGCTGGGCCGGGCGGCCGAGCAGCTCGAGCTGACCCTGGACCCGGCGGGCGACGCCGCCGTCGACGACTTCATCGACACCCGGCTGCACCGGGCCCGCACCGACTGGGACCAGCTCGACGTGCCCGACGAGCTGCGCGACCTCGCCGAGCGGGCCTGGGAGCTGATGAACGCGCTGGTCGACAGCCCCCAGGACCGCGCCGTCGCCGAGGAGCTCGCCGGCCTGCGCGAGCGCTACGCGCGCCTGCACGACCACGCGGTCGCCATCGCGATCGACCATACGAAGGCCCGCGAGGCGCACGTACGGCGCACGGTGCGGGCCAACGTCGAGCGCGAGCTCGGCGCTCGGACCCAGCCCCGCCGCGGGCTCTTCCGCCGCTCCTAGAGCGGCCGCTCCCACGGCGCGGGCACCGGCACGTAGGCCTCGAGGGTCTCGGCCACCATCTGGTCGACGACCTCACGCGGCCGCGCGAAGTGGTGGTGGTCCCCGAGGCAGAAGGAGTCCTGCTCGCGATCGAGCAGCCGGGTCAGCCGCCGTTTCACGTCGGGCACGGTGAGGTTGACGAAGGTGTAGTCGATCTCGCCGAGGTAGGCAGTGCCGGTGATCAGCCCGTAGTGCTGGGCCAGCGAGCTGAGCAGCGACACGTCGGTCTCGGAGCGGAACGGCGAGCGGGCGGTGGCGGCCACCGCGTCGGCGAACCGATCGGTGATCTCCTCCAGCACCGAGACCCGGTGCGCGTACGGCGCGTGCAGCAGCGTGCGGGTGGTGGTGACGCCGAACGCCTCCTGCAGGAGCCGGCGGTTGTTGGCGGCGGCGTGCAGGTAGGGCAGGTCGTCCTGACCGGGCAGCCCCACGACGCCGCTGGAGGGGAACACCGCGCAGGCGCCGGCGGGGGAGAACCACCGCTCGGGCCGGGTCGGCCGGCCCAGGACCATGTCGTCGTTGAGGTAGAGGAAGTGCTCGGCCAGCCCATCGATGCGGTGCAGCGCGGTCTCGATGGCGTGCGAGCTGAACGTCGGCAGCGCCTCGGGCGGCAGCAGCTCGCGGTGGTCGACGACGTGGACCATCGGGTGCGAGGCGTCGAGCCATGCGGGCACCTGCCCGGCGGTGACCAGGTGGATGCGCCGCACCCACGGCGCGAAGAGGTGCACGCTGCGCATCGACGCGCGCAGCTCGCCGCGCTCGAGGTAGCGCGCCTGCCCGCTGGCGGCGGGGCTCTGCACGGCCTGGTCGGTGGCCTCGGCGAGCCGGCGACGCCGGGCGGTGTCCCACTCGGGATCGTTGCCGTCGACCCAGGTGTAGACGACGTCGACCGGGAAGCGGCACTCCTCGGGGGTCGGACCGACCATCGCCTCGAAGGTCGGCACGTCGACGCCCTCGACCCGGGTGCGGGAGGTGGCGGCGCCGCGCGGCACGTGCGTGGCGAAGCGCGCCGGGCCGGGCGTGTGCAGCTCCCCGTCGGCGTCCTCCTCCCAGAACTCCACGCGCAGCCCGCAGCCGGCCAGCAGCGACGGCCGACCGCCCGTGCTCGGCCACGGCTCGACCATCAGCACGCTCGTGCGCCCGCGCCGCAGGGCCGGCACGATCTCGCCGGGCGTGCCGCGCCGCTCCGGCCAGCCCCGCAGCTCGGGGTCCACCAGTGAGAGGTACGGCGCGAGGTCGCCGGCGGCCAGCGCGTCCAGGAACGCCCGGCGGGCGCTCATCGGCACCACCAGGACCGTCTCGTCGGCGTGCGGGGGGATCACGAACCAGTCGTCGCAGACGGCCGCGGCCGCCGAGCTGGCGGCCCGCAGCGCCTCGGACCGGGCCTGGGCGGGGGTGACCCCGGGGGCCGGCGCCGGTGGCGCCGCCACGGCCGCCGCACGGCGTGCGCGCAGCCGCGCCGTGCCCCGGCTGGACGTGTCGTGGTGCTTGACGGTGGTCTCGTAGATCTCGCGCCACCGGGCGGTGATGACCTCGACGTCCCAGGTGGCGGCCTTCGCCAGCGCCGCCTCGCCGAGCCGGTTGCGCAGGTCGCGGTCGGTGGCCAGGCGCAGGAGCCCCGCGGCGAGCGCCGGCTCCGAGCCCTGCGCGACGAGCAGCCCGTCGACGCCGTCGTCGATG
This sequence comes from Nocardioides sp. cx-169, assembly GCF_021083605.1. Classification (NCBI taxonomy): domain Bacteria; kingdom Bacillati; phylum Actinomycetota; class Actinomycetes; order Propionibacteriales; family Nocardioidaceae; genus Nocardioides; species Nocardioides sp. cx-169. The sequence goes on from NZ_JAJNRO010000017.1 coordinate 52,918, forward strand.
ATCGCGCGCGGGCCGGAGGGGCAGTCGAACGAGACGACGGGCACGCCCGCGGCCATGGCCTCCTGGAGCACCAGCGGGAAGCCCTCCGAGCGCGACGTCAACGCCGAGATCGACGCCTTGGCCCACTCGCTCGCCATGTCGGTCGTCGGCCCGGGCAGCTCGACGCGGTCCCAGAGCCGGTGCTTGCGGACCGTGCTCATGATCTCGAAGCGGGCGGTGCCCTCACCCAGGATGCGCAGCCGCCAGTCGGGGATCCGGTCGGCGATCGTGGCGAACGCGGAGACCAGCCGGGGGTACTGCTTCTCGCCCATCAGCCGCCCGGCCGCGACGATCAGCGGGGTCTCGAGAGTCGAGCGCGGCCGGTAGCCGGGAGGCACCGCGTTCGGCATCACCACCACCCGCGGCGCGTTGTCGCCCAGCTGCTCGCGCAGCCACACGGCCATGGGCTCGCTCAGCATCGCCACGACGTCGGCGCGCGGGCCGAAGGTCAGCAGCGGCTCGAGGCCGGCGACGCGCTGCGAGGAGGAGCGGTGCTCCTGGTGCACCAGCGCGGTGCGCGAGGGGACCAGCTGGGTGGCCAGCGCGAGCAGGGCCGGGGTGACCGTGACGAGGACGTCGGCGGTCACGGTGGGCAGCGCCGCCTCCAGCGCGACCTCGGCGAGCGCGTCGAGTGTCGGGTCCCACTCGGCGCGGTTGAGCAGCGGCGGCGCCCCGCGCAGCGGCGACTCGTCCTGGTCGCCGGTGAGATCGACCAGGTCGTGGACGGGGATGCCGGGCGCGAGCGGGAAGTGCGAGGTCTCGGTCTCGCGGTAGACGCTGTAGACCTCGACGTCGTGGAAGCGCGCCATCGCGCTGGCCTGGGTCGCGATCGCGCTGGCGGTGCCGCCCATGTCGTGGATGCTCGGCACCAGGTAGGCGATCCTCATCGCTCCTCCTCGGCGATGCTGAGCCGACCCTCGGGCAGCCAGCGGAGCCGTCCCGTGCGGGTCGCGGGCAGCGCGACCGCGAAGTTGGGTCGCTTCAGGTCGCGCTCGCGGCGTACGACGGGCAGCAGTCGGCCGCCGGTGCGGACCGCGAGCCGCCCGGGCGGCAGGTCGGGCCGGACGAGTCCGTCGGGCCCCACCGCCGTCGAGCCGACCACGCGCTCGTCGTGCACGGACACGAGCTCGGCCCCGGCGTCGACGGACAGGCGCAGCAGCGCGCCCTCGTCGTCGCTGGACAGGGCCGTCACCGGCACGACCGGGTCGGTCGCGGCCCGGAGCACCCGCAGCCGCCCGTCCGCGGACTCCACACGCAGCTGCCAGCGGCCGTCGCGGGTCGGGGGCACCTTCGTGGGGCCCGGCAGCGGCCCGCCGCTCCACTCGACCGGCGACCCGTCGAGCGCGAACGTGAGCACCACCTCGGGCTCGGCAGAGCCGGCGAGCAGGCCGGCCAGGTCCACGCGCGCCGTCGCCAGACCGGCGTCGTGCTCGGTCGGCAGGGCCTGCTCCCCCCCGGGCAGCCCGCGCACGGTGAGCGTCGCCCCGGGTCGCGCGGGCACGGCGAGCCAGAGCCGCTCGCCGTCGAGGATCCGGGCGTAGACCGCCCTCATCCGCCGCGCTCCCACGGCGCGGCCACCGGGAAGTAGGCGGGGTACCACTCCTGCAGCAGCTGCACGAGGCGCGACTGGGGCAGCGCATGGTCGTGGTGGTCGCCCAGGCAGATGAAGTCCTGCTCCCGGTCGAGGGCCTGGTCGAGCTGGCGCTCGACGTCGGCGTTGGCCAGGTTGATGAAGGACAGCTCGGCCGCGCCGACGTACGACGAGCCGGTCAGGAGGCCGTAGTGCTGGGCCAGGGAGCTGAGCATGGAGACGTCGGTCTCGGAGCGGAACGGCGAGCGGGCCGTCGCGGCGACCGCGTCGGCGAACCGCGCGCTGACCTCCTCCAGCACCGACACCCGGTGCGGGTGGGGGGAGTGCGCCAGGTTGCGCAGGGTCACTGCGCCGAAGGCGTCCTGCAGCAGGGCGCGGTTGTTCCAGGCGGCGCGCAGGAAGGGCGGCGATCCGGGCAGGTCGCTCAGCCCGATCGTCGTCTTGGAGAAGAAGGCGGCGTTGAGCCCGCCGGGGCTGAAGAACGTCTCCGGGTGGGCCGGCCGGCCCAGGAAGACGTCGTCGTTGAAGTAGACGAAGTGCTCGGCCAGCCCCTCGATGCGGTGCAGCGAGGTCTCGATCGCGTGCGAGTTGAAGGTCGGCAGCGCGTCCGCGGGCAGGATGTCGCGGTGGTCGACGAGGTTGATCGCTGGGTGCGCGGCGTCGAGCCATTCCGGCACCTGCCCCGCGGTGACCAGGTGGATGCGGCGCACCCAAGGCGCGAAGAGGTGGATGCTGCGCAGGGAGTAGCGCAGCTCGTCGCGGTCGACGAAGCGGGCGCGACCGCTGGACTCGCGGGTCTGGGCGGTGCCGGTGGTCTCGGCCAGGCGGCGCTCGCGGGCGGCGTTCCACGCCGGGTCGTTGCCGTCGACCCAGGTGTAGACGACGTCGACGTCGAACGCGCACTGCTCGACGCTGGGCGCGGCCATCAGCGGCAGCGTGCGGACCGCCACCCCGTCGACCTCGTGCTCGACGGCGGCGACGTCGTGCGGGATCCGGTCGGCGTAGCGGTTGCGTCGGGGCGCCAGTAGGTCGCCGGAGGGCGAGGACTCCCAGAACTCCACGTCGACCGAGCAGCCGTGCGCCAGCACGGTGGGGCTGCCGTCGTGGGTGGGCCAGGGCTCGATCGCGACCACCGAGGTCATCCCGCGGCGCAGCTCGGTCGCGAGCTGGGCGAGGGATCCGCGCCGCTCCGGCCAGCCGCTCAGGCCCGGGTCGCGCAGGCAGAGGTATGCCGCCGCGTCGGCCGCCGCGAGGTGCTCGAGGAAGTCGCGCCGGGCGGCCATGGGCAGCACGACGGCGGTGGGCGCCGTGTGGTCGCCTGGCACCACCAGCCACTGCTCGGTGCTCTGCCGGGCCGTCTCGACGGCCAGGGAAAGCGCGGCGTGGCGGGCCTGGGCAGGGGTGACGTCGCGGACCTCGGCGACGGGCGCTCCGGTCGTGCGGCGCCGCGCCGGCCTGGCCAGCGCCCGCGCCGTCAGGCGGCCGCGGCCGGCGCGGCGGGCGCGGGCGTCGGCGAACAGGCCGTGCCAGCGCTCGGCGATCGACGTGGCGGCGTACTGGTGCGAGGTGCGAACGCCACCCTCGCCCAGGCGGGCGCGGAGCTCGGAGTCCTGGGCCAGGCGCAGCAGCGCCGCGGACATCCCGGAGATGCTCTCGGGGCCGACGAGCAGGCCGTTGCGGTCGTGGTCGATGAGCTCGCGGGGCCCCGAGGCGGAGTCGAAGCTGACCACCGGGACGCCGGCGGCCATGGCCTCCAGCGCCGACAGCGGGAAGGCCTCCGTGCGCGAGGTGATGGCGCAGATCGAGGCCTTCGCCCACTCGCCCGCCATGTCGGTGTGGTCGCCGGGCAGCTCGACGCGGTCGAAGAGCCCCCACTTGTGGACCTGGCGCACGATCTCGCCGCGCTGGGAGCCCTTGCCCCAGATGCGCAGGCGCCAGTCGGGGATCTGGTCGGCGATCTCGCCGAAGGCCTGCACCAGCTTGGCGTACTGCCGGTCCGGGGCCAGCCGGCCGGCCGCCATGATCGTGGGCTGGTCGAGCCGGGAGCGAGGCGCGAAGCCCAGGGGCAGCGGGTGGGGGACCACCGCGATCTCGGGGGCGAGCTCGCCGAGACTGCCGCGCAGCCACTCGGCGGACGTTTCGGAGAGCACCGCGACCACGTCGGCCAGCGGCGCGTACTTCAGCAGCGCCTCGTTGCCGGAGCGCATCTCGACGAGCGCCCGGTGCTCCTGGTGGACCACGACCGTCTGGTCGGGCAACAGCTCGATCGCCGCCGCGAGGAGCGAGCGGCTGACGGTCACGACGACGTCCACGTCGAGGACGGGCAGCGCCGCCTCGAGGGCGACGTCGTCCAGGGCGGTCAGCCACGGGGTCAACGCCGACGTGCGCTGGAAGAGCCGCAGGGCCTGGGGCTCGGGCGCCAGCCCCGGCTCGACGGTGGTAGGAGCCTTCGGGTCCCGCAGGTCGACCAGGTAGCGGGGGCGCAGGTCCGGTCCGAGGTCGAAGTGCGGGCGCTCGAGCCTGCGGTGCAGGGCCACCACCTGGACGTCGTGGTCGCGGGCCAGCGTGCGCGCCAGCGTCGTCACGACGCGCGCCGGTCCGTTGTGCCGGTCGATGTCCTCGACCAGGAAGGCGATCCGCATCATGCGGCCCCTCCCGTGCGCTGGTCGAGCCACACGCCCAGCAGTCCGTCGGGCGTCACGCGCACGCGCGCGGCCTCGCGGTCGCCGTCGAACAGCGCCGGCAGGATGACGCCGATGCCCGGCCGGCTCAGGTCGTGGCGCCGGCGCCGGACCGGCAGCCCACCCACCAGCACGCGGGTCTCCGCGGGGACATCCGGCGGTAGGTCGGCCAGGGACAGGTCTGCCAGCGACAGGGTGGCCTCGAGCAGGCCGTCGCGGGTCGGCGACATCGGCCGCTCCAGGAGCGAGCCCGTGTCTCCGACGAGCGTGAGCACCGGCTCGGGCACGGGGTCGGTGGTCAGCACGAAGCTGTCGCCGGCCAGACCCACCCGTCGCAGCAGCACGGTCTCCGGCTGCTCGACGCGGGTCAGGCGCAGCGTGCCGTCGTCGAGCCGGCCGAGGTCCCAGCGGTACCGGCCGTCCTCGGACACCGGTGTGCGCACCAGCGAGTCGTGCGGCAAGGGGGAGATCCACACCGGCCGGGCCCGGCCCCCGCTGCCGGGGACCAGCACGGCGTCGTACGACGCCCCGGCGAGGCCGGCGAGGTCGACGCGGATCGACCGGTAGGCGGGGTCGTCGTCGTCGACCTCGCTGCGCAGCGAGACGACGTCGCCTGAGTCGGTCTCGCGCAGGGCAAGCGAGCCGGGCGCGGCGTCGATCGCCAGCCAGAGGTGACGCCCGTCCAGCACGCCGGCGTACGCCGCCGCCGGACGGCCGCGCGGCGGGCGCGGCGGTGGCGGGGCTGCGTCGTCCGCGGCGGCGGGGGCGTCGACCGTTCGACGGAGCGGGAACCTCACCGGGCGATGCTATCCACGGCGCGCGCGCTCAGATGCCGGTGACACCCTCGCCGGTGCCGCCGGCCTGCTCGTCGAAGGTCTCGCGCTCGAGCAGGTGCAGCACCGGGACGCCGATCTTGCGGCGGGCGCGGCTGGTCCAGTCGAGGTGGAAGAACTCGGCCACCACGTGCGGACGGGTCAGGATGATCGCCTCGCGCCCGTCCACCTCGGTGACCTTCGCGGCCAGCGCGTCGATGGGCGGGTCGCTGAACACGGTGGCGCTGCCGACGATGGCTCCGGCCGCCTGCAGCGCCGCCACGGTGCTGTGCAGCTCGCGCGTGGAGCGGTCCTCGCAGTCCTTGCGTACGGCGTCCAGGTCCACGTCGCTCATCGCCATCGCGGGGGAGGCCAGCATCTCGCCGGCCGACAGCGAGCCCATCGACGCCTCGAGGCGGGCGGCGGCGTCCTCGAGCGGCAGCAGCACGTGGTAGGTCACCGGGTCGTCCAGCCCCTCGTGGAGCGAGCGCACCTGGGCGGCGTCGGCCGCGGTCAGCTCCTGCTCGACGAGCAGCACGACGTCGTAGTCAGCCATCTGTCTCTCCCCTGGAGTCGTCGGGTCCCGAGCCGGTCGGGACCCCACGGAGCACAGTAGCGAGGTCGTAGCGCACCGGCTGCTCCAACTGCTCGTAGCCGCACGACTCCGGGTCGCGGTCGGGCCGCCACCGCGTGAAGTGAGCGGTGTGCCGGAAGCGGCGACCCTCCATCGCGTCGTACTTCACCTCCAGCACGCGCTCGGGCCGCAGCGGCGTGAAGCTCAGGTCCTTGCCCGCGCTCCAGCGGCTCTGGGTGCCGGGCACCCGGTCGGGATTGGCGATCGCCTGCGCCGACTCCGGGCCGGCCCAGGCCGACCACGGGTGCTCGGAGATGTCACACACCAGCGGCTGCAGCTCCTGGAACAGCTCGGCGCGCCGGGCCTCGGTGAACGACGCGCTGACGCCGACGTGCTGCAGATGGCCGCCTGCCCACAGGCCGAGCAGGAGGCTGCCGAGCAGCGGCCGATCCGGGGTGCTCGTCTTGTGCTCGCGGTAGCCGCAGACGACGACGTCGGCGGTGCGCTCGTGCTTGACCTTCATCATGGTCCGGCCGTTCGGCGAGTACGGCGCATCGAGCGGCTTGGCGATCACGCCGTCCAGCCCGGCACCTTCGAACTGGGTGAACCACTCCTCGGCCACGGCCGGGTCGGTCGTGGTGCGGGTGAGGTAGCAGGGCCCGGCCAGGTCGCCGAACGACTCCTCCAGTGCCGCGCGCCGCTCCCGCAGCGGCCGGTCGACGTACGAGGTGTCGCCGAGGGCGAGCAGGTCGAAGATGACGAGCCCGGCGGGCGTGGTCTCGCTCAGCAGCCTGACCCGGGAGGCGGCCGGGTGGATGCGCTCCTGCAGCACCTCGAACTCCAGGCGGTCGCCGTCGGGGGAGATGCTCGCGACGAACAGCTCGCCGTCGACCACGCACCGCTGCGGTAGCTGCGCCCTGACCGCCTCGACGACCTCGGGGAAGTAGCGGGTCAGCGGCTTGGTGTTGCGGCTGGCCAGCTCGACCTCGTCGCCGTCCTTGAACACCAGGCAGCGAAAGCCGTCCCACTTCGGCTCCAGTTGGACGTCAGGGAGCAGCGCGAGCGCCTTCTCCAGCGTGGTGGTCTTCGCCAGCATCGGTCGGATCGGCGGCATCACCGGAAGGTCCATGCGCCGATACTCTCACCGGGTGGATGCTGATCGCCTCGGTGAGTTCGACCCTCGAGCTCGCCTCCGGCCGTACGCTCCAGGCGTTCAGTTAGCCGCCTGCAGGGACTATCGCGCGGCCATCCGGCCTCCGCGTTGATTGCAAGGCCAGGGCCTCGGGGGAGAGTTGCTGCTCGACGCGCTGCAAACGGTTGTCGCGGCGGCGCATGCTGCGGGCGGGCGCCTCGTGGTTGTGGACGCCGTCCACGAGCGCGCGCTGAGCTTCTACGAGCGCTATGGATTCATCCGGATCGGACGGACATTGCGGCTCTACCTGAAGGTGACGCGCATCGAGAGCTCGCTGAAAGCCGCCGGCCTGACTTCTTGCCTGCTCTCAGGAGCCGTCGCCGACCACCGCCCGCCGGTGAGACGGCCGCGCTATATCGTCGTGCCCCTATCCCCGGTTGGTCTGCCGGCAGGGCCCGCCTGACTTTGAATCAGGACTAGCGACGTAGGTTCGACTCCTACCCGGGGAGCCAGGCGCACACAGGCGGCTACGCCGCCTGATCGGCGACCGTTTCGCCGACCGGCTATCGGGGCAGAGCCCTGTCAGGGTGCGCACGGAAGGTCGCGCCCCCATGAGTCCGACCAGATCGAGTCGAGGACCTGCCATGTCTCACAGTCCACGGCGTCAGGTAGCGACGCTGATCTCGCTGCTCGCCCTGTCCGGTCTCGTCGCCTGTGGTGACAACGAGCCTGGGGATGGGCCGGCGGCCGGCGGTTCGCCCTCGGCCGATGGCCTCACCACGCCCGGTAGCGCGCTCAGGGTCGGTGAGACCGCGACCGTCACCCGCGATGGTGCGGGCGAGGTCCTGGAGGTCACGATCACTCGGATCGACGAGGGAAGCAGCAGCGACCTGGCCGGCCTGGGCCGCCCCGCGTCAGCCCGGCAGACACCGTTCTTCGTGCACTACGAGCTGAGGCACGTGTCGGGCGACTCGCCTTACCTGCCCATCCACCACTTCCTCTCGGCCTGGGCCGGCGACACCCAGCTGGACGGGCTGGCCATCTTCGAGCCCTTCCCGCTGTGCCAGGAGGAGACCTTCCGAGCCGACGTCGCCGCGGGCACCACCGTCGAGGGCTGTGCCACCTATCTGAGTGGCAAGGGCGAAGCGCCACTCGACCGGCTTCAGCTCAGCTACGGCGACGACTACGACGCCTTCGACGGCCACCAGATCACCTGGGAGCGGTAAGGGCACCGTCGACGAAAATGCGACGGAGGCTCCGCATCCCCCCCATGAAGACGCGGAGCCACCGTCGCGGCGCAGCCCCTAGCGCTTGACCTTGGCGGTGGGGTTGCTGGTCTTCGTGGTGGGCCGGTAGCCGGGCTTGGTCCCGGTGACGACCACGCGGATCTGCTTGCCGGCCTGAGCGGCCTTGAGCTTCAGTGTGCTGGCGGTGGCGCCCTTGATCACCTTGCCGTTGGCGGTCCAGCGGTAGCTGAACGCGGTGCCGGGGGTCCAGGCGCCGGTCTTGGCGGTGAGCTTCTTGCCCACCTTCGCCGCTCCCGTGACGCTCGGCATCCGGGCGACGAGCGTGCCCTGCACGATCTTGCCGCCGAGGGAGCCGTACACGGTGACCGGTGCGAAGCCGGCCTTGGTGCCCGTCACCTGGACGTAGATCCGGCGCCCGAGGTGCGCCTTGGTCAGCGTCAGCGAGGAGGACTTGGAGACGACCTGGTCGCGGTCGTTGGTCCACACATAGCTGAGCGTGGTGCCCGAGGTCCACGACCCGGTGTTGGCGACGGTGAGCTTCGAGCCGACCGCGGACTTGCCACGCACGGCGATCCGGGACGGGGCCGCGACGGGGGCCTTGACGGTGACCGTCGTCGTGGCGGCGGCGGAGGTGAACGCACCGTTGCTGGTGGCCAGGCTCACCGTGTAGGTGTGGCCGACCTCGAGGTCCTGGAGCTCGTAGTCGCTTCCGTAGGCGACGTCGACGACCGGCTGTCCGCCGGCCCGGTCCTGCACGGTGATCGGGTAGGTGAGCGACTCGGGGTCGACCCCGCCCACGTCCGCGGGCGGGGCCCAGGTGACGGTCACGGAGCCGGGAAACTCCTCGTCGGCCGTGGCCGTGAGGCTCGTGGGCGCGCCTGGCGTCTCGATGGCGTGGACCCGGTTGACGGTGCTGCCGTCCTCGAGCTGGTCCTGTCCCGCGACGTAGATGCGGCCGCTGGGGGCGACCTCGACGACGCCGACCGAGGTGCTGCCGGGCAGGGTGCTGCCGGGGGCCGGGTTCTCCTCCGTGTAGGACTCGAGAGCGTCCACGTCGTGGGCGGACACCCAGTGGCCCGAGAGGTAGACGGTCTTGCCGTCGGGCGACACGTCGACCGCCGAGAGCTGGCCGGCGCCGAGCGGGACGTAGCGGTCGACGCCGGCGCCGATGATGTTCAGCCCGTAGTCCGTGCCGTCCTCGCCCGCGTGGGCGGTGACGGCGTAGGTGAGGCCGCGCGCCTCGTCCACGTCCAGGTCGGTGATGAAGCCGCGGTGGTCCTCGTCCGGGCCGAGCACGATGCGCTCGCTGACCCCGGCTGCCGTGATCGTGCGCAGGGTGGGAACGTCGCCGGACTCGTCGTAGTCGGTGGCTCCGAGGACGAGCGACTCGGTGCCTCCGGCGCCGGGCAGGACCTCGAGGTGGTTGGCCTGCAGGTTGCCGGGGACCTCGGTCGACAGCGAGCCGCCCGACACGGCCGTCCTACTCATCCCGGTGTAGGCGACGTAGGCGCCGGCGGCGCCCGCTGCCAGGGCGTAGGGCCGACCCTCGACCGTGACGGTGTCCGTGACCTGCATGGTGGCGGCGTTCACGGTCCACAGCGTGTTGGCGGGCCAGCCCCCGTCCGGCCGGCTGCCGAGCACGTACAGGGTCCCGCCGTCGGGAGTGGCGCTGATCTGGCCCGCCTCGGTGTCCGCGCCGAGGCGGACGGAGGCGCCTGACCCGATGGCCTCGACGCGGGCCTCGCGCTCCTCGCCGGACCCGTCGGTGTCGATGTCCCCCACGGCGTAGACGTCCGACGCGGTCGTCACCAGGTCGAGCGGCTGGAAGCCGATCGTGCGCGGGAGCCCGGTGGGCTCCGCGGCGTGAGCCGTGCCCGCGCAGGCCAGCCCTGCGGTGAGGACGGCGGCCGTGGCGAGCCCCGCGGCGAGGCGGCGCGGCGGGTGCGCACGATGAGCGAGCATGGAGGGTCCTTCCAGAGATGACGTGCTTGTGACACGGATCTTGCTGGCCGAAGCCCCGCGATGGGTGTCCGAAACCGGCCATGGCAGCGATCGGCCTGGCCGGTTCCTGTCATGGCAGACGACGGCCACCCGAGGGTCGCAATCGACGGCTTTGCTGGCGGCATGTCACGATCACCCCATGTCTCTCGACCGACTCGGCGGTTCCCCCGACAGCCAGGCGTTCGAGCTGCTGGGGATCGGCTTCCGGTCGCGGGCGCGCACCGTCGCGGAGCTGGCGGCACTCGCCGTGCGTGAGGAGACCGCCGTACGACAGGACCTCGAGCGGCTCCAGTCCGACGGCTACGTCGCGGTCCAGGGCGACCAGGTGCGCTACACCGCGCCCGAGGAGGTCGTCGCCGACGTCGTACGCCGCCGGTCGAGCGACCTCAGCGCCGAGGTCCTGCGCCGGCTGGCGGACCTGGCCGAGGTCGTGGGCCAGCTGCCGGCCCTCGCGCGCGAGTGGGACACCGGCGAGGCCGGCCAGCAGCTCGCCGACGTCGACGTCTTCCACGGCCCCGAGGCCGTGGTCGAGCTCTGGCACGTCAAGCAGGCGAAGGACCCCTCGCTGCGCACCGACGTGGTGCTGCCCGACGCCGCCCCGCTCTATGTCGCAGACCCGGCCATGCAGCGCGTCTGGCACGAGGCGACCCAGGGCGAGGGCCGCCACGCCCGGGTGATCGCCTCGCTCGCCGACGGGACCCATCCCGCAGCCCAGGAGCGCATCGCCCAGGAGATGGAGGCCGGTGTCCAGATCCGGCTCATGGCGGACCCGCCCGGCTGGTTCTGGATCACTGATGAGACGACCGTCGCGCTGCCCCTGGTGTGGGGGGAGCGGTGGCCCACCTCGGTGATGTCGGTGCGCAACCGGGCCGTCGCCGGCATGGCGAGCTGGATGTTCGAGCGCATGTGGGAGCGAGCGGTGCCCGTCCACAGCGGCGCCGCGACCTGGGACCCGCTGCTGACCCTGATGAACGGCGGCGCGACCCTCGAGGCGGCGGCACGGGCCCTCGGCATCTCCGAGCGCACGGGGCGGCGCCGGCTCTCCGAGGCCATGAGCCACTTCGGCGTCGGGTCGATGCTGGAGCTCGGTGTCGCCTGGGGAGCCGTTCGTCCGCGCTGAGTCGACGTCCCTCATTTGAGGGATGGCGGGTGCACCCGCTTCGGTATTGCGTGTCGCGGGGGAGGTAGGAGCAGGCCTCGATCATCGGAGACACGCATGAGGAAGCTCGTCAGGAACATGACCCACGCGACCACGGCGGTGCTGGTCGCCACCCTCGCTCCGGCAGCCCGCAGGCTCCGGGTGCCGCCACGCGGCACGGACGCTGCACCCGCTACGCGGACGGTCTGACGTCGATCGTCGACCTCGGTGCCGACCGCGGCTCGGTCTTCGGGCCAGGGGCGCTGTCCAAGATCCGCTGACGCGCGCAGCCCGCGTCCGCAGACCCGCTCCTCTCGGCGGCACGCCGCAACCCACCACTGCCAGGACCGCGAGGGCTCCCGCGAGCGCCTCGCCAACTACAGTGAGCCGGACGCCGACCCGGAGGATCAGTCTTGTCCAGCACCGTGACCGTGATCGTCCTCGCCGCCGGTGGCGGCACCCGGATGAAGTCCAAGACCATGAAGGTCCTGCACCCGGTGGCCGGGCGCAGCATGATCGAGCACGTCCTGAACGCCGTGCGCGCCGTCGAGCCGCACCAGGTGGTGGCCGTCGTGGGTCACCAGCGCGAGGCCGTCGGACCGCACATCCAGGACTTCATGCCCGACGCGGTCCTCGCCGTGCAGGAGGAGCAGCGCGGCACCGGCCACGCCGTCCGGGTCGCGGTCGAGGCGCTCGAGGGCCTCGGCGACGGCACTGTGATCGTCGCGACCGGTGACACCCCGCTGCTGCAGGGCGAGAGCCTGCGTGCCTTCGCGGCTGAGCACGAGGCGGCCCAGCGCGCCGTCAGCGTGCTCACCGCGGTCGTGGCCGACCCGTTCGGCTACGGCCGGATCGTGCGCGACGCCGACGGCGACGTCGAGGCGATCGTGGAGGAGAAGGACGCCACGCCCGAGGAGCGTGAGATCGCGGAGATCAACTCGGGCATCCTCGCCTTCGACGCGTCATTCCTCGTCGAGGCGCTGCCGCGGATCGGCAACGACAACGCCAAGGGCGAGTACTACCTCACCGACCTGGTCCAGCTGGCGCGCGACGCCGGCCTCACCGTCGGCGCGCACCCCATCGACGACCCGTGGCAGACCGAGGGCGCCAACGACCGCGAGGAGCTGGCCATCCTCGGCCGCGAGCTCAACCGGCGGATCGTCGGCCGGTGGATGCGCGAGGGCGTGACCGTGATGGACCCCGAGACCACCTGGATCGACGCCGACGTGGAGCTGGCCCAGGACGTCACGATCCTCCCCGGCACCCAGCTGCTCGGGGCCACCGTCGTGGCCGCCGACGCCGTGATCGGCCCCGACTGCACGCTCAAGGACTGCGAGATCGGGGTCGGGGCGCGCGTGGTGCGCACCCACGCCGAGCTGGCCGTGGTGGGGCAGGAGGCGACCGTCGGCCCGTTCTCCTACCTCCGGCCCGGCACCAGGCTCGGGGCCCGCGGCAAGATCGGCGGCTTCGTGGAGACCAAGAACGCCGACATCGGCGAGGGGGCCAAGGTTCCGCACCTGTCCTACGTCGGCGACGCCGAGATCGGGGAGGGCACCAACATCGGCGCCGGCACGATCTTCGCCAACTACGACGGGGTCGCCAAGCACCGCACCACGATCGGCCGGCACGCCAAGACGGGGTCCAACAACACCTTCGTGGCGCCCGTCGAGGTCGGCGACGGCGCGGCCACCGGCGCCGGGACCGTCGTACGGCGGGACGTGCCGCCGGGCGCGCTGGCCGTCAGCGCCGGGCCGCAGCGCAACCTGCCCGGCTGGGCGCAGGCCAAGCGCCCCGGTACCGCCCAGGCGAGAGCCGCCGAGGCCGCTTCGGGCGACGCGACGCAGGTCACCCCTCCAGAAGAGGACCCCGAGTTGGGCTGAGCACGGGGGACGCGCGAGAATTGGTGTGACACCCCTCCGCGAGCCAGGAGCACGAGATCGTGACCGGAATGAAGCGGGCCACCGAGAAGAACCTCATGATCTTCAGTGGCCGGGCGCATCCCGTGCTCGCCGAAGAGGTGGCCACCATCCTCGAGACCGACCTGGTCCCGCAGTCGGCGTACGAGTTCGCCAACTCCGAGATCTACGTGCGCTTCGAGGAGTCCGTCCGCGGCTGCGACGCCTTCGTGATCCAGAGCCACACCGCTCCGATCAACGAGTGGATCATGGAGCACCTGATCATGGTCGACGCCCTGAAGCGGGCGAGTGCCCAGCGGATCACCGTGGTCATGCCGTTCTACGGCTACGCCCGCCAGGACAAGAAGCACCGCGGCCGCGAGCCGATCTCCGCGCGGCTCATGGCCGACCTGTTCAAGACCGCCGGCGCCGACCGGCTCATCACCGTGGACCTGCACGCCGACCAGATCCAGGGCTTCTTCGACGGCCCGGTCGACCACCTCATGGCGCTGCCGATCCTGGCCGACTACGTGCTCGAGAAGTACGGCACCCACCAGATGGCGGTGGTCTCGCCGGACGCCGGGCGGATCAAGGTCGCCGAGCGCTGGTCGGCCCGGCTGGGCGGCGTGCCCCTGGCCTTCATCCACAAGACCCGCCGCACCGACCGCCCCAACGAGACCGTCGCCAACCGCGTCGTCGGCGACGTGGCGGGCCGCATGTGCGTGCTCGTGGACGACATGATCGACACCGGGGGCACCATCGTGAAGGCCGCCGAGGCGCTGATGAACGAGGGCGCCAAGGGCGTCATCATCGCCGCCACGCACGCGATCCTGTCCGACCCGGCGGTCGACCGCCTCAAGAACTCCCCGGCCGCCGAGGTGGTCGTCACCAACACGCTCCCGCTCACCGATGACCGCGAGTTCGACAAGCTCACCTGCTTGTCGATCGCGCCGCTCGTCGCGCGTGCGATCCGCGAGGTGTTCGAGGACGGCTCCGTCACGTCGATGTTCGACGGACACGCCTGATCGTCGGCGCGTCGCCTCAGCTCGTGGCGTAGAGCCGGATCACGGCGAGCAGCGGCCGGTGGTCGCTGCGGAAGCCGTTGAGGCTGCGGTGGCGCGCGAACTGCGCGACGCCCCGGCCGTCGGGCCGGCGCACGGAGCGGTCGGCCAGCCACACGTAGTCGATCCAGCGGGTGCGCAGGGTGGCCTCGACGCCGTCGAGGCCGAGGGCCTCGTAGGACGACTGGTTGCGGCGGTCGACCGTCTGGCCGATGCCCCCGCGCGGGTGGTACTCGGTGTCGTCGGCGTAGTCCCAGTTGTAGTCGCCGGTGCTCATGACCACGTCGCCCGGTGCCTCGTCCAGCATCCGCGTCAGCAGCCGGTAGTGGCGACGGGCCATGACGGCGTTGAGGTTCTTCTCCCAGCCGTGGCCGGTCTCGACGGTGTGGTTGACATGGGTGTTGAGCACCGTCACGAGCATCCCGCTCGCGCGGTGGCGCAGCGAGACCTGCAGCACCCACTTGACGGGGAACGGGGCGTCCGATGCGCCGGGCGGACTGGCGTCGTGGGCCCGGACGTAGCCGGCGTCGACCAGGGTGAAGACGCGGCGGCGCCAGCTGACGGCGAGCGCCTCGGGGCCGTCCGCGCCGGCGCGGTGCCAGGTCTCCCAGCCGCGGGCGCGGTAGCGGGGATAGAGCCCCGCCCACGCCTCGGAGCTGGCCTCCTGCCACCCGATCAGATCGATCTCGGGATTGGACGTGACGCGGTCCCAGTCGGCCCGTGCCCCAGGCTCGCCCAGCACCAGCCAGGCGTTGACCGACGCGACGCCGATGGTGTCGAGGACCCGCCCGTCCAGGCGGGGGGCGACCCGCGCCACGGGCTCGGGCGCGGCCTCCTCCCTGCGCGGGCGCGCGGAGTCGTCGTGTCGCCCCCAGACCACGGCGCCGACGACCAGGGCCGCGACGACCACGGCGAGGGCGAGCGCGCGCAGGCGGGTCACGCTCGCGCCGTCGGGTCACCCGCGGTGAGGTCGTCGAGCCGGTCCTCCCAGCCGCGCCGGAGCACGGTCGGGAGGTCGCCGGCGAGGGCCGTCTCCAGCTCGGCCACCTGCCGCGGGGTCAGTGCGAGGGCGGGAAAGGCGCGGTGCACCACCTGCGAGAAGGCCTGGCCCCGACGCTCCGCGATGCCCGGGCTGACGGCCCAGTAGGCGGTGACGTACGGCGCGAGGAGGTCGGCCTGCTCGGGTGACCACAGGCCGCGCATGAGCGCCTCGTAGCGCCGGTTGGAGACCCGGTCGTCCTCGGTGGCCGCGGCCCAGGCCGCGTCCTTGGCGGAGACGGTGGGCCGGGCGGCCAGTGCCCGGGCGGCGCCGAGCTCGCCGTCGATGCTGCGGTCGCGGAGCCGCTCGGCCTCGATCTCGTCGGCGCCGATCGCGCCGGTCTCCGCCAGCCGCGCGACCACGCTCCAACGCGTCGCCGGGTCCAGGTCCACGCCCCGCTCCGTGCGCCCGTCGGCGAGCCAGCCGCGCAGCAGCGCCTGGTCGCGGCTGGTGCGGGCCAGCCCGCGCGTGAGCTCGAGGAGCAGCTGCTGGTCGGTGACGGTGGCCAGCCCCTCGGCGCAGGCCTCGGCGACCAGGTCGATCGTCTCCGCGGCATCGGCGGCCGCGACGCGCAGGGGCACGATCGCGTCAAGCGTGCGGCCGAGCACGGTGGCGACCGCGGTGACGTGCCGCTCCCGGGGCAGGTGGCGGCGCACCAGCGCCAGGTAGTCGGCCGGGTCCAGGCGCCGCGTGTGCACGAGGTCGAACGAGCTGGCCCAGACGATCGCGCGGACCAGGTCGTCGTCGAGATCCGAGAGGCGCTCGGTCAAGGCCGACCAGGAGACCGGGTCGGGGACGATGCGGGCGTAGGTCTCGCCGTGGCTGTTGGGCACGACCATCCGGCCGGCCCAGTCCTCGAGGCGCACCGGCCGGTCCGCCACGTCGACCAGCCGGCTCTCCTGCTCGACCAGGCCGGCGTCGTACGACGTCAGCCGGAGGCGGTGCGGGCGCAGGCCGTCCCGGCTCACGACGGGGACGTCGCCGTCGCGCTCCACCCGGATCGTGTCGAAGCCGGTGGTACGCAGCCAGACCTGCGCCCACGAGGCGACGTGGCGGTCCGAGGCGGCATCGAGCGCGGCCATGAAGTCGGCCAGGGTGCCGTTGCCGAGTCGGTGCCGGCTCAGGTAGGCGTTGACCCCGGCCAGGAACGCCTCGTCGCCCAGCCAGGTGACGAGCTGGCGAATGACGGAGTTGCCCTTGGAGTAGCTGATCGAGTCGAAGTTGGTGGAGGCCGCGTCCACGTCGGGCACGTCCTCGGCCTCCGGCGCCACCGGGTGCGTCGAGCGGCGCTCGTCGGCTGTGTAGGCGTTGGGCTTGCGGGAGAGCTCGTGGGCCAGCAGCGAGCCCGCGTAGCCCGCACCGTCGGCGGCGACGCGGTAGCCCATGTAGTCCGCGAACGACTCCTGCAGCCAGGTGTCCTCCCACCAGCGCATCGTCACGAGGTTGCCGAACCACATGTGCGCCATCTCGTGCGCGATGGTCGAGGCCCGGCGCAGCCGCAGCAGGTCGCTCACCCGGCCGCGGGGGAGGAACTCGTCGCGGTAGGTGACACACCCGGGGGACTCGAGGGCCCCCCAGTTCTGGCCCGGCACGAACGCCTGGTCGTAGCTGTCGTAGGGCATCGGCTCGTCGAACAGCGCGCCGTAGTGGTCGAAGCACGCCTGCGTCGTGGTGCGGAGCTCGTCGAAGTCGCGATCCAGCTCGGCGGCCAATGACCGGCGCGCGTGCCAGCCGAACGGCAGCCCGGCGTGCTCCCACGTGCGGGAGTGCCACGGACCGGCGCAGACGACGAACATCGGGATCGCGAACACCTCGGTCCGGGCGAACCGCCAGCGTCCCCCGTCGCGCTCGGCGACCCGGCCGTTGGCCAGGACGGTCCAGGCGGGGTCGGCCGTGACCGACAGCGCCACCGTCGCCTTCAGGTCGTTCTGGTCGAAGCAGGCGAAGACCCGCTGGGCGATGTCCATGCCGCAGTAGGCCGACACGTAGGTCTCGCCGTCGGCCGGGTCGGTGAAGAGGTACATCCCGTCGCCGTCGGTGACGTAGGGGATCCGCGCCTCGACGGTCACGACGTTGTCGGCGGTGAGGCCGGAGAGGGCGATCCGGCGGCCGTCGTACGACGCGGTGGTGGCGACGCCGTCGACGATCACCCTGAGGTCGGTGGCGTCGGTCAGCTCGAGGAAGGTCTCGGGCGCGCTCGCGGCGAAGCGCACCGTCGTGCGGCAGCCGAAGCTGCCGGCCGCGGGGTCACGCAGGTCGAGGTCGAGCTCGTAGGAGACGCCGGAGAGAGTCGCGGCCCGTGCACGGGCCTCGTCGAGGTTGAGAGACACACCGGCGAGCGTACGCACGACCGCGTCGCGATTCGCGTCCCGCCGCGGCCCTTGTCTAGAATCGGCAAGTTGCCTCGGCGAGGGAGCCTCCAGCTCCGTGATCGACAGGGCCGGCCTGAGAGAAGCCGCGCTGTCGCGCGGCTTTCGTGCTTCCCGCCCCGGCCCACATGCCACCGACGTACCGAGGAGATCACCATGTCCGCAGAGAAGATCAAGGCCGAGTCCCGCACCGAGTTCGGCAAGGGCGCGGCCCGCCGCATCCGCCGCGAGCACAAGGTGCCCGCCGTGGTCTACGGCCACGGCAACGACCCCATCCACATCACCCTGCCGGGCCACGACACGATGATGGCGCTCAAGCACGGCGGCGCCAACGCGCTCCTCGAGCTCGACATCGAGGGCACCACGCAGCTGGCCCTGACCCGCGAGGTCCAGGTCGACCCGATCAAGCGCACGCTCGAGCACATCGACTTCGTCGCGGTCCGCACCGGCGAGAAGGTCACCGTCGACGTGCCCGTGCACCTGGTCGGCGAGGCCGCCCGCGAGACGCTGGTCGTCACCGAGAACACCACCGTGCAGCTCGAGGCCGAGGCCACGCACATCCCCGAGTTCATCGAGGTCGACATCGAGGGCGCCGCCGCCGGCACCCAGATCCTCGCCTCCGACCTCAAGCTCCCGTCGGGCTCGACCCTCCTGGTCGACGCCGACACGCTGATGGTCAACGTCACCGAGCAGGTCTCCGCCGAGGCTCTCGAGGCCGAGCTGGAGGAGGCCGAGGCCGAGGCCGGCATCGAGCGCGAGGAGTCCGATGAGGACGCCGCCGCCTCCGCCGGGGCGGCCGAGGGCGACGCTCCCGCCGAGGGCCAGACCGACAGCGAGTGATCCGTCGGCTCAGGTGGCTCCTGGGCCGACTCATCGCACCGGTCTCCAGCGCCGCTGAGACACATCCCGAGGAGGGCCCAGCCGTGACCACAGCCGATCTCTGGCTCGTGGTCGGGCTGGGCAACCCCGGGGAGAAGTACGCCGGGCACCGGCACAACGTCGGCTACCTCGTCGTCGATGAGCTGGCTCGGCGGCTGGGCTCGTCCTTCCGTGCCCACAAGACCGGCCGCTCCGACGTGGTCGAGGGTCGCCTCGGGCCCCCCGGCACGGAGGGCCCCCGGGTCGTGCTGGCCCGGCCGCGCTCGTACATGAACGAGGTCGGCGGCCCGGTCAAGGCGCTGGCCACCTTCTACAAGGTGCCCCCCGAGCGGATCGTCGCCATCCACGACGAGCTCGACATCGACTTCGGCACCCTGCGGACCAAGCTCGGCGGCGGCGACAACGGCCACAACGGGCTGAAGTCCCTGCGCTCCTCCCTCGGCACCGGTGACTTCTACCGGGTGCGCGCCGGCATCGGCCGCCCGCCCGGCCGCCAGGACGTGGCCGACTTCGTGCTGTCCGACTACAGCAAGGTAGAGCGCAAGGAGCTGCCCTTCCAGGTCGACACCGCCGCCGACGCGGTGGAGTCGCTGATCCTCGAGGGCCTGGAGAAGGCCCAGCAGCGCTACAACAGCTGACCGTCTCGAGACGCCGGCCTCTCCCTGCCTCCTAGCCGGACCGGTCGTTAGGGTGGCGCGGTGACCTTCGAACCGACGACACCGCCCGACGCGGCAGCGACCGACGACCACGTGCTGGCCACCTGGTTGGCGCAGGAGGCGGGGCGCAAGCTGCTCGACGTACGCACGCAGGGGCTCGAGGGCAAGGAGCTCAAGGACGCCGGCGACGCCGCGGCCCACGAGCTGCTCATGGAGCTGCTCGCCGAGCACCGGCCCGACGACGCGGTGCTGTCGGAGGAGGGCGCCGACGACAAGGCCCGGCTCGAGGCGGACGCCGTGTGGATCATCGACCCCCTCGACGGGACCCGGGAGTTCTCCGAGCCGCCGCGCGACGACTGGGCGGTGCACGTCGCACTCTGGGAGCGGACGCCCGACGGGGAGTACGACGGTGAGCTCACCGCGGGCGCGGTCGCTCAGCCCGCGCTGGGCGAGACCTTCAACACCGGGCAGCCCCCCGTCGTCGCGCCGTCGACCTCGGAGCGGCCGCGGATCGCGGTGTCGCGCAGTCGGCCGCCGGCGTTCGTGGAGCGGCTGGCCGAGGAGATCGGCGCCGAGCTGGTCCCGATGGGCTCCGCGGGGGTCAAGGTGATGTCCGTGGTCCGCGACATCACCGATGCCTACGTCCACGCGGGCGGTCAGTACGAGTGGGACTCGGCGGCCCCCGTGGCCGTCGCCCAGGCCGCCGGCCTGTTCACCAGCCGCATCGACGGCTCCCCACTCCTCTACAACCAGGACGACGTCTACCTCCCCGACCTGATCGTCTGCCGCCCCGAGCTCGCCGACCAGATCCTCGAGTTCATCGAGCGCCACGGCGTCACCTCCGCCGGCTGACGGGTCGGTCCGGGCTATCCGGTTGCGGGAGAGGGCGGCGCTCCTCGAGGGTGGGGAGATGACCTCGCTGATCTCGCACACGACGGTGGACTGCGCGAACGCCTACGAGCTCTCGGAGTGGTGGAAGCAGGTGCTGGGGTACGTCGACGTGCCCGGCGACCCGAACCTCCCGGGCCACGAGGAGTGCATGATCCTCGACCCGGACAGCGGGCACGCGGTGCTGTTCATCGAGGTGCCGGACGTCAAGGCCGGCAAGAACCGGCTGCACTTCGACCTGCGCCCGCGGACCGGGACCCGGGACGAGGAGCTGGCGCGGCTGCTCGGGATCGGCGCGACGCAGGTGGCGGATCTGCGCGACACGCACGGGCCGGGCACGGGCTGGGTCGTGCTGGCCGATCCCGAGGGCAACGAGTTCTGCACCCTGCGCTCGAGGGCGGAGGCTGAGGCCCCGCCGGCCGAGGTCTGAGCGTCGGGCAGTCAGGTGGCGTCGGCTCGCAGCAGGCGCAGGTGGAGCTCCTGGGTCAGCGCCGACGGGTCGGCGCCCATCTCGTCGGCCAGGCCGGCACGGAGCGCCTCGTAGACCCGCAGAGCGCTGCCGACCTCGCCGAGCCGTGCGTAGGCCGTCATCCGGGCACGGCAGGCCGTCTCGTACATCGGGTCGATGCGCGCCGCGGTGTCGGCGAACGCGAGGGCCCGGTGGAGGTCGCCGATCGCGAGGGCCGAGTCGGCAGCCTGGCCGGACATGGTCTTGCGCGTCTCCCGGAGGTTGTCGCGCTCGGACCTGGCCCACGCACTCTCGTCGTCGTGCGCACGGAAGTCGCCGCGGTAGTGGCGATCGGCCGCCAGCGCGAGGTCGACGGCGCGCGAGTGCAGCCCGTCTCGAGCCAGCGAGTGCACCCGCTTGGCCTCGGCCAGGAACACCGCGACGTCGACCCAGGCCCCGACCAGCCTGATCGCGTCCCCCTGCCGCACCAGGCAGGCCATGCCGGTCGCGCGCCGGATCTGACTCTTGGCCGTGCGCAGGCTGGCCAGGCCTCGGTCCCGGCCGGCGTGCGGCCACAGCCGATCGGTCAGGCAGGACCGCCGTACCCCCTGGTTGCCGCTGAGCGCCACGATCCGGAGCAGGTCCATGGTCTTGCCCGTGGACCACTCGGCGCGCTCGACGAGGCTGCCATCCGGCCTGCGGACGACGAGCTCACCCAGCAGGCCGATCTTGAGATCAGCGCGCGATGCCATCTGCGGCCCCCAAGAAAGGCTCGTGCTCGTTCGCTCGTTTCCGCAGCATAGCCGCGCATCCGATGAGGCCGCCCGCTCAGCCCTCTCCGCAATAGTGCGTGTCCACGTCCGGTGTGCGCGTCCGCAGTGCCATCCCCACCGCCGCGAGCTGGGAGGAGACACCGAGCTTCGCGAGGATGGACTTGACCTGCGTGCGCACGGTGGCCTCGGAGACCACGAAGTCCTGCGCGATCTGACGCACCTGACGGCCCTCCATCATCTGCGCCAGGATCTCGCGCTCGCGCGCGGTCAGGCTCGCCAGCCGGGTCCGGCTCTCCGCCTGCTGCTTCCGCAGCGTGCGGAACTCGTCGACGAGCCGGGCGCGCTCCTCGCGGGGCAGCACGGTGCGCCCCTCGCGGATCCGCCTGATGGTGGCGAGGATCGAGTTCAGGGGGGTGGACTTCGGCAGCACGGTGAGAGCGCCGTGGACCAGGCACTCGCCCCAGCCGCCGGGGTCGAGGCTGCCCGTCACCACGACGACGGCGATGCCAGCCTCGCTGCAGGGCCGGATGAGCGGTACGCCGTGCAGCCCGTGCCCCAGGTGCAGGTCGAGCAGGAGGATCCGCGGCCGCGAGCGCAGGATCTCGGCGAGCAGCCGCTCGTGGGAGGGGCGTGCGTGCTCCGACGGCGCCGGACGGTGGACGTCGTAGCCCTGCAGGGTGAGCGCCACGTCGAGGGCCTCGGCGAAGAGGGTGTGGTCCTCGACGATGGTGATCCGGGTCAGGCGCCGGCTGGCAGGCACGGTGCCGGTCCTGACGTCGCGGGGATCCGCAGCACGAACTCCGCGCCACCGAGCGGGGAGCTGGGCTCCAACCACAGGTCGCCGCCGGCCTCTTGGGCCAGCCGCCGGGCGACATGGAGGCCGATGCCCTCTCCCGACGAGTCGACCGCGCGGGTGCCGCGGTCGAAGACCACCGTCGAGAGCGCCTCGGGGACTCCGGGGCCGTCGTCCTGGACCCGCAGCTCCACCCATGGCCCGCGTACGGCGGTCTCGACCACGACGGCTCGTCCGGGGGCGTGCTGGACGGCGTTGTCGAGCAGGATGTGCAGGATCTCGGTGAGGTCGTCGGCTCGTGCGTAGGCGAGCGAGCCGGTGCACTGCCACCGCACGTCGCACCCACGCAGCGCGATGGTCTGGACCATCGGCCCGACGATGTCGTCCAGGCACACGGCGGTCACGGCGGCGACGTCGGCCGTCGACAGCAGCCGCTCGACGCGCGCCAGCTCCGCGCTGTGCAGCCGCTCCAGTCGCCACCGGGCGGTGCGGGACAGACGCGCGCGCCGATCCACGAGCAGCTGGTGCGACAGCCGCAGCCCCGCCAGGGTCGCCCGCAGCTCGTGGAGCCGCTCCTGCGACCGAGCGAGGGCCGCCTCCGCGGCGCTCGCCCGGGCGAGCAGGCGCCGGCGCTCGGCCAGCTCGTCCGGGGCCGACCGCGGGGCGGGGCCGCCGGCGGCCCCGTCGGCGGGGAGGGCGGCGCACAGGACGAGGGGGAGCGCGGCGAGGGTCGACATGCCCAGGCCCCACCCGCTACGTCGCGGGGCCCGCGCCACGCGGAGCAGAGGCGCACGCCGCCGGTCGCGGGCGAGCAGCCTGCACTGCCACTGCATGAGGTTCGCGACGCGTTGCATCGTGACCCCCTATCTCGTCAAGGAACCCGGATCCCAGAAACATGGAGGCACACATCCGACAATAAAACGCAAAATCAACGTGGTGAACACGATTTCCCCCGTCGTGGAGGGAGATCGCCGCGGAACTGGTCGCGACAAGGCCCCTGGTCCGCAGAATCAGGGGTCGCGCCGCCCCCGCGCCACCAGGGACGCGTGCCCGTCCCTCCTCCCTCCCCACAAGTGGGGAAAGTCCTCGC
The DNA here is from genome assembly GCF_021083605.1 of Nocardioides sp. cx-169. Taxonomy (NCBI): domain Bacteria; kingdom Bacillati; phylum Actinomycetota; class Actinomycetes; order Propionibacteriales; family Nocardioidaceae; genus Nocardioides; species Nocardioides sp. cx-169. The sequence continues at coordinate 76,024 of NZ_JAJNRO010000017.1, forward strand.
AGGGGCGCCGCCGGGCCGGCTCGCTCGCCAGGATGGCGCCGTCTGGAGGGAAGGTCGATCGAGGTGAGCGCTCGCACGAGGGGCACACGGGGTGGTAGGCGGTGACCGAGGCGACGGTCCGGGTCACGGGGGCGCACGAGCGCGACGCGCCGCGGCTGGTCCAGGCCCGGCCGGAGGCCGTGCCCTGGTCCGGGCCGCGCTCCCTGCCCCTGTGGGACCTGCTGACGGCCGCGCTCGCGGCGCTGGTGCTGTCGCGGACGCTGGTCCCGGCGCCGACTCCGGTGCTTGTCGCGATCCCGCTGGGTTGGTGCGTGGCCCTGCAGGCGGCGCGCGCGACCGAGACCGCACCGGTCGGGACGCTGGTCCACGCGGCGCGTCGGCTGGTCCACGCCGGCGCCCTGGTGGCGCTCGCGGGATGTGCCCTGTCGGTGGGTCTGGGTCCCCGCTACACCCCCGGGCACGCGTTCCTCACGGCCGCGGCGTGCGCCGGGGCCTCGCTCCTGGCTCGGGCGATGGTCTGGTGGGCCGCAGGCACGCGCGGCGTCCGTGGCCGCCCGCGCGTGCTCGTCATCGGTGACGACGCGCGCCAGCACGCCGTGGCGGCGCTCGAGCGACGGACCGGCCCGGAGCTCTCCGTGGTGTCCGTGCGCTTGGACTCCGTCGCCGACCCAGCGGAGACACCGGGCGTCACCTCCGTCCCCGCGGACGGCATCGCGTCGTACGCCGCCCGCATCGGAGCCTGCGCGGTGGTGGTGATGCCCGAGGCCGGGCTGGAGCCCGCGGGCCTGCGCCGGCTGCAGTGGTCCCTGGAGGCGGCGCGCCTGCCGTTGTACGTCGGCCCCGGGCTGGTCGGAGTCACCGCGTCCCGGTTGGAGGCGACCGACGTGGACGGGCTCCCGCTGGTGCGGGTGCACGGGGTCGAGCGGGCCGGCGGCAGGGCCGTGCTCCTCGACGTGACCGGTCGCTGCGTCGCCGCCGTGGCACTGCTGGTGCTGCTGCCCCTGCTGGCGGTGCTGTGCCTCGCCATCCGGCGGGAGTCGCCGGGGCCCGCGATCTTCCGGCAGCAGCGCGTCGGACGGGACGGACGGACCTTCACCATCTACAAGCTCCGGACGATGGGACTCACCCCGCCCTCCCCCGACGAGCTCACGAACGACGCCGACGGGGTGCTCTTCAAGATGCGCGGCGACCCGCGCGTGACGACGCGCGGCCGGTGGCTGCGCCGATACTCGCTCGACGAGCTGCCGCAGCTCCTCAACGTGCTCCTCGGACACATGCGGCTGGTCGGACCGCGCCCGGCGCTTCCCGACGAGGTCGCCGTCTACACCGACGACATGCGCCGGCGACTGGCCGTCCGCCCGGGGATCACCGGTCTGTGGCAGGTCTCCGGCAGGTCGGACCTCACCTGGGAGGAGACGGTCCGGCTGGATCTGCACTACGTCGACAACTGGTCCCCGTCGCTGGACCTGCGCATCCTGTGCCGGACGGTCAAGGCCGTCCTGGGGCACCGGGGGGCGTACTGAGAGCCATCCGGACGGCGGGGTGCCAGCCGGCGTGGTGCGCCATGCCGACCGCCGCCAGCTGGGAGGAGACCGCGAGCTTGGACAGGATCGACTTGACCTGGGTGCGCACCGTGGCGACCGACACGACGCTGTCGCGCGCGATGTCGCGGACCGGCATGCCGGCCATCAGCTTCGCCAGGACCTCGCTCTCGCGGGGGGTGAGGCTCTCCAGCCGCTGGCGCTCGTCCTGCACGCCCTTGCGGTGCTCGTGCCAGCCCCGGATGAGCTCGTCGCGCTCGCGTGCGCCCACCACGGGCAGCCCGTCGTGGATGCGACGCACGACGCCGAGGATCTCGTTGAGCGGCTGGGTCTTCGACATCGTCTTGCGGGCGCCGTGACGCATGCACTCGCCCCACCGGTACCGGTCGGGCGACGCCGTCACGACCACCACGTTGGCACCCGAAAGCGCGAGCGGATGGATGAGTCGCACCCCGTCGCCGAACGGCCCCAGGTCGAGGTCGAGGAGCACGACCCGCGGTCCCATGCGGAGCGCGGTCGTGAGCAGCTGACCGGTGCCGGTGGGGGAGGCGGGCAGGGGCAGTCGCCGTGCGGCGTACCCCTCGAGGTTCAGGGCGAGCTCGAGTGACTCGGCGAAGAGCAGGTGGTCCTCGAGGATGAGGACACGTGAGTTGGGTCGAGCGGCTCGGACGGTGGGCACGGATGATTCTCCTTGGCTGCGGGGATGCTGATGACGAAGGTGTTGCCGCTCGCCTCGCCCTCGAGGCGCAGCGAGCTGCCGGTGGAGGCCATGAGGCGATGGGCGAGGTGGAGCCCGATGCCCTGGCCGCGTGAGTCGGGACCGCGACTTCCCCATTCGTAGAGGTGGGAGCGGACCTCCGCCGGAATGCCGGGACCGTCGTCGCGGACGATGACCTCGACGGTGTCGCCGGTCCGCGTCACCTCGACGGCGGAGCGTGCGCCCGGTGCGTGCCTGGCGGTGTTGTCCAGCAGGATGCTGACGACCTCGGCCACCGCGTCGGGGTCACCGAGGCCACGGTGTCCCGTGGGCGACCACTCCACGTGTCGCCCCTGGGCCTCCTGCGCGGTCACGAGCGGCCAGATGACCTCGTCGAGGTCGACGTACGACGGCCCGTCGTCCTGCGGGTCCGGCTGGACGGCCGGCTCGGCCGCAGCGCCGCCTCGCGCGGCCAGCAGGCGGGACAGGCGGCTGGCCTCCGACTCCAACATCCGCTCGAGCTGGCGCCGCTTGCCGACGGGGACCTTGTCCTGCTGGTGGATCAGGGTCGAGGCCATGACGATGCCGGCCAGGGAGTTGGTGATCTCGTGCAGCCGCGCGCGGACGTCGCGCTCCTGCGCCTCCATCGTGCTCACCTGGTCGGACATGGCGATCAACGAGTGGTGCTGCTCCTGCACCGCGTGGCGCAGCGCGGCGGCGGCTCCGCACCCGATCAGCACGGCGCCGACCAGGCCGGTGACGACGGCGACCGCGTCGCTCAGGGCGGTCTGGACGTCCTGCAGGCTGGCGATGCGGTTGGCCACCAGGGCGATGGTCCCGAGGCCGAGCCGGGTGGCGCACCACTGCGGGACCCCCTCGAGCCGGTAGGCGGCATGGGCGATGCCGGCCCCGACCACGACCAGGGTGATCTGCGCGGCCAGCGCGGCAGGCGCACTGGTGGGCAGCTCGCCGCCCCAACGGGTCGCGGCCAGGCTGATCCCGGCGAAGAGCAGCCCGAGGCACAGACCGGCGCTCATCGGATCGACCGCGTGGCCCACCCGGTCGGGGAGTCGCAGGCAGCAGAGGATGACCAGGGCGGCCGGGACGTCGATCACGACGATCCAGCCGGCCCGGTCGAAGAACATGTCGCCACCGGCGGCCCGCAGCCCGGCCTGGGCGATCCCCTGCACGGCGTACAGGGTGACGGCGAGCGTCATCCAGCCCACGACGTTCGACTCCGTCAGCCGGTACTGGACGCAGAGCAGGGCCGCGGCGCCGAGCACGGTCAGGAAGACCAGGACCTGGCTGACCGTGGCCACCCCGTTGGTCGACCGGAGCTCGGGAGCGAGGACGAGGATGCCGAGCAGCGGGGTCAGGACCGTCGCCACGACGATGGCGGTGCTCCGCGGGGTCCAGACGAGGGTCGGGTACGGAGGCAGGGCGGGGAGCGGCCCTCGACCTCGTGTCCCGGTGCTCCCCATACCCGAAATGTAGGAAGCCGCCGCGCGAGCGACACGCGCTCCGGGTGCGTATACCCGAATTTGAGGAGGGCCCGACGACACACCAGCCGTCCCTCCGACCGGGCGAGCGGGACGACCGTGAACGTCGTGAGACTCACTGTGCCGCTCGGGTGCGGGTCCGGCATCCCCAAAATGGGTCGCAAACCTCGTGGATGGCCGCGCCGGCGCAGCACGAGGCCGGAGGATGAAAGCCGGCGAAGTCAGGAATCGGGGAGGACCATCATGCGTCCGAACGCCTCTCGGGGACGATTGCTGTGAGCGGACTCGACCACGCGATCGCGGTCGTCTCCGACCGGTCGCTGGTGGCGGACGCCGTCTCAACGGCGCTGGTCGGCAGCGACGTCACGGTCGTGAGGGTGCCGTGGCCGGGCGACGGACAGGACCACCGTGCGGGGTGGGCGAAGGAGAGTCCCCGGCCGCCCCTGGGCCTGATGCTCTGCGACCTGTCGCCGCCCGCCGTCCACACGGCCCGGTGGCTCGTGGGCGCCTACCCGACCCGGTGGCTGCTGCTGACCGACAGCCCTCGCGGTCCGCTGTGGGGTGCCATGATCGAGGTCGGCGTCATCGGCATCCTGAAGAGCGCGACCAGCCTCTCCGAGCTGCTGGCCGAGATCGGCGGATCCTGTGGTGTCGCCGATGCCGACCGGCTGCCCCCGGACAGTGACGACCTCGTGGCCCAGTGGCACCGACTGGAGCCCGAGCGAAGCGAGCTCCACGCGCGCCTCAGCTCGCTCACGCCGCGAGAGCTGGAGGTGCTCCGGCTCCTGCACCTGGGGCGCTCGGTGCGCGAGATCGCCCAGTTGCATGGAGTCGCGCACTCGACGGTGCGCAGTCAGGTCAGGTCGATCCTGCACAAGCTGGGGGTCTCGCGGCAGGTGGCGGCCGCGGCCGTCCTCGACGAGTGGGGTGGCCTCCCGGAGTGGTGACCGGCCCCGTCAGCGGACGGTCTCGCCCAGCCGCTCCCGCGGGTGTGCGCGCAGCCACGGTGCTACGCGGTCGGCGCGGACGGCCTCCCAGAGTCGGCGACCCGCCGCGAGGTCGAGGTGGACGACGCTCTGCGGCCCCTCCCAGCCGAGCCCGGCGACCGGCACGGTCAGGAACGACACGGCGGACTCGTCCAGGTCGCGCAGCGACCAGGCCAGCGTGGCCATGTCCTTCGTCGACCATCCTGAGTCGATGCTCAGATGACGGGTCACCACGCCGAGCAGCTCGTAGACACCCCAGGGGCCGGAGTCCTGGAGCCGTCCCAGGGTGTCCACCATGAGCGCCCGCAGGAGGTTCTGCTGACGGCTGGCCCGATCCAGGTCACCGCCGGGCAGGCCGAAGCGCTGGCCGACGTAGTCGAGCGCCGCCTGGCCGGTGAGATGGTGCTCGCCGGCGGTCCAGGTCACGTCGCGGGCCGAGTCGTGCACGGTCTCGGGCACGGTCACCGTCACGCCGCCCAGCTCGTCGGTGAGTCGGCGGATGCCGTCCCAGTCGATGACCGCGAGATGGTCGATGCGGACGCCGGTGAGGTGTTCGACGGTGGCTACCGCCAGCGACGGTCCGCCGTAGGAGAAGGCGGCGTTGATCTTGCTGTGGCCGTGGCCGGGCACGTCGACCCACGAGTCGCGCGGCAGCGAGACGACCGTGGCCCCCTCGCGGTCTCCGTCGATGTGCAGCAGGAGCATCGCGTCCGAGCGCTGGGCTCCCGGCACCCAGGCGGCGGCGCGCGCGAGGTCGCCGGTCGTGGGCTCGTCGGAGCGGCGGTCGGTGCCGAGCAGCAGGATGTTGACCGCCTTGGCGGCCGGGCCGGTGGTCGGCCTCGACGGTCGGTCCTCCAGGCCGGCGAAGACGCCGTCGATCCGCTCGATAGGCGCCACGAGTCGTCGCCCGAGGTAGTAGGCGCTCGCCGTCGAGATCACGGCGACGAGGCCGAGCACCGTGAGCAGGGTGAGCGCCGCGCGACGTCGGCGGCGTGAACGAGTGGTGCGCATGAGACATGCCTCCGGGGGACGAGTGCGATCCCTCGGACGATTCGTCACGGCGTGGGCGCGGTCGGGTCCGGTGCCCGCGTTATCCCCAATGTTGGTGGTGTTTGCGGCAGCGCCCGATCGGGCCGAGGGGGTCTCCCTACGGTCGGGACCGCGCCGGCGCCTGCCGGGGCGGCAGCGTGGTCGAGTGGGTGGAGGGGATGGCGGTGACACGTCGAGGCTGGTGGGGGAAGACGACCCGAGTCGTGCCGGGCGCTGGCAGGAGCGGCGCCCGCTCCCGGCGCCACGCGCTGTCGGCCGCCGTCGTCTCTCTGGTGGCGGCGGCCGGCCTGGTGAGCACCGGGCCCGCGCCGGGCTGGTCGGACTCCTCACCCCAGGACCCCTCGGACCCCGCGACGCCGACGACGGTGTCGGCGGACGCGCTGCCCACGGTGCAGATCAACGGCGTGGTGTGGGCGCAGGCCATGGTCGGGAACCGGGTCTACGCCGGCGGCAGCTTCAGCAACGCACGCCCGGCCGGCTCGCCGTCGGGGTCGGGCACGGTGCCGCGGGCCAACCTGCTCGCCTACGACATCGTGACCGGGGCGCTGGTCACCAGCTTCGCCCCCACCTTCAACGCCCAGGTCCGGGCGATCGCCGTCTCGCCCGACCAGACCCGGATCTACGTCGGCGGTGACTTCACGACCGTCAACGGAGTCTCACGACGCCGGATCGCGGCGTTCAACGCGTCGACGGGCGCACTGATCGACACGTTCAACCCGCCCGTGAACTACCACGTCAACGCGCTGGCCGCGACCAACACCACGGTCTACGCGGGAGGTGAGTTCCAGGACGTCGGCACGCAGGTGCGCCAGGGCCTGGCCGCCTTCAACGCGACGAACGGCGCCCTCCTGAACTGGGCTCCGGCGGCCACGGGCGGCGACGTCTGGGCGATGACGCTCAACCCGGGCGGGACCAGACTGGCCGTCGGCGGGTCGTTCACGGCCCTCAACGGCTCCTCCAACCCCGGCTACGGGCTCGCCATGGTGGACGCCACCACCGGCGCCAGCCTGCCCTTCGCGGCCAACAGCATCGTCCGCAACGGCACGGCCGACGGCGCCATCACGACGCTCACCTCCGACGACGAGTACGTCTACGGAGGCGGCTACACGTTCGGCCGCAGCGGCGGGACCTGGGAGGGCACCTTCAGCGCGGCGTGGGAGGGCGGGACGGTGCGCTGGGCCAACGACTGCCACGGCGACACCTACTCGCTGCATGCCCAGGGCGACGTCGTGTACGCCGCCAGCCACACCCACTACTGCGAGAACATCGACGGCATCCGGCAGGGCGACGGTGGCGTCGGCGACTACCCCTACTTCCGCGGCATGGCCTTCGGCAAGCAGCCCACCGGCAGCGTCACGTGGGAGCCGGACCAGGGTCGCTACTACAGCTTCCTCGGCCAGCCGAGCTCCTCGGTGCTCACGTGGTATCCGAACCTCAACGCGGGCACCTACACGGGGCAGATCCAGGGCCCCTGGAGCGTGACCGGGAACGCCGACTACGTGGCCATGGGCGGGGAGTTCACCCGGGTCAACGGGCAGAGTCAGCAGGGTCTGGTGCGCTTCGCCAGGACCGCCATCGCGCCCAACGACCAGGGCCCGAGCCTGTTCAACGCCAGCTACCCGCTCAACGTCAGCTCGACAGAGGCCGGCAAGGTCCGGATCAACTGGACGAGCAACGAGGACATCGACAACGACTACCTGACCTACCGGGTCTACCGCGACGTCCAGAGCGGCGCCGGGCTGATCCACACACGCCAGGTGCGGGCGAGATGGTGGAACCACGTCGGGATGGGCTTCAACGACACCGGCCTGGCTCCCGGCAGCGGCCACCGCTACCGCGTCGCGGTGACGGACGCCTTCGGCAACATCGCGAACTCGCCGTGGACCGACGTCGTGGTGGCCGGCTCCGGCACCGACAGCCCGTACGTCGAGGCCGTGCAGGCCAGCGAGCCCACGCACTGGTGGCGGCTCGACGAGCAGAGCGGGACCTCCCCGGCGGATGCGGCCGGGTTCCGGCCGTTGACGACCACCGCCACCGGGGTCACCCCCGGGGTGCCGGGCGCGCTCACCAACGACCCGGCCAACACCGCGGCCCGCTTCAACGGCGCGACGTCGACGCGCGCACACACGACCACGATCGACAGCCCGCCGGACGTCTTCACCCTCGAGGCGTGGTTCCGTACGACGTCGACGACCGGCGGCAAGATCGTCGGACGCGGCAACCGCAACGACCGCAACTCCTCGAAGGCGGACCGGCACCTCTACCTCAACAACGCAGGCCAGGTGCTGTTCGGGGTCAGGCCCGACCAGAGCCGCCAGGTGGTCACCAGCCCGGGGAGCTACCGCGACGGCGCCTGGCACCATGCGGTCGCGAGCCTCTCACCGGGCGGCATGCGGCTCTACGTCGACGGCGCGCTGGTCGCACAGCGCGCCGACGTGACCACCGCCGAGCACCTCGCCCGCGGCTACTGGCGCGTGGGTGGGGACACGCTCAACAACTGGCCCTCGGCACCCTCGTCGGCCTTCCTCGACGGCGACATCGACGAGGTGGCGATCTACAAGCGGGCACTCAGCGACGCCGAGGTCGTGGGCCACTACGCCGCGGGCACCGGTGCCCCGACGCCGAACGTCCCGCCGGTGGCCGACTTCACGGCCACCCCCGCCGGCCTCACGGCCGACCTGGCCGCGACCGCCAGCGATCCGGACGGGAGCGTGGTGTCCTACGCCTGGGCCTTCGGTGACGGAGAGACGGCACCCGCCTCGCCCTCGTCCTCGACCTCGCACACGTACGCGGCCGCCGGCACGTACGACGTGACGCTCACGGTGACCGACGACGACGGCGCCCACACCGAGATCACCAAGCAGGTGCAGGTGAGCGCGCCCCCTGCGGGACCGCAGCCCTTCGCCCTGGACGCGTTCGCGCGGCAGCTCGTCGACGGGTGGGGCAGCGCCGACCTCGGCGGGGCCTGGACCCGGGCGGGAGCGGTGACCAACTTCTCGGTCACCGACGGAGTCGGGCGGATCCGGATGTCCAGTCCCGGCACCGGACCCGGGATGGCGCTCAACGCGGCCTCGTCCGCGGACACCGACCTGCGGGTGCGCGTGGGTGCCGACAAGGCGGCCACCGGCGGCGGCACCTACCTCACGATCCAGCCACGGCTGCTGACCAACGGGAACCGCTACTACGCCGATGTGCGGCTGGTGGCCGGCGGCTCGGTGTCCCTGATCCTGGGGCGCACCGTGTCGGGCGCCGACACGACGCTGCTCACCAGGACGGTCCCGGGGCTCACCGTGGGAGCCGGCGACCTCGTCCAGGTGCGGGCCCAGGCGTTCGGGACTTCACCGACGACCTTGCGCGTGAAGCTGTGGCCGAGCGGGACCGAGGAGCCGGAGGCCTGGACGGCGTCGCTCACCGACGACACGGCCGGCCTGCAGGTGGCCGGTGGGCTCGGGCTGCGCACCTACCTCTCGGGCTCGGCCACCAACGCTCCGGTGCTCGGACTCTTCGACGACCTCAGCGTCTCGCCGACGCAGTAGGGACACGACGATGACCTTCGCCGAGTACTTCACGATCCTCCAGCGTCGCTGGCGGGTGTGGGTGGCGGGCCTGGTCCTGGGGCTGCTGGCAGGGGCCGCGGCCATCGCCACCGCCGAGACCCTCTACACGGCCACCGCGACGTCCTTCGTCACCGTGGCCGAGCAGGTCGACGACACCGGACAGGGGGAGATCTTCCAGGGCTCGCAGTTCGCGGTCCAGCGCGTGAAGTCCTACGCGCCGCTCGTCAAGAGCCCCGACGTCCTGGGGCCGGTGATCAGCGAGCTCGGCCTGGACGTGACCGAGCGTGAGCTGGCCACGCTGGTCTCGGTCTCGAGCGCCCCGGAGACCGTCCTGCTCGACGTGTCGGTGGATGATCCCGACCCGGCCCGCGCGGCCCGTACGGCGGACGCCGTCTCGGAGCAGCTGGGCACGGTCATCGAGGGTCTCGAGACCACGCGCGAGGGGGGACCGTCGAACGTCCGGGTCTCGCTGGCCCGCCCCGCCGAGGTCCCCGTGAAGCCGTCGTCACCGCGAGTGCTGGTGGATCTGGTCCTGGGCGCGGTGGCCGGGCTCGCGCTGGGCCTCATGGGCGCCGTCCTGCGACACCACCTCGACACGAGGGTGAAGACGCAGGACGGCGTGCGTACGTTGACGGACATGTCACCCCTGGGGGCGACCCTCCACGAGCGCTCGGCCGCGAAGCGTCCACTGGTGGCGCTGGATTGGCGGTCGTCGTCGGCGGAGAGGTACCGGACCATCCGCACGGCGCTCAAGTTCGCCACCATCGACCGGGAGCTACGGCACTTCGCCGTCACCTCCTCCGCCGCCGGCGAGGGGAAGACCTCCGTCGCCTGCAACCTGGCCATCAGCTGGGCCCAGAGCGGCGCCTCCGTGTGCCTGGTGGAGGCGGACCTGCGGCGTCCCGGCGTCTCGAGGTTCCTCGGGATCGACGGGAGCCTGGGCCTCTCGGACGTGGTCGTGGGGGAGAGCCGTCTGGACGACGTGCTGGTCCCGTGGAACCAGGCGCTGCTCACCGTGCTGCCCGCCGGGTCCCTGCCCCCGGACCCGGCGGCCCTGCTGGGATCCTCGGCGATGGCCACCCTCGTGGAGACCCTGCACGGACGGTTCGACGTGGTCATCTACGACTCGCCGCCGTTGCTCTCGGTCACCGACGGCGTGGTCCTCGGTCACCAGATGGACGGCGTCGTCCTGGTCATGCGGGCGTTCTCGACGCGGCCCGAGCACGTGAGGTCCAGCATCGAGCGCCTGCGCAACGCGCGGGTCGACCTGCTCGGCACGGTGCTGACCCGGGAGCGGTCCCGGCGCGGCGGCGAGCACGACTACCGCTCGGAGCTGACGCGGGACCGCGGCGAGCTGTCGCCGCTGCCGCCGGACCTCGCGACCGACCGGGCACGGGCGGCCGCGTCGCCGCCCGCCCAGCACCCCGCGCCCAAGACGAACGGGGTGTCGCTGACCCGGGTGCGGATCGACGCGGGCGAGGGCTGCGATCGCTAGGCGTGCGCCTGGCCGACCCACGCGCCGAGGTGGCGCTGGCCGGTGCCCCGGCCGAGGACCCGTGCGAGCCTCGGCGGCAGGAGGACGGCGATCGCACGCGCACGGGAGGCGACCCGCTTGCTCGCACGCAGGGACCCGGTCACGGCGGGGACGCCGACCAGCTCCAGGGAGCGCCGCTCCTGGCCGGTGGCCGCGCGGAAGCCGCGCAACGACTCGTAGACGGCGGGGTCGCGAGACGCCCGCGACCAGACGACGGCCCACGAGGGGGACCGGCGGTCGCGACGGTGGTAGACGTTGCCCGCGGCGCGGACCCGCAGCTCCTCCGCGGTGAACCGGCCGGAGTAGTCCTCCACGCAGAGCAGGCAGTTGCCGGACCTGGCCGACAGGATGTTGTTGTGGACCTCGACCGGTCCGTTGATCCACGGCATGGTGCGGTCGGGCCGCGGCTGCCGGGGGTCACGACCCTCGGTGTCGTCGTCCGCCGGGTCGCGGTCGTCCTGGACGATGTTGATCGGCCGGCCGTTGCCCACGACGGTGTTGTTCCACAGCTGCACGTCGCTGGTGTCGTTGACCTTGATCCCGTCGTCGGTGTTGCCCTCGATCACGGTGTCGGCCACGACCGCCTTGGCGGAGATCTCCAGCGCCAGGCCGTGGTGGAGGTTGTCGCGCATCGACGAGTCGGTCACGCGGATGTCGTAGGAGGACTCGTCGAGCCACAGGCCGGTCCCGGCGTTGCGGCTGAGGACGCTGTTGCGGACCCGGATCCCGCGGGTGCGGTCGACCTTGATGCCACCGGCCACGGGCGAGTAGTTGAACCGCTCGGTGTTGTTGCCGCGCACGCGCAGCCCATTGATCCGCAGCCCGTCGGCGTACGTCGCACCGGCTCCGAGCATGCCGTTGCCCGCCAGGACCAGCCGGGCGAGCGTGGCGTTGCGGGCGGAGACGTGCAGCCCGGTCGTCGCGTTGCCCTCGATCCGCAGGTCCCTCAGTGTCACGCCGGGCGCCTCGACCGTCACCGCACCCATGTGCGGCACCGAGGGAGCGAAGCGGCGGACGCCGATGCCGCGCACCGACGTGCGGCGGCTGCGGATCGACATCGCCTTGGCGAGCTCGCTCGCGCGCACGGACCGCCCGCGTGGGTCGGTCCCGACGTGGAGGCGGTCACGGGCGTCGTCGACGAAGAAGGTGCCCGGCCGCAGGCCGGCGAGCGAGGCCACCTGTCGCAGCTCCCTCGACCCCACCCAGATCTGGTCGGGATGGGCGGCCATGGGGTGGGCCCGGTTGAGGAACGACCAGGACTCCGCCTCGTTGTCGGGCGCGCCCCAGTGGTAGGTCGGGCTGCTGTCGAACTCCGCTCGCCAACCGTCGTGGACGTAGCCCTCGCCCTCCTTGCGCCAGCCCTTGACGAGGCGGGAGCCCTCGAGCCACACGCGGCTGCCCCGCGCGTTGCGCAGGGAGAGCCGCTTGCCCTCCGGGATCTCGATCTCCTCGTGGTAGACGCCGCCGTGCACCACGATCCGGTCGCCCGACCGGGCGCGGCTCACGGCCGCCCGGATCGAGCGCAGGGGCGCAGCCGACGAGCCGCGGGCGGAGTCGCGCCCGGTGGTGGCCACGTGCAGGGTCGCCGGACGGGCAGCCGGCGACGGGGCAGGCGCCGCGGGCGCGTCGGGTACGGCGGCCGTCGAGCCCGCAGGCAGCAGGCTCGCCAGGAGGGTCAGCGAGAGGGCCAGCAGCAGCTGGCGTGCCGAGGTGTGCGTGCTCCGAGACATCACGATTCAGGCTCCGGGCGGCCCCGGCTCTGCCCGGGGGCGCCTCCATCCAAGGTGGCACTCCCCGGCTGCGGCGGTCAACAGGGCCAGCGGAGACGCGGGGACCTGGAGGAGCCGTCGATGACCTCGAGGCGGCCGGCCCGGTTGAGCGTGTGCAGCCGGCTCCCGCGCCAGTCCTCGCCCGCCGTGAGGCGGCCGATGGTGCGCTGCTCGAACGCGTCGGCGTCCAGCCGCACCACCTCGGCGATGGCGAGGGCCGAGCCGTAGCCCCCGGTGCCGTCCTGGGCCGGCCGCACCAGCCGGCCGTCCCGCTCCAGGACCCGGCCGGCGGGGCGCGCGCTGGCGATGTCCAGGACGACCGGGTTGGCCCGGTGCGGCGTCCAGGGGCCGCGCAGGTCGTCGGCGTACCAGACGTGGAGGGCGTCGGAGCACGAGCCGTCGCCGCGGACCGTGGCCGAGAGCCACCACCGTCCGCCGTGGCGGAAGGGGGTGACGTCGTTGGCGTCCACGTCGCGCAGCAGCACCGTGTCGAGCACCCAGGAGCGGGGGAAGTCGGTGGCCCGGTACAGCTCGACGGTGCCGGCCGCCGAGGTCTCGGGGATCATCCACACCTCGTCGTCCTGCTCCAGCACACACGGGTAGGAGAGGTGGACCTCGTGCTCGAGGACGCACACCGGCGTGCCCATCGGCCCCTGGTGGTCGAACTCGACCACGGAGATGACGCCCTTGCCGACGCGGTGGTCGTAGTCCTCGACGAAGAGGTAGGTGCGGCCGGCGACCTCGAGGGGGAAGGGGTCGGCGTAGAAGTGGTGACCGTCGTCGGGCAGGTCCTGCCACCCCGAGGCCGGGTGCTGCAGGGTGTCGATCACGCCCGCCCCGTCGACGAAGCGCCAGCCGACCCGCCAGTGCGGGGTCCGGTAGAGGATGCGGGCGGCTCGGCGCAGGGGCACCCTCGCCACGGCCCGCACCGCCTGGTGGGTGGGGGATCGACCGCCGGCCGGACGGCGGTCCAGGGCCGGCTCCTCCGGAAGCCGCGGCGGTCGCCCCGCGACGGCGGCGACGAGGAGGCTGACGCAGCCGGCCAGCACGTCGTCGAGGGCGGCCGCGGTCACGCCGGGCCACTCGCTGCCGGGACGCGCGCTGGCGAGGGGGGTGCCGGAGGCGTCGACGACCTCGACCACCGGGAACCGCCCGGCGAGCAAGGCGGCCGCGGCGGCACCCTCACCCCGGCGACCGTCGAAGGTCAGCGACCATCCCTCACCACCGCCCGCCGGCCCGGCGGTCAGGTCGAGTACGAGCACCCGCCCGCTCTCGGGCCGCCTCGTGCTCAGGTGGGCCAGGCGCTCGCGCCCCGCGCGGGTCGCCCCGGCGCTCGGTAGCCGGTGCAGCCTCCGCTCGATCGCGAGCAGCCGCTCGAGGTCGCGCTCGGGGACCGGCACGTCGTCGCCCCAGGCGACCCCCACCCGGAGGTGCCCCACGCGGCACAGCGCGGCGGCCAGGGCGAGGTGCCAGCCGCGAGGCCCGACGGCCGGCAGCCGGAGCTCGACGTACGCGGCGGCGTTCATCGCAGGTGGGCGAGCACGCCATGGGCGAGGGTCGCCGCGAGCCGGTCGGCTGTGGGCACGGTGAGGCGGAGGACGATGCCATGGGGAGCGCGTGCTCCCTCGTGGGCGTCCGGCACGTCGTGGGTGTGCACCTCGAGTCGGCGCCATGGCAGTGACCTGGTGGGCAACCGCTGGACGCGGGGCAGGTCGATGAAGCCGCGGCTGTGGTGCAGCTGGGTGGTCAGGGTGCGCAGGTTCCCCTCCATGGTGCGCTCCTCGACCCGGAAGGACACCGCCTCGGCCAGCTCGGCGGCCTCCCGCAGGGTGAAGGTACGGCCGATGGAGCCGGGCCGGGCGCGCTTGACGATCTCCGAGCGCAGGCCTCGGTCGGCGGTCAGGATCAGGTCGGCCCGGTCGATCAGCTCGTCGGTGAGCACGCGGGACCGGTGCTGCTCGAGCGTGAGCCACGGTAGGCCGCGTGACCGGGTCAGCCGCGTGACCTCGGGGCACGCGCCGACGCCCTCGGCGGCGCTCACGCCGGCGCTGCGCACGTCGACGTCGCCCCCGAACCCGCGGGCGAGGAAGGAGCGCTCCAGGCAGATGGCCATGAGGGGGGAGCGGCAGATGTTGGCCGCGCACACGGTGAGGACGGTGAAGGTCATGGCTCCTCCTGGGGGGGACGGGGCTGGAGCGCCAGGGCGACGAGGAGGAAGGTGATGCCCGAGGGCGTGGCGTCGAGGACCCCGCTCTCCAGGAAGCTGCGGCCCAGCAGCAGGAGCAGCAGGGACGCCGAGAGCGAGCGCATCGGCGGCCGCGTCGCGGCGACCCGGGCGCCCGTCGCCAGGACGAGCAGGAGCAGCAGCGCGGTGCCGGCCACCCCGGCCTGCACGTACGCCGAGACCCAGGTGCTGTCGAGGATCTGGTCGGAGCGGTACATCGCGGAGACCGGGATCCGCTTGACGGCCAGGCCCACCCCCAGGACCCTCTCCGGCCAGGTGTCGGCGAAGTTGAAGGCGGCGTGCCAGGCGACGGTCCGGGAGTTCAGAGTCAGGAGGCTGGCCGAGTCGCCGCGCGTGGCGTAGGCGTTGACCACCGGCGTGAGGAACACGATGCCCAGCACCGACGGGATCGCCAGCAGCCCGGCGCACATCATCGGCACCGGGATCCGAGGGGCCATCAGGACCAGCACCAGGGCCGCGAGCGCGAGGGCGACCAGACCGGTGCGCGTCCCGGTCAGCCAGATCACGCCGAGGCACGGCGCGATCGCCGCCAAGTCCCTCCAGGTCGCGTAGCGGTGGACGCAGCGCCACAGGATGCACAGGAGCGGCACGCTGACCAGCAGCGAGATCTCGTTGGCGTTGAGCGGGGGCACCCCTCCGTAGAGCCGCCCCGAGGAGGCGAGCGACCCCAACCCGGTCACCGACGCGAACCCGGCGAGCAGGAGCATGGCGCAGGTGAGAGCGCTCAGCAGCTCCCCGGCGGGGAAGGCATGGACCAGGCAGACCGCGGTCGCCGCGAGGATGAGCAGCCGTGCGGCCAGCACCATCGTGGGCATCGCGGAGTCGTACAGCGCCGCGCCCACCGTCGTGACGGCGAGGTAGGCCCCGAGCAGCGGCAGGGGGCCCACGCGGAGCCGGGCCCAGGGCGTGCCCCTCGCGGGCGCGGTGGCGGCCGCGGCGAGCGCGACCAGGCTGAGGGCCGCCTTGGCCATGACGACGGCGTCGACCCCGCCGGAGAAGTAGCTGCCCTTGCGCCAGGCCACCGAGGAGACGAGCAGCAGCAGGCAGACGACGAGGGCGCGTGCCGGTGGGCGGCCCAGGGGCGAGACGACGCCGAGGTCCGCACGCGCGAGGCCCGCCCGGTTCGAGGCGGCGGGGCGCGACGTGGGCACCGCCGTCCTCATGGCGCCACCGCCGGCTGCGTGGAGGGCTCGGGTCGCTCCGCACACCGGGGGACGAGCAGGCACTGCCGGCACACGACACCGGCGGCTACCGAGCCAGCGGACAGCAGCCACGGAGCCACCGAGACCGGGAGGTCCAGCCAGAGCAGCGCTGCGGCGGTGGCGCCGAGCCCGGCCAGCGAGTCCAGCACCCGCAGCCCGAGCACCCTGGCCTGGTCGCCACGTACGGCGGCCAAGGTTCCGTAGGGGAGCACCACGGCGCAGGACGCGGCGTAGACGGCCCACCCGAGCACGGCGAGCCTGGCCAGGTCGAAGCGCCCGGCGGTGAGCACGGGCCCCAGGTGCGGTGCTCCCGCCGTGGCGGCGGCTGCCACCACAGCGCAGACGCCGAGCAGGACTCTCGCGCCGCGATCGGCTCGGCGCAGGAGGGTGGACATCGACTCCTCCCGGCCGACGGCGTACGACGAGAAGAGGTAGGAGCCGATGCCCTGCACCAGGAGCATCGCCGGCGCGGCGAAGAGACGGGCGGCCTCCAGCTCGCCCACTGCCACCTGTCCCGCGGTGACCAGCACGACCCAGCGCACCAGGTTCAGCGTCGTCGGACGCACGAACTGCTGCACCGCGCGCCAGGAGCCGAACGACAGCACGGCGTGCAGCGCCCTCTCCCGCCCCGTGCCGCGCTGTCGCAGAGGCCACCGGCGCTCGCGGCGCGGCAACGCGCGCAGGCACCCGGCGCACGCCACCACCTGCCCCACCAGCAGCGCGGACAGGAAGCCGTCGAGCGAGAGGCCACCGCCGCTGAGCAGACTCAGCAGCAGCATGCTCGCCACGAAGGCGCCGCAGTCGACGGCGACCAGATGCCAGAACCGTTGGCACGCCATCAGCACGCGGCGCAGGAGGTCGGCCGTCATGAAGGCGGCCGTGGCGGCCGCGAAGACCACCGCCGTGCCTGCCGGCAGGTCGCCCAGCGTCCAGGACAGCACCAGGGCGGCGCCGGAAGCGCCGGTGACGGCGACGACGGCGAGCCGGGCGAGGGCGGACCGGATGGCGGGATCGTGGCGGTCCAGCACCGTCAGCGAGTCGCCGACCAGGCCGCTGGACACGGCGGTCGCGATCACCGCCGAGCCCAGGAGCATGGCGAAGACGCCCAGCCCCTCGGCACCGAGCGCCCGGGCCGCCAGGAGCTGGAGGGCGAAGCTGCCGAGCGCCAGGACGGCCTGCGCGGCGACGGCCCCCACCGCGGCGGGCAGCCGGGGGCGCGGGGGCGTGGGCCCTCTCACACCGCGTCCGCCGAGGCGCGCCGACGACCATCGGCGCTGTGTCGGATCGACTGACCGCCTTCCAGCTTCTTGCACAGCTGCTCGTAGCCCGCGGCCACCTCCAACCAGTCGTAGCGGTGGGCGGCCCGCGCGCGGTGGAGGGCGCCTCGTTCCCTGGCCAGCCCCGGCCGCAGCTCGGCGGCGTGCAGGAGCGCCGGAAGGTCCGTCGGCCCGGCGAAGTAGCCGCCGTGCTCACCGAGCACCTCACGGTTGAACGAGACGTCGTAGGCGAGCACGTGCGTCCCCGCGCCCATCGCGCGCAGGACCTTCCAGCTCGGGAGGTGGACGAGTCGCATCCCCAGGTAGTTGTCGGGGGCGGCGTCCGCCGTCTCGCGGCAGTAGACCGTCACCTCGTGGCCGCGGGTCACCAGCCGCCGGCCGATCTCCTCGACTGCGGTCTCGAAGCCCCCGTAGTGGGCGGGCACTCCGCGGGTCCCCAGCATCGCGATGCGCATCTATGCCCCCAGGACGTCGAGCAGACGGAGCTCGCGCCACCACTTGACGCAGGCGAGCAGGAGGAAGGCGGCGTTGGCCACCAGGAGGGCCGCGTAGCCGCCGAGGAAGACGTGGGGCCAGGCCAGGAGCACGAAGACCCAGCAGAAGGTCCCGTAGTCGTTGGGCAGTACCAGCCACGTCCGCAACGGATGTTCCGGGCCAGGCTCGGCTGCGGCTGCCAGGGGGGCTCGGCGTCGTAGATAGGGCACCAGGATGATCCCGAAGTACGTCGTCATGTCCACGACCAGGAACGCCATCGGGAGCACCAGCGCGGCCTCGGACTCCACCGGAGGGAACCGGAACAGCGAGACCAGCACGGCCAGGTGGAACACGCAGGTCTTGACGCAGTCGAGCGTGTGGTCGAGCCACTCGCCGCTGACCGAGCCGCCGCCGCGCAGCCGGGACAGCTGGCCGTCGACGGAGTCCATGACGTAGCCGAGGGCGAGCAGCGCGGAGACGGTGAGGCCGAGCTCCAGCGAGGGCTCGTTGACGACGAGCAGCACCAGCGCTGTGCTGGTGAACGCCGCTCCGAAGAGCGTGGCGGCGTTGGGTGACAGCCCGACGACGTGCGCCGCGGCGGCGACTCGGCGGGCCACGGGCCGGTTCACCAGGCGCGAGTACGCCGGCGTCCCGCGCGACGGCTTCTGTGCCCTGCCCAGGGCCTCGAGGTGGACGCGGTACCACGCCAGCACGGTGGCGTGCTCGGGGACGGGCTCGGGCGTCGGTGGCGTAGGGCTGAACGTCGGCGACACGGCCATCGACGGCCTCCTGGAGCTGGGCGGACCCGGACGGGCGGCCTCGTCACGTGTCGGGCCGGGGCCGGGCCACGAACGTAAGGACGGCCCCGGTACCGCAAGGCGCGCTCAGGGGAGACGTAGCCAATTTTGGGCATAGGCAGCGCGCAATCGCCGGTGCCGGACCGGGTCTTCCTTCACTGCACGGATGACGCAACGAACCGTGGTGATGGCCAACCCCTCTGCCGACGTCTACGGCGCGGACCTGCAGCTCCTGGAGAGCGTGAGGGCATACCGGGGGCGCGGCTGGCGGGTCGTCGTCGTGACGCCCTCGACGGGGCCGCTGCTGCCCCGGCTGGTTGACCTCGGCGCCGAGGTCGAGCTGCTGCCGTTCCCGGTGCTGTGCCGGGCGGCGCTGTGTCCGGGCGGCGTCGCCGCGCTGGTCCGCGGCAGCCATGACGCCCTGACGCGGATGAGACGACTGCTGGAGCGCCTGCAGCCGGACGTCCTGTACGTCAACACGCTGACGCTGCCCTGGTGGCAGCTGGCCGGCCGGATGGCGGGGGTGCCGGTCCTGTGTCACGTGCACGAGGCCGAGGCCCGCGACCCGGCGTGGATCCGCGCCACGCTCGCGGCCCCTCTCGCGCTTGCCGACACGGTCGTCGCCAACAGCCGGACCACGATGGACCTCACCGTGCGCACGGCGCCGTACCTGCGCCGCCGGCTCCGGCTCGTGCCCAACGGCGTCCGTGGGCCGGGCGGGCACCCCGTCTCCCACCCGCGAGACGGGCGGTTCCGGATGCTGGTCGTCGGACGGCTCTCACCCCGCAAGGCGCCCGAGGTGGCGATCGAGGCGGCGGCCCTCCTGCGCGCGGCCGCACTGCCCGTGGAGCTCGAGCTCTGCGGCACGACGGGACCGGGGCACGAGGCCTACGTCGAGGGGCTGCGCCGGCGCGCCGAGCGCCCCGACCTGTGCGGCGCCGTGAGCTTCACCGGCTACCAGGCGCCGATCTGGCCGGCGCTGGAGCGGGCGGACGCCCTGGTGGCGACCTCCCTGGGGGAGTCCTTCGGCAACGCGGTGGTGGAGGGTCAGCTGGCGGGGCGGCCCGTGGTCGCCTCGGCCGTGCCAGGGCACCTGGAGACCGTCAAGGACGGGGTCACGGGACTGCTGGTGCCGGCCCAGGACCCCGAGGCGCTCGCGGACGCGGTCGCGCGGCTCCTGGAGGCCCCGGAGCTCGGCCGGCGCCTGGCGACGCAGGGGCTGCACGAGGCGGAGGAGCGGTTCGGTGTCCGGCGGTACGGCGAGGAGATCGCCTCGGCCGTCGACGACCTGGTGGTCAGACCTGGAGCTCGCGGGCGTCGTCCTGCGCTGCGACGCTAGCCGCGTCGAGCTGACGCAGCGCCAGCCGCAGCCGGGTGCTGGAGGTCTGGTGGGTGTAGGGGAAGTAGACGACGTCCACGCCCACCGACCTCATGCGCCGCTCGAGCTGCTCGCCCTTCGGCGTGCCTCGCCAGTCGTCGCCCTTGAAGATGCGGTGGAACCGCACCGCGTCCCACGCCACGAGCTTGTCCGGCACGTCCTCGACGTACACGGCGTCCACGACGTCGATGGCGCCGACGATGGCGACCCGCTCGTCGAGCGGGACGATCGGCCGCACGCCCTTCATCCGCAGGCAGAGCTCGTCGGAGACGACCCCTGCGACGAGGCGCTCGCACGTGGTGCGCGCCCGCCAGAGCAGGTTCAGGTGGCCCACGTGGAACAGGTCGTACACCCCGGGCGCGTACCCCACGACGGTTCTCATCGGTGTCTCCCTCGGTCGAGTGTCGAGCGGCTCGAACCTAGGAGCGCGAGCGAGGGGGCGCTGGCTTGGGACGACGACTTACCCAAGACGGGTGACGCCCGCGTGGAGAGACGGGCCGCCGCGGCCGGCGACACCGAGTTAGGCTGACCTAACAACCGACCCCAGGAGCGCCCGTGCCCGGCACCACCCAGCTGACCGTCACGTCCACCGAGCGGGTCAGCCCCGCGCTGGTGCGCGTGCGGTTCCGCAGCGACGACCTCTCCGCCTTCGCGGCCAGCGTCGACACCGATCGCTACGTCAAGCTCGTCCTGCCCGTCGAGGGCGCCGACGTCGTGCGCACCTACACCGCGCTCGAGCCCGACGTCGACGCCGGCACGCTCGCGATCGAGTTCGTCGTGCACGGTGACACCGGCGTGGCCGGCCCCTGGGCCGCCGCCGCCCGCCCCGGCGACACCCTTCAGGTCCGCGGCCCCGGCGGCGCCTACGCCCCCTCGCCCGACGCCGACTGGCACCTGCTCGCCGGCGACGACGCCGCGATCCCGGCGATCCGGCAGGCCCTGGCCGCGCTTCCCGAGGGCGCCGTGGCCGACGTGCTGATCGAGGTGGAGGACGCCGCGCACCAAGTCGACCTGCCCGAGTCCGACGGCGTCACCGTCACCTGGGTGCACCGCCGCGGCGCGACCGAGGGCGACCCGCTCGTGGCCGCCGTCCGCGCCCTGCCCTGGCGCGAGGGTCGCGTGCACGCGTTCGTGCACGGCGAGGCGCAGGCCGTCATGCACGGCATCCGTCCCTACCTGCTCAAGGAGCGTGGGGTGCCGCGTGAGGACGCGTCGGTCTCGGGCTACTGGCGCCGTGGCCGCACCGAGGAGGGCTTCCGCGACTGGAAGGCCGAGCTCGCCGCCGCGGAGACCGCCGCCGGATGACCCGACGCCGCCGCCGGCCCGTACGGCGCTCTGGCGGCGCGCCCCTCGACGACGTCGTCGTAGACTGGGAGACGTCCACCCCCCGTCATCCGTGACCGGGGGCTGTCGTGTTGTCAGCCCCTCCCAGGAGCCCCCCGTGTCGCTCGCCGGCCTCGCCGACGCCGTCCTGTCCGACCCGACCCTTGCCGACGTCCTCGCGGACGCCGAGGGCGGGCGGGTCCGCGCCCTCGACCTCACAGGCCCCGAGGCGATGCGCCCCTTCGTGGTGGCGGGGCTGGTCCGCGCCGGTCGCACGGTGCTCGCGGTCACCGCGACCTCCCGCGAGGCCGAGGACCTGGTCACCGCCCTCGGCGACCTGCTCGACCCGGCCGGCGTCGGCTACTACCCCAGCTGGGAGACCCTGCCCCACGAGCGGCTCAGCCCCCGCAGCGACACCGTCGGTCGTCGCCTGGCGATCCTTCGCCGGCTGCGGCACCCCGGCAGCGACCCGAGCAACGGCCCGCTGCAGGTCGTCGTCGCGCCGGTCCGCTCCCTGCTGCAGCCGCAGGTCAAGGGCCTGGCCGACCTCGAGCCGGTCGAGCTGGCCGCAGGCGAGACCCAGCCGCTCGACGACCTCGTACGCCGCCTGGCGGACGCCGCGTACTCCCGGGTCGACCTGGTGGAGCGCCGCGGCGAGTTCGCGGTGCGCGGCGGCATCGTCGACGTCTTCCCGCCCACCGAGGAGCACCCGCTGCGCGTGGAGCTGTGGGGCGACGAGGTCGAGGAGATCCGCTCGTTCTCCGTGGCCGACCAGCGCACCCTCGACAAGGTCGAGCGGCTCTGGGCGCCGCCGTGCCGCGAGCTGCTGCTCACCGACGAGGTACGCCGCCGCGCCGCCGAGCTCGGCCAGGCGCACCCCCAGCTCCTGGAGCTGACCGACAAGATCGCCGCCGGCATCGCCGTCGAGGGCATGGAGTCGCTGGCCCCCGTCCTCGTCGACGAGATGGAGCTGCTCGTCGACCTGATGCCGCCCGAGACCCACGTGCTCGTCCTCGACCCCGAGCGCGCCCGCAGCCGCGCCCACGACCTGGTCGCGACGAGCGAGGAGTTCCTCGGCGCGAGCTGGGCGGCCGCGGCCGGCGGCGGCACCGCCCCGATCGACCTCGGCGCGGCGTCCTACCACTCGATCGCCGACGTCCGTCTGCACACCCTGCAGCAGGACAAGCCCTGGTGGACCATGAGCCCCTTCGGCCTGGACGACGCCCGGGCCGAGGGCAGCGCCGGAGGCAGCGCCGAGGACGTGGGGGTCCCGACGCGCGCGCTCCCGGCCGGCCCGGTCGACGCCTACCGCGGCGACCTCGACAAGGCCATTGCGGACCTCGACCGCTGGCTCCAGGACGGCTTCCGCGCGGTGGTCGTCCACCCCGGCCACGGACCGGCGCAGCGCATGGTGGAGGTCCTGGGCGAGCGTGAGATCGCGGCGCGGCTGGAGGAGGACCCCGACCGCATCGAGCACGGCGTCGTCACCGTCACCTGCGGCGCGGTGCAGCACGGCTTCGTCGACGACACCAACCGCCTGGTGCTGCTCACCGGCGAGGACCTCAGCGGCCAGCGCTCCAGCACGCGCGACATGCGCAAGATGCCCGCGCGGCGCAAGAAGCAGATCGACCCGCTCGAGCTCAAGGCCGGCGACTACGTCGTCCACGAGGCCCACGGCGTCGGGCGGTTCGTGGAGATGAAGCAGCGGGTCGTCGGCGGTGCCACCAGGGAGTACCTCGTCCTGGAGTACGGCGCCAGCAAGCCCAGAAATGCCAGTGGTCCGCTCCATGATCGTTTGTACGTCCCGGCCGACGCGCTCGACCAGGTGACCCGCTACGTCGGCGGCGAGCAGCCCAGCCTGGACCGGCTCGGCGGCGCCGACTGGGCCAAGCGCAAGGGCCGCGCCCGCAAGGCGGTCCGCGAGATCGCGGCCGAGCTGATCAAGCTCTACGCAGCCCGGCAGGCCACCAAGGGCTTCGCCTTCGGGCCCGACACCCCCTGGCAGCGCGAGCTCGAGGACGCCTTCCCGTTCACCGAGACCGTCGACCAGCTGACGACGGTCGAGGAGGTGAAGTCCGACATGCGCCAGACCGTGCCGATGGACCGGCTGGTCTGCGGTGACGTCGGCTACGGCAAGACCGAGATCGCCGTGCGCGCGGCGTTCAAGGCGGTCCAGGACGGCAAGCAGGTCGCCGTGCTCGTGCCGACCACACTGCTGGTGACCCAGCACCTGAGCACGTTCAGCGAGCGCATGAGCGGCTTCCCCGTGGTGGTCAAGGGGCTCAGCCGCTTCCAGACCCCCGCCGAGGCCAAGGAGGTCATGGCCGGCCTGGCTGACGGCAGCGTCGACATCGTCGTGGGCACCCACCGGCTGCTCAACCCCGACATCCGGATGAAGGACCTGGGGCTGATCATCGTCGACGAGGAGCAGCGCTTCGGCGTCGAGCACAAGGAGCAGATGAAGCGCCTGCGCACGTCGGTCGACGTCCTCAGCATGAGCGCCACCCCGATCCCGCGCACGCTGGAGATGGCGATCACCGGCATCCGCGAGATGTCCACGATCACCACCCCGCCCGAGGAGCGGCACCCGGTCCTCACCTACGTCGGCGCCTACGAGGACCGCCAGGTCATCGCTGCCATACGCCGCGAGCTGCTGCGTGAGGGCCAGGTGTTCTACATCCACAACCGGGTCAACTCGATCGACAAGGCGGCGGCCAGGATCCGCGAGCTCGTGCCGGAGGCGCGGGTGGCGGTGGCGCACGGACAGATGGGCGAGCACCAGCTCGAGCAGGTGATGCTGGACTTCTGGGAGAAGAGCTTCGACGTGCTCGTCTGCACGACGATCGTCGAGTCCGGGCTGGACGTGTCCAACGCCAACACGATGATCATCGAGCGCGCCGACACCCTGGGCCTCAGCCAGCTCCACCAGCTGCGCGGCCGGGTCGGCCGTAGCCGCGAGCGTGCCTACGCCTACTTCCTCTACCCGGCCGAGAAGCCGCTCACCGAGACCGCCCACGAGCGACTCGCGACCCTGGCCCAGCACTCCGACCTCGGCGGCGGCATGGCGATCGCCATGAAGGACCTGGAGATCCGCGGCGCCGGCAACCTGCTCGGCGGCGAGCAGTCCGGTCACATCGCCGACGTCGGCTTCGACCTCTACGTGCGGTTGGTCGGCGAGGCCGTCAACGAGTTCAAGGGTGAGACCGAGCCCGAGCTGAACGAGGTGCGCATCGAGCTGCCCGTCGACGCCCACCTGCCGCACGACTACGTGCCGAGCGAGCGGCTGCGGCTGGAGATGTACAAGCGCCTCGCCGAGGTGCGCGCCGACGAGGACGTGGACCTGATCCGCGAGGAGATGCTGGACCGCTACGGCAACCCGCCGCAGGAGGTCGAGGCGCTGCTGCTCGTCGCGCGCTTCCGCGCCCGCGCCCGCGCCGCCGGCATCGGGGAGGTCACCATCGCCGGGAAGAACGTCCGCTTCGCGCCGGTCAGCCTGCCGGAGTCGCGGGTGCTGCGGCTGCAGCGGCTCTACCCGAAGTCCATCGTCAAGACCTCCGTCGACACCATCCTGGTGCCGCGCCCCGGCACCCCCGGGCGGACCGGCACGCCGCTCACCGGCATCGCCCTGCTTGAATGGGCCCGCGGCGTCATCGACAGCGTGATCGACCCGCCACAGCAATGAGCCCAGCACCAGCACGGCCATGAGGAGATTTCGCGTGACCAGCAGCAGCCGAGTCCGACTGGCCATCGTGGCCGCCGCGGTGACCGTGGGCCTCACCGGCTGCGGCGTCGCCGGCACCTCCTTCCACCCCGGCGTGGCCGCCGACATCGACGGCGACACGGTCACGACCGGCCACGTCGACGAGCTGGTCTACGACTACTGCGAGGCGGTGCGCGACCAGCTGAGCCAGGACGGCAGCGCCGTCCCGCTCGGCTACCTCCGCTCCGGCGTCGTCGGCCAGCTCACGCTCGCCGCCGCGGCCGAGCAGCTGGCCGAGGAGCAGGGGGTCGAGCCGACCCAGGAGTACGCCAGCGCCCTGGCCGAGCTGCGGGCCCAGACCGCCGCCCTCACCGAGGCGCAGCGCGACGCCGTCCTCGAGATCAACGGCTCGGGGGTCTACGTGCAGGCCGTCGAGCTCGCGGTCGGCCGCAAGCTGCTCTCCGAGGAGGGCCAGCGCTCGCCCGACGACCAGACCGCGGGGCAGCGTGGCGTCGACGAGCTCAACGCGTGGCTCGAGGAGCACGACGTCGAGATCAATCCCGAGTACGGCATCGAGATCGTCGACGGGCAGCCGGTCGACGCCGACACCCAGCTGGCCGTCGGTGTCGGCGACACCGCCCGCACCGCGGCGCTCCAGGAGCCCGACCAGCAGTACGCCAAGAGCCTTCCGGCCTCGCAGCGCTGCGGCTGAGCCCGTGACCGGGCCCGTGACCGGGCGCGACGAGGGGCAGCCGCTCGTCGAGTTTCTGCACGTCATGCGCCGGCTGCGTGCCGAGTGCCCGTGGAAGGCCTCGCAGACCCACCGCTCGCTCGCGCGCTACCTGCTCGAGGAGACGCACGAGACGCTCGAGGCGCTGGACACCGGCGACACCGAGCACCTGCGCGAGGAGCTCGGCGACCTGCTGCTGCAGGTCTACTTCCACGCCGTCATCGCCGAGGAGTCCGGCCACTTCGACCTCGACGACGTCACGCGAGACATCACCGAGAAGATGGTGCGCCGCAACCCGCACGTCTTCGGCGACGGTGAGCCGTCCAACGACGCGACGGCGGTCAACGAGGCATGGGAGGCCATCAAGGCCACCGAGAAGGACCGCTCCTCGGTCACCGACGGGCTGCCGCCGACCCTGCCGGCCCTGCTCTACGCCGACAAGGTGCTCGACCGCCTCGCCCGTCAGGGCGCCGCCGTGGACACCACCGGCGACGACCTCGGCGACCGGCTGCTCGGCCTCGTCGCCGAGGCCCGCGCGGAGGGCCGCGACCCAGAGCAGGCGCTGCGCGACGCCGTACGCCGTCGCGTCGAGCGGACGGACGGGCAGCCCTAGTCCCCGTCGGCGGCCGCCGGGACACCGGTGATGGCGCGATCCAGCCTCGCCAGCATGCTCCGCACCGCCACGACGTCGTCCGCGGTGCCGAGCCGGTCCTGCACGGCCCGCACGCTCGCGCGGAGCCGCGGGAGGCACTCGGCGACCTTCGCGTGACCCGACTCCGTCAGCTCGAGGTCCCAGGACCGTCCATCCCGGGCGTGGCGCCGGCGCACGAGGTGCCCGGCCCGCTCCATGGCCGACAGGTAGCCGGACAGGGTGGTGGACCGGATGCCGAGCGCGCGGCCGAGGTCGCCCGGCGTGCGCGCCCCGGCCGCGAGCTGGCTGTAGACGGCGTACTGGGCTGCGGAGACGCCGCACGGGGCGAGCGCGGAGTCCAGGAGGGCGCCCAGGTGCTGGTCGATGACGAACAGGTCGAGGGCGACGTTGCCGCCGGGCTGGTCCACGACGAAGCGTGGCTCGTCCGCTCGGGGGGTGCGGCCTCCCGGGGTCGGGTCCGGCGACGGCGTCGTCACGACCGGGTCCCGGGCCGGGCGGCCGCGATGAAGTCGGCCACCACCCGGCCGGTGGCCGTCTGGTCTCCCTCGAGGGTGAGGACCAGGTCCCATCCGTGCCCGTCGCGCAGGGCGAGGAACCGGGCACCCGCGCGGGCGGCGAGCTCGCGGGCGGCGCGGAACTCCGAGGACGCGCCGTCGCGGCGGGCGCGGGCCACCAGCCCCGGCGACGTGAGCCGGGGGGCGAGCCCGAGCAGGTGGACGCCGTCCCAGGCGCTGGGCCCCGAGAGGTCCACCCACGCGTCGACCGCGGCTCCCTGGGCCGTGGCACGCACCGCGAGCGAGCCGCCCATGGAGGCGCCGAGCACGACGACCGTCCGCGCGCCGGCCTCGCGCCGCAGCCAGCCGGCGGCGAGGTCGACCTGGTCCGCGATCGCGGCCGCGCGGTCGTCGTCGCACGCACTCGCACCAGAGCCGCAGGGGTCCATGCTGAGGGTGACGATGCCGCGGGCGGTGAGCGTGGCGGCGTACGGCAGCCAGCCGCACAGGCCGGGCGACCCGGCCTGCGGCAGCATGACCACGGCGGCACCGCTGGGTCGCGGCGGCAGGAGGGCGGCGGCCCTGAGGTCCATGCCGGCTCCGCGCAGCGTCGCCGGTCGGATCGTGGCGGACGCGGGGGTGTCGCTCAGGCACTGCTCGGCGACATCCTCCTGGTCGTCCCAGGCCTCGGCCGCGGTCTCGGTGGCCGGGGCGCCGCTGTCGGTCGGGCGGTCGGTAGGGCTGCCGGCACCCTCCTCGTCCTGGGACCGCTCGCCGGCGCACCCGGCCAGCGCCAGGGCGGCGACGAGGACCGCGACGAGGCAGGCGCGGCGCAGCCGCGGGCGGGTTCGAGGACGCTCTGGTGGGTGCGGCATGGGCCTCGGCGGGATGGGATCGGGGTGTCCCGAAAGTACTACGAGTTCGCAGTATCCGCCACGGTGCTCGACGGCCGGACCCGCCTCCCGGCAACCTCGGCCCGACCGGACTAGGCTGGCCGGGCAGACGGCCCCCAGCTCAGGAGTGCATTCCCAGTGGCAGCAATCGAAGCAGTCGGCGCGCGAGAGATCCTCGACTCGCGCGGCAATCCCACGGTCGAGGTCGAGGTGCTCCTCGACGACGGGTCCTTCGCCCGGGCGATGGTGCCCAGTGGCGCCTCGACCGGCGCCTTCGAGGCGGTCGAGCTGCGCGACGGCGGCGATCGCTACGGCGGCAAGGGCGTCCAGCAGGCCGTCGCCGCCGTGGTCGAGAAGATCGGCCCGGCCGTCGAGGGCCTGGACGCCGACGACCAGCGGGTGCTCGACCAGACCATGCTCGAGCTCGACGGCACGCCCAACAAGGCCACGCTCGGCGCCAACGCCATCTTGGGCGTCTCGCTCGCCGTGGCCCGCGCCGCGGCCGACTCCGCCGAGCTGCCGCTCTACCGCTACGTCGGTGGGCCCAACGCCCACCTGCTGCCGGTGCCGATGATGAACATCCTCAACGGCGGCTCGCACGCCGACTCCAACGTGGACGTGCAGGAGTTCATGATCGCGCCCATCGGCGCCCCCACCTTCCGCGAGGCCCTGCGTCAGGGCGCGGAGGTCTACCACGCGCTCAAGTCGGTGCTGAAGAAGAAGGGCCTCTCCACCGGCCTCGGCGACGAGGGCGGGTTCGCGCCCAACCTCGACAGCAACCGCGCCGCGCTCGACCTGATCGCCGAGGCCGTCTCGGCCGCCGGTCTCACGCTCGGACGCGACATCGCGCTGGCCATGGACGTCGCCGCGTCGGAGTTCTTCAAGGACGGCTCCTACGCCTTCGAGGGCGGCACCAAGAGCGCCGACGAGATGACGGCCTACTACGCCGAGCTCGTGTCCTCGTACCCGATCGTCTCCATCGAGGACCCCCTCGACGAGGACGACTGGGACGGCTGGAAGGCCATCACCGACGAGCTCGGCGGCCGCACCCAGATCGTCGGCGACGACCTGTTCGTCACCAACGTCGAGCGCCTGCAGCGCGGCATCAGCGGCGGACAGGCGAACGCGCTGCTGGTGAAGGTCAACCAGATCGGCTCGCTCACCGAGACCCTCGACTCCGTCGAGCTGGCCCACCGCAGCGGCTACCGCTGCATGATGAGCCACCGCTCCGGCGAGACCGAGGACACGACGATCGCCGACCTCGCGGTCGCCACCAACTGCGGGCAGATCAAGACCGGAGCCCCGGCGCGGTCCGACCGGGTCGCCAAGTACAACCAGCTGCTGCGCATCGAGGACGACCTCGGTGACGCCGCCCGCTACGCCGGCGCGTCCGCCTTCCCGCGCTTCCAGGCCTGACCCAGCCCCATGGCCGACAACCGCCGTACGCCGCCCCGCGGGTCCCGCCCGCGGGGCCGCACCGGCCCCGGGCGCGTCCCGGGGCGGGGCGCGGTCACCCGGGGTGGCGCGTCCGCTGCGGGACGCGGGGTCGCCCCGCCGCCCCAGCGGCGGTCGCGCTTCACCGCGCGTGCCGCGGTGCTGGTGCTGGTGGTCGCGGTGCTCGCGGTGTCCTACGCCTCCTCCATGGGCGCCTACCTCGACCAGCGCGCGGAGATCAACGCGCTCAAGGAGCGCAACGAGAAGACCTCCGCCAGCATCGACGAGCTGGAGCGCGAGACGCGGCGCTGGAAGGATCCGGCGTACGTCCAGGCCCAGGCGCGCGAGCGACTGAAGTTCGTCATGCGGGGCGAGCGGTCCTACGTCGTCCTCGACGAGGACGGCGAGGCGCTCGAGAGCGAGTCCGAGCTCAGCGACCCCGCCGACCTCGACCGGGAGCCGCCCGAGGCATGGTGGGGCCGGGCGTGGGAGTCCGTCGAGCTCGCCGGTCATCCGCCGAAGCCCGCACCCCCGCCGGCCGCCCAGATCGACGGCTCCGCCGAGCCCGACGGCGACCAGTGATCGACCCCGCGGACGAGGCGACGGTCGAGGCACAGCTCGGCCGGTCCCCTCGGTCCATCCATGCGGTGGGCCACCGCTGCCCCTGCGGCAACCCCGACGTCGTCACGACCGAGCCGCGCCTGCCCAACGGCACGCCGTTCCCCACGACCTTCTACCTCACCTGTCCCCGCGCGGCCTCGATGATCGGCACGCTGGAGGGCTCGGGGCTCATGAAGGAGATGCAGGCCCGGCTGGGCGAGGACCCCGAGCTCGCTGCGGCCTACCGCGCCGCCCACGAGTCCTACCTCGCCTACCGCGCGACGCTCGGCGAGGTGCCTGAGATCGAGGGCATCTCCGCCGGGGGAATGCCCGACCGCGTCAAGTGCCTCCACGTGCTCGCCGCTCACGCGCTCGCCGCCGGGCCCGGCGTCAACCCGCTCGGCGACGAGGTGCTCGCCCTGCTCGGCGAGTGGTGGGCCGCCGGCCCGTGCGTGACCGTCGAGCCATGAGCACTGTCGCGGCCGTCGACTGCGGCACCAACACGATCAAGCTGCTGGTGGGGGACCTGCCCGACGTCGCCGTACGCGAGATGCGCATGGTGCGTCTGGGCGAGGGCGTCGACCGCACCGGGCGGCTGGGCGCGGAGGCACTGGCGCGGGCGTTCGCCGCGATCGAGGAGTACGCCGCGATCCTCGCCGAGCACGACGTCTCCCGGCTGCGCTTCTGCGCCACCTCGGCGACCCGCGACGCGGCCAACGCGCAGGAGTTCTCCGACGGGGTCTACGCGCGGCTCGGTGTGCGGCCCGAGGTGCTCTCGGGGGAGGAGGAGGCGGCGCTGGCGTTCGCCGGCGCCGTGCGCAACCTCGCCGCGCGGCCGGACGCTCCGGTGCTGGTCGTCGACATCGGCGGCGGCTCGACTGAGCTGATCCTCGGCGACACCGCGCCGTCCGCGGCGGCGTCGATGGACATCGGCTCGGTGCGCCTGCACGAGCGGCACCTGCGCTCCGACCCGCCGACCGCCGACGAGGTCGCGGCGTGCGTCGCCGACATCGACGCGGCGCTGGACGCCTGCCCGGTCTCGCCCGCGGACGCGGCGACGGTCGTCGGCATCGCCGGCACGGTGACCACGGTCGCCGCCGGGGTGCTCGACCTGCCGACGTACGAGCGCAGCGCGATCGACCAGCAGGTGCTGGCGGTCGAGGCGGTGCACGCGACGGTGTCGCGGCTGGTCGCGATGCCGGTGTCGGAGCGGCTGGCGCTGGGCTACATGCATCCTGGACGTGCCGACGTGATCGACGCCGGCGCACTGATCCTCTCGTGCGTCCTGCGGCGCACGTCGGTCCCGACCCTGGTGGTCTCCGAGTCCGACATCCTCGACGGGATCGCCTGGTCGCTCGTATGACCGGTGCGCCCGACGCCCTCGCCGCACTGGAGGCGGAGATCGTGGAGTGCCGCCGGTGCCCGCGGCTGGTGGAGTGGCGCGAGCGGGTCGCGCGCGAGAAGCGGGCGGCGTTCGCCGACGAGACCTACTGGGGACGCCCGATCCCGGGCTTCGGGGTCGCCGACCCGGCGGTGCTGATCGTCGGGCTCGCGCCCGCCGCCCACGGCGCCAACCGCACCGGCAGGATCTTCACCGGCGATCGCTCCGGCGACTGGCTGTTCGCGAGCCTGTACCGCGTCGGCCTGGCCAACCAGCCCACCAGCACCCACGCCGACGACGGCCTCGAGCTCACCGCCACCCGGATCGTCGCCGCGGTCCGCTGCGCCCCGCCGCAGAACAAGCCCACGCCGCAGGAGCGCGACAACTGCGCCCCCTGGCTCGACATCGAGCTCAAGCTCGTCGCCCCGTCCCTGCGTGTGGTCGTGGCCCTCGGCTCGATCGGCTGGGCCGCTTCCTTGCGCGCCTTCCGCGCCGCCGGCTGGACCGTCCCCCGCCCCCAGCCCCGCTTCGGCCACGACGCCTCCGCCACCATCGGCACCCCGTACGGCGACATCACCCTCCTCGGCTGCTACCACCCCAGCCAGCAGAACACCTTCACCGGCAAGCTCACCGAACCCATGATCGATGCCGTCCTCACCCGCGCCGCCAGCTTCACCTGACTCCTGGTGGGGGCGGGTCTCGAGGCTCAGGCGCCAGGGCGCCTTCGCACCTCGACCACCGAGGAGACCGCCGCCCACGCGAAGAGGGTCGTGAAATCCTCAGAACCCTTGTGGATAAAGGGGATTCTCGACCCTGCCACTGTCGGTGGCGGGTGCTTGAGTAGTCCTATGAGCAGCCCCGCCACCCCCACCGCGAGCCACCTCGTGGCCGCCGGAGTGGCGCGGCTGCGTGAGCAGGTCGCC
>NZ_JAJNRO010000018.1:0-73271 GCF_021083605.1 Nocardioides sp. cx-169
GGCGGTGAAGGGTCCAGCCCGCACGGCATGGGGCTCGCCCTGATCGAGCACGTGCAGCGCTACCCGACCGACCGGCTCCCGACCTCCGGCGGAATGGACGCCACCGTGGTGGTGACCATGACCCTGGACACCTTGATGGGTGGGTTGAAGGCGGCCCAGCTCGACACTGGGACCCGGATCAGCCCCGCCCTGGCCCGCACGCTGGCCTGCCAGGCCGGCGTGATCCCCGCCGTCCTCGGCACCAGGTCCCAGGTCCTCGACCTGGGCCGCAAGGCCCGCTTCCACACCAAGGCCCAACGCATCGCGCTCGCGGTCCAGCACGGCGGCTGCTACGCCGAAGGCTGCGAGAGACCCTCGGCGTGGTGCGAGGCCCACCACCTCACGCCTTGGTCCCAAGGCGGCGACACCTCCGTCGAACGCGGCGCCCTGCTCTGCAACCGTCACCACACCCTGGCCCACCACCCCCACTACGACATGACCCAGCTGTCCGGCGGGAGAGTCGCCTTCACCAGGCGCGAGTGAGGCTCAGAAGTCCCAGGCGTCACCCCGACCACCGAAGGGTTCGCCACACATCTCCGGCCACGAGCGTTGAAGATGTGTGGAGACGGTCGCGGACCGGCCCGAGGCCGGAGGGGAGCAGCGCATGGCGGTGCCCGCCTTCGACGACTGGGTCGCGGCGCGCGGTCCCGCGCTGCTGCGGCTGGCCTACACGCTGACCGGAAGCGCGGCGGACGCCGAGGACGTCGTCCAGGACGCGCTGGCCCGTGCCCTGCCTCGCTGGGAGCGGATCGGGCGCGTCGAGGACGTGGACGCGTACGTGCGTCGCATGGTCGTCAACGCCCACACCTCGTGGTGGCGCCGATGGCGCCGGCGCGAGTCGCCGGTCGAGGACGCCATCTCGACGAGGACACCGGCAGTCGAGGCGGCGCGCCTCGAGCCGGACGAGCGGAGCCGGCTCTGGCGGGCCTGCCGGGCGCTGCCCGAGGCTCAGCGCACCGCGGTGGTCCTGCGCTACTACGAGCAGCTCGAGTACGCCGAGATCGCGGCGCTCACCGGCGTGCGTGAGGTGTCGGTGCGATCGCGGGTGTCGCGGGGGCTGGCCGCGCTCCGTGCGGAGCTGGGGGACGGGGAGGAGGAGGCATGAGCGACTTCGAGGAGCGGTTGACTCACGGGCTGGTGGCCAACGCAGAGGACGCGCCGGGAGTCGCTGGCCTCGCCGACCGCGCGCGGACACGGGCTGGGCAGCGCCGACGCCGCACCCTCGCGGCCGCGGCGGTCGTCGCGGTCCTCGTGGTCGCGCTCCCGGTCGCCGTCGTCACCTCGCGCGACGAGAGGCCGGCTCGGGTCGATGACCGGGGCGTCACGGCGGTCGACGTCGGCGACCCGGGGCCCGGGTGGCACACGGTGCTGGTCGAGAGCGATCCGGTGGGGCAGGACGAGGACCGCTCCCGGATCCTGGTCGACCTCCCGGATGAGTGGACGCGGCTCGACACCTCGGGGTGCGAGTTCGCGTGGCTCCGGTTCGGCCCGGCCGAGCGTGACCCATGCCAGGACGGGGCCGGCGCCATGGTCGTCGGCTCAAGTACGTTCGACTCCGGCGTCGGCCCCGGCCTACGTCCGGCCTCCCACTACGCCACCAACGATGAGTGGCTGGGCCACGTGTTCACCGGCAAGTACGCCGTCACCGCCGAGGGCCACGACCCCGACGTGCTCCGCCGGGTGCTGGGCTCGGCGCGCCTGGTCGAAGACCCCGCGCCCGACCTCTCGGGGACCTGGCGAACGGCCCACTCGGCCCGCCCGGGAGGCCGCGTCGGCGGGCTGCGGTACGTCGCGCCGCCAGGGGCGGTGGTGAGCGTCCACTACCCGGAGCCCCCGGGACGGGACGACCGGGGCGTGGCCTCCGCGCGCCAACTGCCGGACGGTCGCTGGCTGGCGACGATGACGTACGCGAGCAACCACCGGGCCCGCATCCTGGCGCCCACCCAGGCGCTGGCGGAGCTGGTCGCCGGGTCGGCTACCGAGTTCGTCTCGTGAGCACGCCGGCGGCGGCGAGCAGCACGACGACCGCGGACACGGCGGCCGCGACGACCACGGAGGTGGTGTCGTTGCTGAGCCCCGTGACGCCGATGCCGAGGAGGGCCCACAGGCCGGCGGCGGCGTAGGCGAGGTTGCCGCGGTTGGCGACGAGGACGACCAGGAGGGTCGCGACGGCGACGCCGACCACGACGACCTGCCAGGCGACATCGCCGACCTCGACGACGTCGGCGTCGACCAGGGCCGTGGAGACGTTGAGGAAGAAAGCCGCGGTGACCCAGCCGGCGTACAGGCCGATGGCCGCGCGGGTGAGCAGGGCCAGCCAGGACGGGCCGATCGAGTGGCCGGCGGCGGTCAGCACGCCGTCGACCGCGGCGACGAGCATGAGGGCCAGCGCGGCGGCGGTGGCGAGGCTGCTGTCCAGGCCGGCCAGCACGATCCACAGCGCGCCGCCGAGGTAGAGCACGATCTGGTCGATCTGCAGCCGTCGCGGCACGCCGCCCGGACCGGCCACGAGGACGGCGATCGCCTGGACGATCGCGAGCGTGTAGATGACGCCCCAGATCGAGAACGCCCAGCCCGCGGGCGTGATCAGCAGTTCGGGACCGGAGCCCGCGCCGGGCGAGGAGCCGGGGCCGTTGATCGTCACCAGCGGAGCGACCACCTCCAGCACGGCGGCGGCGAGCACCACCCACGCCAGTTCGCGGCCGCCTCGGCTCGACAAGTCGCCCGTGCGGGTGCGGCCGGTCGTCGAGGTGTCCATCTCTCACCGGTACCCGCCAGCAAGCCCGCCAACCGGTCCTTGCCTTCAGGTCGACCTGAAGCGGCAGAGTGTCTGCCATGAGCCACGAACACGACCATGGCGACCTCGCCGACATGTACACGCAGGAGACCTGGGACGCCCGGTACGCCGAGTCCGACCGCGTCTGGAGCGGCAACCCCAACCCCCGCCTCGTCGAGCAGGTCGAGGGCCTGACGCCCGGGCGCGCGCTCGACGTCGGGTGCGGGGAGGGCGCGGACGTGGTCTGGCTGGCGCGGCAGGGCTGGGCGGCCACCGGTGTCGACGTGTCGGAGGTGGCGCTGCTCAAGGCGGCGGCGCACGCCGAGCAGGCCGGGGTGGAGGACAAGGTGGCGTGGGAGCGCGTGGACCTGATGGCCGACGACGAGCTGCCCGGCGACATGGACCTGGTCTCGGTGCACTTCATGCACCCGCCGGCCGACCGCTTCGCCGAGATCACCCAGCGCATGGGCGCCGCCGTACGTCCGGGCGGCCACCTGCTCGTCGTCGGACACCACCCCGCCGACCACGAGACCGGCGTGCGCAACCCACACGGCCGCCCCGACCTGCTGTTCCGGCCCGACCGGGTGCTGGCCGCGCTGCCGGCGGAGGAGTGGGAGGTGGTCGTCGCCGACGAGCCGACCCGCGAGCAGACGATCGACGGCACCCCGGTCACGGTCACCGACACCGTGGTCCTCGCTCGTCGCCGCTGACGGTGCGGCGCTGAGCCTGTGGACTCACAGGGATCTCTCAGGTTGATCGGGAACGTGCCGGCTCCCGGGGGCGTTGTAGCCGGTACCGACCCCATAGAGTGAGGGTCTAGACAGGGTCCAGCCGTCACGGAGACGGTGACCAGGCCTCCAAGGAGGAGACCATGCAGAGCAACAACCCGGTGTTCACCCGCTCCGAGGAGTTCCAGCGCGGCGGC
This sequence comes from Nocardioides sp. cx-169, assembly GCF_021083605.1. Taxonomy (NCBI): domain Bacteria; kingdom Bacillati; phylum Actinomycetota; class Actinomycetes; order Propionibacteriales; family Nocardioidaceae; genus Nocardioides; species Nocardioides sp. cx-169. Next base: position 3,741 of record NZ_JAJNRO010000018.1, read on the forward strand.
GCGAACGCCTACGGCAACCAGACCTACGCCGGTAACGGTTCCTCGTACCAGGGGTACGGGACCGACCCCTCGACCTGGGGCACCGGCGAGCCGGGCCAGCCCGGCACTCCGACCCGTGCCCCCGAGTCATCGGGGCCGATGACGATCGACTCGGTCGTCCAGAAGACCGGGATCTCCCTCGGCGTCGTGATCGTGGCCGCCCTGGCGACCTGGATCCTCACCCCGGAGATCACCACCCGCACCACCAACGAGGACCTCGGCGGCCTGATCGCCGCGATGACGATCGGCAGCCTGGGCGCCTTCGCCCTGTCGATGGTCAACTCGTTCAAGCGGGTCATCAGCCCGGCCCTCGTGCTGGCGTTCTGCGTGCTCGAGGGCGTCGCCCTGGGTGCGCTGAGCAAGTTCTTCGACGCGCAGTTCGGTGACGGTGTCGTCTCCGGCGCGGTCATCGGCACGTTCGCCGCGTTCGCCGGGACGCTGACGGCCTACAAGGTGCTCAACATCAAGGTCGGCGACAAGTTCCGCAAGTTCGTCGTCGCCGCGGTGTTCGGCATGATCGGCCTGAGCCTGATGGAGCTCGTCCTGAGCATGTTCGGCGCCGAGATCGGCCTGTTCGGGGTCAGCGGCCTCGGCATGGTGACCGCGGTCGCCGGCCTGGTGCTCGGTGTCTTCATGCTGATCATGGACTTCGACTTCGTCGAGCAGGGCGTGGCCAACCGCCTGCCCGAGCGCGAGTCGTGGCGCGCGGCGTTCGCCATGACGGTGAGCCTGGTCTGGATCTACACCAACCTGCTGCGCATCCTGGCCTTCTTCAACCAGGACTGAGCGGGCGGTCGACACGCTCGACCGACCAAGGAACGACAACGCGAAGGCCCCGGGGATCTCCCCGGGGCCTTCGCCGTGCTCTGACTGCGTGGCCTGCCGAGCGGCTCAGGCCTGGACCGGCTCGTCGACCGGCGCGCCGCCGGTCTCCTCGGGAGAGTCCTGGGGGCCCTCGGCCTCGGCCTGGGGCCGGCGCCGGCGGTGCCGCAGCTCCACCCACAGCCCGCGTACGCCGGTCCGGTTGCCGCCGACCTCGGTGCCGTCGAGCTCGGTGCCGGGGGTCTGGACGGCCTGGACCGCGGCCGCGGCCACGGGCAGCAGACCCTCCCCGCGGTAGGGCTCGGGCTGCGCCTCGTCCTCGGGCGCCAGGCCGAGCGCGGCCAGCACCGACGGCAGCAGGACGGTCGCCAGGGCGTGGTAGCCCTTCGCGGAGGGGTGGAACTGGTCGGGCCCGAACAGCATGGCCGGCGCCGCGGCGAACTCCGCGCCCAGGACGGCGGCGAGGGAGACCGTGCGCCCGCCCTCGTTGATGACCGCGATGGTCTGGGCAGCGGCCAGGCGCCGCGACCAGGCCCGGGCAACCTGCTTGAGCGGTGGCGCGATCGGCTTGACGGTGCCGAGGTCGGGGCAGGTGCCGACGATGACCTCGACGCCCGCGTCGACCAGGCGGCGTACCCCCTCGGAGAGGTGGCGCACCGACTCGCTCGGCAGCATCTTGTGGGTGACGTCGTTGGCGCCGACGAGGATGATCGCGACGTCCGGCTCGATCGGCAGGGCGCGGTCGATCTGCCCGTCCAGCTCCGAGGACTTCGCGCCGACGACGCAGAACGCGCGCAGGTAGACCCGGCGCTCCGCGTGCTCGGCGAGACCGTTGGCCAGCACCGCCCCGGGCGTCTCGGTGACCAGGTCGACGCCGTAGCCCGCCGCGCTGGAGTCGCCGAGGAGCGCGACCTTCAGCGCGGGGCCGGGGCGCCCCCGGCCGTACCACCCGGTGGCGTCGGGCGGGGCGCCGCTCGTGCGGCCGATCGCCTTGCGCGCGAGCTTGGCCTCCGCGGTCAGGAGGGCGTACAGACCGCCGCCCAGTACGGACACGCCGCCACCGCCGTATGCCGCGGCGGCGGCCAGCTTTCTGGCAGCACCGGCTCTCCCCACGTAGGTCAGTCTACGGACGGCGCTCTATGTTGAACGTGTGCAGTACGTGAACTCTCTCCTCGACCTGATCGGCAACACCCCGCTGTTGCGCCTCTCGCGCACGCTCGACCTCCCGGACGGCGGTGGTGCCGAGCGCGGACCGCTGGTCCTGGCGAAGATCGAGTACCTCAACCCCGGGGGGTCGGTGAAGGACCGCATCGCGACCCGGATGATCGAGGCCGCGGAGGCCTCGGGCGAGCTGCAGCCGGGCGGCACGATCGTGGAGCCGACCTCCGGCAACACCGGCGTCGGGCTGGCGATGGTCGCGCAGGCGAAGGGCTACAAGTGCATCTTCGTGTGCCCCGACAAGGTCAGCGAGGACAAGCGCAACGTGCTCAAGGCCTACGGCGCCGAGGTCGTCGTCTGCCCCACAGCGGTCGCGCCCGAGCACCCCGACTCCTACTACAACGTCTCCGACCGGCTCTCGTCGCAGCCCGGCGCGTGGAAGCCCAACCAGTACGCCAACATCCACAACCCGCGCTCCCACTACGAGACCACCGGCCCGGAGATCTGGGCGCAGACCGAGGGCCGGATCACCCACTTCGTCACCGGCATGGGCACCGGCGGCACGATCACCGGCGTCGGGCGCTACCTCAAGGAGCAGAACCCCGAGATCAAGGTGATCGGCGCCGACCCGGCCGGCTCGGTCTACTCCGGCGGCTCCGGGCGCCCCTACCTCGTCGAGGGCGTCGGCGAGGACTTCTGGCCCGAGACCTACGACCGCACCGTCGCGGACCGGGTCATCGAGGTCTCCGACGCCGACTCCTTCGCGTTCACCCGGCGACTGGCCCGCGAGCAGGCCCTGCTGGTCGGCGGATCGTCCGGCATGGCGGCGTACGCCGCGCGGCAGGTGGCGCACGAGCTGGCCGGGACCCCGGAGGGCGAGGACGCCGTCATCGTCGTGCTGCTGCCCGACTCCGGGCGCGGCTACCTCACCAAGGTGTTCAACGACGACTGGCTCGGCCAGTACGGCTTCGACAGCGGCCAGCCGCCCGCGGCGCAGACCGTCGGCGAGGTGCTCCACGGCAAGTCCGGACAGCTGCCGCAGCTGGTCCACACCCACCCGAGCGAGACCATCGCCGAGGCGGTGCACATCCTGCAGGAGTACGGCGTCTCGCAGATGCCGGTCGTGCGCGCCGAGCCGCCGATCGTGGCGGCGGAGGTGGCCGGGTCGGTCTCGGAGCGCACCCTGCTCGATGCGCTCTACGCCGGCACCGCCCGCCTGACCGACCCTGTCGAGGACCACATGTCTCCGCCGCTGCCGACGATCGGCTCGACCGAGGACGCCCGCGACGCCGTCGCGCTGCTCGGCGACGCCGACGCCGTACTGGTCCACGAGGACGGCAAGCCGATCGGCGTGCTCACCCGCCAGGACCTGCTGACCTTCCTGACCCGCGGCTGAGCCGCTAGTCCCGCAGGTCGACGACCGCGCGGCCATGGATCTCGCCGTTGGCCTGGCGGGTCCACGCCTCGCCGACGCGGTCGAGGCCGAAGACCTCATAGGGGACCGCCAGGCGGCCGGCGGCGGCGTGCTCCTCGATGCGCGTCATCGCGTCGCTGCGCTGCTCGGCGGTGAGGTCGTTGTTGGTGTAGCCCAGGATCGTGCGCGAGCCGCTGCGCAGCTGGGCGGAGGAGAAGGTCGCGGTGGCACCGGCGCTGCTGCCGAGGTTGACCAGCCGGCCGTGGGGCGCCAGACAGCCGAGCGCGGCGGTCGCCGGTACGCCGCACAGTGGGTCGAGCACCAGGTCGACCTCGCCGACGGTCTCGCACATGCGCTCGGTCAGGCTCTCGGCCGAGTCGTCGCGGGCAAGCGCCACGAACCCGTCGGCGCCCAGGTCCAGCGCGTCCTGGCGGGCCTCGGGTTCGAGGGCGGCCCCCCAGACCGCCCCCGCCCCGTGCAGTCGGGCGGCCTGAAGCGCCACCCGCCCGACGACTCCGCTGGACCCCAGGACCAGCACCCGGTCGCCCGCCTCCAGCCCGCCGCGCAGCAGCAGGGCCGTCCACGCGGCGATGGCCGACAGCCCGAGCGCGGCGAGGTGCTGCTCGTCGACCGTCCCGGAGAGGACCACCAGCTCGGCGTCCGCCACGACCACCCGCTCGGCGAGGCTGCCGTCGCCCGGGGCCATCCCGGCCGACGTGGGGAACCACACCGGTGTCCCGGCCGGCACCGAGGCCGACGACTCCACCACCCCCACCCCCTGCACCCCCGGGACGTACGGCGTCGCCGGCTCCCCGAAGTACGACGTGCCGCTGGCGCACAGCAGGTCGAGCGGCGTGATCGGCGCCGTGACCGTGCGGACCACGGCCTGCCCGGGCCCGGGCGACGGCGCGGGGCGCTGGCCGACGACGGGCGGCTGCCCGCACCGGTCGACGAGGGCCGCGCGCATGGTCACGACCGCGCCTCGGGGTCGACGTAGACCGCGTTGCGGTCCACGGTCTGGTAGATGGCCGCCGCCACGCCGGGGCTGCGGATCTCCTCGGCGATGTGGCCGAGGAGACCGGCGCACCGGGCCAGCAGCACCGTCCCGCGCAGCAGCTCCTGCGGGATCCCGAGGTCGGCGAGGGCGGCGCCGCTCACCCCGGCGCCGTTGAGCGGCAGCCGCTTGCCCAGCACCTGCTCGTGGGTGCGGCCGATGGCCTCGAACAGCGACAGGTGAGGGCCGTAGAGGCCCTCCTCGTGGGCGATCTGCACCAGTCGCGGCGTGCGCGGGTCGCCGTCCTTGTGCACGGGGTGCCCCAGCCCCGGCACGAAGCGCCCTGCCTCGTGCTGGGCGCGCACGGCCTCGCGCGCGACCGCGTCCCAGCCGGCCTCGTCGGAGGGCGGCGTCTCGAGCCCGGCCAGCACGTCGCCCAGGAAGCGGCCGGTGTCCTCGGTGACGCCCAGGAACCGCGAGCCGCCGCCGAGCAGCCCGGCCGCGAGCGCCCCCTGGATCGAGTCCGGCGCGCTGAGGAGCGTCACCCGGGTCGCGATCGCGGTGGGGGTGAACCCGTGGTCGGCCAGTCCGAGGAGCACGGCCTCGAAGAGCCGGCTCTGCTGCGAGGTGGGGCGCTCCAGGGTGATCAGCCAGTAGGCCAGCTCGCCGAAGGAGACCCGCCCCATCAGCTCCTCGGTCACGTCGTGGCCCAGCAGCGACATCGTCGCGAGGTCGGAGGTGCCCAGCGAGGTCGGGAACTGTGGTGCGTCGGCCATGGCGGCGCCCTTCGGTCGGTGGTCAGGTGGACGGGAGGCCGAGCCAGGCCCGGACCTCGTGGCCGTGCTCGTCCAGTGCGGGCGGCGGCAGGTCGTAGCGGGTCGGGCTGGCGCTCATCCGGATCGGGTTGCGGAGGGTCGGGACGTCCCCGGCGAGCACGACCGGCTCCAGGCCGAGCCGCTCGGCGAGCTCGACGCCGCCCCGCACGTCGTTGATCGGGCCGCACGGCACGCCGGCCTCGGTGAGGACGTCGAACCACTCCTGGGCCGAGCGCTGCGCCAGCGCCTTCAGCAGCAGCGGGCGCAGCTCCTCGCGGTGGTCGTTGCGCCGGCCCACGCGGTCGAAGCGCTCGTCGTCGGCGAGCTCCGGCACGCCCAGGGCGTCGACGAGACGGCGGAACTGGCCGTCGTTGCCGGCCACGACGATCAGCTCGCCGTCGCCGGTCGCGAGGGGCTCGTAGGGGAACAGGCTCAGGTGGGCGTTGCCCATCCGGTGCGGCACGACGCCGCCGGCGACGTAGGCCGAGCTCTGGTTGACCAGCGAGGAGAGGGCGGTCGAGAGCAGGTTGGTCTCGACGTGCTGGCCCTCGCCGGTAGCGTCGCGGTGCCGCAGCGCGGCCAGGATCCCGATCACGGAGTTGAGGCCGGTCATCACGTCGAAGACCGAGATCCCGGCGCGGTACGGCGGACCGTCCGGGCTGCCGGTCAGGCTCATCAGCCCGGACATGCCCTGGACCAGCAGGTCGTAGCCCGGCAGCGCCGCACCGCCGGTGGCGCCGAAGCCGCTGATCGAGCAGTAGACGCTGGCCGGGTTGCGGCCGGCGACGTCGTCGTAGCCCAGGGCGAAGCGGTCGAGCCCGCCCGGCTTGAAGTTGTGGATGAAGACGTCGGCGCGCTCGGAGAGGGCGTGGGCCACCTCGAGGTCCTCCGCGTCCTTGAGGTCGAGGGCGATCGAGCGCTTGTTGCGGTTGATCGCGAGGTAGTAGGTGCCGACCTCGTCGCGCGTCGGGGGCACCCACTGCCGGGTGTCGTCGCCGGCCGGGCTCTCCACCTTGACCACGTCGGCGCCCAGGTCGGCCAGCAGCATGGTGGCGTAGGGACCGGCCAGCACTCGGGAGAAGTCGGCGACCAGCACCCCGTCGAGGGGTCCGCGCGGGACTGGGCTCATCGGGACTCCTCGTCTGCGGACAACTGTCCGCAAACTCTCGTCCGCTTCGCAAGACCTGTCAAGGCAAGGTGGCGGGCCTTGACACGTGACCGACGTTACATGAGGGTACCGATCACGGACATCTGTCCGGTGAGCCGACGCGGAGGCCGGACATGACCCACAGCATCGACACCCAGTCCGTGGCCAGTGCCCACGCCGTGGTTCTGCGCGGCGGGACCGTCCTGACCATGGACGAGCGGCGCACCGTGCTGGAGAACGCCGACGTCCTGGTCGTCGGGGACCGGATCGAGGCCGTCGGATCCGCGTTGGAGGTGCCCGAGGGCACCGCCGAGGTCGACGCCTCCGGTGGGATCGTGATGCCGGGCATGATCGACACCCACCGGCACATGTGGCAGACCGCCCTGCGCGGCTACGGCGCGGACTGGACCCTGACCCAGTACTTCGTGTGGAACTACCTCGAGCACGGCAAGCACTTCCGCCCCCAGGACATCTACGCCGGCAACCTGCTCAGCGGTCTCGAGGCGCTCGAGGCGGGCGTCACCACGAGCGTCGACTGGTCGCACAACCTGCAGACGGTCGACCACGGCGAGGCCGCCGTCGACGCGCTCGAGGAGGTGCCGGGCCGGTTCGTGCTGGCCTACGGCAACATCCAGGCCGGCCCGTGGGAGTGGGCGACCTCGCCCGACTTCCGCTCCTTCGTGGAGCGCCGCATGAAGCGCACCGACATGCTCGGCTTCCAGATGGCCTTCGACGTCACCGGCGACCCGGCGTTCCCCGAGAGGGCGGCCTTCGAGGTCGCGCGCGACCTGGGCGCCCCGGTGACGACGCACGCCGGGGTCTGGGGTGCCACCAACGACGACGGCATCCGGCTCATGCACGACCACGGGTTCATGACCCCCGAGACCGTCTACGTCCACGCCGCCACCCTGAGCGAGGACTCCTACCACCGGATCGCGGCCACGGGCGGCCACGCGTCGGTGTCGGCCGAGAGCGAGTCCAGCTGCGGCCAGGGCTACCCGTCGAGCTGGGCCCTGCGCCGCTACGGCGTGCCGATCTCGCTGTCGGTCGACACCAGCGTGTGGTGGAGCGGTGACGCCTTCTCGGCGATGCGCTCGACGCTGTCCTCGGACCGCACCCGCGAGCACCACGAGGCGCACGCCGTCAACGAGACCGTCACCCACATCGGGCTGCGCGCCAGCGACGTCGTGGGCTGGGCGACCCGCGGTGGTGCGCGGGCGCTGGGCCTCGACGACGTCGTGGGCAGCCTCGAGGCCGGCAAGAAGGCCGACGTGGTGCTGATCAAGAACGACGCCTCGCCGGTGATGTTCCCGGTGCTCAACCCCTACGGCCACGTCGTCTTCCAGGCGCAGCGCGGCGACGTGCACACCGTGCTCGTCAACGGCCGCCTCGTGAAGCACGAGCACCGGCTGGTCGACGCCGACCTGGCGAAGGCGCGCGCGGCGGTCGAGGACACCATCGAGCACCTGCGCAGCACGCTCGGCGAGGACGAGTGGCTGGCCGGCATGAGCCCGGACATCCCGGAGTCCAAGGTGCTGGACAACCCCTACACCTACACCGACTACGCCGACTCCTCGACGCATCGCAGCTGAGCCGAGGGCTGGGAGGATCAGCGATGCGCCTCGGTCATCGGTCGCGACAGCCACAGGGACCAGTCGGCGGAGATCTCGCCGGCGGCCCGGATCAGCATCGGCAGGTAGGTGCCGGTCAGGGTCTCGACGCTGGTCTCGGCGGCGTGGACGGTGACGTTCATGGCGGCGCGCACGGCGCCCTCGCCGTCGCGCACGGGGACCGCGACCGAGCGGACGCCACGCGCGAGCTCCTCGTCGGCGAGCGCCCAGCCCCGGGCACGCACCTCGCGCAGCTCCTGCTCCAGCGCGTCCCGGTCGAGCTCCGGCTGCGCCAGGCCCGAGCGGGTCGGCAGCGCCAACACCTGCTCCCGCTCCTCGGCGGTCAGGGCGGCGAGCAGCACCTTGCCCTGAGAGGTGAGCGTCGCCGGGAACAGCGTGCCGATCTCGACGCGCAGCGCGATGATCTTGGGCACCGCCGCGCGGGCGACGTAGACGATGTCGGAGCCGTCGAGCTGCGACATCGAGGAGGACTCGCCGGTGCGGGCGACCAGGTCCTCCAGGTGTGGGCGCGCCATCTCCCACAGGCCGAGCGAGCTCGCGTACGCCGAGCCCAGCCGCAGCACCTGCGGGGTCAGCGCGAAGCCGCCCTTGCCGGAGCGGACGAAGCCCAGCTCCTCCAGGGTGAGCAGCAGCCGCCGGGCGGTCGGACGGGCGAGGCCCGTGGCCGTGGCGATCTCGCTGAGGCTCTGCTGGCGGCGGGTGGCGTCGAAGCAGGTGATCACGTCCAGACCGCGGGCCAGTGCCTCGACGAAGTCCGCACTCTGCCCTCGACCTGCCATGTCAGCATGTTCGCACAGCGGACGCTCAGAACGCGACATCGGTCCTCCTCGATCCGCATGCCGGACGAACGTACGTCTCATCCCAACGAGAGGAGCCGCTGACAATGGCGAAGCTGGTCGCGATCCTGGCCACGACCCACCACCCGTTCTACTACCGGACCAGCCGGCTGGCGCCGGAGGAGGCGCCGCCGTTCGCGGCCCAGTGGGTGAGCAAGGTGGCGTCGTACCGCGAGACCCTGACGCGGATGCGCCCCGACCTCCTGGTGATGGTGGGCTCGGACCACTTCCACCAGCTCTGGCTGGACAACATGCCGCAGTTCCTGGTCGGCAAGGCGCCGTTCTACGACGGCAACTGGGAGAACGAGATGCGCGAGTTCGGTCTCCCCAAGCTCCTCTTCCGGGGCCACGAGGAGCTCTCGGAGTACCTGCTGCGCGAGGGCATCGACAAGGGCTTCGACCTGGCGTTCTCCAATGAGCTGCGCGTCGACCACTCGATCACCTGCCCGATCTTCACGGTCCGTCCGCAGAACGACCTGCCGATCGTGCCGATCTACACCAACATCTTCGCCCCACCCCTGCCGCGCCCCGAGCGGTTCGTGAGGTTCGGCCAGACCATCCGCGAGCTCATCGACGCCTGGCCCAGCCAATTGCGGGTCGCCGTGATCGGCACCGGCCACCTCTCGCTCGAGCTCGGGGGGCCACGCCAGTTCGGTCCGCACGGTCCGGACCCGGACTTCGACGCCAAGGCGGTCGAGTGGATCCGCAGCGGCGACATCGACGGCTGCCTGGCCAACGTGACGCTGGACAGCCTGCACGCGCCGGGAAACGCCACGCACGGCTTCATGGACTTCATGCTGATGATGGGGATCGCCGGCTACGCCGAGGCCGACTACGCCGACCACCTCGACCTCTTCCACACGATGGAGGCCTACTTCACCTGGTATCCGAATGGAGTCGAGGCATGAGCAAGTACCTGGTCAACAAGTTCCTCTTCACCGTCGACCGCGACCACGCGCTCACCGAGAGCTATCGCGAGGACCCGGCGGGCACCGTCGCCTGGTGGGAGGCCGAGGAGGCCAACCGGATCCTCAACTGCATCACCGCCGAGCAGAGCACCTGGCTCTCCTTCACCGACCCCGAGCGGCAGGCGCTGGCCACCCACGACCACGTGGCGCTCTTCGAGCTCGGCGCCCACCCCTTCCTCACCCTGACGCTGTGGATCGCGATGTTCGAGCGCGACTTCGAGGAGCCGCTCGGCATGCAGCTCGACTACGCCGCCAAGCTGGCCCACGTCGAGCTGCCGTATCCCGACATCGCCACGTGAGCCTCAGTCACGCCCCTCGGGGGGCAGGTCGCGGGCGGCCTGGGTGAGCCGGTCCAGGGACTCGAGCAGCACGTCGCGCCACGGCCGAGCCGGCGGTCGGGGTGCCGCCGTGAGGGCGGCGGTCAGCTCGTCGCGCCTGGCCTCGGCCGCGGCCCGCTGCTCGGCGTCCTGCGCCCCCAGCCCCAGGGCCACGTCGAGTAGCTCCAGTCCCGCGGCGCGCAGCGCCGGCAGCACCCGCCGGGGGTCCTCGTCGAACGAGGCCCGGTCGACGCCGGCGATCCGCGCCAGCGCGTCCAGGCCGGGGGTCACTCCCCGCTCAGCAGCCATCGGTCCTCTCCCAGGGGTGTCAGTGTCAGCGACGGCGACTTGCCCGGCAGCGCGGGCGCGATGTCGCGGACGTCGTAGCGGGTGTCCTTGACCCGCTTGAGCTTGTCGATGAGCCCGGCCTCGCGGATCCGGGCCAGGATCGCCTCGCGGATCCCCGGGTCCTTGTCGGGCAGGTCGCTGTCGCCGGCGATCGTGGAGGCGGCCAGCGGCTCGGTGACGGCGACGTAGTCGAGGTTCACCTGCAGCGTGAACGTCACCGGCGCGGCGGCCGGCGCCGGCGTCCCGGGCACCCGCCGCTCGCCGTTGCCGGTCGTGTCGTTGAGGTGCTGGACGATCCGGCTCTCCGCGCCCGACATGACCGGGTGGTTGTAGTGGGCACTGGTCGTGACCAGGTTGCCCCAGTCGGCGAAGCCGGTCCCGCCGAACCGGTTGGCGATCACGTGCGCACGGTTGAAGCCCTGCCCGGGGATGAAGTACGGCGAGTCCTGGGTGATCCCGCGCCCGGAGTAGAGCGTGAGGTTGCGACCGACGACCTGACGCGGCAGCTTGTCCGCGGTCTCGATCGTGAAGCGCTGGTCGGACTCGGTCGTGTACTCCAGGTTGCCGGTGCCGTCGGCCGGGCGGATGCCGCCGGGCTTGGGCTTGAACCACGCGTGGTCGGGCTCGCGGTTGCCCAGGCCGCGGAAGTTGCCGTGGTCGGAGGTGGGGCCGATCTGGAAGGCGACCCGGCCGAGCGAGTCGCGGATCTTGGTCTTCTCGTCCTCGCTGAGCTTGAGGCGTCCGGCGTCGAGCTCGGTGCGCACGACGTCGGCGAGCATCCGGGCGGCCTCGGTGCCGACCGCCTCGATGAACGCCACCCGCACCCGGTGCGGCGGGTCCGGGCGCCGCTCGGTGAAGACGTAGGCCCGGAACGTCTCGGTCTGCGGGCTGCGGTCGCGCCGCGCGACCACGAAGTACGCCGCCAGCGCGCGCAGGTTGCTCGAGCTGCTCAGGGCGCCGGCACCGGCCCCCGCGTCCAGGGTGCCGAACGCGCCGGTGGCGACGTTCTGGAGCAGCTTCTGCCGCTCGTTGACCGGGCCCACCTCGAGGTTCTCGAGCGGGCCGGCCCAGTCCTGCTTGAGCTCGGCGACCTTGGCGGTGGCGTGGCCGGGCAGCACCGGCACGATCGTGGCGATGATCTGCTCGACGTCGGGGACCAGGATCGTGATGAGCCGGTTGAGCAGGGTCGCGATCCGCTGCTCGTTGGCCTCCAGCGCGTCGTCGGAGGGAGGCTGGGTGGCCGGGTCGCTGTCGTGCTCGGCCGCCGCGCCGGCCTGCTTGAGGTCGGCCGCCTGCTGGTTGCCGGTGACGATCAGCGGCTCCAGCTCGCTCAGCAGGGCGGCGGCGGTGGGCTTCTCGCGCCGGTCGTCGGGCATGGCGGTGACCTCGGCGCGCCACTCGGCGACCTTCTGCTGCAGCGGGGTGGGGGAGGAGGCGACCATCAACCGGGCGCCCGCCGGATCCACCCACAGCCGGTGCGACTCGCCGCCGGCGGAGAACCGCACGCTTTCGCCGAGCTCATGGTCCTCCCCGCCCTCGCCGGCGCCGCCACCGACGCCGAGCGCGGCCAGCAGCGCCCGGCCCCGAGTCACGAGCGCGACGATCACCCGCTCGACGACGGGCAGGACGACCGCCTGCAGCCGCCCGATCACCGCCGCCACCTGCTCGGGCAGGTCGCCGAGCCCGAGCATGCCGGCGAGCAGGTCGATGACCAGGGGGAGCAGCCGGGCGAGCGCGTTCTCGACCATCGTGGCCACGCCGGTCAGGTTGCCGGCCAGGATCTCGGCCGCGGCGTTGACCACGGTCTCGACGAGGGCGAAGATCCGCGCGGCGTTCTCGAACACCCAGCGCAGCACCCGGTAGATCAGCTCGATCGCCTGCAGCACCGCGCCGGCCGGGTTGAGCATCGCCAGCAGCCGCAGGGCGACGCGCTCGACGAGCGCCTGGATGACGAACTCCACGGCGGCCTCGAGCACCGCGTTGACGATCGCCTCGGGCTCCAGCTTCTCCCGCAGCATCTCCAGGACGCCGTCGGGGCCGCGCTCGATGAGCAGGCTGACGAGCTCCCAGACCTTCTCGATGATCGCCACGTTCTGGGCGCCGACGTGGCGCACCAGGATCTCGCGGATCCGGGGCCAGGTGATCCCCATGACCTGGAGGATGAAGGTGATGATGCTGCCGACCGAGGAGTCGCGCGGCAGGGTCACCCCGACGTTGCCGAGCTTGGAGAAGAGCCAGCTCCAGAAGGCGGTCAGGAGGTGCGAGCCGAAGCGCTCGAAGAACCCCTCGAAGCCCAGGCGCAGGGCGGCCACGAGGTTGTTGGCGAAGGTCTCGGGGTCGTCGGCGATCTGGTCGATGACCTGGCCGATCTTCTCCACCAGGGCCCAGAACGACGCCGGCGGGATCCCGACCAGGGTGAGGAGGCCGTTGATGATGGCCCGCACCGGGTCGTCGATGAAGGCCTCGATCGCGGCGACGATGCGCCCGACCAGCCCGCCCGCCTTCTCGCGCAGCGCCTCGACCTCGTGCTGCACCTCGGCCACCGCCGTGACCGCCCGCTGCGAGATGTCGGTGACGAAGGAGGTGCGCGCCTCCTGGGCCTGGGCGGCCAGCCCGTCGAGCTGCCGGGCGAAGCGCGCCTCCTCGCCCTCCGCCCAGGCCCGCAGGTCGTCGGGGAGCGTGGCGAAGAGGTCGTGGGTGCGGGTGCGGGCGCTGTCGATGACCGCCTCGGCCGCGGCGACCACGCCGTTGACGTCGGAGGAGATCGAGAGCAGGACCTCGCAGACGCCGTCGCCGAAGCGGCGCTCGGCGTCGTCGTACTCCCGCACCACCCAGCCGGGGAGGCCGGCGACCGCGTCGTAGATCCCGACGAAGAACCCGCTCGCGCCGGAGTGCCGCTCGTCGATCCAGCGCTGGACCCGCGCGAGGTGGTCCTTGAACTCCCGCGACAGCCGGGCGACCTCGGCGTCCCAGCGCGCGAGCGCCGTGCGGCTCAGCGGCTCGAGGAGCCGGCCCACCTGACCCTGTGCGTCGGTGAAGATCGCCTGCGCCTGGCGCGACACCGACTCGCGGGTGACGGTCTCCTGGCCGACCATGCCGCCCTGGCTGGCGCTCACCCCGGCGACGGTGCCGCCGCGCGAGGAGGTCAGGGCGGCCAGCGCCTGCTGCTGCAGGGACGCCATGTCGGCCTGCGCGGTCGCGATGGCCGCGGCCTGCTGGGCGGCGACGTCGGGCGGGCCGGTGGCGGCGACGCCGGCGAGCTCGGCGCGGTCGGCCGCGACCGCGGAGTACGGCGGGGTCCCCTGCAGCGGCTCGGTCGAGTGCCGTTCGATGCGGGCGTCGGTGGCCATCGTCTCGACGCGGGAGTGGTCGGCGTCCAGGGAGAGGCTCTGGTCGGGGATCGGGTCCGGAGCGGCCCGAGGGCCGGCGATGCCCGGGTCAGCCACGCCGGCGGGCGGCGGGGTGACCGGGGTGGCGGTGCTGGCCGGGGTGCCGGTCGGCGTCGCGGCGAGCGGGGCGTAGGAGCCCTGCACGCGCTGGGCGTCGCCGGTGACGGCGGTGTTGAGCGTCTGCCCGGCCTCCTGGGCGGCGCCCTCGATATTGGCCTTGGTGAGCTCGTCCTCGTCGACCGGTCGCTTCTCGCGGATCGCCCTGCGGATGCGCTCGGCGAGGGCGACGATCTCCGGGCTGGGCGGGGGCCGCTCGCCCAGCGCCGCCGCCAGGTCGGCCCCGGCCCGGGCCGCGGTCTCGGCCGCCGGCTCGCTGACGGCGCCGCGGGCCGCGGCCACCGTCGCGTCGGCCGGGGGGAGGGTGGCGGCCCGGCCGGCCGCGGTGCGGGCGGCGCCGCCCACGGCCCCGATCCGGGCCGTCTGCGCGGGCCCGGGCTCGGCGGGCGCGGGCGGCATCAGCAGCTCGACGGGGGCCGGCGTCTCGCCCTCGCCGGACGTCGGCGGGACCGAGCCGTCGACCGCCGGTGCCGCGGCCTCGCCCCCGGCCTCCGGCGGAGAGACCGCGGGGGGCGCCCCCGCGGTCTCCGGCGCGGCTGCGCCTACGGCGCCCTCGGCGGCCTCGACGGCCGGAGCGGCCGCGGGCGGCACCTCGGCGACCACCTCGCGCGGCGTGGGGTCCGGGCGCGCGACGTCCACCTCGACCGGGCCCTCGCGGTGCGCCAGCCAGGCCCGCACGAGCGCGTCGAGCACCCGCGCCGCGTCGGGCGATGTCGGAGGCAGCACGCCCTCCGGCACCAGGCCGACGTCGCCGGCGACGACGGCGGGCGCCGCGCCGGTGTCGCCCGCGCGCAGCGAGAGCCGAGAGACGTCGGCGCCGAGCAGTGCCCCCAGCAGGTCCCGTACGCCGGTCGCGACCGGGTCGGCGGCGGCCAGCGCGGCCAGCGACGGCGGCAGTGTGATCGTTGTGACCTCCTCGGCGGCCGTGGCCGTCAGCCCCCGCGCCACCTCGACCGCCCCGCCGCTGACCCGCAGGCTCCCCTCGGTCCGCACCACGCGCGGCAGAGGCACCGGGGCCGAGCCGTCCCAGTCCGCGACGGTGCTGCGCACCGTGGCCACGGGCAGGCCGACCACGCGCACCCCGGTCGTCAGCGAGACCGGGGCGACGGCGCGCCCGCCGGCGTCGATCGCGAAGACCGCGGTCGTGTCCGACCACGCTCCCTCCCCGGTCGCCACCAGCCGTCCGCTGCCGCCGCGCCACTCGGCGTACCTCGCTCGCAGCCCGCCGACCTCGGCGTCCAGGTCGAGGCGGCCCTCACCGCCGGCCGGGACGGTGAGCGTCGGCAGCGGGCTGGGTCGGTGGTCGCGGGCCGGGGCCGTCGTCGCCGTGCCGGCCTCGGGCGTCGCCAGGGTGGGCGTGGCGAGGTCGGGCACGGCTCACCCCACGGAGACCGGCATGGTGCGGCCCGCCTTGGCGAACTGCGCGCGGATCCCGTCGACCAGGTGGTCGCGCGTGACGACCCGCCCGTCGGCCGCCGCGTCGTAGGCGGCGTCCACCGTGGCGTCCCGGATCTGAGCGCCGGTGAGCGGGTAGGAGCGCGCCAGGTCGGTCCAGTCGATGTCGCCGGCGATCGGCAGCGCCGGTGGCCGCACCTGCGACCACAGCGTCCCGCGCTCGGCCGGTCCCGGCTCCTCGAACTCGACCACCACGTGCAGCCGGCGCTGGAAGGCCTCGTCGATGTTGGCCAGGAGGTTGGTCGTGAGCACCACCGTCCCGGGGTGGTCGGCCAGGCGGGTCAGGAGGTAGCTCACGTCCTGGTTGGCGTAGCGGTCGTGCGCGTCGGAGACCTCGGTGCGCTTGCCGAAGACCGCGTCGGCCTCGTCGAAGAGCAGCATCCAGCCCTCGCGGGCCGCCCGGTCGAAGACCCGCCCCAGCTGCTTGGCCGTCTCGCCGACGTACTTGGAGACCATGTGCGAGAGCTCCACCTGCCACACCGGCAGGCCGGCCTCGCGCCCGATCGCGGCCGCGGCCATCGACTTGCCGGTGCCGGAGGGCCCGTGGAAGAGCGCAACCAGCCCGGAGACGGCGTCGTGGTGGCGCCCGAACCCCCACTCCTCGACGACGGTACGGCGGTCCCGGATCCGGTGGACCAGCCCGCGCAGCGCCGCGGCCTGCGGGTGGGGCACGACGACGTCGCCGAGGCGATGGACCGTCTGCAGGGGCCGGGCCGGGAAGGTCTCGTCGGGGCCGCCGAGCGTGGGACGACCCAGCGCCCACTGCAGGAAGTCGTCGGTGGCCCGCAGGTCCCCGGACAGCGCGGGGCGGGCCGGCGCCAGCTCGACGATCCCGGCGGAGACCAACGGCGCCGCGGCGCCGAGCAGCATCGGGGCCTCCAGCCGGGCCGCGGGGGAGCGCGCGACCAGCGTGCGCGCCACCTCGCCGGTGAGCCCGGCCGCACCCGGCCGGTCGCTGAGCAGTGCGTAGAGCGCATCGAACCGGTCGTCGACCTCGCGCGCCAGGACCGCCGTCACGATCACGGCCTCCGCGACGCCGAGGCCTCCGGCGCGCACGACCTCCGCCAGGGGGCCGTGCCCGTCGAAGACCGCCGCGTCGGGCAGCCCCTCGTCGCCCGCCTGCGGTGGCCGTCGCCCGAGCAGGCCGCCCGGACCCGTGCCGCCGCGACGCTCCTCGAGACGGGTGGCGACCAGCAGCTCGAGGGCGTCCATCGCCCGGGCGAGCTCGGCGGCGTGCGGTGCGGGCAGGGTCACGGCGCCTCCCAGCCCACGAGCAGGGTCGGCGTCCACGGCAGCCGCAGCGCACCGATGGGGTAGGGCAGCGCGTCCAGGACCAGGTCGAGCGGGCGGCGCTCGAGCCGCAGCAGCACGGCGTCCCGCTCGGATGCGACGAGCGCCCGTCGGCGCAGCCACTGCTCGCGGACGAAGTCCGGCGTGGAGGCGGCGAAGCCCGGGAGATCGCCGGCCAAGCGGCGCAGCACCGCCTCGGCGGCCTCGCGCTCCGGCGCGACGCCGGTGGCGGGGTGGCCGTCGGGCTCGGACCACCGCGGGTCGCCGGCCAGCAGCCGCAGCAGCGGGTCGTCGCGCGCCGGGCGCACGTCGTCGGGTCGCGGGCGCTCCTGCGCCACGGCCACCAGCAGGTCGAGGCGCGCGGCCACCGGGTCCGCGTCCGGCTGGGCCGCGACGGCGCCCTCGAGCAGCCCGCGCAGCCGGTGGTGCAGCAGCACCAGGCCGCCGTACGACGAGAGGGCGGGGTGGGCCCCGGGCTCGGGGTGGGTGCCGCCCGGCTCGACGGTCGCGCCCTGCGCCGACGAGTCCTGCCCTGCCGTCGCGGCGGCGGGCGCGGCGCCCGGCCGGGGGGTGTCGCCGGTCGCCGGGCCCTGGGCGAGGGGCGAGGCGGGATCGACATGGGGGAGGGACGCGAGCCGGGCGACGTCGAGCCCCGTGTGCGCCAGCAGGGCCAGCGCCGGCGCCCGCTCGCGCGGGGCGAGCCGCGCCACAGCCTCCACGACGACGGCCTCGTCGCCGGTGCGCAGGCGCAGCCCGCGCAGGTCGGCCGGCGACGGCGCGCGCGCGGCGGCCGACAGCACCCGCAGCAAGTCGGCGAGCTCCGCGACCGCCACCCCCGCCGGAGGTACGGCGCTCGGGTCCGGGAGGGCCGGCGGGGCGGAGGGCGACCACCCGGCCGGTGCCTCCGGGACGTCGACACCGGCCGCGAGTCGGCCCTGGCCGGCGAGCAGCCGGACGACCTCGCGCCGCACCAGGCCGGCCCAGACGACGGCGAGCGCCTCGTCGTCCAGGTCGCGGGGGTCGAGCTCGATCCGCACCCGGACCGCAGGCAGCTCCACCCGCCGCTCCGTCACGGGCAGCACGTCCGCGAGCGCCCGGTCCAGCTCGCGGCCGAGCAGCCGGTGCGCCACGTCGGTGAGGCGGCGGGCGCGGGCCGGACCGTCCGGGCCCGGACCGGGCCGGATCCGCAGCCGGCGTACCTCGTGCGGCCTCACCGCTGCAGCTGCCTCTCCAGCGCGGCGGCCTGGGCCCGCACCGCCTTCACCTGCGCCGCCGGCGCACCGACCCCGGCCAGCCCGTCGGCCAGGGAGGTGAGCACATTGGTCAGGGTCGCGGGGTTCTCGTCGAGGCCGCTGCCGCCGGCGGCGATCGTGGCCTCCATCCGGGCGAGGCCGTCGTCGGCGGCGGCGAGGTGCGGGCGGATCCTGTCGCGCTGGTCGTCGGTGGCCGTGGCCTCGAGGGCGTCGCGCATCGTGCGCATGACCTCGACCACGCCGCTGCCGACCACCGCCTCGCGCCCGCCCAGGTCCTTGAGCATCGTCTTGCTGTAGAGCGTGTCGATCCGGCCGGTGTAGCGGTTGAGCTCCTGCTGCGCGCTGCCCACCTGCTCCTGCACCGTGATCAGCGCCTCGCCGTGCTGCTTGAGCACCTCCTCGTAGCCGCTGACCACCGCCGACACCTTGTCGCCCACGAGGTCGTCGACGACGGTCGAGACGGTCAGCTGGTGCTCGGCCAGGAGCGAGGCGACCTGGGTGCGGACGCGGGGCAGCACGTCGCGGAGGTCGACCTCCACCGTGGCCCGCCACCGGTCCAGGCCCTGCTGGGCCTGCTGGACGGTGCCGAGACCGACCTGCACGGTGGCGAGCTCGGTCTCGAAGCCCTGGGTGGCGTCGTACGCCGCCTGCGCCTGCGAGGTGGCGAGTGGGAGCGCGGTCCCGACCTGCTGCAGGGTCTTGGCGGCGGCGATGCGGCCGACGCCGACGAGCTTGCCCTGGTCGTCCTTCACGAGCATGATCTGGTCGTCCGGGGTGACCGCCCCGGTGAACGCGATCGCCTTGTTCTTGGCGGCGTCCTGCTGGGTGATCACCGCGACCTGGGGCTGCACCCCGGTGGCGAGGATGTGCTTGGACACCTCGTCCATGACCGCGATCGCCGGGGTCCCGACCAGGTCGGTGAGCACCAGGTGGCCGGCGAGCGTCACGTCGTGGTAGGCGTCCTCGAAGACCCACTCCGTGGTCGGGTCGGGGTCCCACAGCGGGTCGACCCAGATCGGGCGGACCTCGGTCCAGCGCGTCCGCCAGTCGGGGATCAGAACCTTCCCGGGGTAGGGGTATAGCTCGCACTTCTTGCTCTTGCAGAGATGCACCAGGCCCGGGTCGAAGGTGGACGGCGGGTCCGCCGGCTTGGGCGGCGACGGGGGGTTGAACGAGAGCACCACGTTGTTGAGCCGGTCCACCCAGAGCTGGTCGGGCGACTGACAGGTCCCGCCCAGCAACGCCTGCGTGAGCCCGGTCGGCGGCTCCCAGTGGTGGCGGTGGGCGCAGTCCCAGGTCCAGGTGCCTCCCACCCGGGTGACCCAGCCGAGCACGACGCCCGGCGTCGCGGTGTCGCGCAGGCAGGTCACCTTCACCAGCGCCCGGAAGCGCAGCAGGTCGAGGGCGGCGAAGTAGACCTGGTTGAGGTACGCCGCCTTGTACTGCTGCAGGGCGAGCAGGTCGGTGCCGTTGAGGGCCAGGTCGCTCAGCTTCTGGCGCGCCGCCGGAGTGAGCGCGTCACCGACCCGCTCGACGATCGCGCCCTTCAGCGACACGAACGGCCCGGTGATCGTGCCCGTCCCGGCGATCGTCATCGGGGTGAAGCCGGTGAGCAGGCTCTCCTGGCTGAAGTCCGTGGTCTGGGCCTCCAGCCGACCCCGCACCACGACGACCTCCGGGCGCAGGCTGTCGAGTCGGGAGTGGCCGGCGCAGCCGTCCTCGCCGCAGCCGGCCCTCTCGCCCTCGAGATGGCGCGCGACCAGCACGACCGAGTAGCCGTCGGTGCCCGTGACGAACGGGAACGACTCGTCCGGGGTCACCGTCGGCTCCAAGGGGATCCGGCCCTGGGCGGCCGCCGCCTCGGGCGTGAGCAGCATGGCCTCGCCCCGCTGGTCCACGCACAGTCCGCCCGCGATCGTGAGCTCGGTGCCCGCGGTGTTCACGGTGCCGGTCAGGCCGCAGGCGATGCCGAAGCCGAGGGTGCGGCCGAGCACCCGGTCGCGCGCGACGAGGTGCTCGTGCTCGTCGTTGAGCTCGTCGGCGGTCAGGGTCTGGCCGCCGGTGAAGACGGGGAAGGTCGTGACGTCGGTGACGGTCATGGCTGGGTCCTCATTGCTGGGTCCTCTCGAGGGGTGGGGTCACGGTGTGCCGCCGCCGGGGAGCAGGCCGAGGTCGAGCCGGTCCCGGGCCTCGCCCTCGTCCGCGCATTCCCAGACGCGCAGACCGAGTCGGTGGTCGACGACGCTGACGAGCGAGCACAGGAGGTCGCGCATCGCGGTCTGCCAGGCGCGCACCTCCGTGACGGTCGAGGTGGCGGTGGGCGGGGTGGGGAGGGCGAAGCCGGGCCGGACCCAGCAGACGCGGACGTGCACGTGGGCGGGGGCATAGCGGTCGACGAAGGCCACCGCGTCGCGCCGTCGGCCGAAGTCACCGAAGCGCCCGTCGTCGTGGACGAACAGCGTGGCGCGCAGCCAGGGGTCCAGCTCGTCGACGTCCGTGGCGAGGGGGTCGGCGACCCGGAAGTGCTCGACCAGGATCGGCCGGCGCGGACCCGGGAACGCCAGCTCGAACCAGTCCAGGAGGCCGGCCGGGGTGCCCCGCTCGCGCCAGAGCCGGGCCGCCCGGCGCAGGTAGGTACGCCGGCGCGCGAGACCACCGGCGCCGCTGGGCCAGGACGCGGGGAACGCGAAGCCGGTCCACGCCGCCAGCTCGCCCTGCACCGCCCACTGGGCGGCGAGCACCGCGTCCGCGCCGGCGTCCGCGGGCAGCCCGGGCGGCCAGTGGTCGAGGGACTCCGGCGAGAGCCACCGCTCGGCCTCGTCGAGGGCAGTGAGGCTGGAGCGCAGCAGGTCGTCGGCCAGGCCCAGGTAGGAGTCGAGCTGCGCGAAGGCGGCCTGGTCGTCCTGGTAGACCGCCGGCAGGTCGAGCGCGATGGGCAGGTAGTCCGGGCTAGGCATCGTCGGCCTCCGCGGTCAGCTCGTAGCGCACGGTGAGGCAGTCGTCGCCCGCGAGCACGGGCAGCCCGCCCGCCGGGACCCGCACCTCGTCGGCCGCGTCCCCCGGCGTCGGCTGGGGGGCGGCCGTGCGCACCCACCGCTGCGGCGTCGTGCCGACGGTGACCGGGGCGCGGGTCGCCAGCCACCAGGTGCTCCCGGCGTCGGCGCCCTCGGCCACGCGGACGGCGGTGTCGGGCACGGCCGTGCCGGCAACGCGCGTCCAGGCGCCGGCGCGCACCTCGTAGACGCCGTTGGCCGTCGGGTCGGCCTGCGCCACGACCAGCACCCGGTCACTCGCGAACAGCCAGAGCCCGGACAGGTGCGGCTGGCCGGAGAGCGTGACCGGCGCCGTGAGAACCACGCGGACGTCCGGCAGCACGCGCCGGGTCGTCTGCTCCCACACCAGCGGGTCGTGGTCGAGCACCAGCGGCGGATCGCTGAGCTGCGCCCACGCGGTGCCGGCCGCCGTGCCCTCCAGGACCCGTACGACCGCGTCGGTGACGCAGTCGGAGCAGGCGAGGTCGTCCACCCGGGTCCAGGCGCCGGCGGCGGCCCTCCAGACGCCGTTGTCCTCCGGGCGCTCCTGCGCGCTCAGCAGCACCCGGTCGCCGGCGACGAGGGTGACCCCGTCGACCGCGGCCAGCGTCCGCCGCGGCAGCGGGGTCGCGGCCCGCACGCGCACGGGCGGCTTCACCGACGGGCCGTCCTTGACGGTCGCCGACACCCCGCTGACGCCCAGCACGACCGGGTCCGCGGCCAGCACCTGGACGAGCTCGGTCACCGGGACGGCCTCGCCCGGCGTCCAGCCGTGCGGCTGGGGCCGGCTCGGCCAGGGGCCACGACCGGGACCGAGGCGCAGCGCGGGTCGCCGGCTCTCGGCCCGTCCGTCGGCAAGGTAGGTCGCCAGCCGGCCCCGCGCCCGGGCGATCACCTCCTCGCGGTCGACTCCGAGGGCGGTGTGCAGCACGGCGGAGACGGCGACCGGGTGGTGGCGCACCAGCGCGACGCCCAGCTCCTCGCCGAGGGCCCGGCGCCGGCCCTCGCCGGCGTAGCGCGACGCCTCCTCGCGCAGGACGTGGTCGAGCACCCGGCGCAGGAAGTCCTCGTCGTCGCGGCCCGAGCTGCGGCGCAGGGTCCGCTCGACCAGCACCGTCACCGTGCCGGGTCGATCGGTGACGACCGTGCGCCCGCCGTGCCAGGCGATGCCGGGCAGCGCCCCGGCGACGGTCCAGGCGCGGCGTACCTCCGCGGCGCCACGGGCGCGGGTCGCGTCGTCGTCACCGGTGACCGGCTCGCAGCGCAGCGCCTGGTCGGGGGTCGGTGGCCAGACGCGGGTCGCGCCCGCCGGCCCCTCCCAGGTGCTCGGGTCGTGCAGCGGGTCGTCGCCCGGCCCGCGCAGTGCTTCGGCCCGGCGACGGGAGGTGGGTTGCGCGGCCCGGGCCCGCTGGCGTCGCAGCAGGTCGGCGAGCTCGTCGTGGAACAGCTCGGCGAGCTCGGGGTGCTCGCCGAGGAGCCGGGTGGCCACCTGCTCGCGCTCCGCGTCCGTCGCCGTCGTGGGCAGCCCGGCCGCGGCCTCCTCGACCGCGGCGGCGACCACGTCGGAGCGGTCCAGGGTCCGCCGCCGGCGCAGGGTCCCGCGGACCACGGCGACCGCGAGGTCGGTCACCTCGGGCGAGACGGCGAGCGTGGCGGCGCGCGCTCGGGCGGCCACCGCCTCCTGCGCCTGGCCGCGGGTCCCGGTGCGGGTCTCCCCGACCAGCGCGGTCGCCGTGCTCGCGCCCGTCGCGCCGGCCGGCCCGGTCGCGGGCGAGGCCAGCAGCCGCGCGAGCGCCAGCAGACCGTCCGGGCCCGGCCGTGCGGCCGGGGCGCGCAGGGCGGTGTCGGGCCAGTGGTCCAGGCCGCGGCGGGCGGCGCGGTGGTGGGCGTCGGCCCACGCCCAGGCCACCGCCTCGAGCAACGTGATGCCGGGGTCGGTGGGGTTGTGGTCGGTCCACTCCTCGCCGGCGGCGGCGGACACGACCGCCAGGGCGAGCACCCGCAGCCGTTCGTGGTCCGCGTCGTGCGCCTCGAGCGCCGGCAGCCGCAGCGGGTCGGGTCGGGTGGTCACGGCCGCTCCTCCACGGTGATCGCGTGCCGCCCCGACGAGGCGGCCAGGCCGCGCGCCGGGTCCACGGCCACAGGGTCGGCGGTGGTCCCGTCCGCGAGCGTCAGCCCGAACGAGACGACGTGGTCGACCTCGGCCAAGGACTCCAGGAAGCTCACCACCGCCGAGGCGTACAGCCCGCTGCCGAAGCGCGGCCGGCGGTCGAGCGCCGGGTGCAGCCAGCGCTCCAGCCCGTCCAGCACCCGAGCGCGCCCCTGGAGGGCGGCCACGCCGGTGGCCAGCGCCACGTGGGCGCGCACGGTGACCGCGACGTAGGCCGGAGGCACGACCGCCACCGTGGCGGTGACGGGCATCCGGGAGCGCAGGGCGCTCTCGATCCGCTCGGCCATCGCGACCGTCGGCAGCGGCTGCGGCTGGCTCCCGGCCGGCACCACCACCAGCGCCACCGAGCCCGGTCGGCTGCCCAGCTGCGCGCAGGTGTGCGGCAGGCACCGCACGGCGGCCACCCCGGGCGCCGCCTGGCGGGCGAGCTCCTCGTAGTCCCACGCCTGGACGGCGCGGTCGCGGTGGCGGTGGTAGGTCGAGGCGCGGCGGCGGTAGTCGGCCGGCGACTCCGCCGCCCGGCCCGGCAGGCCCCGCAGGCCGGCGACCTTGCGGACGCCGGCGACCGGACTGACCAGCCCCTTCACCTGCGCCGGGAGCAGCGCCTCCTCGGGCGCGACCAGCGCGGGGCGCGGGCACTGGGCGGCCAGCGCGGCGTCCGGGACGATCGCGAGCAGGGTCCCGAGCCGCCCCGGCTCCGAGGAGTGCAGCCGCAGCCACCGCCAGGTCCCGTCCGGGTCGCCGGCCTCCGGCGCGCCCCGGGTCCACGCGGCCGGGGCCAGCACCCGCAGCAGCCCGCTCTGCCGCAGGCCGTGGGTGCCGTCCGCGACGTCGGCGGTGCGCCAGCCGGACGCCGTCGAGATCTGCCAGCGGCTGGCGCCGGGCTCGGCCCCGACGTCGGCGGGGCGCACCTCGAGCCACAGCGACACCGACCCGCCCACCGCACGGTCGGGGAGGTCGAGCGCGACGTCGAGGGTCCCGACGTCGCGCTCGGTCCCGAGGGCGCAGGTCGTGCGGAAGGCCGCGTGCGTCGTCCCGGTGCCACCGGTGGCCTGACGGCGCACGGCGTAGCCGTCGTACGACGTGACGGCGGCGGCGCGACGCCGGACCGTCGTGTAGGCGAGGCGCAGCCGCTCCAGCCGCGGGGCCTCGGGCGGCGCCAGCCGGGCCGCCGAGGGGCGCGTCCCCGTGGTGCCCGCCACGGCCGCCAGCTCGGCCAGCGCGCGCTGGTGGTCCTGCCACCCGAAGTCGGCGTCGTCGAGGCGCAGCCGCACGAAGTGCCCGCGCTGGCCGGCGTACTCCAGGACCGCCGAGGCGGGGACGCTCGTGCCCAGCGGCGGCACCCCCGCGACGTTGACGAGCTCGGTGCTGGTGATCGGCGTGCTGCCGGGCTCCCACGCCGCCCCGTCCCAGGCCTCCAGCACCAGCGTGGCGGAGCCGGACCCGGCCTGGGACAGGGTCTTCCGGGTGCTGCGCCCCTTGGCCCGCGGGACCGGGGCCAGGTGGTCGTCGGCCCGGTCGCCGGGCTTGCTGGAGCCCGCGCGCCCCACGTCCACCGCGAGCCGGGTCAGCGGCTTGCCGAACGCCTCGTCGGAGCGCACGACCAGCGCGTCTCCCTCGCGCGGGACGGGCCCGAACGGCTCGAACGCCTTGCTCAGGTCCAGCCGCGCGTCGCCGGCGAAGGCGGCGGTGGGCGCCAGGCCCCGCACCTGCACCTCCAGCTCGACCTGGGTGAAGCTCAGCCCGAGCGCGGCACCGTCGAGGGGCGCCGTGCGCGGCAGCGCGACCTCGAGCCAGGGCAGCGTCTCGCCCGGAGGCGCGGCGCAGGCGCCGCCGTAGGTCACCGTCACCCGGGTCGTGGCACCGTCGACCACCACCGACCCGGACGGGTAGGCCCGGGCCGACCCCTCCGCGGTCGAGCGGCGCCAGGTCGCGTCCCCGAGGACGGAGGCGTCGCCGCCGACGAAGCTCACGGTCACCGTCGTGCTGCCGCTGCCGTCGGTGGCCAGCAGCTGGTCGGCGATGCGCAGGCGGTGCCGCGCAGTCGGTACGCCGGTCTCGCCCGGCGCGGGCACGAAGCCGGCGAACGGCTCCTCGCGGTCGGCCCACCGCACGGCCGTGTCGGCCACGGCGCCGTCCGCGAGCCGGCGGGTCCGCGCGGCCCGCACGGCGGGGACCGTCGTGCCGTGCACCTCCAGCGGCTCGGCGGTGAGGTAGCGCCGCTCCCGGCCGGCCGTGTCCTTCGCGCGCAGCTCGGTCTCCCGCGGCACCAGCACGGTGCCGGCCGCCGGCGTGGTGGTGAAGCCGACCGGCACCCGGTCGGCCTCGGCCGGGGCCTCCGGGATCCCGAGGATCTCCGCGAGCCACTCGCGGTGCAGCCGGTCCGGCACGCCGGCGAGGTGGTCGGCCAGTCCGGCGGTGAGCTCCGCGACCGCGCTGAGCAGGGCCTGGTCGGGCCGGCTGGGGTCGGCCAGGGCATCGCCGGCGAACAGCAGGTCGTGCCAGGTCAGGGCACGGTCGGGCAGCCCCGCCGGCGTGGTGCGCGCCAGGCTCGCCAGCTCCCGCAGGGCCAGGGCGCGGTCGCGTGGGTCCAGCAGGCCGGTCATCGGTCGCCGCCCGCCACGTGGAACGGCAGCACCAGGCTCTCGGGCCGGCGGTGCCGGTCGATGCGGTAGTCGAGGTGCACGTCGATCCGGTCGTCGGCTCCGGCCAGCACTGCCTCGACCCGGTCGACCAGCACACGCGGCTCGGCCAGCAGCAGCGCCCGCCGTACGTCCTGCTCGAGGCGGCGGCAGACCTCGTCGGTGCGCGGGTCGAACACGTAGCGGTCGACGCCGGCGCCGAAGGTGGGTCGCATGACCCGCTCGCCCAGCGCCGTGCGGAGGACGAGGGTCAGCGCCTCCGCGATGCGCCGCTCACCGCGCGAGCTGCGCAGACCCGGGGTCGGGTCCGGCTCGTCGTCGTGGTCCCACCGGACCGGGAAGGGCCAGCCGGAGCCGACCTGGGGGTAGCCCTCCCAGGTGCCGGCGGGGTCGGTGCTCATCCGATCACCACCGTGGGCAGGCCGACCGCGACGCCGGCGCCGCAGCCACAGAGATCTCCGGCGCGCAGGGCCGGACGTCCCCCGACCATGACGGTGGCCGACCCGGCCGTGAACGGCGTCGCCGGCGGGTGGCCGGGCTGGATCGGGCAGGCGTGCAGGTCGCCCAGCACGCCCGCAGGCATGCCCCCGAGCGCCACCGTCGGCACGCCCGGGCCCACCACCAGCCCGCCGTGGGTGGTGGGGTCGGTGACCCGTGCGGCTCCCGGCATGACGTCTCCTGCCTAGTTGATGTTGACCATGGCGCCGCGCAGCCCGAGGGTCGCGGACGCCTTGATGTCGAAGGTCGCGGAGGCCTCCAGCGACGCGGTGCCGTCGGCCTTGCCCTTGATGGACATGGCCTGGATCTCCACCGCGCCCGAGGGCGCCTTGAGGGTCAGGTCGCCCTTCGCGGCCGACAGCTCGATCCCGTCGTCGGACAGCGTGATGCGGTTGCCGCTCGCGGCCTCGAGGGTGACCGTCGAGTCCTCCTCGGCCAGCGTCAGCACGTGCCCGCCCGCCGTGCGGAGCACGACGCTCCCGTCGTCGCCCTCGGTGAAGACCAGCTCGTGGCCCGAGGCCGTGCGCAGCGCGCGGACGGCGTTCTCCTCCCCGGGTTGGAACGGCGGCGCGAAGGTCGCGCTCCACAGGCTGCCCAGGACCACGGGGTCGTCGACCGAGCCGTCGAGGAAGCCGACGAGCACCTCCTGGTCGAGGTCCGGGACCGCGTAGAGCCCTTGCTCCTTCCCGGCGTACGGCGTGGCGAGGCGGGCCCAGACCGCCTCGGTCGCGCCGGCCCACGGGTAGGCGACCTTGACCCGCGCCTGCTTCTCGGTGTCGGCCAGGTCGGTCACCACGCCGACGACGAGGGTGCGGCTCGGCGGCGCCGGGTCGGCGGGGGCCAGCCGGGCCGGACGGCCGAGGCCGAGCTCGGTGGTGAAGCCGGAGCGCCCCAGCCGGTGCCGCACGGACGCGACGTACAGCGGGCCGCCGAGGCGCCGGCCGGTGCCGCGCACCGTCACCCAGCTGTCACAGCGCAGCGCGGGGTTGCCGACGAGCCGGGCGGAGCCGGTGACATGGCGCAGCTCGGCGGTCCGTGCCCGTGCGGTCGCGAGCAGGTCGGTCTCGGCGCTGGTGCCGACGGCGGGGCCGGCCTCGGTCTCCTCGCGCTGGGGCCAGCCGAGGTCGCCGACCGTCGCGGCGTGGTCGCGGCGCTCGCCCGTGCCGAGGCCGCCGGTGGCCGAGGCGGCCGCCGAGACGACGGCGGCCTGCTGGTCGGCGTCCCAGCCGGCGGCGCTCGACGACGACGGCAGCGCACCGACGTCCTGGGTGACGTGCAGCTCCACGACGTCCTTGGTCCAGGTCAGCTCGACCGGGGTCCCGGCCGGGGCCACGGGCGGGCGGAACACCAGCGTGCGGTCGCGCACGTACGTCACCCACCCGAGCGCCTCGGCCCGCGCCACCAGGTGCGGCCAGGGCCGCTCGCGGTCCAGGACGGCGACGGCCCGGTCGGCGCCGTCCTCGGTGTCCGCGCGCAGGCCGTAGTCGGCGGCGAGGGCCGCGACGAGGTCGCCGTCGGTGGTCTCCTCCAGCACCCGCGACCGGGCCGGCCCGGCGAGCAGCACCGAGCGGCTGCGGGCCTCCACGCGCAGGGTGGGCGCCTGGTCGCCGGTGAAGTGCCCGGTCACCGCGGTCACGACGCCGGCGAAGACCGTGGCCAGCGTGCTGTGGTAGCCGAGGCTCACCTCGAGCTCAGCGCCGGGGACCAGGGGACCGTCGTCGGACCAGCGGACCTCGCGCTTGTCCGGGTCCCAGTTCTGCACCAGGAGCACGCACCTGCCGTGCCGGTCGACCTCCTCGGTCACGTCGACCTCGACCACGTCGTCGGCGAGGCGGGGCTCCGCCGGGCGACCGCCGATGCGGACCTCGACCTCGGGCCGGTCGGTGCTGGTCGGGAGCCCGGGCATCAGGACTTCTCCTTCGGCGGGAGCATTAGGACCGAGCCCACGTCCAGGACCCGCGGGTTGGCCAGGTCGTTGGCCTCGGCGAGCGGGCGCCACCAGGCCGGGTCGCCGTAGACCTCGTGGGCGATGGCGTCGATCCGGTCGCCCTCGGAGACCAGCCAGGTCTGGTAGAGGTCGGGGGAGTTGGTCCGCTCCGTGGCGGCGCGCACCTCGGGCGCCACGACCTCCTGGAGCGTCACCTTCACGGTGGCCCGCAGCGGCTGGCCGGTGCGGTCGAAGAGCGTGTAGGTCACCTCGGCCTGGGTGAGGACGCCGCGGAAGTCGAAGCGGCCCCAGTGCGCGTGCAGGTAGTAGGGCTGGTGGGTGTCGGACTGCAGGCGGGCCAGCTGGAGCAGGCCCTCGATGCGGACCGCGACCCCCGCCGCGCTCTCCAGCACCCCGGTGCCGTCGAAGAACAGGTCGAGGGACACCTGGTCCGGCTCGCCGCCGGCGTAGGACGTGTCGGGCGTGGAGGCGCCCGTGGAGCGGGTGTTGCGGTAGAGGTTCTTGCGGGTGAACGCCAGCTGCGTGGGGTTGAACAGCGCGAGCCACGGTGGCCCGGCGGGGCGCCGGAAGGCCTGGTCGGTGAAGGGCTGGATGGCCAGCTTGGCCAGCTGCCGCTCGTCGAGGATCACCGGTCCCACTCCCGCCGCAGGATCTCCACGACCCGCTCGGTCGCCCGTCGTACGACGGCGTCCAGCTGCTCGGGCGAGAGCCCGGCGCCCGCGGCCGAGGCGCCGCCGCTCGCGGCGCCGGCCTCCGGGGCCAGCACGACCTCGGTGACGATCTCGGTGATGACGACGGGCATCTCAGCCGTCCAGCCCGAGCAGGCGCAGCCCGTGGTGCGCGATCTCCATGGTCTCCACGGCCACCGCGGCCGACTGGGCGTCCAGGTCGGGGCCCGACATCTTCACCGGCCAGCCGCGCGTGAACGCCCAGGCCCGCACCGGCGCGAGCTCCCCGTCGCGCCAGGCCAGCAGGTGCACCTGGCCGTCGCGCGGGCGCACCGCGCCCTGGGCCAGGAACTCGCCCCACCAGTCCCACAGCCCCAGCCCGGGGCCGGCGCCCTGCTTGAGCACGAGGTTGGCGAACCCGGCGCGCGAGGGCAGCCGGTGGGTGAACCGGTTCTCCCCGCCCTCGGCGTACTCCTCCACCCCGACCTCGCCGCCGAGGCCGGTGCACTGCGAGAAGTCGCTCTCGCCCAGCCCGTCGATCTCGAGGCGGAAGTGCGCCCCGAGATGCGGGTGCGGTCGGGTGCCGGGCGTGACGCTCACGCCACCTCCACCTCGACGCCCTCGTGGACGACCTCCATGGACTCGATGGCGATCTCGTTGCCGCTGCCCTTGAGCCCCGGGCCCTCGATCTTGACCGGCCAGGCGTCGCGGATCTTCCAGGTCATCACCGGCGCGCGCTCCTCGTTGAGCAGGCTGACGGTGACCGTGCGGCGCTGCACGGCGCCGGCGGTGATCGAGTTGAACCAGTCGAAGAGGCCGTTGCCGGACTCGGCCGGGACGATCCCGCGCTTGAACGTGACGTTGCCGTACTTGCGCAGGCCGGGGATCTTCTGCACCGACAGGCTGCGGTCGGCGCCGCCGCGGTAGTCGACGGCATCGGCCTCCATGGTGAGGCCGCTGACCTCCGAGAACGACGAGGTCTGCTGGGAGTCGCCCCAGCTGACTTGGAAGTGGAGGGTGGTGAGGGGATACACGGCGGTGGCCTTTCTGGCTGGCGGGGGAGGGGGCTCTGGAGGTGGGCGAACTACTCGGAGAGCCGCTTGTGGCTGAAGCGGAAGACGACGAACTCGGCCGGCTTGGACGGCGCGATGGCCACCTCGGTGATGACCAGGCCGTTGTCGATGTCGGTCTCGCTCATGGTCGAGCCGAGCCCCACGCGCACCCGGTAGGCCTGGGCGGCCACCTCGCCGGCCAGGGCGCCGGAGCGCCACAGCTGGTCGAGGAGCCCCTCCAGGCTGGCCTTGATCCGCAGCCAGGTCGTCGCCGTGTTGGGCTCGAACACCACCCACTGCGTGCCCCGTTCCACCGACACCTCGACCATGTTGAACAGCCGCCGCACGTTGATGTAGCGCCAGATCGCGTCGTCGGTGGCGTTGCGCGCTCCCCACACCCGGCTGCCGCGACCGGGGAAGGCCCGGATCAGGTTGACCCCGGCTGGGTTGAGCAGCTCCTGCCGGGCCTGGGTGTACTGCTGGTCGAGCCCGACGATCCCGCTCACGCGCTCGTTGCCGGGAGCCTTGTGGACACCCCGCTCGCGGTCGGTGCGCGCCATCACCCCGGCGACGAAGCCGCTGGGCGGCACCAGCCGGTAGCGATCGGGCGACGACGGGTCGAGGTCGAGGATCTTCAGGTGCGGCGCGAAGACCGCGGCGTACGTCGTGGACACCGCGGTGTTGCGCCACTCCAGCACCTTCTCGTCATCACCGCGTGGCGCGTCGAGCACCGCGAAGCGCCGGAACCTCTCGCAGTGGCGCACCAGCGCGTCGGCGAGGTCGTACTGCGCCAACGGGTCGTCGAAGGTGAGCAGGTCGGGGCAGCAGACCATCGCGGGCTCCGGCTCGATGTCGAGGGAGGCGATCGCGCGGCGGTAGTCCTGCGGTGTCGGCGCGACGTCGCTGCCGGCCGTGGCGGGCACGGCGAGCGCCGGCGTGGTCGTCTCGGCGGGGGCGGCGGCGCCGCCGGCGCGGGGCGCGACGGTCACCAGCTGCGAGACCTCGTTGATGATCCCGTCGCGCGCGTAGTACTGCGGGTGGTCGCGCTCCAGCGCCAGGCCCTTGAACGTCTCCGAGCCGGCGCGGCCCGAGACCGACAGCGAGAACCGCAGCGGGTAGAGCCGCGTGGACACGAAGCAGCGCAGCTCGAGCACGCCGGGGTCGAATGTCGTCGCGACGGCGGTGCTCACGTCGGTCGTGTCGGCGAAGCCGAGCAGGTAGACGTCGCCGCCGATCGAGCCGACCTCGACGATCTCGGCCATCTTCGTGCTCGTGAAGCGCACCCGGTCGCCGACCTCCGGCGGCCGGGCACAGCGCACCAGCACGCCCTGCGAGGCGTCGGTGGGGAGGAGGAACTCCACGGTCGTGAACGTCGCGGCCAGGGTGTCGCCGGCATCGACGGCGAAGCCTGGAGCGTCCGCGGTGCGGGTGACCGTGGCACCGGTGGTGCCGGCGGCCGGCCGCAGCCGCAGCCGGGTGCCGGCGGGGACGAACGAGTACGCCGCCGCGAGCTGCTCGGTGCTCGGGGAGACCCACTCGCGTCGCTCGCCGAAGACGGTCACCCCCAGCCGGGCCTCCACCTCGATCGGACCGGCGGGCGGGGGCTGGGGGAAGCGCAGCGCGTTGGTGGTGCCGCCGACCCAGCGGCCCTCGAGGCCGTTGGCGGCGCGGGCGCGCAGATTGGTCGTCATGGCGGCGAGGCCGGGCTCGAGCCCGGCGGTCTCCAGCCACAGGATCGAGCCCAGCGGCAGGTCCTCGGGGGAGCCGGCCGGGATCGTGCCCCGGAAGCGGGCGATCCGGGAGGTGAACTGGGCGCCGGGCACGGCCCCGGCCGCCGCGGCCGCCGCGGTGAAGCTCAGCGCCGCGCCCTGCGGGACCGCCGCGGTGGCGCGCCACGTGAACCGGCTGCGGTCGCCGAGCTCGGCCTGCACGACGTCGCCCTTCTTCAGCCCGGTCCCGGTCACGGTGACCTGCGTGGCGCCGGCCGGCACCACACCGGTGACCACCGATCCGGCCGGCAGCGTGAACGCACCGCCGGCGGTGCGTCGCACGGTGATGGTGCCGCTGCCGACGTCCTGCACGGTGGCCTCGGCCGCGGCCGCCGCCTCGTTGGCCTGGAGCAGCAGGACCGGGTCGCCCCGCGTGACCCCCAGGGTGGAGTCGACGGGCAGCACGGTGTCGCCCGAGAACGGCGTGGTCGTGCGCACGCGCGCCCGGTAGAGCTGGGCCGAGCCGCTGTCGCGGTCCGGCGCGGCCGACACGGTGAGGTCGGCCGCCCACGAGCCCGGCGAGCTGGCCGTGACCGTGAACGCCTCGGCCCCCGCGCCGTCGCGCACGGTCCAGGTGCCGGCGATCGAGGGGTCGGCGCGCACGACGTAGGCCGCGGGGCCGCCGTTCTCGAAGAACCCGTAGACCGCCTCGGCGGTGAAGCCGGAGCCGGCGTTGCCGTCGAAGATCCGCTGGAAGTCCGTCCAGCCGTTCACCCGCGTCGGCGTGCGGCTGGGGCCGCGGCGGGTGCGGCCGATGATGGCCAGCACGCTGGTCGAGGCGGGCGCGATCGGCTGGGGGCCGCTCGGGACCTCCTCGACGTACACGCCGGGGGCGAAGTAGGTGCTCACGTGCTCCTCCTGGGGATTCTCACGCGGGGGTCACCGCGTGCAGTCGGGTGTCGGTCTGGAAGGGCTGCAGGGCGTGGCGCTCGACGAGGGCGCCGTCGACGAGCAGGTCGAAGGGCGTCTCCGAGGCGGTCCACCGCCGGGCGTCGGTCGCGTAGCGGCCCGGGGTGCCGGCCACCGCGACCAGGTCGATGGCCGGCTGCCCGGGGGGCGCCAGGGTGACGGTGCGCCCGGTGGCGGGGGTGTCGGTGCGGGTGCGCAGGTCGACGGTGACGGTCTGGTCGACGGGGGTGAGCTCGTGGGTGTGGTCGCCGGTGACGTCCAGCTCCACGGTGGGGTTCTCCACCGTGGCGGCCACGAGCGGGTCTGCCACCGTGATCCGCACGCGCGGGCGGCGGCGCGCACGCTCGACGGGGGTCAGGTCCGGGTCGGGCGCCACGAGGGCGGGCTGGGCGTGCAGGACCACCGCGCCGGCGACGTACCGCACCGACCACCACCAGGGGCTCGGCGGGACGAGGCGCACGGCCACGCCGGGTACCGGCCCGCGCGTGACGGCGTGGCGGACCGTGACGGTGTGGACCACCTCGCGGCGGCGGCCCTCGACGGGTGCGGCCGTCATGGCGTCCCCGCCAGGTCGATGCGGTGGGCGAGGACCCGGCCGTCGCCGTCGAGGCCGGGCAGGAGCCGCACCGGGGCGACGTCGACGGTGTAGAACAGCGCGAGCCGCCCGGGCCGGCCCAGGACACTCCACACCTGGTTGCGCTCGTCGGCGGTGGTGTTGCGCAGCCGCACGGTCACCCGCTCGACCTGCTCGCCCAGGGTCAGGGGCAGCTCGTCCTGCCCCAGGACGGGGGTGGTGTGGAAGACCGCGATGACCCGCGTCAGCCGGGCCATGGCCTCGTCGTGCGGGCCGAAGTAGGTCACCAGGTAGCTCAGCCGCAGCTGCATCGGCGCCCGCTGCAGGCGCCCGGCCACCTCGACCGGGGGGCTGTTGCGCAGGTGGTCGTGCTCGTCGACGGCCAGCAGGCAGAGGGCGAGCTTGTCCTTGGCCGGCGCGGCGTCGGCCGCCGAGAGCGAGTGCACGACCACCCAGGAGCCGAGGTCCGGCGTGCGGGAGTGCAGGTGGGCGACCAGCGCCCGGGTCACCTCGTTGATCACGGCTCGGCTTCCCACTCCACCCGCAGGCCGTCCTCGGCGAAGGTGTCGCGCACCAGCGCGTCCACGTCGGCGAGGCCGGCGACCCCCCGGCAGTCCCCGTCGGGCAGCTGGTCGGGCAGCTGGTCGGGTGGCGGGTCGGGTGGCGGGGAGGGCAGGTGCCGGATGCGCCCGCGCAGGCGCAGCAGACGGCTGGCGACCTCCCGCGGCTCGGCCCACAGCTCGAGCAGGAAGCGGTGCTTCTCGACCGGTCGGTGGGGCGCCCAGGGCATGGCTCCTGACTACGCCGCGCCGATCACCGCACCGTCACCGTGGGCCCGTCCGGTCACCGTCCGGTCACCGCCGGGCGAGGCGCTCGCGCTCGAGGCGCAGCTCCCGCAGCGAGCGTCGCAGGCGCGCGGCGGCGCGGCGCAGCTCGGCGTCGGAGCGCTCGAGCTCGCGGATGGCCCGGTCGTAGGTCTCGGCCGAGGGGTGGCGCATCGTCGTGGACACCCGCGCCACGGCGACGGTCTCCGGCAGCGGCTCGACGCCGAGCTCGTCGCCGAGCAGTTGGCGGCAGCGCGCCAGCTGCCGGGCGGCGAGCTGGGGCAGCCCCGCGTCGGCGTACAGCTGCATGACCAGGCGGTGCAGGTCCTCGCGCAGGGGCTCGGCGGCCACGGCGGCGCGGGCGTGCTCGAGGGCGTCGTCGGCCCGGCCGCGCAGGCGCAGCCACTCCGCCAACCCCACCAGGGCCTGGAGGTGCAGGTCGGAGAGCCGGCCGCGCTCGCGCAGCGCCCAGTCGGTGTAGGTGCCGCCGAGGAAGTCGCCGCGGTAGAGCGCCACGGCGCGGGTGACGCGCTCGGCGTCCGCGTCGCTCCAGCGGTGGTACGGCGGAAGGTGGCGGCAGGTCGTCGCGAACTCCACGGCGTCGACCCACACCTCGCACGTCGGCGAGACCGCCACCCCGTGGCCCACGGAGGTGAGCACCGAGTCGCGCGCGACGCCGTCCGGCTCGAGCTGGCGCCGCAGCCGCCAGACCGCCGTGTTGAGCCGGCGCCGGGCGAAAGCGTCGGACTCGCTCTCCCCCACGACGTCGGCGAGCCGGTCGCGGTCGACGGGCTGGCCGTGGCGCAGCAGCAGGTAGGCGAGCAGGGCGGTGGAGGCCGGGGGCAGACTGACGGGGCGGCCGTCGCGGGTGAACGTGGCGGCGCCGAATAGGTGGCCAGTGACCGAGACCATGCGCACTGCTCCGATCCTGCCTCCGCCACTGCATCCGGCGAGGGCATCGCCACGCTTCCACACCGCGCGCCCGGCGGACAATGATCCATCCGAGCCATCTCTGGCTAACATGGAACGCGTTCTAGTTTTGCGACCCGGAGGCGACATGACGGCGACCCCTGCCATCGAGGGCTGGTTCACGACGGGCGCCGACCCGGCGCTCCTCGGCAGCCGGTGCACGGCCTGCGCGACGGTCTTCTTCCCGAAGCTGGACGGCTTCTGCCGCAACCCCGCGTGCTCCGGCGAGGCCTTCGAGGAGGTCCCCTTGTCGCGGCACGGGCGGGTGTGGTCCTACACCGACGCGCAGTACCAGCCGCCGCCGCCGTACGTGCCGGCCGCCGAGCCCTACGAGCCGTTCGCGCTCGCGGCCGTCGAGCTGCCCGAGGGACTGGTCGTGCTCGGCCAGGTCGCCCAGGGCTACGGAGTCGCCCACCTGGCCGTCGGTCAGGAGGCCGAGCTCGTGGTCGAGACGCTCTACACCGACGAGTCGGGCGAGCGCACGATCTGGCGCTGGAAGCCGGTGGTGGAGCTGGGAGAGGAGGCCGACCAGTGAGCACGGAGGTCGCGGTGGCGGGCGTGGGCATGCACCCCTGGGGCAAGTGGGGCAGGAGCTTCGTGACGTACGGCGTGCACGCGGCCCGGGAGGCGCTGGCCGACGCCGGCATCGCGTGGACCGACGTCGACCTCGTCGTCGGCGGCGAGACCGTCCGCAACGGCTACGCCGGCTACGTCGCCGGCGCGACGTTCGCCCAGGCGCTGGGCTGGAACGGCGCGCGCGTCGCCACGTCGTACGCCGCCTGCGCGACCGGGGCGCAGGCCCTCGACACCGCGCGCGCCCGGATCCTCGCCGGGATGTGCGAGGTGGCGGTGGTGATCGGCGCGGACACCACGCCCAAGGGCTTCCTCGCGCCCAACGCGGGGGAGCGGTGGGACGACCCGGACTGGCTGCGCTTCCGGCTGCTGGGGATGACCAACCCGGCGTACTTCGCGCTCTACGCGCGGCGGCGCATGGACCTCTACGGTGCGACGCAGGCCGACTTCGCCCAGGTGAAGGTGAAGAACGCCAAGCACGGCCTGCACAACCCCAACGCCCGCTACCGCAAGGAGGTGTCGGTCGACGACGTCCTCGGCTCGGCGGTGGTCTCCGATCCCCTGCACCTGCTGGACATCTGCGCCACCTCCGACGGCGCGGCGGCGGTCGTGCTGACGAGCGTCGACTACGCGCGCCGGCACGGGCCGGGCTCGCCCGTGCGGGTCCGGGCGGTCTCGACGGTGACCCCGGCCTTCCCGCACACCGTCCTGGACATGCCGAACCTCTCCACCGACTCCAGCGCGGTCGCCGGGGTGCCGGAGCGCACGTTCAAGGAGTCCCTTGCCCGGGCGGCCTACGAGGAGGCCGGGATCGGCCCCGAAGACGTCGACGTGGCCGAGGTCTACGACCTGTCCACCGCACTCGAGCTCGACTGGATCGAGGACCTCGCCCTCTGCGGGCGCGGCGAGGCCGAGGCCCTGCT
Source organism: Nocardioides sp. cx-169 (assembly GCF_021083605.1). Classification (NCBI taxonomy): domain Bacteria; kingdom Bacillati; phylum Actinomycetota; class Actinomycetes; order Propionibacteriales; family Nocardioidaceae; genus Nocardioides; species Nocardioides sp. cx-169. Next base: position 40,285 of record NZ_JAJNRO010000018.1, read on the forward strand.
TCGCGCCGGCGACACGGCGGTCGGCGGCCGGATCCCGGTCAACCCGTCCGGGGGCCTCGCCTGCTTCGGCGAGGCCGTCCCCGCCCAGGCCCTCGCCCAGGTCTGCGAGCTCACCTGGCAACTGCGCGGCCAGGCCACCGGCCGCCAGGTCGAGGGCGCCCGCGTCGGCATCACCGCCAACCAGGGCCTCTTCGGCCACGGCTCCTCGGTGATCCTCTCGACCTAGGTCTCGAGGCCCAGCTCGACCACGAGCTCGTCACGGTGCCTCTGGGCGGGTCTCCACCACGCGGGCACGGCGGTCCGCTCCCACGCTGCGACGGGGACCAGCCCGCGCGCCGCGAGCGTGGTCATCAGGAGGCTCTCCGCTGCGGGATCGCGTGCGAATGCGAAGGGGTTGCGGTATCGCCCGTCCCGGAGCCGGGGGTACTTCGCATCGTCCTCAGCGATGAGGCGCAGGAGCTCGTGGCCACGTCCCTCGACGTAGGAGAGGAAGGCGCGGTCGAAGGGCCCCACCTGTCGCCTGGTGTCGGGGTCTTTGCGCACCCACTTGGACCAGTCGAAGCCGTACAGGAAGTCGTGCAGGTACTGGAACCCGACGCTCGATCTGCCGCCGTAGATCTGCATGATCCGCGTGTACAGCTGCTCGTAGCCCTGGATCAGCTCGATCGGGTCTCGCGCCGCGATCGCCTGCCGGAGCAGGCTTTCGGCGAGGTAGCCGAAGTCCCAGAAGATGTTGTTCGGGAAGTGTCGCGCCGATTCGAGCACGATGCGCTCGAGTGAGGAGAGCAGCTGACGAGCCGTCGCCTCCTCGAGATGCGTGTCGGCGAGCCAGTGCGCCGGGTCCTCGCACCGGGGTGTCTGCCCACGGGGGTCGAGGGTCCGCGGCTCGAGGCCGTGGTCGAGCAGGACAGCGTCAAGCCATGGCACGTTGCTCTCCCCGTCAGGCCCGGGGACGGGCGCATGCTTCGTGGATCTCGGTCAGCCAACGCTCGAAGGAGTCGAAACCTCGTGCCAGCTGCCGCATCGCCTCGGTCCCGATCGCCACGCCGTCCACGCCGGCGACGCCGCGGATCCGAGCCACGTCTCCCGCGCTCCGGATCCCGAAACCGCAGAGGACGGTGGAGCCAGGCGCGTGCCTCTTGATGCCCTCGACGGCCGACTGGATCGCTGCGGTGGGCAGCATCGTGCCACCGGTCCGGTCGGCGACACCGAGGTAGATCAGGGCCGGAGCATCGACGCTGCGCAGCTCGTCGTCCAGATCCCCGGACAAGGCGGAGACGAAGCGAACCAGGTGGGGTCGAGGTCCTACGCCGGATCGCACGGCGCGCTCGACCCTCACGTCGTCGGTCATGACGGCGTCGATCGCAGTGCCGAGCTCCTCGCCGGCGAAGGCGGCTGCGTCGCGGCCCCCGTCCGCGATGTGGATCAGCAGGTTGGGCCGGAACTGTGCATAGAACCTCAGCAACGCGGTGTCGGACAGTCCTAGCCCGGCGGCCCCGTCGTGCGCCTCTCGGATCATCCGGCTCACCGGCGAGTCTCGCCACGAGGCCACGGGGAGGCCGCACTCCACGACGTCGACGCGCCGTTCACGCAGCAGGTCGAACGCGCGCTCGGAGCGGGATGGGGAAGGGAAACCGTGGACGAGGTAGACCGCCAGGGCCAACCGGCCAGCGTCGCTGCCGGCTCGGATCGCGTCGACGACGCCGAGGTTCGTCACGGTCGTCCCGAGGTGGCGGCGACCGCTCTTGCCAGCACTGCCGGGTCGGCGAGGGTCGCGGGATGGCGCAGCATGTAGGTCACGTCGTTGAAAGCGCGCGTGACCTCGCCGTCGAGCAAGGTCGCGGCGGTGATCTGCTCCATGGCCCAGCGCTGCTGCCGTACGTCGTCGGGCACCTCGGTCCCCTTCTCGGCATCGAGGCGAGCGGCGTCGCCCCCGGCCGAGACCGCCCAGGCCGCGTCCACGACCACGCCCTGAAGCTCGAAGAACTGCCGAGCAGCCGTGCTGAGATCGGGCTCACCGCCGAGGTAGAGCGCCAGGCAGGACGCATGCAGCGCGGCCGAGCTCATGCCCTGGCCGTAGATGGGGTTGAACGACGCGACAGCGTCGCCCACGCTGACCAGGCGCGCGGGGAAGTGGCTCGCCTGGGTGAAGTGACGACGTCGGCTCTCGGCCTGGTGGTAGGTCACCACGTCGCGCGTGAGCGCTCCGGCAGTGGCTTCGGAGAAGACGCCTGGCAGCCCGGCGCAGGCGGCGCGGAACTCCTCGATCGTGCGCCCGGGCCGGCTCTTGCCGTAACCCATCAGCATGACGAGCCACTGCTGGTCCTCGATCGCGTTCGCCGCGGCGACCGACACCCCGCCCGAGGGGTACTCGGGCGAGAAGAGCCCCAAGGCGCCGGCTGTCGCCAGGTCCGCGAGCGTCACCGGGCGCTCGAACAGGGCGGTCGCGTAGTTGATGGGGGCTTCCAGCCGCTCGAGGTGCGGTTCGGTGTACCCGCTCGCCTTGAGCCAGCTCGACAGTCTGCTGGAGCGTCCCATGGCATCCACGACGAAGTCCGCTTCGAGCACCTCGGTGCTCCCATCGCCCCGGTCGCCCTCGGCGCCCGGGGCGTACTCGACGGCGCTGACCGCATCGTCGGCGTACTGCAACCCGGTGGCCCGCCCCCACACGACGGAGACGTGGGGAAGAGAGGTCACCCGGTCCCGGATCAGGGCCTCCAGGAGGGGTCGGCCGATCGCGAGCAGGTGATGGCCCGCACCGTCCGGGGCCTGACGCACGCCGTCGAAGGCGGTGACCGCCTGGTCCGCGCCGACCAAGGAGGCGCCGCGGCTCTGTGCCTCCTCCGTGATGCCCGGAGCCCACCGCTCCAGCCACAGGTGGCCGGCCGGGAGCAGCGTGTGCACCTGCTGGTCCTGGGGGACTCCGGGACGCGAGCCGCCGGGCGCCAGGGGCTCGTCGGCCTCGATGACGACCACCCGGCGGGCGCGGTCGGAGAGCACCCGCGCGGCCAGGAGCCCCGCGACGCTGCCGCCGATCACGCAGGCCGTGTCCACCAGCACGGGCAGGTCTCCGTGCGGGTCTCCGGGCGGGCCGACCCGGACGATCTCTTCGAAGAGGGGGACTGGGGACTCGGTCATGGAACCAGCTTCCGTCGGTGGAGGTCTCGTCCACGGTGGTCCGACCGGAGCCTCTGCGTCTTGTGCCAGCCGGTCATCCGGTCGGTACCTCCGTGCCACGCCGGATCCGGAGCCGCTCGCACGCAGCTGCGTCCCTTCTCGACGCACGTAGCCTGTCGTGGTGGACCGTGCCGAGGGCATCGTGGGCTGGCGGGTCGGCGGTGCCTCGCGACCCGTGCTGGACATCACGGTGCCCTATGCGGACGAGCGCCGGAACCAGGCGTTGCTGAGGGAGTGGCGACGCCAGGCCGGCGCATCGTTCCCGGTGCCGCCGCTCAGGCTGCCGCGGCGCAGCGAAGGGTCCTATCGGGTCCGCATCCGCGCCTACGAGCTGCTCGATCTCCCGGTCCAGGACCAGTACAGCGACGCGGTCGCCGGGAGCACCGGTGGTGAGGGCGGGCACTACGGGGACGAGGTCGTCACCCACTTCACGCTCAGCGGCGAGTGGCGGTTCGCCTCCCGGGGCCAGGAGTCCAGGGTGGGGGCAGGGATGCTGGCTGTGCGACGCAACGAGCAACCCTGGGAGTTCGAGGTCGACCGAGGAACGCGAGCGATCGCGGTGGTCCTACCGGCGAGCGCGGTTCGTTTTCCGGCAGGGACCGTGGTGGTCGCAACTGATCAGGCGGCTCCCGCCGCTCGGCTGCTCCTCGCCCAGCTGCGTCTCTTCGCCGAGGTCTCCGGCGAGCTCGGGCTCGCAGCCACGACGGCAGCACGCGACGCCACGGTCGAGCTGTTTCAGGGCCTGGTGAACGACCAGGTCAACGACGACGCGAGCTTCGCTCCGGCGCTTCTCGAAGCGGCCAAGGGCCTGATCGAGGCCCGCCTGCTCCACGATCCCGACATCGCCCCCCGATCTATCGCCGAGGCGCTCAACGTGTCTCCGCGCACGCTCTACCGGGTCTTCGCCCAGGAGGCCGCACCGTCGGTGATGGCCTACGTCCTCGAACGACGCCTCGAACGCGCCCGGGCCGAGCTCCTCTCCACGCGCCTGACCGTGTCCGAGCTGGCCGGCCGCTGGCACTTCGCCGACGGCAGCCACTTCGCCAAGGCGTACAAGAAGCGGTTCGGCGAGACACCGACCGCCAGTCGCCGATCGTGAGCCGCTACGCGTCCTCGCCGACGTACACCCACTCGCCGCGCCGCAGCTCGAACGTGCTTCGCTCGCGCCGCTCGCCGGCGACCCCGTCGCGCGTGTACGACGCCACGAACTCCACCCAGTCCTCGCCGGAGTCGACGATCTCCAGGCCGGTCCACGTCAGCGCCGGGTCCGGCTCGATGGCGTCCGGGCGGGTGCGCGGGTGCCAGGTGCGGAAGACGTAGTCGAGCTCGTCGACGGCGTACGCCGCGTAGCGCGCGCGCATCAGCTCCACGGCGGACACCGCGGTCGCCGAGCCGCGGTGCAGGCGCCCGCAGCAGGCGTCGTACGTCGCGCCGCTGCCGCAGGGGCAGGTCTGCTGCAGGCTCATGGACGGCACCCTAGGCCAGCCCCCGAGGCCTCGGAGCCGGCACCGGGATTGCGCAGGTGGTTAGGTTTGAGCAGTGACTTCCACTACGGCTCCGACCATCTCCACCGTCGGCGAGCTGCGCGCGTCCGGCCACGTCGCCAAGACGCTGCGCGCCGAGATCCGCGACAACCTCCTCGCCGCCCTCGCCGAGGGCCGCGACCCATGGCCGGGCCTGCACGGCTTCGAGACCACGGTCATCCCCCAGCTCGAGCGGGCGCTCATCGCCGGCCACGACGTGGTGCTGCTCGGCGAGCGCGGTCAGGGCAAGACCCGCATCCTGCGCACGCTCGCGGGCCTGCTCGACGAGTGGACGCCGGTGATCTCCGGCTCCGAGCTGGGCGAGCACCCCTACGACCCGATCACGCACGCCTCCCAGGCGGCGGCGGCGAGCTACGGCGACGACCTGCGCATCTCGTGGCGCCACCGCAGCGAGCGGTACGCCGAGAAGCTGGCCACCCCGGACACCTCGGTCGCGGACCTCATCGGCGACGTCGACCCGATGAAGGTGGCGGAGGGCCGCTCGCTCGGCGACGTGGAGACCATCCACTTCGGCCTGATCCCGCGCAGCCACCGCGGCATCGTCGCGATCAACGAGCTGCCCGACCTCGCCGAGCGCATCCAGGTCGCGATGCTCAACGTGATGGAGGAGCGTGACATCCAGATCCGCGGCTACGTGCTGAGGCTGCCGCTCGACGTCCTGGTCGTGGCCAGCGCCAACCCCGAGGACTACACCAACCGGGGGCGGATCATCACGCCGCTCAAGGACCGCTTCGGCGCCGAGATCCGCACCCACTACCCCCACGAGCTCGACGCCGAGATCGCGGTGATCCGGCAGGAGGCCGACCTCGTCGCCGAGGTCCCGGACTACCTGGTCGAGATCCTGGCCCGCTTCACCCGCAACCTGCGCGAGTCGTCCTCGGTCGACCAGCGCAGCGGCGTCTCGGCCCGCTTCGCGATCGCCGGCGCAGAGACCATCGCCGCCGCGGCGATCCACCGCGCCACCGTGCGGGGCGAGGACGCGGCCGTGGCCCGCGTCGTCGACCTGGAGACCGCGGTCGACGTCCTGGGCGGCAAGATCGAGTTCGAGTCCGGCGAGGAGGGCCGGGAGGACGAGATCCTCACGCACCTGCTGCGCACCGCCACCGCCGAGACCGTCCGGGCCCACTTCCGCGGCCTCGACCTCGGGCTGCTGGTCGACGCGATCGAGTCCGGCGCGATGGTCACCACGGGCGAGCAGGTCACCGCCCGCGACTTCCTGACCGGGCTGCCGGTCCTGGGGGAGTCCGAGCTCTACGACGACATCTGCGACCGGCTCGACGCCACCAATGACGGCCAGCGCGCCGGTGCCATCGAGCTCGCCCTCGAGGGCCTCTACCTCGCCCGCAGGATCGGCAAGGACTCCGACGGCTCTGAGACCGTCTATGGCTAGGTCCCGCGCCAGCCGCTTCCGGCGCTACGACGGCGGCGACCCGCTCGCGCCGCCGGTCGACCTCGCCGAGGCGCTCGACGCCATCGGCGAGGACGTGATGGCCGGCTACAGCCCGGAGCGGGCCATGCGGGAGTTCCTGCGCCGCGGCGGCAAGGACCAGCAGGGCCTGGACGACCTGGCGCGGCGCGTGGCCGAGAGGCGGCGCGACCTGCTCCAGCGCCACAACCTGGACGGTACCCTGGAGGAGGTCAAGGAGCTCCTCGACCACGCCGTGCTCGAGGAGCGCAAGCAGCTCGCCCGTGACGCGATGATGGACGACGCCGAGCGTGCCTTCGCCGAGATGCGCCTGGAGAACCTCCCCGACTCCACCTCCGCGGCGGTCAGCGAGCTCTCTGACTACCAGTGGCAGAGCCGCGAGGCGCGCGAGGACTACGAGAAGATCAAGGACCTGCTCGGCCGCGAGATGCTCGACCAGCGCTTCGCCGGGATGAAGCAGGCCCTCGAGAACGCCACGGACGAGGACCGCGCCGCGGTCAACGAGATGCTGCAGGACCTCAACGGCCTGCTGGAGAAGCACCACCGCGGCGAGGACACCACCGCGGACTTCGACGAGTTCATGGACAAGCACGGGGACTTCTTCCCGGAGAGCCCGCAGAACATCGACGAGCTCCTCGACGCCCTCGCCCAGCGGGCCGCGGCCGCCCAGCGGCTGCGCAACTCGATGACCCAGGAGCAGCGCGACGAGCTCGACGCCCTGGCGGCGCAGGCGTTCGGGTCGCCCGAGCTCATGCAGTCGCTCGCGCAGCTCGACGCCAACCTGCAGTCGCTGCGTCCCGGCGAGGACTGGGGCGGCTCCGAGCGGCTCGAAGGCGAAGAGGGGCTCGGCCTCGGCGACGGGACCGGCGTACTCCAGGACCTGGCGGACCTCGACGCCCTCTCCGAGCAGCTCTCGCAGTCCTACGGCGGCGCCCGCATGGACGACGTCGACCTGGACAAGCTGGCCCGTCAGCTCGGCGACCAGGCGGCGGTCGATGCGCGCACCCTCAAGGAGCTCGAGCGCGCCCTGCGCGACAGCGGCACCCTGCGCCGCGACTCCAGCGGCCAGCTCAAGCTCACGCCCAAGGCGATGCGCCAGCTCGGCAAGGCGCTGCTCAAGGACGTTGCCGACAAGATGTCGGGGCGCCAGGGGCAGCGCGACCTGCGCCAGGCCGGGGCCGCGGGGGAGCGCTCCGGCGGCACCCGCGAGTGGGCCTTCGGCGACACCGAGCCCTGGGACGTGACCCGCACCGTCACCAACGCCGTGATCCGCACCGTCTCCGAGGGCGGCGACGCCAGCCACGGCGTCCGGCTCGAGATCGGCGACGTCGAGGTCACCGAGACCGAGGCCCGCACCCAGGCCTGTGTCGCGCTGCTCGTCGACACGTCGTTCTCGATGGCGATGGACGGGCGCTGGGTGCCGATGAAGCGCACGGCGCTGGCGCTGCACACGCTGATCAAGTCGCGGTTCCGCGGGGACGCCTTGCAGCTGATCTCGTTCGGGCGGCACGCGCAGGTGATGGACATCGAGGAGCTGACTGCGCTCGACGCGATGTGGGACAAGGGCACCAATCTGCATCACGCGCTGTTGCTGGCCAACCGCCACTTCCGCAAGCACCCCAACGCCCAGCCGGTGCTGCTGATCGTCACCGACGGCGAGCCGACCTCCCACCTGGAGGCCGACGGCGAGGTCTACTTCTCCTACCCGCCGCACCCGCTGACCGTCGCGTACGCCGTGCGCGAGCTCGACAACGCCGGCCGGCTCGGCGCACACACGACGTTCTTCCGCCTCGGCGAGGACCCCGGCCTGGCTCGATTCATCGACTCCATGGCCGAGCGCGTCGACGGCAGCGTGGTGGCCCCGGAGCTCGACGACCTCGGCGCCGCGGTCGTGGGCTCTTACCTCGGCTCCCGCCAGGGCGGCGGCAGCCCCATGGGCGACCTCCGCGGTGCCTACGGCGACTGGTTCGGCGGCCGCGGCTTCTGGGCCGGCGGCTGACCCACCGCTGACCCGTCAGAAGCTCTCTGACGGGTCAGTGGGTGCGCGGAGCAGTCGGGCGAGCTCCTCGACGCCGTCGACCAGTCGCGGGGCCGGGCGCGCCCAGGAGGCGTCGGCGTCGACGGAGTGCACGGGTACGCCGGGCGGCAGGACGCCCCTGGTGACCAGCTCGTCGGCGAGGGCCTGGGCTCTGGCGAGGTCGTAGCCGCAGGGCGCGACGATGATGACGTCGGGGCGGGCGTCGTGGACGGCCTGCCAGGTGACGCGCACGGACTTCGCCCCGACGGTGCCCAGGGCGACCTCGCCGCCCGCGGCCTCGATCATCTCCGGGATCCAGTGGCCCGGAGCGAACGGTGGGTCCGTCCACTCCAGCAGGGCGATGCGCGGTCGCGGCCCGGCGGGTATGCCGGCGCGCACCGCCTCCAGCCGGTCTCGCAGCGACGCGACCAGCGCGTCGGCCTCGCCCTCGTGGCCGGTGGCCTTGCCGAGCACGAGGACCGAGTCGAGCACCTCCTCCAGCGTGTGCGGGTCGTGCGTCAGCACGTCCGCCGTACAGCCCAGGTGCGCGAGCGCGTCGTCCACGACCGAGACGTCGACCGCACAGACCGCGCACAGGTCCTGGGTGACGACCAGGTCGGCGTCCAGGCCGGCGAGGGCGCCCGCGTCGAGGCGGTACAGGTCCTCCCCGCGCGCCACCGCCTCCGACACGAACGCGTCGATCTCCGCCGGGGCCAGGCCCTCCGGCATCGCGGAGCTCGACACGACCCGACGCGTCCTGGCCTCGGGTGGGAAGTCGCACTCGAAGGTCACGCCGACCACAGCGTCCCCCGCGCCCAGGGCGAAGAGGATCTCGGTGGTGGCGGGGAGCAGCGACACGATGCGCACGCAACCACCCTAGGGTGGGCGGGTGAACGAGGCGTTTCGTCGGGGAGTGCGCCTTGGGGTCCCCTTCTCCCTGGCCGGCTTCCTGATCTCGCTCTCCTTCGGCGTGCTGGCGGTGCGCTCCGGCTTCACGCCGCTCCAGGCGATCGTGATGTCGGCGGTCGTCCACGCCGGCTCGGCGCAGTTCGCGGGGCTCTCCATCGTGGCCGCAGGCGGCGGCGCGCTGCCCGGCGTCCTCGCCGGAAGCCTCATGAACGCCCGCTTCCTGGCCATGGGCATCGCGATCGCGCCGTCCCTGACCGGTGGACCGCTGCGCCGGGCCGTCGAGGCCCAGGCGGTCGTCGACCCGTCGTGGGCGCTCGCGAACAGGGGTGACGGGACCTTCGACCGGTGGCAGCTGATCGGCTCCACCGTGCCGCAGTACGTCGGGTGGGTCTCCGGCACCGTGGTCGGCGCCTTCGCGGGCGACCTGCTCGGGGACACCGACCGCTTCGGGCTGGACGCGATCTTCCCGACCTTCTTCGCCGGCCTGCTGCTCGCCGAGCTGCGCAACCCCCGCGCGCGCCCGGTGGCGCTCGCGGGCGCCGCGATCGCGCTGGCGCTGGTGCCGTTCACGCCGCCGGGGATCCCGATCCTGGCCGCGTCCGCCGCCGCGCTGGTGGGGCTGCGCCGATGACCGTCTGGCTGCTCATCGGTGGGATGGCCGTGCTCACCGCGATGATCAAGGCGGCAGGACCGGTCCTGCTCGGCGGACGCGAGCTGCCGGCCAAGGCCATGGGGGTCGTGGCCCTGATGCCGCCGGTCCTGCTCACCGCCCTCGTCGTGACCTCGACCTTGTCCGACGGGCGCCGGATCACCGTGGATGCCAGTGTGGTGGGAGTGGCCGCCGGCGCCCTGCTGCTGTGGCGGCGCTGTCCCTTGGTGATCGCCGTCCTCGTCGCGGCCGGGGTGACCGCGCTGGTCCGCGCCCTGGCCTGACTACGGTGGCCGGGTGGACGACCCGACCCTGACGGTGCTGGCGCTTCTCGGGCTCGCGGCGCTCGTGGCGGGCTACGTCGACGCGGTCGTCGGCGGTGGCGGCCTGGTGCAGCTGCCCGCCCTGCTGCTGGGCCTCCCCGACGCGACCCCGGTGCAGATCCTCGCCACCAACAAGCTGGCGTCCTTCTGCGGCACCACCGTCAGCTCGGCGACGTACTACCGCCGAATCAAGCCGGACCCGCGCACGTTCCTGCCGCTCATGCTCCTGGCGTTCCTCGGCTCGGCCAGCGGCGCCGGCATCGCGTTCCTGATCCCGCGCTCGGCGTTCGACCCGATCGTCCTCGTCGTCCTGGTCGCCGTCGGTGCCTACGTCGTGCTCAAGCCGGGGCTCGGCGGCCGGACCGCCCTGCGCTTCGCCGGGCGTCGGCACACGGTCGCCGCGATGGCCACCGGGTTCGTGATCGGCTTCTACGACGGCGCGCTCGGCCCAGGCACCGGCAGCTTCTTCGTGTTCACCCTGGTCGGCCTGCTCGGCTACTCGTTCCTGGAGGGCTCCGCCAAGGCCCGCCTCGCCAACTGGGCCACCAACCTCGGCGCCCTGGTGGTCTTCGTCCCCCAGGGCGTCATGCTCTGGAAGGTCGGTCTGGTGCTGGGCGCGGCCAACCTGGTCGGCGGCTACCTCGGCGCCCGTACGGCGGTCGCGCGCGGCGCGGGGTTCGTCCGGGCGTTCTTCATCGTGGTCGTGTCCGGGTTCGTCATCCGCATCGGCGGGGGGCTGGTCGGCCTGTGGTGAGCGACCTGTGGTGACCAGCTATCTCACGATCGCGCGCGACGCGCAGGCCGAGATCGAGGTGCGCCGCTCGCGCTTCCTCTGCACGCTGGCGCGGGTCGAGACCGAGGAGGCCGCGCGAGCGGTCGTCGCCGGGCTGCGCAGCCGGCACCACGACGCTCGCCACCACTGCTCGGCCTTCGTCCTCGGGCCCGGCGGGGCGGTCGAGCGGTCCAGCGACGACGGCGAGCCGTCCGGCACGGCGGGGGCACCCATGCTGGAGGTCCTGCGCGGGCAGGGGGTCAGCGACGTGGTGGCGGTCGTGACCCGGTGGTTCGGCGGCACGCTGCTGGGCGCCGGCGGCCTGGTCCGCGCTTACGGCGACGCCGTGCGCGCAGGGCTCGAGGTCGCCGGCACCCGCCGCCGCGACCTGGTCCGGGAGCTGGCGCTCGAGGTCGGGCACGCCGACGCCGGCCGGGTCGAGAGTGAGCTGCGCAGCCGGGGGTTCGCGGTGCTCGACGCGACGTACGGGCCCACGGTGTCGCTGCTGCTCGGGGCGGCCCCCGACGACGTGGAGCGGCTGTACGTGGCGGTGGCGGAGCTGACGTCCGGGGCGGGTCTCGCCGAGCCGGTGGGGGAGCGGTGGGTCGATACCATGGGAGCGTGACGTGGCTCACGGCGTTCCTCGACCTGCCCGCCGACGAGGTGGACGGGGCGACCGCGTTCTGGGCCGGGGTGACCGGCTACGCCGTCTCGCCGCCGCGTGGGCCGTTCGACGAGTTCGTCAGCCTGGTGCCGCCCGACGGCGACGTCCACCTGAAGCTGCAGCGCCTGGGCGAGGGGCCGCGCCGGCTCCACCTCGACGTGCACGTGCCCGACCCGGACCAGGCCGCCGTACGGGCGGAGCGGCTGGGGGCCACGGCCCTTCACCGCAGCGAGCACGGCTACGTCGTGCTGTCGTCTCCCGGCGGCCTGACCCACTGCCTCGTTGGGCACGACGCCGCGCGGCCAGCCCCGCCGGCCGACTGGGGCGCCCACCGCTCCGCGGTCGACCAGGTCTGCCTGGACGTGCCCCCGTCGGCGTACGTGCGGGAGACCGAGTTCTGGACGGCTATCACCGGCTGGGCCTTCGAGCCGCACGAGAACGAGGAGTTCGACAGCCTGGCCCGCCCGTCCGGAGCGCCGCTGCGAGTGCTGTTCCAGAAGCTGGCGGACGAGCAGGAGCAGGTGAGCGCGCACCTCGACCTGTCGACCACCGACCGTGCCGCCGAGACCACACGACATGAGGCGCTGGGCGCCCTAGCGGTGTCGATCCGCGGGCAGTGGACGGTGCTGCAGCCGCCCGCCGGCGGGGTCTACTGCATCACCGACCGCACCCCCTAGGTTCAGCACATGGACCGCGAGCAGCGACGCTTCCCGCCCACCGACGCCGACGAGCGCACGACCCTTCTGGCCTACCTCGACTACCACCGCGACACGCTGCGGATCAAGACCGCCGGCCTCGACGCCGCGCAGCTCGACACCCCGCACCCGCCCTCCGACCTCACCCTGGGCGGCCTGCTCAAGCACCTCGCGTACGTCGAGAACTGGTGGTTCCGCGCGGTCATGGCCGGCCACGCCGACGAGCCGTGGGCCTCGGTCGACTGGGCCGCCGACGAGGACTGGGACTGGCACAGCGCCAAGGACGACAGCCCGGCCCAGCTGCGCGATCTCTTCGACGCCGAGGTCGACCGGGCCGACGCCGTCATCGCCTCCTACGAGGGCCTCGACGCCGTGGCTGCCCGGCCCAACCGCCGCACCGGCGGCTACTACAACCTGCGCTGGATCGTGCTCCACATGATCGAGGAGTACGCGCGGCACAACGGCCACGCCGACCTGATCCGGCAGGCGGTCGACGGCGCGGTGGGCGAGTAGGCCTCAGGCCTCGGGATCGGCGAAGCCGGGCAGGTAGTCGGTCAGGATCTGGCGGAACGGCGCCTCAGCCTCGAGCTGGCTGAGCACGCCGATCCCGCCGATCCAGGTGCGGTGGATGAGCATGTACGACGGCGGCAGGTTGAGCTTGACCGCGACCGTGTAGCCGGGCTCGCGCGGGTTGTTGATGCGCTGGAACTGCTCGCGCATCCACTCCCGGGTGAACCGGAAGCGCTCGACCATCGTCGGCTCCACCAGCGGCGCGAGGTAGTCGACCAGCAGGTCGGGGTCGACGTCGATCCGCTCCTTGATGAACCCCTCGGCTCGCAGCTCCTGGATCAGCGGCTCCTTGTCCGCCAGCGCCGTCAGGCGGATCAGCCGGCCCATCACCTCGGGGAAGCGCCCGTCGGGCAGCCGCGCGACCGCTCCGAAGTCCAGCACGCCCAGCCGTCCGGGCTTGCCCTTCTTGCCGGGGATGATCCGGTAGTTGCCCGGGTGCGGGTCCGCGTGCAGCATGCCCGTGCGGCTCGGGCCCTCGAAGAGGAAGCGCACCATCAGCTCGCCGTAGTGGTTGCGCTCCTCGACGGTGCCGTCGCTGATGATCCGGGCCAGGGACGACTCGGAGTCGAGCCACTCGGTGACCAGCACCGTCTCGCCCACGTCGACCACGTCGGGTACGACGATGTCCGGGTCGTCGCGGAAGACTTCGGCGAACGCCCGCTGGGCCTCGGCCTCCAGGAGGTAGTCGAGCTCGTCCTCGGCGCGCGCCTGGACCTCCTCGACGAGCGGCTTGATGTCGACCCCGGGGAAGAGCGGCCCGATCGTCCGCGCCAGGCGGGAGAGCTGGCGCAGGTCGGCGCGCAGCGCGTCTCCGGCCCCGGGGTACTGCACCTTCACCGCGACCTCGCGCCCGTCGTGCCAGCGCCCCTTGTGCACCTGTCCGATCGACGCGGCCGCGCTCGGCCCACCGTCGAGCCAGACGAGCTTCTCCTTCCAGTCCGGCCCCAGGTCGCGGCTGAGAATCTCGCGCACGGTCTGGGTCGGCATCGGCGGCGCCGAGTCCTGCAGCCGGGTCAGCTGCTCGCGGTAGGGGCCGGCCAGCTCCTCGGGCAGGGCCGCCTCGAAGATCGAGAGCGCCTGCCCGAACTTCATCGCGCCGCCCTTGAGCTCCCCGAGCGTGCGGAAGAGCTGCTCCGCGGTGCGCTGCTGGATCTCGTCCAGCACCTGCTCCGCCGGCGCCCCACCCAGCCGCCGCCCCAGGCCCATCGCGCTGCGGCCGGCGTACCCCAACGGCAGCGCCGCCAGCCGCGCCGTACGCGCCGCTGCCCTGCGGGGAAGGTCCACCATGCCGCCCATTGTTCCAGGAGACCCCGCATCCCCGCGGCTTTCAGTGGTCGCGGTGCGGCGGCCTGCTCTCGGTGGTCGAGGTGCGAAGAGCGGCGGCCTGCTCTCGGTGGTCGAGGTGCGAAGAATGGCGGCCTGCTCTCGGTGGTCGAGGTGCGAGGAGCGCCAGCGACGAGCCTCGAGACCCGGTGACCCGACAGGCAGCCCGGGGGTACGGCGGTCAGGTCGCGGAGGTCTCGAGGCTCAGGCGTTGCACGCCTTCGCACCTCGACCACCGAGGGGTCGGGAAAGTTCTCAGTCCCTTGTGGATAAGGGCATTCTCGGCGCCTTCGACTGTCGGTGGCGGGTGCTTGAGTAGTCCCATGACCAGCCCCGCCGACCTCCTGCAGGTCATGCGCGACGAGACCCAGGCCGCGGTCGCGGCCGAGGTCCGGCGCCTGCACGCGGCGCTGGACTGGTGCGCCATCCACACCACCAACGACGAAGACGACGCCGCGTTCGGCGATCACGGCATCCCGCTCGCCGGACCCGGCGCACCCTGGGTGTCGGAGTTCGCGGTCATGGAGCTCGGCGCCGCCTTGGGGATGTCCACCGACTCCGCCAAGCGCTACGTCGGCGCCGCACTTGAGATCCGATACCGCCTCCCCAGGATCTGGGCCCGCGTCGAGGCCGGTCAGCTGGGGTTCTGGAAGGCGCGCTGGATCGCGGAGCACACCATGTGCCTGCCGATGGCGGGTGCGGCGTTCGTGGACCAGCAGGTGGCCTACTGCGCGCACAAGGTCTCCTACGCCGAGGTCGAACGACAGATCACCACCGCGGCGGCACGGTTCGACCCCGAGCAGGCCGAGAAGCTACGCCGCCAAGCCGCCGACGGACGCAAGCTCGACATCCACACCGACCACATGTCCCTCGAAGGCACCATCGACGTGTCCGGGACCCTGGACGCCCAAGACGCCCTCGACCTCGACACCGCGATCAACCGCCTCGCCGCGCACCGGAAGGCGGCCGGGTCGACCGAGTCGTTGGACGTACGACGCGCCCAGGCCGCTGGTGACCTCGCCCGCGGGCAAGACACGCTTGCCTTCGGTGATGACAGCGAGGGTGGTTTCGAGACAGGACTTCGTCCTTCCTCAACCACCGAGGGCATCAAGATCACCCGAGTGATCGACCTGCACATCCACCAGGCCGGGGTGTTCGGAGACCCGAACGCCACCGTCGGACGAGCCGGGCGCAAACCGGTGCTGCTCGAGACCATCCGCGAGTGGTGCGGCGCACCCGACACCGTCATCAACCTCAAGCCCGTCAGAGACCTCGCCGAGCACCTCCACGTCGCCGGATACGAGCACCCGGCCCGGCTCATCGAGCAGGACGACCTCATCGACCACACCTGCGTGTTCCCCTGGTGCACCCGGCCGGCCAAGCGGTGCGACCACGACCACGTCACCCCCTACCAACGCGGTGGACCGACCTGCTCGTGCAACTCCGCACCCCTGTGCCGCGGGCACCACCGCCTGAAGACCCACGGCGGCTGGTCCTACGACGTGGTGGACCGCGGCAGCTACGTCTGGCACTCACCCCACGGCCACATCTACCGCCGCGACCACACCGGCACCAAGCCGGTCCTGCGCCAGAGACCCTGAGCGCCCCACACCCCGCCACCCGCGGGGCCACCGGCATGAGCCGGTGCGCCGCGAGCGCGCCGCACGGCCCGGGTGGCCGGACCAGGTGTGGCTGCGAAGGCCGCTGTCGTAGCTCAACCCACGAAGATGCAGAACGGATGACCGGCGGGGTCGGCGAAGACGTACAGCGGCTCGTCGGGGTCCTCGCTGCGGTCGACGAGCTGCCGAGCTCCCAGCGCGAGGGCCCGCTCGCGCTGGCGCTCGAGCTCCTCGGCGTTGCTGATCGTGAAGTCCAGGTGCAGCTGCATCGGTACGTCGTGGTCGGGCCAGGTCGTCGGCGTCAGCCGATCGACCAGCTGGAAGGCCAGCACCCGTGCGTCGTCCTCCGGCCGGACCAGCACCAGCCAGTCGGCGTCGTCGGGGGAGCCGTCGGTGGGCGGCTCGTCGCCCGAGCGGTAGCCGAGCCCGAGCAGCTCGCGGTAGAACTCCGCGAGCCGCCGCGGCTCGGTCGTGTCCAGGACGGTGTGCAGCAGCTGGGGGAACTCCGCCATGCGATGACCTCCGTGATCTCCGAAACCCGGCAACGGCACGATCGGGGGCCGCTCCCTCGAGCACGCCGTCGGCCGCTCACACCGCCAGTACCTCTCGGCAGCGCCGAGCATGCCGCAGGACGCCAGACGCCGCTCGGCTCAGGCGAGGTCCGGGAGCCGCCCGAACCGCCGCACCTCGTGCGGCCAGCCGCAGGCCTCGGCGATCCTGCCCGCCCACATCGTGGCGGTCTCGTCGTCGGGTACGTCGACGACGGCGAACCCGCCCAGGAACTCCTTGGTCTCCACGAACGGGCCGTCCGTCACCAGACCCGACCCGCTCGTGGGGTCGACGCTGTAGATCGGGCCGTCCTCCTCCAGCCCGCCTGCGAACACGTACACGCCCGCGGCCTTCATCTCGTCGACCACGGCCAGCGCCAGGGGAGCGCGCCCGCGGAACCACTCCTCGGAGTGGTCCCCCACCCACTGCTGGTTGAAGTACAGGAGGTACTCGGCCATGTCTGCTCCTCGCGTGTCAGTGTCCCGTCGACGGGCCTGGCGCCCGCCCTCACATGCTCTACGAACAGAGACCGGCGATCACGACACGATCGGGTGGGGAGCCGCTCAGGCGGTCTCGGGGAACGTCACGCCGGTGTTGGCGTGGCAGCGGTAGCCGTTCGGGTTCTTCGCCAGGTACTGCTGGTGGGCGTCCTCGGCGTAGTAGTACGTCGGGGCCTCGCGCACCTCGGTGGTGATCTCGCCCAGGCCGCGGCGGGCGAGCTCGGCGCCGTACACCTCGGTCAGCTCCTTGGCCACGGCCTCCTGCTCGGGGGTCGTGAAGTAGATCGCGGAGCGGTACTGGGTGCCGACGTCGTTGCCCTGGCGCATCCCCTGGGTCGGGTCGTGGACCTCGAAGAAGCGCTTGACCAGGTCGGCGTAGGAGATCCGAGCCGGGTCGTAGACGACCCGGACGGCCTCGGTGTGGGCGGTGCGGCCCGAGCAGACCTCCTCGTACGACGGATGCGGGGTGTGCCCGCCCGCGTAGCCGACGGAGGTGGACCAGACGCCGGGCAGCTGCCAATAGACCTCCTCGGCGCCCCAGAAGCAGCCCAGGCCGAAGATCGCGACCTCGTAGCCGGCGGGGGCCTCGTCGGTGACCAGCGGCGTGCCGAGGACCAGGTGCTTCTCGGCCAGGGGGAAGTTGCGCTCGCTGCGACCCGGCAGGGCCTGGTCGGCGTCGATGAGCTCGGTCTTGGTGCGGGAGAAGAACAAGATGACTCCTTCGGTGGGCTTCCAGTGTCTCAACACCGTCAAGGAGGGGTTCGTTCCCCTTCGGCCAGCGGGAAGTGATGAGGCGGCTCCGGGTCGCGGCCCCGGCGAACCGCCTGAGTACGCTCGTTGGGTGAGCGAACAGCAGCACAGGAACAAGTCCGGCTTCGAGACGCGGGCGATCCACGCCGGCTACGAGCCGGACCCGGCGACGGGGGCCGTGATCGCGCCCATCTACGCGACCTCGACGTACAAGCAGGACGGCGTGGGCGGGCTGCGCGGCGGCTACGAGTACAGCCGCTCGGGCAACCCCACGCGCACCGCCCTCGAGGGCGCCCTGGCGGCCCTGGAAGAGGGTGAGCAGGCCTTCGCGTTCGCCTCCGGCCTGGCCGGCGAGCACACGGTGGTCCGGGCGCTGTGCCGCCCCGGAGACCACGTGGTCATCCCCGACGACGCCTACGGCGGCACCCACCGACTCTTCGACAAGGTCGAGCAGGCGTGGGGACTGACCCACAGCACCGCGGCCGTCTCCGACGTCGACGCCGTGCGGGTGGCCATCCGGCCGGGTGAGACCAAGCTGGTGTGGGTCGAGACGCCCACCAACCCGCTGCTCAACATCGGCGACATCGAGGCGCTGGCTGCGGTGGCCCACGACGCGGGCGCGCTGCTCGTCGTCGACAACACCTTCGCCTCGCCGTACCTGCAGCAGCCGCTCACCCTCGGCGCGGACGTCGTGGTCCACTCGACCACCAAGTACGTCGGCGGCCACTCCGACGTGGTCGGCGGCGCCGTCGTCGTACGCGACCTCGCGGTCGCCGAGGCGGTCGGCTACCACCAGAACGCCATCGGCGCCGTGCCCGGCCCGTTCGACGCGTTCCTCACCCACCGCGGCATCAAGACCCTGGGCGTGCGCATGGACCGGCACTGCGACAACGCCGAGCGCGTCGTGGAGTTCCTCGCAGCTCACCCCGCGGTGGAGCAGGTCATCTATCCCGGCCTCCAGGACCACCCCGGTCACGCCGTCGCGAGCCGCCAGATGAAGCGCTACGGCGGAATGGTGTCGTTCCGCGTCACCGGCGGGGAGGACCACGCGCTGGCGGTCTGCGACCGGGCCGAGGTCTTCACGTTGGGCGAGTCGCTGGGCGGGGTCGAGTCGCTGATCGAGCACCCCGGCCGGATGACCCACGCCAGCGTGGCCGGCACGGACCTGGAGGTGCCGGCCGACCTGATCCGCCTGAGCGTCGGCATCGAGACGGCGGACGACCTGCTGGCCGATCTCGACGCCGCACTGTCCGGTGGCTGACCCGCGGGTCGCGATCTGCGTCGACTTCGGCTCGACGTTCACCAAGGCATCCCTGGTCGACCTCGCCGAGGCACGCATCGTCGCCGCCGCGGAGCACCCCACGACGCTCCCTGTGGACGGACTCGGCGACATCCTCGACGGGTACGACGCCTGCCTGGCCGCGCTGACCGAGGCCGACCCCCGCGCTGTCGGGGCCGAGGTGGTGGCCTGCTCCAGCGCGGGCGGGGGCCTGCGGATCGCGGTGATCGGCAACGAGGAGCTGGTCACCGCGGAGGCCGGCCGCCGGGTTGCCCTCTCCAGCGGCGGCAAGGTCGTGGCGGTGCTTGCGGCGGCCGCCCAGGCACGCGACGCCGCGCCGTACCGCGCGCTGCGGGGCACGGCACCCGACGTCCTCCTGCTCACCGGTGGTACCGACGGCGGCAACAGCGAGGTGCTGCTGCAGGCCGCGCGGGATCTGGTCGCCAGCGGCTGGGACGGCCCCGTCGTGGTCGCGGGCAACGTGGACGCGCAGGCGGAGGTGAGCGCGGTGCTCGGCGACGTCCCCCACGTGCTGGCCGACAACGTCGTGCCCCGCATCGGGATCCTCGCCCCTGACAGCGCGCGGGCCGCGATCCGCGAGATGTTCCTGGCCCACGTCATCGGCGGCAAGTACCTGAGCAAGCGTGCCGACTTCCTGGCGATGGTCCGCGGCGCGACCCCCGACGTCGTGCTCGCCGGCGTCGAGCTGCTCGCCGACGGTCTGGACGCCGAGCGGCCCGGCGCGGGCGACGTCGTGGTCGTCGACGTCGGCGGCGCCACCACCGACGTCCACTCGGTCGTGGAGCTCGATCCCGAGGACTCGGGCCTGTCGCGCGAGGTCGTCGCCACGACCCGCGTCACCCGCACCGTCGAGGGAGACCTGGGGATGCGCTGGTCGGCGCAGAGCACGGTCGAGGCGGCGAACCTGCCCGAGCTCGCCGACGCCGCCCGCGCGCGCACCGACGACCCGGGGTTCCTCCCGGCCGGCGAGGCCGACCTCGACGACGACGAGGCGATCGCCCGCGCCGCCGTCGGTCTGGCGCTTCGCCGGCACGCCGGCCGCTCGCGGGTGGTCGTCTCGCCCGAGGGCCGAGTCGTCGAGCGCACCGGCAAGGACCTGCGCGAGGTCGATCTCGTGGTCGGGTCCGGCGGCGTCCTGCGCCACGGCCGCGACGGCGTGAGCTCGCGGGTGCTTGGGGGCAGCGTGGGGGCCGACCTCGAGGGTGGTTGGCAGCTGCCCGTGCGGGCACCGGTCGTCGTGGACACCCAGTACCTGCTGGCGGCCGTGGGGTTGCTGGCCCCCGAGCACCTCGACACGGCTCACCGGCTCGCGCGGCGCCTTCTCGCCGCCGGGCGCGTCTAGGGTGACCGCGTGACCAACGACGAGCAGCCGGAGTCGCCCGCGCCCGGCGACGAGAGCCCGCCCGAGGCGCCCTCCGGCTCCCGCCTGCGCCTGCCCCTGCGCCGCACCCGCTCGCACCGCGAGGCGGAGGCTCGCGCCCATGAGGAGCGCATCACCCAACGGCTCGCCCACCAGTGGGCGCTGATGCGCGGCGAGCGCCGCAGCGAGCCGGAGCCGATCGTCGCCGGACCCTCCAACTTCAGCCGGGCCCAGGTCCCGTGGGGCGTCGACCTCGCAGCCGCCTGGGGCTGGCGCTTCCTGGTCATCGTCGCCGCCGGGCTGGTGCTGGTGAAGACGATCGCGTTCTTCTCGGTCATCGTGCTGCCGGTCGCGGTCGCGCTGCTGATCGCGGCCCTCGTCGCGCCGGTCGTCGGGTGGCTGGCCCGCCACGGCTTCCCCCGCGGACTGGCGTCGATCCTGGTCGTCCTGGGCGGCATCGCCCTGGTCGGCGCGCTGCTCACCTTCGCCGGCCAGCAGGTCGCCAACGGCGCCACCGACCTCGCGGACTCCACGGTCGACGGCCTGGAGCGGATCCGGGAGTGGCTCAAGGACGGGCCGCTCAACGCCTCCGACTCCCAGATCAACGACTGGATCGGGCAGGCGCAGGACGCGATCACCGAGCGGACGCAGAACGGCGAGTTCGTCGGCCAGGTCACCTCGCTGGGCACGACGCTGGGCCACGTCTTCGCCGGGTTCTTCATCGTCCTCTTCGCGACCTACTTCTTCCTGGCCGACGGCGAGCGCATCTGGGCCTGGTTCGTCCGGCTCGCGCCCCGGGCCGCGCGCCACCACGTCGACGGCTCGGGCCGGGTCGCCTGGATCTCGCTGACCCAGTTCGTGCGGGCGACCGTGCTGGTCGCGCTCGTCGACGCGGGCGGCATCATGATCGGCGCGGCGGTGCTGCAGGTCCCGTTCGTGCTGCCGATCGGCGTCCTGGTCTTCCTCGGCGCGTTCATCCCGCTGGTCGGGGCCACGGTCGCCGGCGCCGTGGCGGTGCTCGTCGCGCTGGTCGCCCAGGACCCGCTCACCGCGCTGCTCATGCTCGCGGTCGTCATCGGCGTGCAGCAGATCGAGGGACACATCCTCCAGCCGTTCCTCATGGGCCGCTGGGTCTCGGTGCATCCGCTCGGCGTGATCTTCGCGCTGGGCGCCGGTGTCATCGTGGGCGGCGTCGCGGGTGCGCTGGTCGCCGTACCGCTCGCGGCCGCGGCCAACGCCGTCATCCAGCACCTGGCGTCCAACACCCAGGTCGGCGACGACCCCGTGGAGGAGCTCGAGGAGGACTACGAGGAGACCGGCTCCACGGTCCCGGTGGAGGAGCCCGCCGATGGGTGAGGTCACGCTCGCCGACATCGAGGCCGCGCGCACGGTCCTCGACGGCGTCGCGATCACGACCCCGATGGAGGAGTCGCGCTGGCTCTCCGCGCTGGTCGGCGGCCCGGTCTCGCTCAAGTGCGAGAACCTCCAGCGCACCGGCTCGTTCAAGGCCCGCGGCGCCTACGTGCGGATCTCGGGGCTCTCCGGTGAGGAGCGCGCCCGCGGCGTCGTCGCCGCGTCCGCCGGCAACCATGCGCAGGGCGTCGCGCTGGCGGCGCAGCTCCTGGGCATCCAGGCGACCGTCTTCATGCCCGAGGGAGCGCCGATCCCCAAGGAGAAGGCGACCCGCGGGTACGGCGCCGACGTGGTGTTCGAGGGCCGCTACCTGGAGGACGCGCTGCTCGCGGCCGGCCGGTTCGCGCACGAGACCGGGGCGGTCCTGATCCACCCCTTCGACCACGCCGACGTCGTGGCCGGTCAAGGCACGTGCGGCCTCGAGATCGTCGAGCAGGCCCCGGACCTGCAGACCGTGCTGGTCCCGACCGGGGGCGGCGGTCTGCTCGCCGGCATCGCGATCGCCGTCAAGGCGGTGTGCCCCGACGTCCGCGTGGTCGGCGTGCAGGCGGCCGGCGCAGCGGCGTACCCCGACTCGCTGCAGCAGGGGCGCCCGGTGGCGCTCTCCTCGATGCAGACCATGGCGGATGGGATCGCCGTCGGGCTGCCCGGCGAGATCACCTTCCCCGCGGTGCGTGACCACGTCGACGACATCGTGACCGTCTCGGAGGAGTCGATGTCACGGGCGCTGCTCGCGCTGGTGGAGCGGGCCAAGATGGTCGTGGAGCCGGCCGGTGCGGCGGCGGTGGCCGCGATGCTCGACCAGCCGTCGGCGTTCCGCACACCCGCGGTCGCCGTGCTGTCGGGCGGCAACATCGACCCGCTGCTCCTGGGCAAGGTGATCCGGCACGGCATGGCGGCGGCGGGCCGCTACCTGAACCTGCACGTCAACATCCCCGACACCCCCGGCGGCCTGGCGCGCCTGCTGGCCGAGGTTGGAGACTCGGGCGCCAACGTCCTGGAGGTCGTGCACGAGCGGATCTCGCCCGCGCTGCACCTCGACGAGGTGGAGGTCCACCTCCAGCTCGAGACCCGCGGCGAGCCGCACGCCGAGAAGGTGCTGACCCGCCTGCGCCAGTGCGGCTACCGGATCTTCGAGTGACGGCTCAGCCGGTGTAGGGCTTGGCGTCGACGATGACGACCTCGAGCATCTTGCCGTTGGGCGCCTCGTAGGAGACGGTCTCGCCGCGCTTCTTGCCGTTGATGGCCGAGCCCAGCGGGGACTGGGGGGAGTACGCGGTGAGGCCCTCGGGCTCGATCTCGCGGGCGCCCAGCAGGAAGGTCTCGGTCTCGTCGTCGGCGTCGCCCACGAAGCGGTAGGTCACCACCATGCCGGGTTCGACGACGCCGTCGTCGGGAGGGGTCTCGCCGACCTCGGCCCGGCGGAGCATGTCTTCGAGCTGGCGGATGCGGCCCTCGAGCTTGCCCTGCTCCTCGCGGGCGGCGTGGTAGCCGCCGTTCTCCTTGAGGTCGCCCTCGTCGCGGGCCGCGCTGATGCGCGCGATGACGTCCTCGCGCACAGGCCCCTTGAGGTTGGCCAGCTCGGCCGTCAGCTTGTCGAAGGCGTCCTGGGTGAGCCAGATCGTGCCCTGCTCGGTCTGCTGCGTCATCGGGGTACTCCTGTACTGCTGCGTGGGGAGGAAGTGCGGGTGCGAGGGACCTGCGGCCGGTCGTCGGCGTCGCGGGCCTGTCGGCCCAGCGGGACGGTCAGACTCACGAGTATACAAACAGCCGAGCGAAACGACGTTTCCGCAGGTCAGCGAGGACGCGACTGGCCCTCTGCGGTGCACCCGACGGATTCGACCGAGGTGGCGCGCCGCTCGGTGCGGATGGTCTGCTCGATGCGGTCGCCGTCGCCCGGCTCGGGGGTGAACGACAGCTCTCCGACCACGCTGTGGTCCTCGGCGTAGGCCCGCAGGAGGCAGGACGGGTCGACGGCGTCGTCGGCCAGCTCCACGTGGACGATGGCCACAGCGGTGTGCTCGTCGACGATGTCGAAGCTGACCAGATCGGAGTCGACCGGCGGCGCGGCGTGCACGACCATCGTCCAGACCAACCAGCCGAGGAAGGCGACGACCAGGGCCACCACGCCGGACAGCAGGGCGCGTCGGCGCCAGGGTGCCGGTGCGCCGTACCGGTCGGTCGGGATCGCCGGGGCATGCTGCGAGCTCACCGGTCCAGGGTGACACCTACGATGGAGGGATGCCGCAGCACCCTCCCGCCGGCCCCCGCGCGGGCCTCCGACTCATGCACGTGCACGCCCACCCCGACGACGAGTCGAGCAAGGGCGCGGCGTCCACGGCCAAGTACGTCTCCGAGGGCGTCGACGTGCACGTCGTCACCTGCACCGGCGGGGAGCGGGGCTCGATCCTCAACCCCAAGATGGACCGCCCCGACATCCTCGAGAACATCACCGAGGTGCGCCGTCAGGAGATGGAGCGGGCCCGCGACATCCTCGGCATCAGCCAGGACTGGCTGGGCTTCGTCGACTCCGGCTGGCCCGAGGGCGATCCGAAGCCGCCCCTGCCCGAGGGTTGCTTCGCGCTGGTCCCGCTCGAGGAGGCCACCGAGCGCCTGGTCGCGCTGATCCGGTCGTTCCGTCCGCACGTGATGACGACGTACGACGAGCGCGGGGGCTACCCGCACCCCGACCACGTGCGCTGCCACGAGGTGAGCGTCGCGGCGTTCGAAGCCGCCGGCGACCCCGAGCGGTTCCCCAACGCGGGGGAGCCCTGGCAGCCGCTGAAGCTCTACTACCACCACTCGTTCAACCGCGAGCGGATGCAGCGGCTGCACGACGCGATGCTCGAGCACGGGCTGGAGTCGCCCTGGGCCGAGCGGCTCAAGGAGTGGAAGGAGGAGCCGGAGTGGGACGCCCGGGTCACGACCAAGGTGCCGTGCGGGGACTACTTCGGCGTCCGCGACCAGGCGCTGCTGGCGCACGCGACCCAGATCGACCCTGACGGCTTCTGGTTCGCGGTCCCGCGCGAGCTGCAGGAGCGGATCTGGCCGACCGAGGACTTCGAGCTCGTCGTGAGCCACGTCCCGTCCACCATCCCCGAGGACGACCTGTTCGCCGGGATCACCGACCCCTCCTGAGAGACTGTGACCATGACCCCCGTGCTGCTGCTCCTGCTCCCCCTCGTGGAGAAGGGACCCGACGAGGAGGACGTCGTCGCCGGATGGACCGCGTTCGGCCTCTTCGGGCTGCTGATCCTCGCGGTCGCGGTGCTCGGCTTCAGTCTCACCAAGCACCTCAAGCGTGCCGAGCGCTCGGAGCAGGAGGGGCGTTACGACCCGCCGACCCGACGGCCGGCACCGCCCGAGGCCTGAGCGCCGTCGGCCACCGCCGAGGGATGGTTTCGCCGCGCCACGGCAGGGAACCGGTGGGTCGATGAGGCCCGACGAGCAGCCGCCCGATCCCGATCCCACCGAGGCAGTGGACATGTCGGGGCTCCTCGGCGACCACCCGCCGCCCACTTCGGCGCCGGCACCGGACCTCCTGGGCGGGCGCTACCGGCTCGGCCCGGTCCTCGGCCGCGGCGGCGTCGCGGACGTGCACCGGGCGACCGACACGCTGCTGAGTCGTGAGGTGGCCGTCAAGCGGCTGCGCGAGGCGACGCCGTCGGACGCCGATCGGGCGCGGTTCACCGCCGAGGCGCGCACGCTCGCGGTCCTCTCGCACCGCTCGCTCGTGACCCTCCTCGACGCCGGCGAGTCCGAGGACCGCCCCTACCTGGTGCTGGAGCTCGTCGAGGGCCCCACGCTTGCCGCGCTGATGACCCCGGGCCCGCTGCCGGTCCGTGAGGCGGCGCACGTGCTGGGCGACGTCGCCGCCGCCCTCGCCTACGCCCACGCGCAGGGCGTGGTCCACCGCGACGTGAAGCCCGGCAACGTCCTGGTCGGGGACGACGGTCGCGCCAGGCTCGCCGACTTCGGCATCGCCCGCATCGTCGGGGACGCCGTGCGGCACACGATGACCGGGACGACGATCGGGACGGTCGGCTACCTCGCCCCGGAGCAGGTGAGCGGCGCCGAGATCAGCCCCGCCGTCGACGTCTACGCGCTGGGCCTGGTGCTGCTCGAGACCGTCACCGGCATCAAGGCCTTCACCGGCTCCACGGCCGAGGCGGCCGTCGCTCGTCTCGCACGCGGCCCGCACGTCCCCGACGACCTGGCGCCAGCACTGGCCGACCTGGTGCGCGCGATGACCGCCCGCGACCCCGCTGCCCGACCCTCTGCAGCCGTCGTCGCCGAGCGCCTCGCGCTCATCGCCGAGGACGACCCGACGATGCTCGTCCCGCTCGTCCCGCTCGTGCCGCCTCCTGGCCGCCGGGTCCGGCCCGTGCTCGTGGCGGCCGCCGCCGCCGTGGCCCTGGCCGTCGCCCTGGCGGGAGCCGGTCTGCTCGGTGGGGGCGAGCCGAGCCAGGCCGACAAGCCCGCCGACTCCTCGTCCGCCTCCCCGTCCTCGACGCCCTCCGGGGCCGCCTCGTCCACCACCTCGTCGCCGACGGTCGTGCGCAGCACCACCGGTCCGGCTGCCCCGAAGGCGGGGCCGCCGAAGGCGAAGAAGAAGGCCAAGCCGAGGAAGCCGAAGCCCGGCAAGCCCCGGCACCACGGCAACAAGGGCGGCGGCAAAGGGAAGGGCCCCCGATGAGCGAGCAGCCCAAGCTCGTCGCCGACGTCGTGGTCGAGCGGCTCCGGGAATGGGGCGTCTCGCGGATCTTCGGCTACTCCGGCGACGGCATCAACGGCTTCATGGGCGCCCTGCGCCGAGCCGGGGGAGACCCGGAGCTCATCCAGGCGCGCCACGAGGAGAACGCCGCCCTCATGGCGGTGGGCCACGCCAAGTACACCGGCGAGGTCGGTGTCATGACCAGCACCCAGGGGCCGGGCGCCGTCCACCTGCTCAACGGCCTGTACGACGCCAAGCTCGACCACGTGCCGGTGGTGGCGATCGTCGGCCAGCAGGAGACGACTGTGCTGGGCTCGGAGTACCAGCAGGAGATCGACCTGCAGAGCCTGTTCAAGGACGTGGCCGCGCAGTTCCTGCAGACGGCGCTGGCGCCGGAGCAGATGCCGATGCTGATCGACCGTGCGTTTCGCACCGCGCTGGCGACCCGGTCGCCGTGCGTGGTCGTCTTACCGCACGACGTGCAGCAGGAGGAGGCGCCCAGCCCCGAGCAGAAGCACGGCGTCGTGGTGACCGCCCCCGAGTGGCGGCGACCGCACGTCGTGCCGCGTGAGGAGGACCTGCGCCGGGCCGCGGAGGTGCTCGACGCGGGCGAGCGGGTGGCGCTGCTGGTCGGGCAGGGCGTCCGCGAGGCCGGCGACGAGGTGCGGGCCGTGGCCGAGCGGCTCGGGGCCGGCGTGACGACCAGCCTGCTCGGCAAGCCCTGGTGGGACGAGTCCCTGCCGTACTCCTGCGGAGTCATGGGTCACCTGGGCACCTCGGCCTCCGCCCACCTGATGGGTCACTGCGACACGCTGCTGGTCGTCGGCAGCAACGATCCCTGGACGGAGTTCTACCCCGCCCCCGGGCAGGCGCGCGCCGTGCAGGTCGACCTCGACGGTCGCCACCTCGGCAACCGCTACCCGGTGGAGGTGGGCCTCACCGGCGACGCGGCGGATACCCTGCGGGCGCTCCTGCCGCTGCTGCGCCAGCGTGGCGCCACGGCCTGGCGCGACAAGGTCGAGGACCAGGTCCGTGCCTGGCACGACCTGGCGGAGCAGCGCTCGAGGCTCGAGGCACGCCCGCTCAACCCCGAGCTCGTCGTGCGCGCCCTGAGCGCGCACCTGCCGCAGGACGCCATGGTGAGCGTGGACGTCGGCTCGGTCGTCTACTGGTACGCGCGTCACCTGCGGCTCCCGCCCGGCGTGCCTGCGCACCTGTCCTCGACGCTGGCGAGCATGGGCTCCGGGCTGCCCTACGGCATCGCGGCCAAGCTCTCCGCCCCCGACCGCCCGGTGGTCGCGCTGGTCGGCGACGGGGCGATGCAGATGAACGGCATCGCGGAGCTGATCACGGTGGCGCACCGCTGGCGGGACTGGTCGGACCCACGCTTCGTCGTGCTCGTCCTGCACAACCGCGAGCTCGCGGAGGTGACCTGGGAGCAGCGCGAGACCGAGGGGGACCCCCGTTTCGACGACAGCCAGAGCCTGCCGGCCTTCCCGTACGCGGGCTACGCCGAGCTGCTCGGGCTGCGGGGGATCCGCATCGACGGACCCGCGGCGGTCGAGCAGGCTTGGACCGAGGCGCTCGCCGCGGACCGGCCCACCGTGATCGAGGCGGTGACCGATCCCGACGTGCCGCTGCTGCCGCCGTTCCCCGCCGGTCGCGAGAAGCTGGACAGCTTCCGCCGGGCGCTCGCGCAGGAGGGCCCGGGCGGGGAGCACGCGCGTGACCTGCTGGACCGGCAGGCCGCCCAGGAGGAGCGTCTCTCGCAGGGGTGAGGACCTGCTCAGCCCTGGGGCTGCTCCTCGGCTCCCGCCTCGGCGATCTGGCGGCGTACGTCGTCCATGTCCAGGCTCTTGACCCCGGTGATGACCTGCTCCAGCGCCTGCGGCGGCAGCGCGCCGGGCTGGGCGAAGACCAGGATGCCCTCGCGGAACGCCATCAGGGTGGGGATGGACTGGATGCCGGCAGCCGAGGCCAGCTCGCGCTGCTCCTCGGTGTTGATGGAGCCGAACGTGACGTCCGGGTGGGCCTCGGAGGCCTTCTCGTACGTCGGGGCGAACTGCTGGCACGGTCCGCACCAGCTGGCCCAGAAGTCGACGAGCAGGATGTCGTCGTCCTCCACGTGGGAGGTGAAGTTCTCGGTGGTCAGCTCGATGGTGGCCATTCGAACAGCCTACGAGGTGGCGCCCAGACCCTCTAGCGCAGCGTGTAGGTCGCGATCGAGACGCTGACGTAGTGGCTGACGAAGGCGAGGATCGTGAAGGCGTGGAAGACCTCGTGGAACCCGAACCACTGGGGCCAGGGGTTCGGTCGCTTGAAGCCGTAGACGACCCCGCCCAGGGTGTAGAGCGCACCTCCCACCGCCACCAGCACCAGCACGGCGGTCCCCGTGGTGGTGCCGAGGCGCGAGACGGCGCCGTCGATGAAGCCGGGGATGAAGAAGACCGCCGACCAGCCCAGGCCGATGTAGAGGGGCGTGTAGAGCCAGCGCGGGGCGCCGATCCAGAACACTCGGAACAGCACGCCGAGGATCGCGCAGACCCACACGGTCGTCAGCAGCACGACCCGCTCGGTGCCCTCCAGCAGCATCAGCGTGAGGGGCGTGTAGGACCCCGCGATGAGGATGAAGATGTTGGCGTGGTCGAAGCGCCGCAGCGCCGCCCAGACCCGCGGCGACCAGGACCGGGTGTGGTAGAGCGCGGAGATCCCGAACAGCAGCAGGGCGCTGAACGCGAACACCGCCGAGCCCCAGCGGGTGGTGGTGTCGGGGGACCGGGCGATCAGGACGATGCCGCCGGCGAGCGCCAGCGGCGTGAGGACGAGGTGCATCCAGCCGCGGAGCTTCGGCTTGACCTCGGCGATCGTCTCGCTGAGTGACTCCAGGCCGGCGCGGACAGCCTCGTTCGCGTGGTCGAGGGTCGGTGGCATATCTCCGACTTTAGCGACCCGAGGCCAGCATGTGACACCTGAGCGGTGGATGTCATGCGGCCCGTCGGTGGGCGGAGTGACGACGCTCACCCCCTACCATCGAAGGCATGGCGGACTGGAAGCGCGGACTCCGGCGGGTGCTCTACCCGGCGTATGAGTCCCGGCTCCTGCGCCGGCTGCCCGACAACCTCCCCCAGCACGTCGGGGTGATGCTCGACGGCAACCGTCGCTGGGCCAAGGCCGTGGGCCGCGACACCGCTCACGGGCACCGCGCGGGGGCGGCCAACATCGAGCCGCTGCTGGGCTGGTGCGACGAGGTCGGCATCCAGGTGGTCACGCTCTGGCTGCTCTCGACCGACAACCTCAACCGCCCCGAGGCCGAGCTCGAGCCGCTGCTGCGGATCATCGAGGAGGCGGTCGACTCGCTCGCCGACCAGCGCCGCTGGCGGCTGCACCCGGTGGGCGCGCTCGACCTGCTGCCGGCGCGCACGGCGGAGCGGCTCAAGGCGGCCGCCGAGGCCACCGACGACGTCGACGGGATGCTGGTCAACATCGCGGTCGGGTACGGCGGTCGGCGCGAGATCGCGGACGCCGTACGGTCCCTCCTCCATGAGCACGCAGCCAAGGGCACGACCCTCGAGGAGCTCGCGACGATCATCGACGTCGAGCACATCTCCGACCACCTCTACACCAAGGGCCAGCCCGACCCGGACCTGGTGATCCGCACGTCGGGGGAGCAGCGGCTCGGCGGGTTCCTGCTCTGGCAGAGCGCTAAGTCGGAGTTCTACTTCTGCGAGGCGTACTGGCCGGAGTTCCGCCGGGTCGACTTCCTGCGCGCGATCCGGGCCTACGCCCTGCGCGAGCGACGCTTCGGCTCGTGACGGCCGGCGTCACACAGCCGTCACCAGTCCTTCACCCCTCGAGGCGGGCGTGTCGGCGCGTGTCGGCGGTCCGGCGGGCGTAATTTTCGTCTCATGGTGAGTGGGGAAGCTCACCAAATCGGAGGCCCGTTCGTGACAGCTCACGACCAGCTCGCTGGGACCAGGAGGCAGGTCCACGCCTGCCGCCCGGCCCGGTCGATCGGATGCCGGCACTCCGGCGTTCGGGTCACCCTCCGGTCCATCAGCGTCGACTAGGCCGGGGCGTCGAGTGCGCGCGCCGACCCGTGAGGGGTATCCCGTGCCGCAGGCTCAGAAGTCCCAGCACCGCACCTACGTCCTGGACACCAGCGTCCTGCTGGCCGACCCGGGGGCGTTGCGCCGGTTCGACGAGCACGAGGTCGTGCTGCCGGTCGTCGTCATCACCGAGCTCGAGGGCAAGCGGCACCACCCCGAGCTCGGGTTCTTCGCCCGCTCGGCATTGCGGATGCTCGACGAGCTGCGCACCACCCACGGGCGCCTCGACGAGCCGGTCCCGGTCGGCGAGCACGGCGGCACGGTGAGGGTGGAGCTCAACCACACCGACCCCAACGCGCTGCCCTCGGGCTTCCGCCTCGGCGACAACGACACGCGGATCCTCGCCGTGGCCCGCAACCTCGCCGACGAGGGACACGACGTCACGCTCGTGTCCAAGGACCTGCCGCTGCGGATCAAGGCCTCGGCCGTCGGCCTGGACGCCCAGGAGTACCGCGCCGACGCCGTCCACGACTCCGACACCGGCTACAGCGGCATGGCCGAGGTCGAGGTCGAGGCCGCGATGCTCGACGAGCTGTACGACGACGGGGTGCTCGACCTCGACACCGCCCGCGACCTGCCCTGCCACCAGGGCCTGGTGCTGCTGTCGGACCGCGGCACCGCGCTCGGCCGGGTCGGGGCGGACAAGCAGGTGCACCTCGTGCGCGGCGACCGCGAGGCGTTCGGCATCCACGGCCGCAGCGCCGAGCAGCGGATCGCCCTGGAGATGCTGCTCGACCCCGAGGTCGGCATCGTCTCGCTGGGCGGGCGCGCCGGCACCGGCAAGTCGGCGATGGCGCTGTGCGCCGGTCTGGAGGCGGTCCTCGAGCGCGGGCAGCACAAGAAGGTCGTCGTCTTCCGCCCGCTGTTCGCGGTGGGCGGGCAGGAGCTGGGCTACCTGCCCGGCTCGGAGTCGGAGAAGATGTCGCCCTGGGGTCAGGCCGTCTTCGACACCCTGGGCGCGATGACCTCAAAGGACGTCATCGACGAGATCCTCGACCGCGGGATGCTCGAGGTGCTGCCGCTGACCCACATCCGCGGCCGGTCGCTCCACGACGCCTTCGTCATCGTCGACGAGGCGCAGTCGCTCGAGGCCAACGTCCTGCTGACGGTGCTCTCCCGCATCGGCGCCAACTCCAAGGTGGTCCTCACCCACGACGTCGCCCAGCGCGACAACCTCAGGGTGGGGCGCCACGACGGTGTGGTCGCGGTGATCGACAAGCTGAAGGGGCACCCGCTGTTCGCCCACGTGACGCTCACCCGCTCGGAGCGCTCGCCGATCGCGGCGCTGGTGACCGAGATGCTGGAGAACGTCACCCTCTAGTCCGTGGCCGTCGTGACCCGAGGGGCTCGTGTGACGAGGAGACCCGATGTGTCGAGCCTCTCGGGGAATTTTCGCCGGGAAAGTGGAGGTTTGGTTTGCACGCGTCCGGCGGGTCAGGCAGGGTGGCCCGTGATCAGTCCGTGACCTACGGCGCGTGATCGTCTTCCGTGTCGTCTAGCCCCTGGACTCCTCCTCCGTGACGAAGCAGGTCAAGCCCGCCCCCAAGCACCGCGCTCCCGTCGAGCGGTCCGCCCTCGTGGCGGCTCCCCGTAAGGCGCTGCGCAACACCGTCATCCTGTCCTCGGTCGCCGTGGCCGTCACCGGCGCGACGGTCTCGACCGGCGTACTCGGGCAGGGGCCCGCGACCTCCGCGGCCGGCTCGGTCGACGCGGCCGCGCCGAAGGTGGGCGACGCGACACCGGTCAGCTCGGTCCAGGTCGACGACCTTGCCGAGCGGGACACCAGTGTGTCCCGCTCCTCGCGCCGCCAGGCCCTCAACTCGGTCAAGAAGGCCTCCGTGGTGCAGACCAAGGTCTCGGCGATGAGCCGCACCGAGGACATGTCCGACGAGGACCCGCGCAGCATCGGCCAGGCGCTGCTCGCGGAGTTCGGCTTCTCCCAGGACCAGTTCGGCTGCCTCGACTCGCTGTGGACGCGCGAGTCCAACTGGACCTGGAACGCCGACAACCCCACCTCCTCCGCCTACGGCATCCCGCAGGCCCTCCCGGGCTCCAAGATGTCCTCGGCCGGCGCCGACTGGGCCACGAACCCCGTCACCCAGATCCGCTGGGGCCTCGGCTACATCCAGGACCGCTACGGCAGCCCCTGCGGCGCCTGGGCCCACTCCGAGTCCCACAACTGGTACTGATCCCCGTCTCCTCGCTGACCGGTCAGAAACTCTGACGGGTCAGCGGCATTTCGGTGCAGTGGGTGACGGGTCAGCGGTGCGTGGGTGAGACTGGCGCCATGACGCCGGACACCAACGACTACCAGCCGTCGCTCGGGCTGGGCTACCTGCTCGGCGGGCTCGCGGTGCTGATCGTCGCCGGCATGTGCCTGGTCAACGCCGATGGTGACCACGCGTACGCCGTGGTCGGGCTGGTCCTCCTGGGGACCGCCGGCTACCTCCTGCTCGTCGGCGGCATCGCCCGCGGCCTCCAGGTGGCGCGCACCTCCGACCGCGGGCTGGTGATCCCGCCGCAGGACCGGCCCCGCTGAGCCCCTGGGTCACACGGGTGTCGAGGAACTCACGGGTTCCGGCTGAAGCTTCGTCGGGGAGCCGTGGG